>NZ_JAHLDL010000005.1 GCF_018861315.1 Clostridium bowmanii | reverse complement strand
TAATAATTCATTTTCTAGAATAAAAAATAATTATAGATATTTAAGTTAAATAATTTGTTAAAAGTTTGTAGTATTGTTGAAAATACAAGTAGAAAATACCCTAAAATTAAATATAGGGATTTTATAATATATTGTGCGGAGTATAAGCTCTAATAGGATTTTTGTTTAGCATAGCAAAAGAGGTTCCTTTTGCAAAAGAAACCTCTTTGAATGAATAATGTAATTCACAGTGATGTTTGTCAAATTTACTATTATAACGTGAGTTTCTAAAAAAAATAGGACGTTGCAAAATGATTTTCAAAAATCATTTTGCAACATCCTAACTTTTCTACTAACATTAAAGACTATTTAATGTTACCTGCTCCTGCGCTTTGTGTTCCGTAAATTGCTGGTCTCTTAGTATTTTTCTGCTTTGAAGATTTTTCTTTTTTCTGGTCGATGACTTTTTTCATTATTTCCATGTTTTTGCTCATTTCATTTTTCATATGTTTTACCACCCTCTTCTTTATTTTTTATATGCATTACATTTTTTACATTTTTATTAGACTTTTTACTTCTAACTTATAAATTAATATTCCCAATGAATATTTTCAAAGTATGGTTTATTCTTTTACTAATTTATTATACCCTAAAAACAGTCCTTTGAGTTAGGATAAATTTAATCCCAGCTGCTCATGTGCTATTTTTCTAAATTCAACTTGCTCCACTGAAACCTGACTTCTTACTTCCATTACTACTGTCTGTTGCTTATTTCCCATAAGTTTTTGGCCTAGTATATAGTTCACATCAAACCTTCCAGAGATAGCGGGTGTTGCACCACGAGTCGGCACAATTAGCTGAACATTATTGGTTTTTAAAAACTCAAATATAGGCTCCCAAATGTATATGTCTTTAGCTGCTCCAAAAGGGTTATCTACAAATATTGTTTTTCTTAATTTATTATTATCAGCATTGAAGGAATTTATATTTTTAATGTAATTGATGATGGATATTAAAAATTGAATATATATTCCTTGTGACTGACCTGTACTACCAACAGCTTCCTCATATTCTAAGGTTTTGCTTTGCTGCGCTATCTGCTCTCTTTTATATAGCTTTAAAACTATTTTATTCATGTCTGTTACGATGACAGAAAAAAGTCTTTTAAGGGCTAGTTGATTTTTAATATATTTAATTTTTTCTATAGTATCATCCATATTATCTACATTTTTTATTGTTTCTTCAATATATTGTGACATGTGGAACTTTTGCTCATCCTCTCTGACATAAGGTAGTTGTAAACTAACCATTTGTATTATCTCATTATTCAAGTTTAATCTTGATAAACGAGGAAGCCTGTCAAGCTCTGTTTTTACATCTCTACAACGTTGGAGGCATTGATTCTGAAAGTTTTCTTTAATTTGTTCCATGTCCTTAATATCATTTTCTATTTTTCCTTTTTGAAGGGATATAAGTTCCTTAATATTCTCTAGGTTTTCTATTAGTATTCTGCATTCACTAATCATATTTGGAACATTGATGCTCCGTGAAAATTCTTCTGCTAGCTCAAAAGCCCCTATATCATTAAGAATTTTTATATTTTTTTCTTTATTACTTTCAAAACTTGCTTTACTATCTTTTGCCTTTTTACAAACTTTGTCATAGTCTTTTTCTAAAATTCCATAATAAGTTTTAATATTTTCTATGTGCCCTAAGATGCCCAATGCCTTATCCTTAGAAATATTACTAGACCTTAAGATTACCTCTATATTAGCTATCATAGCCTTTAATTTTTCAATTGCTTTATCGCTGCTACTTTGTAACTTTAAAAGTTCATTTTTTTTCAAAGCAAGCACTTCTCTCTTTTTAATATTGTCCTCTTGAAATTGTTTAAGTTTAAACACTTCAATTTCAATAGCTACATATTTTCCAAAATCATTTGAGAAATCCTCTTCTAATAGTTCAATCTTTGCCTCTATACCATTTTTACCCAGTCTACATCTATCCACATCTTTTCGAAGATCTTCAACCTGATTTTTAAGCTTTTTTAATTCTTCTCTTAATTTCCACAATTCTTCTTCTGCAGTTAGTGAAATCTCATTTCTATTTTTAAGCTCATAAAGCTTATCTATAGAATATCCTCTATTACCAGCTTCTTTTTCATTCTTATCCATATTGCTTTGGTAATTATTTAATAGTTTCTCTTTGTCTTTTATATCCGAACTTTTTTCTTCTAATGCATCTTTGAGCCCGCGAAATTTTGCTTCTAGTTCATCATCACTTATGCACAATTCTTCATATTGGTCCTCATTATAATATGTTTTATACATATCATTCCAGTCAGCTTTTATTAAATCTCTTTTCATTTCTAAGGATCGTTTTATCTCAAGCTCACTAGCCTGTTGAGTTTTCTCCAAAATCATTAGGTTTTCAATTTCAATATGTTTTAGATTTATTAATTTTAAGTTTTCTATAAAATCATGAAGTGCCTTTTCTTCAAGATTTAAGTTATCCAAATTAGCCTTCAATTCTTTAACGGTCTTTAAATTTTCATCTAAAGTAGCTAACTTATTTTGTAAACTTGTATTTTCTAAGTTTATGTTTTTTATCTTGAGGTCAAGACCATCTAATGCTTTAATGCATGCAATTCTTTCATTTTCCAATGAATTTTTATCTGATTTTAATTTACCACAATTATCTCTAATTACTTCTATTTTGTTATCATAAGAAAACTGAAATTCTTTAATATATGTACTGTCTATTTTTAGTGTTTCTTCATTTCTTTTTAGAAGCTCTAGGTTATTTCTTATATCTACTATCTGACTTTCAATTTTATCTTTTTCTTCTTTGATTTTCTCTGAATTTATAAAGTTTGATTTATCTTTTATAGCAAAGGTCAAACCATTAACATTGAAATTAAGTTTATCTTTAATAGCCTCTAAATTAATAATTGGAATAGCATAATTTCCAAAATCGCAGTCCTTAAATTTTTCATCTTTAAGAAGCTTATTAAAATTGTAAGTTACAATAACGCAGTAAGGTAGAAAAGGTATTTTACTTAAAAGGTTTTCTTTTTCTAGTGCAGAGCGACCTTGGAGAAATTCTATGCCTAAGATACCGTCCTCATTGTAGTTCTTATTAATATATTCTTTAACTTTTAATATTTCTCTAGTTGTAGGCATAGGTTTATCTTGATCTAATTGAGTATAATAATCTAAAGACTGTTGTAATTTTTCCTCTTGCCCGAGTATTATTTTAAGGAGCTCTTTATATTTAATATCTAGACCATTACTTAAAGATAAAACATCACTGGCTCCATAAACTTCTATTAATTTATAAGTCTTAATTTTATCTATATCATACTGAGTAGTTAAATCATTATACTCGGTAATTTTGCCTTCTATGGAGGTTATCTTTTCATCACGTTTAGCACTATCAATTTTATAATTACTCATTTGATCCTTCACATGATCAAATAGGGACTTATTGTTTTTCAATTTTTGAGAAGTATCAGCTCTATCTACTTCAAAACTCGCAATATCACTATCTATATCACCTAAAATCATAATATCCAACTGATTTCTAAGAGTGATACCTACCTTTTTCAGCGATTTAAGCTTATCCTTTGATTGTACTATATTACTTTTACAGATAGCTATATTATTATCAATATCTCTTTCAGTCTTTGTAGATTCCATTATCTTACTTGAAAGGTCAGTAACTTTACTCAAAGATTCACTAAGCTTATTATTTAAATCTTTAAGAACAATCTCATCTCTAATTTTTTTATTATAAGCTAGTATTTTTAATTCCGCGGCTATTGTTTCATTGGCTTTAAAAATATTCTGCATCAACTGATTTATTTCAGAATATTTGTTTTTACTGTCTACAAAATCCACAAAATAATTTTTCGCTTCTCTAAGGTTAATCTCATTGTCTATTCTATCAGCCTTAAACTTTGCACTTTTAAATTTGTTATCTGAAGTTTCAAGTTCCTCTTGTATTTTACTTAGCTTATTTTTCATAATCTGTAGCTTTATAGTTTGGATGTTCTTTTCTATTTCCATATTTTCTTTGTTTATACTTTCTATTTCTCCTTCTAGTGAATTTTTCTCTTCGTATTTGCTTTCTATATTGCTTTGCACCGTATTAAAGGTTTTCACAATAGCATCTTCTATTTTATCTTTATCTTCATATACATTAAGGAGTGTATTGGTCTTGTTTACAAAATCCAAAGCAACATCTGATTGCCTATCAAATTTCGAGATTTCGCTTTTCTTTTTAGATAACTCTATTATTTTATCCTTTATATCCAAAAGAGTTTTTGCCATATCCTCCTCGTCATTCAACTTATTAGTTTTAGCCATAAAAGCCTTTTGAATAATTTTTTCTATAAGTAAATCCTCGACGATCTTTCTTGAGGTCCTATAGTTTTGCTCAAAATAACCTCTCACATGACCCTCAGTCTTATTTATTCCCCTAATAATTTCCCATTCGCTCTCATATAAACCATGCTCACTAATAAACCTTTGATATTCTCCCTTTCGGTCTTCAAAGATGTCGGAAGTAACAATAAAAGAGTTATCACTTTGAAGCGCTCTTAATTGTTTTTTTAGGCCATTATAGGTTACTCTTTCTTTATTATCTTGCAAGGATAAATTATTTATATCATTTTCATTATAAGTATTATAAAACATACAGTAGTTAAAATAATCGAATGGTGCAGTATCCTTTTTATTTTCACTACTTCCAGAAGTATCTGTACCTTTTCTAGCGCAAAAACCTGTTACCATATACTTATAACCAGATTTATCTCCATCATCTAATTGCCACTCGATTAGTGAGTGAATCACATTACTAGATTCTTTGCCTCTAAAGAGCTTTTCTATTGGTTGCTTCTCATCTAGATGACAATTTGGTATAAGGTTTTGCAGGAGCAATAACATTAGAAGGCTTTTACCCCCACCGTTTGCAAGGTCATAAAGTGTATTGCTACATGAAAATTCCATTTTGAAGTCATCATATGTTTGAGTCCCATTATTATATTTAACATTATTTACTCTTACCCTATTTATTTGCGGCATTAATTGAGCCCTCCTTCTGACATGATTTCATAGAGCCTGCCTCTAAAATCTTCAAAGTAATTTTCTATCAATGCTTTAAATCTATCATTAGCATAATAACGTTCTTCTACCTCAATAAAAAGGTTCTGATCCTTTAGAAAATTAAAGACAATTTTTATATATCCAAGCTTTGAACCTTTATATGCTCTAGTATTTACTACTAACTCATTGCTGTGCGTTAAAGGAAGCTCCTCCCATAAAACAGCTATGGCATTAAAACTATTCTCCTCAAGTTCATTTTTTGCTATTACATCTAATTTACTAATGATACTAGAAAGTGAGCCATCAACACTCCGCAATACATCCTCAATTTTTATATATTCTTGAAAGGTGTAACTTGAGGAATCCTTATAAAACAATGTAATGATATTATAAATAATAAAATAGCACGTATATAATTCTTTATTGACCTTAAGTCCTAGCATCTTCCTTAATTCTTCATTAGTATAGCCAAAAACCTTATTCTTTTCTCCAGCGGTAATGTATAAAGCTTCCTTATGTTGATATAGTGTTAAATTAAGTTTATCAATCATGCTACCAAATATATTATACATTTCCATATTTGAATTATATTCTTCGTATAGGTCTGTATTGTCTTTCGCACTTACACTCTCCCCTGTAATAAGCTTTGAAAACAGCTCAAGGGCTTTCTCCATATTCCAGTTATCCAATTTATTCAACCCTTTCAAATTTTATATTGGTAATTTTAAATAAAGATGATATTTCTATTACATCCTCTGGTATTGGTATTACTTTAAATTTAAGTCCTTTAAACTCATTGCGGTTTTCAGGTGTTAATATGTCAATAATTATTTTATCGAATATAGTTTTTTCATCTTCTATAAGTTTGGCCATATCATAATAATTCTTTTGTGCAATATGGAGTATAAAGGAATAATAATCACCATTTTTCAATATATCCCCTTTAAACACGTCTACTAAATACTCATTAAACTCTCGAAGGGAAAACTCACCCTTCTCCAAAAGACACTTCATTAATAGCTTCATAAGTATTATGAAATTCTGAGCTATTCTTTCATCTTCTACATCATCAAGGGAGGTATATTCTATTTCCTCACTTACGGTAACTTCTTCTATATCTTCTTCATTATTAGGTCTATAGGTTAATAGCTCATCTGTATTTTTCAAATTAAAAGTCTTGTTAAACTTTATCTTTAACAATGGATTCATAAGGTATGCTAGTAGCTCAACATTATCTAAAAGTAAAGTCTTGTCATAGATAGCTTTGAAGTCAAAAGACATTCTAAGTTTATTTAACGTAACCTTCTTAATTATTTCATCTGATTTTATCTTAAGGTCAGTAGAAGAGTTTAAAAGCTCACTATGCTTTGAAATCGCTCGTTTAATCTCAGTTTCTAGATTGTAAATATATTCTCTATTTTTCAAGAAATCCTCTTCTGTACTACTACTAGCATTTTCCTCAATTCTTTCAAGGGCTAGTTCTATTAACCTCTTATTTTTATCAAAGAGGCTCTGCTCCTCATCAAACCACTTCATATTATTTCTAAAAAGTTCATCTGATGCTTTTATCCCTTCAAAAACGTTATAACTCAAAATATTCAAAATCTCATTCTTCCGCTTAATTAGTTTGCTAACTTCATTATTAATTCTTTTTACAACTTCAATACCGCCTTTAAAATTCTTTGACTCGATCATTTTCGACAGCAGTATCTGTTGAATGCTTATTTTGCTCTCATCTTTTATTTCCTTTGTATCAAGGTAAAACTCAATTGCCTGCGAGGTTATGTAATAACTGATGGTATTATCCTCTATTTTGGATTCAATTAATTTGATTCTAGAAGACATCCTTTGCTTTTCCACAGGATCAAAGTAATTATAGGAAAAAGGCTTTCCATCATTTATAATTTTATCGAAAATGTAATTTACAAGTTGCATGTTTTCTTTTTCATCTAGGTACAAATTGTAATCCCGTTTTAAAATTTCAGTGGTAAACTGAGAATACTGTTCAAAGGATACCCCTATGTCATTAAAATTGTTTTCTTCTATAAATAGCCTTAATGTTGCTATCACAATGTAACCCATGTCAATATAGTTATATATGCCATCCTTAAATGAATCTAAAGATACATCCCTAATCTTAAAAAACGGATAATATTTTTTAAGATTTTGCATCCTTTCATTATGCTCACTCATTATCTCATCAATATAATTGAATTCACTATTCAAAATTCACCAACTCCTAATCTATATCTATTAATGCAACTGCTTCCTGGGGTATATACTTCTTACTATTTAATATCTCAATAAGCTTATTTGAATAATAATTTTCAAATTCTAAATTAACTACTTCTATAGCACAGCTTAATACATTAGGTTCTATGGTGTAATATCTGGAAAGATCAATGCTATTCATATTTTGTATATCTTCTCCTTGATTTAAACCGATATTAACATCCTCATCCCTCAAAAAATTTCTAAGCCTTGGAAGGACGTCAATATTAAAATTATCTAAAAGTATTGAATATAAAGAACTGCAAAACTTTATATTGTAACTTGCGAATTTTTCTTTAAAGAGCTTGTATATTAAAAAACCCTCACTATCTATGTCCCCAAAGTATTTAATACTGTCCCTGAAATTTATACCATACTCCTTTGCGAGGTCAAAAGAACTTATAATCTTTTTTCCTTCTCCATATATAATCATATCGAATACCTCACAGATTTTTTTGTTTTTTAATGTGGAATAGGTATCTTTGTTTTCAATAATTAGAATTTCTCTGCTTTCCTTTTGAAAAAAGCTCGCTTTCACCTGATAAAAAAATGGTTCCTGTGTTTTATAGCAATTAAAATCCTCATATTTCATTTTAAGATTCAACAAAATTTCAAGTCCTAAATTTATCTTACTCTTAGGATTTTCGAAAAATTTTTCATCATTAAACAACTTAAAAGATAATTCATTCGAGGTGAGGTGTGGCCTATCTTTCTGAATATAATAGTCATTAAGCTTTTGCAAATACTTCTTATGTTTTTTATATTTATCCTGATTCCTAAAATAATAATCAAGATTTTTTAAATTTAGCTTACTTATCTCAAGGATGATTTTATTATCCGTTTCCTTATTACTAATATTATCTATAACATCAAATTTACAGTGAATTCGATTCCCTTTTTTTACTTTTCCACGAGACTTTAGTTTACTGTCAATACATAATTTACTGATAACATTTTCAAATAACTTATATTGAGATACCCTAATATAATTCACTTTGCTTTCATTATCATGAGAAAAGAAAAGTAGTTTTTCTATATCAATAGTTTTGTTTTTATAACTTTTAAGATTTTTTATAATATTCTTATATATTTCTTCAAACATGAGGTTCTTCCTTTCTTTATTATATATCTTTAATTATATTATAGTCGTTTCCTTACAATTTTCATAGCTGGCTAACTTTGCCTTATCAGAATATACTTTTATGTCATTATCTCCGCCTTATACTTGAATTTATGTTATAATTAGTATAACTATAATTACAGTAAACGTTTGTGTAAATCATCACTTTTCTGATGATAACTCAATGAAAGGAGTTAATAAACAATGAGAATGACAAAAACAATATGTACCTTAGGACCTGCAGTAGATGATGATAATTTATTAGAACAACTCATCCTTGGAGGTATGGATGTAGCAAGATTAAATTTTTCTCATGGTACTCACGAGGAACAAAAAATAAGAGTGGATAGAGTAAAAAAAATCAGAGAAAAGTTAAACATCCCCGTTCCATTATTACTTGATACTAAAGGACCGGAAATTAGATTAGGTAAATTTGAGAAAGGTGAAGTAATATTAAAAGAGAACAATGAGTTTGTACTTGTAAATGAAAATATCTTAGGAACGGAAGCTAGATCAACTATTTCCCACAAGCAACTATATGAAGATGTTAAGGTTGGTACAAAAATATTAATAAATGATGGACTTGTAGCAATAGAAGTACAAAATGTTGTAGGCAAGGACATCCATTGCAAAATATTAAATGGTGGAGCCATAAGTAATAATAAGGGAGTCAATATTCCTGAAACAGACACCCATTTACCTGCAATAACAGATCAAGATATTGAAGATATAAGGTTTGCTATAGATAATGAATTTGATTTTATAGCCTGCTCTTTTGTAAGAAAGGCTTCAAATGTAATTGAAGTCAGAGATATATTAAAAAAATATGGCGGTCAGGATATAATGGTAATTTCAAAGATTGAAAACAGAGAAGGTGTAAACAATTTTGATGAGATACTAAACGTTTCAGATGGCATTATGGTGGCTAGAGGAGATTTAGGTGTAGAAATACCTACAGAGGAAGTTCCAATTGTTCAAAAAATGATAATCAAAAAATGCTATAAAAGTGGTAAACCAGTAATAACTGCAACTCAAATGCTAGATTCAATGATTAAAAATCCAAGGCCTACAAGAGCTGAAGCTAGCGATGTAGCAAATGCTGTATATGATGGAACCAGTGCAATTATGCTTTCAGGTGAAAGTGCTATTGGTAAATATCCTATTGAAAGTGTAAAAACTATGGTTAGAATTGCTCAAATGGCAGAAAAATCTATTGATTATGGCAGTAAACTCGCTGCAATGCAATTTAACATGGTGGAGAATGTTACTAATGCTATAAGCTATGCTACTTGTGCCATTGCTCTTCAGTTAAAAGCAGCTGCAATAATTTCTGCAACTGAATCTGGCCAAACCGCTAAAATGATTTCTAGATTTAGGGCATATTGTCCCATAATAGCAACTACATCAAATCCAAGAGTTCAAAGACAGCTATGTATTTCCTGGGGGGTAGTTCCATTACTAGTTAAAGAAGCATTAAATGTTGAAGAAATGTTTGAAATTGGAGTTGAAAAAGCTTTATCCATTAAATTAGTTAAACAAGGAGATGTTGTTGTAATAACAGCTGGAGGTCCAGTAGGAATAGCTGGAACAACTAATTTATTAAAAGTTCAAACAGTTACCCAATAGGGTTCAATTAATAAGTAATTAACAATTCATTTTCCAATAAGATATTAAAAATCCTGCTACCAAAATGCGATAGCAGGATTTTTTTTCTAATATTTATTAATTTTGAGTTTTGAGATTTTTCATATATATTCTAAAAATAAGCTCTTCTAAAAAGTTAAATACACTTGTGGTTATTAAATATATACCCACTGCAATTGGCGCTGCTTTAGCAACAAATAAGCCAACCACAGCCATTATTACAATATTACTTTTGCTCATAGTAGCCTGCCCTTCAATTTTGAAGAAAGTTACATATGAAAGTAAACTTGGAGTTAACGATGCAAGTACATATATCAGTGGAATTATAAAATAACTGTCTGAAATTTTAATACTAGACACCCAAGGTATAAGATATGTTCCCACATCTACAGGAATTTTATTAAACACACTCCACATAGTCATTAATATAGGCAGTTGAATCAATGTTACTAAACATCCTAGCATGCCTTTTGCACTTTCAACAGAATGTTTTTTAACCTCTTCTTCAAGTCTAATTTTATTATCTTTATATTTTTCCTTAATTTCTTGCATTTTTACAGAAAGCTTTTGCTGCTGTTGCATAGATTTTTTTTGTTTAAAAGACATCGGTGAAAGTACTAATCTCACACCTACAGTAAGTAAAACTATTGCTAGTCCCCAATCCCCAGTAAAACTAAAAATTGAATTTAATAAAAGACTTAAAAAATCAAAAATGATGTTCATTTTTATCCTCCTTCGAATAATTTTGGCTAAAACATCATTTCAATTTTAAATCGCTCTAAATATATCCATATACCATATTTTTCATAAGTTATATAATCCTCAGGAAGTAACTTTTTTATAAATCCAAGCCACCGAATTAAAACATTTCTTGTAATGTTTCCTTCAGTTTTCTGCCTAAGATTTTTACAGGAGTATACAGTATAAGAGAATATGCTAGCAACTAATATCACTAAAAACATTAACTGAATTAAATTTATTAAGTCATAATTCAACTTACACTCCCCCTTCTTTACTATTTTTATTTATTATATCATAATAAGTTTATTATATACCATAGTATTTTCATAATAGATAGTAAACATTTACAAGTGTTTATTATCTATGTTAGAACAATAACACATATAATTGAATAAAAAGCAATTATATGTTAATGTTTACATATATTTAACAATAGAAATATAAAAAACTATTAGTAAATAGACTATGAAAATATAAGAATATTACAATTTCATTTGTGAAAACATAGCATTTCCATCCTTATCCAATAATAATGTGAGCCCGCCAGTATAATCCTTGATATTAATCAAATAATTTATTCCTGTTTTCGCATTTTCAATCATTTTGCAACGTACTGTTATGGAATTAGTGGGATCATATACAGTTTTAAATATCTTATTTCTACTATTATGGTTTGTACCGAACATTTTTTCCTCCTATATTCCTGTGACTTAATATTATATAAATTAGTCTTACATATTATACCTTGAAATTTTAAACTCTTCTTAAACATGGCCAAATTATAAAGATTTTAATCATAACTTTTATTAGTATTTAAGTTTGTCCCATTAAACATCAACTTGCCTATAAATCAAATTAAATTACTTATAAAAAATTGCTATTATTATCAAAGTTTTGTACTCTTAGTATAACGTTTGACTTATGCCCTTAAATTCTAACAATATAATTACAAAATAATATTGAATACATATATAAAAAGGAAGTGATAAGATTGAATACTACAGGACAAAAGCCTGGAAAAGGCGATTACAAATGTACTACTTGTGGAGAAATCGTTCATTTAGAGCTAGATTCTGAATTTTTACCTTTATGCCCTAAATGTCGCAGAACTACCTATGAAAAACTGTAGATATAAAAATATGGAGGTGTGCAAATGGATAAAATACAATTAGGAAGAACAAATTTAACGGTAACAAGAAGCGGTTTTGGGGCACTGCCCATGCAAAGGATAGAAAAACACTACTTGAACATTTGCAAATAAGTCTTAAAAATTTGAAAACCGATTATGTAGATATCCTTCAGTTACATAACCCAGATATTCTTCCCGATCCCGAAGATCCAGAAGGTCTCTATGCTGGTCTTCGGGAAGCTAAGAAAAAAGGACTTGTTCGTTTTATAGGAATTACAAATCACAAAATAAAAAACGCAATGGATGCAGCCGCTTCAGGGCTATATGACACTGTTCAATTTCCCTTAAGTTCACTATCTGCGGATATTGATTTAAGATTAATTGAGGAATGCAAAAAAAAAATGTGGGCCTTATTGCAATGAAGGCACTTTCTGGTGGTCTAATAACTAATGCTGCCTCGGCCTTTTCATTTCTAAGACAATTTGATAATGTTGTACCTATATGGGGGATACAAAGAGAGACCGAGTTAGACCAATTTATTTCTCTTGAAAAAAATCCACCACCACTAGACAAGTCTATGTGGTCCATTATTAGCAAGGATCGTGCTGAGCTTTCTGGAGATTTCTGTCGTACTTGTGGCTATTGTCTTCCTTGCCCTGCTGGAATTGAAATTCCTACATGTGCCAGAATATCTCTTCTTTTTAGAAGAGCTCCTTATGAAGGCTTCTTAGAGGATAGCTTTAAAGAAAAGATGGAGCTTATAAATAATTGTATAGAATGTGGGCACTGTAAAAATCACTGTCCTTATAAGCTCGATACTCCAAACCTTTTAAAAAGAGAACTTAAAAACTACAATGAATTTCAAATACACTTGTTTTATAAGCAATAACTGTACCAATGTATAAATAAAAATGCTCTGCTTTTAAAAGCAGAACATCATTTATATGCATATCTTAATCTTTCCTATTCTTCTTTCTTTAACTTCCTCTATTTTAAATGTTACATCACCATATTGAATAGTTTTGTTTTCATTTTTCTTTGGAATACACCCCAACAGACTAACTAAAAATCCGCCTATTGTATTGTAATTTTCTGACACTAAATTCAAGTCTAGATTATCATTTAATTCATCTATTGAAAGTAGTCCATCCACTATATAAGTGTTGTTATCAACTTTTCTTATATCAGGTTCGTCATAATCATATTCATCCTCAATATTTCCCATAACTTCTTCTATAAGATCTTTAGTAGTAACTACCCCTGTAAATCCACCGTATTCATCTATAAGTACAGCCATATGATTTTTAGTTTTCTTTAGTTCTCTAAATAATTCATCTATATTTTTGCTTTCATAAACAAAGTAAGGAGAGTGTAATATATTCTTAATATTTACATTTTCAAAACCATTTGTACGAGCCTCTATTATAAAATCTTTCATGTGAAGTACTCCTATGATGTTATCCACATCACCGTCATATACTGGCACTCTAGAATACTTTCCATCTAATAGCTCGTCTAAAAATTGCACAACAGGATCATTTATATCAATCAAGAACACTTCGGTTCTTGGAGTCATAACTTCTGTAGCTGATTTATCATCAAATTCGATAATATTATTTATCATCTTTTTTGCAGTTTCATTTATAGTACCGCGTTCTTGTCCCACTTCTATCAGTGATTTTATTTCTTCCTTTGATATTTCTTCTTCTATTTTTTTATTGCTAAGACCAGTAATCTTAACTAAAAAATTAGTAGATGCTGAAAGTAACCATGCAAAAGGGACAACTAATTTAGATATATAAAGAATAGGTACTACTGAAAACATTGCAATAGCTTCTGACTTTTGCTGTGCTATGCGCTTTGGAAACAATTCACCAAACACAAGCATTCCATAAGTTAATCCAATTATTATTAAAGCTAAAGCTATTCGCTTACTATAAGGTACGTTTAAACTATTTAAAACTCCAGCAAAACTATTAGATATATCCGTAGCAGCAGAAGCAATAGCAAAAAATCCAACAACTGTAATTACAATTTGAATAGTTGATAAAAATTTTGTTGGCTCCTCAATAAGTTTTGATAATATCTGTGCTTTTCTATTACCTTCCTCAGCAAGCTGCTTAATTTTATTTTTGTTCAATGATACTATTGCCATTTCTGCTGATGCAAAGAATGCATTGACCAGTATTAAAATACCAATTAGTATAAATTGCGCCATAATATTATTGGGCGCAGGGTCTGGGATTGAATCCATTAATAATTCCTCCTCTTAAATAAAAAATCTTCATACCTTACATCATACCACAAAAACTGATTGTTTTATTGATATTATAAGAATTATTATATTATTACACCTAATTAATTCAATATATATGGTAGCATTAATACTGCTATTACAACGCCACTACCTAATAATATACCTACCGCTCTCCCTAAATTAACTGTCCACCCAACACCAAATCTTTTTTCTATAAAAATTGTTGGATCTTCCTTATTTATATAAAAAATTCCAAATCTCCAGTACTTATCATCATTTCGATCTAACATCTTACCATGAGTTGTCATATTATCTTTAATTTTCAGTCTGCTTCCTCCTTGTCCTGTGAGTATTGATAAGGCAATAGAAACACCCACAAGAATCCCAATGATTATAATTAGCATAATTATCATTAATTTAGTTGAAAATTGTGCAACTTGAAATATGATTAAGTTTGCATAAAGAAACAATAAATTCATAATGGTTGCAGCGAAAACCATATAACCAGACCATATATATCTAAATCTTTTATTTTTCTGTTTTGATTGTTCTGGATTTGAAGTATTTAGCTGTTGTTTTCCCCACCCAATTATCTTATATGAAACAAAAGAAATAATAAAGATAACTATCTGAAATTTTGGCATTGCATAGATAATTTTTGAAGATTTCATCATATTTCCATTTATTTCACCAGCAAAGTCCCAATGAGTTGGTACTATCTCAGGTAATAACTTATAATATTTAAAACCTATATAAAATGTAATTGAGATAATTAATACAGGAACTAAAAACCACCAAGGAGACACTAAAGTTTTTGTACCTTTATCTTTAGAAAAACTAGTGTCGATTGTAACAATCTGTTTTTTTATTATTAATACTTTTTTATTACTAAAGATATAAATTATTAGTGTAAATAACAAATATAATAAAATTAATACAGTATACTCAATAGATGCATAATAGTTAAGAAAAATATACATTATTATTATTAAAATTGCAAAAACAGCAGTGTTAAGTACGATATAGTTCTTATACACTTTTTTTAAAAGTGCACTATCCCTCTCATTTTCTGGTACTCTTATTCCAAAATATATTTCTTTTCTTGTGATTTTTGGTTTAATAATTTGAAATGCAAAAATTACAATAAAAATGCAGAAATTCAAAATAAAATTAACAGTATTATTAATCATCTTGTTTCACCTCATCTATTTGAATATTGTTTAAAAGCAGTTCTTGTGATCTTTATAAATTCTTCTTCAGTAATTCCTCTGCAATAGGCCTCTGCAATTATAAACTCTACCTCTTCCGTCAGTTGTTCATGATATTCATCTGTAAGTAGTGTACTTGTACTGTTTACTACGGCACCTTTTCTTCTATCTATTGAAATAAAACCCTCCGCTTTTAATTCATTATATGTTTTATTTACGGTATGCATGTTAATACCAATATCCTCTGCCATTTGACGGACTGAAGGTAAGCTTTCACCCCGTGAAAGCTCACCTTTTGCCAATCCAAGAATTATTTGTTTTTTTAATTGAACATATATTGGTATTTCACCTTCAAAATCTATTTTTATAATCATTAATATCACCTGTCTTTAGTTTATTTTACAAGATTAGGAGATTTAAAAAATATGCCTTCTACAAGTATTTTGCCATCATTTTCTGTAAAACTAGCAGTAACCTGAACATCTTTTTTTTCCTTAGAGTATTTTGCAGTGTATATTACAGTTTTAAATATCTTTCCGTCTTTTTTAGTTTCAGCTGCTGCAGTAAATTTCTTAGACTCATACTTTCCTATTTTATCACTAAAAGAAGTGCAAAGTGTTTTAAAACTTTCCTCTGGAATACCTTTTTTTAACTCATCACTAAAGTCTTTAGAAAATTGTGCATAATCACCTTTTCCCACTGCCTGAAGAATATTCTCAGTTAATGGTGCTGCATATTCTACATCTTTTTCTGCTAATTTTTTGTTGCACCCAGTAAGTATTGAAGCCATAACAAGCACTGAACATAAAATTACAAATAATTTTTTAAATGAATCTTTCATCATATTTCCCCCTTATTATTTATTTATTTTTCAGATGATCGTAACTTTTCCTCAGTTTTAAATTTATTTCTAAATTTAAAACTTGTTATTATAGATATAAAAGCCATAATCATAACATAAACCTCAATAAATACAGTATTTACTCCAAAATGCATCAAAATCCCCAAAGGACTATCTAGTAGAGCATGAAAAAATATTGCATAAAGAAAATAAATATTTTTTCTATACTTTACGACTTAAAGTACCATTACCACTCCCCCTTCTTATTGAAAAAAAGGATCATTACTGTTATGGTTGTTATACATATACTATAACATCTATAACTGTTGTTCAACCTTTCTATTCTTTCTTATTTTATTAAATTTAACCTGTTTAGCCATTATAATGTTAATATCTTCTATATGCTTGGTTTTACTTTAATTTTATAATAGTATTAGAGAAATCATAAAACTTTTTTAGTATTATTATAATAAAAGAATTACTCACTTATCTTGTGAGTAATTCTTTTAAATACTTTTTATATCAAAACTCCCTTACATTTTTTAAACACTAAAGCAACAGAAATACCTGCACACATTTGAATAATTCCTACAATAATCAAAAAAACAATTCTAACATTTGAATATAGATTTATTGAGAATGGAGCACAGGCCAAATATATTAAAGATATAATCAAGTAAAATTTCATTGAAACCCTTGAGCTCTCCATAAGTTCATTTAACCCTCGTTCTTTACAAAGCTCATATACTCCCATGCATAAAATACATATTAGATAAATTTTAATTATTATAGCTATGGAGGCAATTATCAATGTGAGTAATCCCACATTATAAACCTCACCTGTTATAACATTGCTACTGGGGTCATTCCATATGTCATTTAATGTAAGTAATATTAATATCACAACAGGTATTTTTCCTTTTTCATATAATTTATGCTGTGATGATAAAATACACAAACTAGAATAAATAAAAATATATCCTATGAAATCTGGCAGTATATTTATAATGTTTACATTAAAACTAATAAAAACCATAGCCCAAGATAATCGTTTATACCCTTTAGCATACATTTTTACTCTTCACCTCCAATATTTTTCAATGCATCTATATCAAAATACTTTGGCGACTGCATGTGCATATTAAAAAAACAAGGAGTACTTCCTAAATTACCGGATAAATCTTCTGTTAGAACATTCAAAGGAAAACTATAAGCATTATTTTGCTTTATAAGATTTTCATTAAAATTGAACCCATAGTTTATATAAAGTATTTCACCTTTTTTTAAATATAAAGGAAACTTAACTTCAGAAAGTAATTTATTATTAACTTTAATTTCTAGTATATCTTTTACCTCTTCATTAAACCTACCATCTATTCCCGTAACTTTTAAATCTTTATCCGCTATAAGATTAGAGCTGCCCGTATTATCACTGGATGATGAGGCGCTATAAAATTTAAAAGCTCTTGCCAGAAGCTCATCGCTAAACAAATATATCTTACCCAAATTTACATTCATGGTTTTCCCATCTGAAAATTCAATAATGGCTTTAGTAATGACCTTATTCTTATATTCCTCTGGTATATCAGAATCACTTCCATTTAAAATGTCAATTCTTATGTTTTTCAACATGTAATATCGCTTATCACTATTAACATCGGTATCAGTAAAATTCATGCTTTGCGTTCCTAGTTCAGGAAATATGACACTTGTTATTTCTCTTTGTGAACTTAGATCTTTAATATAATATATATCAAAACTATTCATACCTTTTGGTATATCATAATAATGATTTATAAATAAAGGCTCTTTAATAACTTTATTTTGATAATAAGCAATATTTAAAGTCCAGCATAATACTAGAATTGCCAACCCCAGAATTATGTATTTTTTATTGAAATTCATACTTATGCCCCCTATTCTTATAACCATTCCACTAACACGATTCAACATAATTATGATATTTCCTTTAAAAAACGCATTAAAAGAAATGAAATGCTCCAATTGTATTGAAGTGTTTCATTTCTTTTCCAAACTATTTAATATTCTCCGTATTTATAGCCTTAGCTCCCCCCAACTTAAATTTATTTACTTCATTTACAATTTTCTTAATTTCCTTTTCAGGATTTGTCCACCAATCTTTGCTCCAAATTCTAATAATATTCCAGCCTCTACTTTCAAGATATCGTCGCCTAAAAATATCCCTCTCTCTTGCAGACTTTGAAGAGTGGTAGGCTGCTCCATCACATTCGATACCTAAAATATATTTAGAATTTTCCTTGTCATATACTGCTAGGTCTATCTTGTAACCAGATACCCCTATTTGAGAATCAATAATTAAGCCTTCCTTTTCAATAGCATCGTGAACTTGGTTTTCAAAATCCGAATCAAAATTATCCTCTTCATAACGAGTAACTCCAGAATCGCATACACTATAAAGTATGTCTCGTGCTATTTCATTATTTCCTTCTGAAACTGCCTTTACATATTGAAGATATTTTTTAAACAATTTAGGTCCATTATTTTTTGAAGAATCAACATTTAAATCCTCTGGTTCTATGGAAGTTACAAGGTAGATCTTTTTCTTAGCTCTACTAATAGCAACATTTAATCTATTTTCTCCACCGTCTTGAGATAAAGAACCAAAACTAGCAGTTACTCTACCATTTTCATTTTTTGCATAAGCAGTAGAAAATATTATAATATCTCTTTCATCTCCTTGTACATTTTCAATGTTCTTTACAAATAAACTGAAATCCTCATTATTTTCCACTCTATCACTCTCTGCAAAATACCGCTCCCCAAATTCGTGGTCTTTCCCAGCCTCTAGTTCTAATAAATCATCAATTAAATCCCTTTGAGTAATATTAAATGTAATTATCCCAATAGTTTCATTTTCATTTCTATTTTTAAGAATGGTTTTAACAAGATTAATAACTTCCTTGGCCTCTTCAGGATTTGTCCTAGAAGTCCACTTTCCACAAACTTTAATTCTCTCAATGGGGTGTACTCCCTCACTATTTGTCTTAGCTATGTTTGGTGAAACCTCAAGTTTTCCACCATAAAAGGCATAATTAGAGAAATTAATAAGTTCATCATATTTAGATCTATAATGATAATAAAGAGAGGTAGATACAAAGCTATACTTTGCAAGATCTAAAAGACTTTCTTCTTCAAATGCTGCAGCAGTTTCTAAATCCTCATCTTCTTCTTCTTCACCATCATATTTACTAGTAAAAGTTGATGATGGTTTTAACTGTTTACTATCACCTGCGACCACTACTTTTTTACCCCTATATACTGTAGGGATTGAGGATTCGATGAATATCTGAGATGCTTCATCAAATATAATTACATCAAATAACCCCTCTACTAAAGGTAACACCTCAGAAACTGATTCAGGCGATAACAGCCAGCAAGGATAAAGCTCAAATATGCTGTCAGAGAATTTCGAAACAAACTCCCTAATATGAAGAAGCCTACTCTTTTTGGTGCACTGTCTATGCATTTCCTTCCAAAGTTTCTCATTACAAAACTTGTTTTTCAAAGCAATATTATCCCATTTTCGATTTATATAAAGAGGTACAGATTTTCTCTTTTTAACCATAGCATCAGAAATCTCTGTCCTTATTGTTTCAAAATTTTCTATGCCTTCTAGCTCTCTTGCATATTCACGTTGTAATCTAGAAATTTGAACCTGAATAGCTAGTGCAGGTAATTTAGTTAATATCTCCTCTGCCTTTTCAAAATCGTCTTCCTTACAATAAACATAGTCTAGTACTGTTATTTGATTTTCTTTTATATCATTTACTATCCCTTTTAATGAACTTATCTCATCATATTTATTTAGCACATTTAATATTAGACATAGGCTTTCTAAAGTTTCTTCATTATTATCAAAATTTTGGATTACTTTATCAAACTCATCCGCAATTAATACAGCCTTTAGGAATTCAAATTTTCCAGTTATCTCTTTTATGCTAGAAACTTCCACTTCAAGTTTTTTAACAATTTCACTTTGTATCTGTTTAAATTTTCTCAAATTACCTTCTTCGAGAGCCCTATTCTTCTTTAAGTTTAACCAATAACTTATTCTAAATTTGGAACCATTAGTTAGCTTTTCTAGAAGATTCCCGTTCTCACTTTCATTTATCTTCCTAGCGCTTTCATTTAATGAGGTATTTTTAATAGCTAGGTCTTTTGAATAGGACAAATACTCAAGGTTACTTTTTAATTCGTTTAGCTTAACTTCGTAATGTTCGGATAAATCCTCTATCTCATGCAAGGAATCTTCTAAATCATAAATATCAATATTATCTTTTATATATAGAGAATATTTATTATCTCCTGCAATATTCTTTAGCCTATAGAACTTATGAGCTTTTTCATCTAAAAGTAAAGATTTGCATATGTTTTCCAGCTCTTTATATTCCAACTTTTCAAAAGGATATGATTTTCTAAAACCCCTAAAGAACTTATCTAAATTATCATCCACTTCCATAACAATTCTTTTTGAGCTGTACATCTCTTGCAGTGATAATCCAAAATCTTGCTTTTTAGTTAATACATTTCCTAAGATATTAAGCTTTTCTAATCTTTCATCTACAATAGTCGACATAGCTACTATTTCATCAGAATTTAGTTCCTTCATTTCTAATGACTCAATTCTATCTGCAATAATTGCATAAAACTTCTTTTTATCAACATCTTTGTTGAACATTATCATCTTTGAATTAATTCTAGCCGAGCGATTATAAATTACGTCTAGTGCTGCTTTCTTTTGGGAAACCATAAGCACTTTCTTGCCCTTACTTAGATATTGTGAAATTATATTCACTATTGTCTGAGATTTTCCCGTTCCTGGAGGTCCATAAATAACCAATGCTGAGCACTCACTTGCCCTTTTAACTGCAATTTCTTGGCTATAATCCAAATCAGAAATGAAATAATAATCCTTTTCCAAAATGTCTCTTTTTTCATTTTTATCACTTATTTCTAAATCTGCTAAAGCTTCAATGGTGTCTTCATTTTTAAGCAACTTATACATTAAATCATTACTTAAGTCTTCACTTTCCATATCTTTATAATCATTATAAATAGAATTCGCTATATTGAAGTGTCCCATAACAATATTGTTTCTAATTACGAGTTCTCCCAATCTATAATTAAACACAGTTTCTTTTACAATCTCTTTAAACCTCGTTGTCTCTGATTCATCGTAAGATATAATAACGTTAACTTTTTTTAATTCTTCAAGTACCCCTTTAATTAAATCGTCCCCAAAAATACTCAAATCATCATATTCAGTCTGAATATTCGCTATCTTTTCTTCATTATACTTTGCATATCCTATTAAAAATACCTTATTTAAAATAATAGGAAAATCCACTCTGTTTTTTATGTACCACTTATCCCCCTTTTTATTAACCTCTATGGGGAATAAAAAAATTGGTGCCTTAGTATACGTCTTGTCCTTAAAGTATCCCTCTACAAAAGGATATCCTATATATAATTCATATCTTCCCGTTTCTTTTTCTGTACTTTTAATTTCTTTTATAAGTGTCTTAATAGTACTAGAATATGTTGTAATTACTTCTTGTTTTTGTCTTAACTTTTCATCTGCTTCCTCATATATATTATTAAATTTGTCCTCAAGCACCTTCAATTTTAAATCTGAGGAGTTTTCTGATGCTATTATCTTTTTAGCTTCTTCCGCACTAGTTTTCTTATGTTCATGCTTTAGCTTTTTTGATTCATTATTGTACCACTGGTATGGATCTTCTAATATCTTAATTTCTTTATTGCTTCTACAGCTTAAAAACTCAATTAATTTCTCGCTGATTTTTTCATCAAATTCACTAAGTCTCATGATATCAAAGGCTCTTTTTTTATAGAGCTTTTTAAGCACTAGGCTTCTGTTTCTTGCACTAACATTCACTAACCTGGTGCTATATTTTTCTAATATTTCTTTCATATTATCTCCTATTTTAGTTTTAAGTTTATTTGTATATCCATTATTCATCAGTATTTATATGAATTTTTCTATGTGGATATACACCCTTATTAATTTTATCTCTTGCTCTCAGTAATTGCAAGGTTTCATCCTACTACACATTTTATTTTAAGCCGATAACCACTTATCATGTGAATGGCACCTATCTATTAAATAATGGTATAATTATTATTATTATTATTATTAAACAAGACGAGTGATACTTATGCTAAACTAAGGAGATAAAGCACCTAACTTCACATTAAAAAGCGAGCAAGATAAGAATTTAACTTTAAGTGATTTAAAAGAAAAAAGGGCAGTTCTTTACTTTTACCCCAAGGATGATATCGAAAAAAAGAGTCATAAGCTTTTAAAGCCTATGACTCTTTAATATTGTTTTGTATTATTTCAGTAAAGATTTTATTGCAATTAATTCTTTACTTAGGTTATCATCCTTCATCATTTCAAGTGCAGAATTAAGTAGTACACGTACATCATGTTGTCCTTTATAAATAGGAGTAAGTCTCTTATTTAAATTTAGGAATTTATAAACAGCAATCTGTGCACCTCTTACAGAATAATCCATAGTAAATACTACATCATCTTTTATTTCACAGAATTGTCCAAGTAATGCTAAGTTAGTTGAACCTTCTGGAATATTTAGAGGTCTATCACCCTTTGCCCTAGTTAAAAATTGTGCAGTTGTAAAAGGTAATATACATGGTATACAAATAGATGTTTCAATAATCTTCTTCATATCTTCCTTAAAGTTTAGATGATATAATACCTCAGCTAATATTTCCTCACCAGTACAATCTACCATTCTCTTCTTTATAAAATCACCTTTTGCGTATGGGAACAGTGAATAGCCCCATATAATTTGTATTTCCTCAGGTTGACTAAGGAAATGTGGTTGATTATGCAAAACTATTGTCATGAGCCATGAAGAGTCTCTAAATGTCATATGAGCCCCAGTTCCAGGCTGATTCCCTGAGAATTCTATTATTTTCTTATACATTGTTGGGTCCTTAAGTGTAACTGTAAAAGATTCCCACATGGACTCTTCAACACGGTCATCAAAAACATTTGGATTACCAAATTCAGGACGACCTACAGCGATTTTCTCCCATAAATCCCATGCTCCACCTACATGTTTATCATTAATTACTGGAGCTGTAGTCATTGATCCAAGACTAGTACCAGCTGTTAATGAACCGATAGTAGCAAATGCAAAATCTCCCTCTCCAACCTCTACTCTACTCTCTTTTCCATTTTTAAGACATTTGAATGCTGTAACAGTAGTTTCAGTATCTGATGGTTTAAATTCTAAATCAATTACTCTTGTATTTAATTCAAAATTAACACCTTGTGCCTTTAACCATTCTGTCATAGGTAATAACATTGAATCATATTGATTATATGGTGTACGACGTATTCCAGATAAATCTTTAAGTCGTGGTAATTCTTGTATAAACCTATGAAGATATCTCTTAAGTTCAACAGCACTATGCCAAGTCTCAAATGCAAAGAGTGTAGTCCACTGAAGCCAAAAATTTGTTTTAAAAAATGCTTCTGGAAAACAATCTTCGATAGTTTTTGTTCCTAGTGAATCTTCAGAATTAATCATTATATCCATTAATGCCATTCTATCCTGGCGGTCAAGCCCTAAAGTTGATACATCTAATATGTTAGCATCATTATCTATTAATCTAGCCTTTGCATGAGTATGAATTTTTTTATTAAAAGCATTAAATTCATCAAGTATTGAAACTTTAGGATCAGTTAATGAAGGAATGCTCTCCATTATTCCAAAAGTACAAGCATAAGCTTCTCTATCAAACATTCTTCCACCACGGATTACATAACCATCCTTTGCATTACCATTTCCGTCCATACTTCCACCTGTTATGCCTAATTCTTCATATATATGAATATTTTTTCCTGGAACATGTCCATCTCTAATTAAATATATTGCAGCTGCCATTGATGCAAGTCCAGCACCAACCATATAGGCATTTGTTTTTTCTACATCAATAGTTTGATCAAAATTAAATTTCATTTTTAATACCTCCATTTGAAAATATACCATAAGTTATTAACCTACAGAAATTTTACATTTATTAAGTTTACTACTTGCAACAACTTGCAAGCACTTGTAATCACTTGCAAGTACTTGCTATAGGTATAATATAAATCCAAAGGGAGGTAAGGTATACAATCACTTTCGGGAAATTGTCTTAAAACCATACACATAGCTCATAATGTATAAATATTTTTACAACTAAATAAGTACCACCCATATGCAAGCAGCAGGTTATAATTGAAAAAAATACCCCCTAAAGCATGTACACTCATGCCTTAGAGGGCGATTAAAATATGAATTATACATTCATTGGTTTATTTTTTCTGGTAGGTGCGATCCAAACCTCTCCAGTTCCTTGGAAGGTTTGTAAATATCCTTCGCGTTTTGATTTTTCTATTTTAGTTTCTATTTTACCTCTTATTACAATTGAAAAGTTACCATCAATTTTTAATGTCTCATTATTCAGTTCATAAATTAGAACTTCGTCGAAGGGAACCTCACTCTCTAAAACAGCGATACCACTTCCACTTAGTTTTGGTTGTCTAAATCCATCTCCGCTTACTAAACCTGTGGCAATGTTTTTATTTGTATGTACGGAAAGTTCAATGCTATCTTCACAACAATAAAACATTCCATCATCTAAAATAAGATCTTCGTTATCTAATTCTAGAATATAAAAATACTTATACGAGGGGTCTAAATATATTTCACCGTATTTACCATAATACTTTGAGGTAAATGAGGCTTCTCCAGTACCAACATTCTTAAAAAATCCCTTAGAGGCAGAAGGTGCGTTTTTCTGAATCTCTATTTGGATTGGGCCCTTCATAAATTGAAGCTCCCCAGGTTGTACGAGTACTCCTCCACCGTTAATGCTAATTCTAACTTGACGAAGCTTTTCCCCACCATATTGTGTAGGTATAGTATTTACCGAAGCAGCGTTAAAAACACCAGCATTTCTAGGTTTTTTATATTCAAGTACTTCAAATATTGTATTATTAACGCTTGTTGACGTATCTATTACTCTTACTGCATCTGAAAAATCAGGATTAAACATAATTAATTTCCTCCGTTATTTTATTTATTACTACTGTTATTCTTGTATACTTTACCATTACAACCACCATTTTTCAACTTTATCACAGCATATAATAAATTCTATAATTGCACCACCATCTTTTGTAAATGCTCCTATTTAAATAAGTTTATAAAAAACTTTATAGCAATAATAATAAACCTTTCAAAACAAAAACATACAATTTTTTTTGAAGAATCTTTCAGAGCTTCATCAAACCCATCTTTTACAGGTTGGCGGACTTGTAAAAAACTGCGGTTGTGAGCCTTCAAAAGATTTTTTTGTTTTTTGTTTTTCAATATGACTCCTCCTTTATCGCACATTATTGCTCCCAATATGAGGATTTAATTAAAATGTACTATATCGTATAGGAACATATGTTCTCATAAATAGAGTATAGCATAAAATAATAGATAAGTATACCAGCCCAAGCCACCCCTTAGGAAATTATTGTTATATGCTAGTGCCACCCAAGTGACAAGTTATAAGTCACAAAAAAATAGTGCCCTCTCACAGGCACTATATCATCTAAATTTATTAAGTTATTTAAAAAAGAGTTTCTGCCATTTTAATTAGATTTTCGGATACATCATTGAGTTTATCACTACTAGCTGCTAATTCTTGAGCTTGAGCAGCCTGCTGCTGGCTAATTGCCGCAAAATTCTCTAAAAAACCTATTAGACCATTTACATCACTTTTCAATGAAGACAAGGTTGCACTTATTTTTGTGGCAGAATCTTTAGTATTATATGCTAATTTTCTAATTTCCCCAGCAACAACTGAAAATCCCCGTCCATGCTCACCCTCTCTAGCAGCTTCAATAGATGCGTTTAGCCCCAAAAGATTTGTAGTACTAGCTATAGATTTAACATATGAAACTACATCATCCATGCTATTAATTTGCGCTTGTATTCTATTAATCTCACTATTCATATTTTGCGAACTGCTAGCTAATTCCTCTGCAGAAGCAGCAAATTGATTAACAGAACTTGATAATTCTGCTGAAAATATTTGTAGTCCTTTCGAAGAGTCTAAGACTGACTGCTCCTTAGCTTGTGAGATCCCAACCCCTACAGTCCCTACCACATTCCCTGTATCACTATTTATTAATGGAATTGCAAATGTATTTATACAAAATCCAAATACTTCTTTTGGAAATGACAGAAATTGTCGCTCTTTAGTTTCGATGGCTTTTTCAGAGCCACCCTTTTTATTAACATTAGAAAACAGCTCATTTCCCTCCTTAATGCCTAATTGAAAGGTTTTTGCTGGTTTAACTAAAATAACCTTTTCTAAATCTGTAAGAATGATAAAAGCATCTGTAACAAACATAGCTGTAATTATATCAAAAGACGTCTTTACTGCTGAAAAAAATTGTTCATCACTTGAATTCATATGTATTCCCCCTATTTTTATATAAATTTAAATTTTAATTGGTTCCCTCATTTGTATATACATATAATTTAATAAATAATATATCATGTCATTTTGAATTATATCATATTTCATTAAAAATCAAGAAAATATTTACAACAAAATAAGATGCCCTAAGCTCAATTAGGAGTTTAGGGCATTTATAATTTTCATACTATTTTCTATTGCACAGAATTAAAATCTCATTCCATAAAATTTAAGTTAATGTATATCCACCATCAACTAAAATTGTTTGACCTGTTATAAATCCACCAGCTTCAGAGCAAAGCATATTTGCAATTCCTTTAAAGTCTTCAGGGAATCCCCAACGTCCTACTGGACATTTTGCAGCAACTACTCTATCCATCATTAGTTTTTTCATTGGTGGGTTTGCAGTCATTTTAGTAAAAATAGGACCTGGAGCAATTGCATTTACAGTAACTCCATAAGGAGCTAGTTCAAGTCCGAAAGATCTAGTAACCCCTCTTATTGCATGTTTTGTAATTACATAAGGTGACATTCCAGAACGCATTCCTAAATAACCAGCTATTGAAGATACATTCAAAATTCTTCCACCATTTCCGGCTTTAATAAAGTATTTTCCTGCTTCTGCAGTAAGTGCAACCACCTGATTTAAATT
Source organism: Clostridium bowmanii (assembly GCF_018861315.1). Lineage (GTDB taxonomy): Bacteria > Bacillota > Clostridia > Clostridiales > Clostridiaceae > Clostridium_AD > Clostridium_AD bowmanii. Next base: position 158,284 of record NZ_JAHLDL010000005.1, on the reverse strand, counting down.
TATTTGCAAGCAACGTTGATATTCTTCTTCACTATAAGTATCCCCAACAGGATTATGTGATTCTACTCCTGCGCCATTTATTAATATATCAAATTTTCCATATTCTTTTAAAGCTTCAGGTATAATTGTACCTACTTCTTCTGCTTTTCCTACATTGGCATGTATTGGAAAAAACTTTTGTCCCGCTGCTTCAACAAGAGCTTTGGTTTCCTCATATGATGTACTTGAATATGTGCCGGCAATATCTACCCCCGCTTCTGCTAGGCCTACTGCGATTGCTTGACCAATTCCAGTTGCTGAACCAGTAACTATAGCCACTTTTCCCTTAATATTTGATAGAACGTTTACATTTTTCATAATTTATTACCCCCACTTTTAATCTATTATTAATATAACATAGTGTATCATGCTGAAAAATCTGTTACTATATTAAATAATCCAAAAGCTATTGTCTTAGTTGTGCGAAATGCACTATAATAGAATCGAGGTGGATTATGAGTATAAATTTTAATGGCTTACGTGAATATCTTTTAAAAAAAACTAAAGAAGTTTACTTTAATATTGAACCGCAAAACAGTTTTGTTGATACAGAGTTAATTACTGATGAAACAACACTTTATTTACAAGATTATATATATGTTGGTTGCACTTCAAATTTCAAGGTAAATATGGACAAATTAGCTAATGCATGCTTTATTTTGATAAATGATGATTGTACAATATTAGAAAAATACATTAACAATAACTTGAAAATAATCGAGATAAACCCAAATGAAAATATATTAGAAATTTTTAATGAAGTAAGAGCTTTTTTTCGTAGAGACATAAAATATAATCAATTTAAAATATCCTTACTAGAGGCTTTTCTTTCAGGTGAAGGCCTATGTAAAATAATAAATATCGCTTCAAAATTAATTGGAAACCCCCTAATTGTTATTGACCTCAGTTTCAAGGTATTAGCTAGTTCTCCAATAGAAAATATTACTGATTTATTGTGGATGGATAATGTAAAAAAAGGGTATTGCTCTTATGAATTTATTGCTGAATTAACAAAATTAGAAACTCTAAAAAAAGGAAGAAAAACAAAACGTCCCTTTGTTGTCACCTGCCCCCTAAGTCCTATCAAAAAAATCGCATTCAAAATACAAGTGAACGATAAAACTATAGGAAATATTTTGTTACTTGAATGTGAAAAACAAACTGATCCTGATGACTATAATTATCTGATATTAATAAGCGAAATAATATCAAAAGAATTAGGAAAGAAGCAATTTTATAAGAATACAAAAAATGTTCTAAGTGAGGAAATCTTATATGATTTATTAGAAAACAATATAAAAAACAGATCACTAATCCAAGAAAGATTGAAAAATTGCACCTTAATATTTAGTAAGCATATTTTTGTGTTAGTGCTTGATATATCTAATTTTGAACTTAAACAATCTGTATATTCCAGGTATTTGAGTCCTACACTGTTAAGTCTTTTTCCAATGAGCAATTCAATTTATTATAATGGCGCTATTGTGATAATAGATGACAGGGAAGAATTTGTAGAAAAAGAAAATAAAACTCAACTAGTTAAAAATTTTTTAATAGAAAATAATTTAAAAATGGGAATCAGTAGCGAGTTTTCTTCAATAGAAGATTGTAGCATATACTATCATCAAGCAATAAGGTCATTGGAAATAGGAAATATCCTTGGCGAAGAAGAATGTATTTATAAGCATGAAGATATTGAGCCTTATAATTTTATTTACATGATTAAAAACAATGTATTAAAGGAAGATTTTTATAACAATTCAATTTATATACTAAAAAAGTTTGATAAAATAAATAGTTCTGAATTGTACAAAACATTATATATATATTTGAAAAATAATCATAATATGACAAAATCATCAGATGAATTGTTTATACATCGTAATACTTTAAGGTATAGATTACAGAAAATTGTAGACCTTATAGGACTAGATTTAGATGAAAATGATAATAGCTTTAAACTATATTATGCTTGTAAAGCAATAAATTTTTATAAAAAACTTACTAATTCACACATTGCAAAAAAATAAATAAATCTCTTTATAATCTCTGATTTTTCAGAGATTATTTTTATTTATCGCATATAATTTCATCAATAATTTATGTTATAGTGCATAACGCACAATGATTATATTAGTTTTTGGATTTTCTCCCATAGTAAGCCATTTTCTACAATGTTATAATTCAATTAATCTAGAAGACCAGCAAAAATGTACGGGAGGGTTATATACAATGAAATATGAAAAGCTTTTCAGCAAGGGTAAAATAGGTAGCTTAGAAATAAAAAATAGAATAGTAATGCCTGCAATGGGAACGAATTTGGCTTCCTATACTGGGGAAGCATCTAATGAAATCATTGCTTATTATGAAGAAAGAGCAAAAGGTGGATGTGGACTCATAATCACTGAAATCACTAGAATAGATGATGAAACTGGAGCAGGAATGCCCAATCAATTGTGTTCAATGAGCCTAAAACAAATTCCAAGACTGGAAAATCTTTCTAGTAGAATGCATAAACATAACACAAAAATATTTTTGCAATTACATCATCCAGGTAGAGAAAATCACGCTATGATGATTGATGGTCGTCAAATAGCTGGACCAAGTCCTATAATGTCATCAGCTATTGGCGAAATGCCTAGAGAGATGACAATAACTGAAATTGAAGGACTAGTTGTAAAATTTGTAAAGGGTGCTGTTTTTGCACAAATGGCTGGTATAGATGGAGTAGAAATTCATGCTGCTCATGGATATCTTGTTGCACAGTTTTTGAGCCCACAATCAAATCATAGAGAAGATAAATATGGTGGCAGTTTTGAAAAAAGAATGAGATTTATAACTGAGATAATCATGGGTATACGTGCAAAATGTGGTCCTAAATTCCCAATATCAGTAAGAATTGATGGAAATGAATTTGTTAAAGATGGCATAACTTTAGAAGAGGCAATTCAAGAAGCAATTTATTTAGAAAAAATAGGTATAGATGTTATTAATGTAAGCTCTGGAACATATGAATCGGTTACTACAATAATAGAACCAATTTCATATCCTCAAGGCTGGAAAAGACATTTAGCTAAAGCTATAAAAGCCGCAGTTAAAATCCCTGTAATCGCTTGTGATGTCATTAGAAAACCTGATATGGCAGAAACTATATTAAACGAGGATAATTTGGATTTTGTTGCACTAGGTAGAGCACAATTGGCAGATCCAGAATGGGGCATTAAAGCAAAACAAGGTAGAGAAGACGATATTAGACCTTGTATATCATGTCTTAACTGTATAGAAAGTGTTATGAAATGCGAAAACATAAAATGTGCAGTTAACCCAAGAGTGGGAAGAGAATTAGAATATCCTGATTTTCCAAAGACCGGAGAAGGTAGAAAAGTTGTAATTGTTGGTGGTGGTCCTGCCGGAATGGAAGCTGCAAGGGTTTTAGCATTAAAACAATTTGTTCCTATAATATTTGAAGAAAAAGAATATTTAGGTGGAAATGTATATCTTGCTACTAAACCTCCACTAAAAGAGAAATTGGATTGGTTCCTTGAATACCAAAAATCAACAATTAAGAAGTTAAATGTTGAGGTAAGATTAAATGAAAAGGCAACTTTAGAAAAAATTAATAAAATTCAACCATATGCAGTATTTATTGCAGCAGGATCAAATTCTATAGTTCCAAATATTCCAGGAATAGACCAAAGCTTTGTATATACATCAACTGATATTTTAGAAAGCAAGGCTGTATTAGAAAATAAGAATATAGTAATTGCTGGTTCAGGAATGACAGGTCTTGAAATAGCTGAGCTATTAACTTCTAAGGGAAATAAAGTAACTGTAATTGAGATGGCAGATAAAATTGGACCTTCCGGATATCTACCTAATGTAATAGATATAAGTATGAGACTTGCAAAAGCTGGAGTGTCACTTCTGCCTTGTAGCAAACTTATAAATATTAAAGATGGCGAAATAGATATTGAAAATACTAAAGATCAAAAATTGACTACATTAAAAGCTGATGCAGTAGTATTATCTTTAGGTGTTAAATCCAATAATGAAATAGTAAAAGAAATAGAAGACAATTATGGTATTGTTGAACTATTAGGAGATGTTTGTAAACCAGGTAGAGTCGTAGATGCAGTTTTAAATGGATTTGAAAAAGCATATGTGCTTTAGTAAGATATAGAATTATATAAAAATAAAACTAATTAATTGAGGGGGCTTATATTATGTATAGTTTTACAAAGACAATGGATCAAATAAAGTCATTACAGGGAAATCAGACAATATTTTTCGGAGCAGAAACATTAAACACAGTTTGGGAAACAAAACCAGAAATTATAGCGAAATTACTTCCAGCTCCATTGAAACCAGTAAAGAACAAACCATTAGTTTCAACTTTTGTAGCAAATTATCCTAAAACAAGCTTTGCTCCTGCATACAAAGAAGCTGGGTTGTTTATACTTGCAGAATTAGACGGTGCAGTAGGTAGATACTGTTTATCTATGCCAATTACTGATGGAATGGCAATGTCAATGGGAAGAGAAGTTTGTGGACTTCCAAAAAAAATGGCGAACATAGATTTCGAAGTAAAAGATGGAAAAGCAGTAGGAAAAATTAGTCGTAATGGAATAGAATTTTTCACAGTTAATGCTGATGTGTTAGGAAAATTAAATGAAGATGGTAAAGTTTCCGAACTTAATGAAGCCATAAGTGAATTTATGTATAATATAACCTATGCAAAATCAGCAGATGGTTGTGGTTTCTTATTAAGTCCTACTTTGATAAAACAAAAATTAGCAGTCGCTGATATAACAGAAGATAAATTAGCTACCTCTTCTGTAGTTATGATAGATTCTCCACATGATCCATGGGCAGAACTTGAAGTAGTAAGAATGATAGGTTCTCAATATATGGTTAGTACAAATACATTAGAACCTGGCGAAAATATGTACTTCAATAAGATTGATCCTATGGGATTTGTTCCATACTCATTCACAAAATGGGATTGGTGGTCTAAGTAACAATAATTTTCATATAATTTTAATCTTAAAGGAACCTGTCACACCTGCTCTTTAGGGGGTATGGTCAGGTTCCTTTTATACTATTTTCTCCAATGCACCCTTTAACCCTAACATAGGTAAATGTATTTCATTTTCCTTCATCAGCTCTTCTAATACTTCCATAAAAACACCTTTTTCACTTTTAATATGTACCCTATCTATTACTTCATTAATGTCATCTAGTCCTGAAAACTCCCCTCCCCATTCACCACAACATGTAATGTTCACACCACAGCTCGGACTTCCATCAATCCCAATAACACCAAGAACTTCGAATTTATCTGTTTCATTTATATATTCCTTCAATTGTAATATGATGGGCTTTAACATCCTTCTACAATTTTCTTTTTATCCATAATTTTCCTTCCATATATATTAAATTATATTTTAATTTATTACATTAAGTTTAAATATACCACATTTTATTTATCATTAAAAATTCAAAATACTAATAGATATAAAGTTATCAATAGGCAATAGCTATAAGCCAAAATACTGATTTTTAAAGCAATTAGAAAACCTCACCGTTAAGTTATTTATAAATGAATTCTTTTTATTATAATGAATTGTAACATATTGTAGTATTATGTAATATATTGTGTTATTATGTTAAAAGAGATAATTCTATTAAATTTAAAATAGAATCAAATTGTAATAGAAGTTTATTTGAGAATCGAGGATAATTATTATGTGTAAAAATAAAAGTAGACGAACTATGGTATTGGGGTATTTTTCTATTGCTTGTTTATCACTAGTTATAATATTATTTAGTATTTATAGTATGAATAAGGTATGTATGGAATCTGATTTTATTATAAAAAAAATACTTCCAGCAAAAACATTTTCAACGGAAATTCTAACATCATTAATTAACCAAGAAACAGGTATAAGGGCTTATATCATTTCAGAAGATAAAAGTTTTTTAGAGCCCTATTATTTAGGACACAATCAATTACAAGGCTATTATAATTCTCTTGATAATTTGAAACATACGTCAGTAGGAATGGAAACTGCTAATCAACTTAATGCTCAGATGAAATCCATCGAAGCATTTTTTAAAAATCAAATATCCTTAGTTGATAATGGAAACTCAGCTCAGGCAAAATCTAACTTAAATAAAGGTAAAAATTTAGTCGACCAATTTAGGGCCACTGATAATATACTGATAAACAAAATTAATTTAGAGGTAAATATTTCTCGTAACAATGTTGCAAATACTCAAATAATTCAACGGTGCCTATTGGCCTTCTTAGGCTTTATACTTATTGTATGTAATCTTCTCTTTATTAGGTATATATGGAATTATACTTACGAAGAAGTTAAGAAAAAAAATGAAATGAACAAAGAATTACAAAAATTACTAATATCCCACGAAGAATTTACTGCAAACATCTCACATGAACTTAAAACACCATTAAATGTGATTTTTTCAGCAATACAACTCTTCCAAATGTATTGCAATAATGGTTCATTAGACCAGCGAAAAGACACAATAATTAAATATCTTGACTCAATGAAACTAAATTCTTATAGGTTATCAAAACTTATAAATAATATAGTTGATTCATCAAAAATTCAAGCAGGATTTTTTAAATTAAACTTGTCAAATAACAATATAGTGGAAGTTGTAGAAGACATAGTGATGTCTGTAACTGATTTTACCGACAGCAAAGGCTTACATATTATTTTTGATACAGATACAGAAGAAAAAATTATTGCTTGTGACCCCGAAATGATACAGAGAATATTATTAAATCTTATATCAAATGCAATAAAGTTTTCAAAAGTTGGTGATGGAATATTTGTAGACGTTGTGGATAAAAATGAATTTGTTGAAATATCAGTTAAAGACAATGGAATTGGAATTGAAAAAAAGAACTTAGATATGATATTTGATAGATTTAAACAGGTAGACAAATCACTATCAAGAAATGCAGAAGGTACGGGGATTGGCTTAAGTTTAGTTAAATCCATCGTAGAATTACATGGCGGTAGTATATGTGCTGAAAGTGAATTTGGAAAAGGAAGCAATTTTATCGTTTCACTTCCTTCAGCCAAGGTAATTGAAGAAAATGATCAATATAATAGCAAAGTTAAAAGTGGAGATGAAAGTATAAAAGTAGAGCTCTCAGATGTTTATTCGTAATTGCTTATGGGCTTAATATACACTAACAACGTTAAATGTGAATATATTACTATAACTGGAGGATCATGAATATGATAAATGAAATACATATTAAATTTAAGTTTATAAATAGCATTACTATTTTTTTATTTAGTATTAGTATTGTTGGTTGTAGTTCTGCACAAATTGTGTTTTCAAATAGCGCTACTGAACAAACCTCAATAAGCGTCCAGGTTACGGAGAGTACAGTTATTACATTTCCAGATAAGAATTTAGAACAAACAATAAGAGATGAAATACAATGCCCTACTGGAGATATTTTAAAGGATGATGTTGATAAGATAACAAAGCTTCAAAATGCTGAGGGCAAACATATTGCGAATCTTTCAGGTATAGAGCATTTAACTAATTTGTCCTCGTTAAATTTAGGTAATAATCATATTATCAACATAAGTCCTTTAAAGCATTTAACTAACTTGACTAATTTGAATTTAGCCACTAACCAAATAAGTAACATAGACCCTTTGAAAAATTTGACTAACTTGACTAATCTGGATTTAGCTACTAATCAGATGAGTGACATTGAACCTTTAAAATGTTTGACTAACTTGACTCATTTGAATCTAACTGCTAATCAAATGAGTAACATAGAATCATTAAAAAATCTAACTAAGTTAACTAATTTATATTTAGCTACAAATAAAATGATTAACATAGAGCCCTTAAAAGGACTTACCAACTTAACTAATCTAGATTTAGCCACTAATCAAATCAGCAACATAGAATCTTTAAAAGGTTTAACTAACTTGATCAATTTAGATTTAGCTACTAATCAGATGAGTAATATAGATTCCTTAAAAGGTTTAACGAACTTGACTAGTTTAGATTTATCTACTAATCAAATGAGTAACATAGACCCTTTAAAAGGATTAGATAACTTAATTGAATTAAATTTAAAAACTAATCAAATCGAGGATTATTCTCCGGCTGTAGTTTATTCCAAGAGCATGGTAAATATATACATTGCCAACACAACTATTGTACCTAAACAAAAGACATTAAGTGATATTAATCAAGTTGCAGATAGTCCAGTTATTACAACTCCAGATGATAATTTTCAAAAATCAATAAGTGGTACAACACCATCTCCTACTGGAGATATTTTAAAGAGTGATGTTGATAAGATAACAGACCCTCAAAACAATACAAATGTTTCAGGAATAGAAAATGTTACTGATCCCAATTTAGATACTAATAACATTAGTGATAAAGGTAACTTAAATTAATCTATGCTTTAGCTTGGCTTAACGCATCCTGAGCTGCACTGATAATTCCTTCACTACTGTAAGTAGCACCAGAAACAGTTTCTACAGAAGTTGATTGAGCTGAGATTATTTCAGAAATTATAGTACTTTCTGCCACATCGTAAAATCTTGGGGTATCCTGATTTGATACTGTTTCAACATTAGTGATTTTATTATTTTCTACTGTAACTGAAATTTCAGTTGTACCTCTTCTAAACCCAGTGCCAGTTCCTGTATAGGTTCCATCCGTATATTTTTGAGAAGTGCTATTTGTACTAGTACTTACAGTCGTACTAGTTGATGCGCTTAATGCACTTTTAGCTAATACAGATCCCCCCTACATTATTAATAGCATAAAGTCCTACCATAGCAGCTATGGCTACAGAACTAGCTAGTTCAGGAGTTATATTTTCACCAAGAACATTTACCTTAGTATTACTCCTAGGACATGTTTCAATACACTTTAAACAATTAATGCAATCTCCACCACATACACTCTCAACTTTATAGAGGGGTAATCCCATGGTCCATACAACAACTATAAGTAATAGCAGGACTAAATATTTTACGTATTTTAGAGCAGCATCTACTTTTTCGTTTACTTTAAAATTTATCTTGAATACATTTTTGGACAATAAATGAAGTAAATCATTATAGGTTCCAAAAGCACAAATCCAACCACATTTTTATTTGTTTTGTGTAACTTTTGATAAAATGGAATTTATTTAGCATCAAAAAAAGTGCCTATTTAGGCACTTTTTTTCATCATACATTCTTCTTTTATTTTTCGTTTTTAATTTTCTTTTTATCTTCATACATTCTTTTATCAGCAAGAGCAATTATGGTATCAATATTTTCTTCAGAACAATGTCTTATAGCATATCCAAATGCTGCAGATATTTTAATGCTTTTATTTATATTAACTATTAAGCTTTTTTCTGAAATAATCCTTTTAACCTTTAATATGTACCTATCTACTTCCTCTTCATTTATGCTCTCCAATATTAAAAGGAATTCATCACCACCCATTCTTAAAATAAGGTTACATTCAGAAAAAGCTTGTCTCAGTGTATCAGCAAAACATTTTAACAATTCATCACCAATAATATGACCATATTTGTCGTTAACCGTTTTTAAATTATTCACGTCAGAAACAATTATTGTCTGAGGATATTTACAAGTGTCTAGCTTGTCCTTTACTTTATCATTATAATAATTTCTATTGTAAACATTTGTTAATGCATCCGTATATAAAAGATGTTCCTTTTCCCTAAGCAAAGATGTCTTAGTCTTTTCACTTATCAAATCTTTAAATAATTTAATTACAAACAATATTATCAGAAATATCAAAGCAGCTAGACCTAGAATTGCAAAAATAAGGTATTTGTATTTCTGATTACTTGTTTCATGAGGTACTTCAGCATAGCCCGCATTGAATAATTCATCCATATCCATAAGAGGGATAACCTTATCAATTATACTTGCAAGTTCAGGAGTATTTTTTGAAATTCCATAATATAAGTATGAATCTGTACTTGTTGTTCCCTTTTGAACAATATCATATAACTGCATATTTTCAATATAAAAACGAAGTACACTTGGATTTTCTATAATATATTCAACTTTTCCTTCTTGAAGTAGCTTTAGTGATTCCTGAATATTGTTAGTCTCTATAATGTTTACACTTGTAAGGTTTTTCCTAAGATATTCATTGTGCCAAAAACCTTTTATAACAGCAACTTTTTTTCCTTCAAGTCCAAAAACATCACTAGCATCTTTTATTCCAATTTTGCCCATAATTATATCTCTTTCAGTGCTGTAAGGCCTTGGGTATATTATATGTTTTAGTCTATCATCAGTTCTAGCAATATTTAAAACATTTATTTCACCTTTCACAAGCTTTTGCTCAAGTATATCAAAATCATCATAAACATAATTAAATTTTATACCAGTTTTAGCCGATATATCTTTTGTAATTTCTCCACTTATGCCTCCATAAATACCATCTTTGTAATAATCAAAGGGAAGGTAATCCTTTGTAATACCAATAGTTGCTGTGCCATTATTCTTAAGCCAGTCCGTTTCACTTTGTGTAAGTTTCATAATTTTTATGTTATACTCAATTCCGCTTTCCATCATCAATTTAGGCAGGCTCCTAACCAATAATTCATTAACCTCTTTATCTAATATTGAAGCCAGAATCTTGTCCACTTTTCTTGTAGAAAGTGTTCTATCAGAGCTTATTTTATCTAGCTTAAAAACATACTTTAATTCTGGAAACTCATAAATATAATCATATACTGCATCACCGCCTGATGTAATAAATGCATCAATTTCATTATTCTTTAATGCTGATATCAAGTCTATTTCAGAATTATATGTTTTTGGGGCATACTTTATATTCTTATAAAGTTGAGGCAATAGTTCCATTACAATATCATTTTTAAGAAACCCTATTGCTCTTTTATCAATATCACCTATGGTATGTATATCTCCGCCTTCTCTAGCTATAAGTGCATAAGGAGACTTGCTTAAAGGCTTAGTGAAAACCATGAGTTTATCTCTTTCAGGAGTTTTGTTTGCTCCAAAAAGAATATCAACACTACCATTTTGAAGTCCAGAATAAACCTCTCCCCAAGTCTTTGATGCTTCAAGTCTTATATTAATACCTAAATCTTTATTAATAATTTTTATTAGTGGAATTAAATATCCTTTTTCTGCAGCATTATATTTAAAATATTCACTTCCAGAATACGGGTCTATGCCAAGAGTTAAAACTCTATTTTTATTTTTAGCTAGCCATTGTTGTTCTTCACTAGTTAAAGATACAGCGCTACTTGAGCTTGAAAATACAATGCTTCCAATGGAAACCACTATAATTAAAATAAGTAAAAAATTTTTCAAAAAATATTTCAATTGTATCACACCCCAAAAGTAATTATTATACATTTGTTATCCCTTTTAATCAGTTATAATATTTACTATAGTTCTATAAACTAATTAAAATTCCTTTAAAAAAAACATATTGACTAAATCCTTCAATGTTTAAGCTACATTTTTTTGCAAAAAATAATTTATGGGAAGCCATTTTGGCTTACCATAAAAATTGCAGTATTATTAATGTGTAGTATCCTCTGCTTAATAGAATGTCCCAGGAGCCATCTTTTATCCTTATTTTTTATTTGCTTTCTTTTGTCTTTCTTCTTTTTCTCTCTCTTCTTTTTCTCTCTCTTCTTTTTCAATTTTTTTAGGAAAAACAAAAGTAAAGTAAGCAAATCCTAAAATTAATACCCCCACTGTAAACATTATCATTATATCTTGACCAGTCATATGATTACCTCCTCGTATTAGTTGGTGTCAGTCTTTTATGTTAATATTTTAAAATAAATTTATCAAAAAAATAATAGGGTGGGAACCTCAAATAAGAGTTTCCCACCCTAGAAACAAATTTCTTGGAATCAAACCTAAGTTTGTCCAACCGATAAAAAATATTATACTACCATGATACTACAAAATTTATATTAATTCAATTTATGATGTAGTACCGCCCACATGGCAAGTGCCCCCTATGTAGAGCTGCAATCTGTTTCGCAGTATGAATTGTAATTATAAAGTATTTATTAAGTTTAATAAAAACACAGATTATCCGTATATAATATAAATTGTAAGAAGAACACTATTGAAATATTTACTAGGGTAACTTCCTCTGTTTAAGTTGATGTATTCGAGTTACATATTATAAAAACTTGAAGTTATAGTTAGAAACCTTACCTTAATTATTGGCATTAGGTAAGTTTTTTATGGTTAAGCATAAATCATTATAATTTTCCTATTAAATTAATTTTTATTGTATAATCTTTATATTATATTCATATCTTAATGCTAGACTTAATTATTAGATAATAAATATTTCAAATAAATCGTGTTGTTTAAAATTAATTTAAATGGAGGTATATATATGAATATATTTAAAAAATGGTATAACAATTTTATAAAAGATATGGAAAAAGCCAATAAAGAAAGTTTTGGTGATAAAAAATTAGATTGCTGTGGCTTAAATGATAATAAGAAAAAAAAAGGTCATAAGTAATGCCACCTACACGACCAATGAATGTCAAAAATCCTTAGCTTAGGCTAAGGATTTTTGAGTTTCTACTCTTTCCATTTAATAATTGAAATTTGCGATATATTTTAGTAACTCTTTAACATTTTCTCATGTAATAAGTATATTTGCTTCATTATAATTTTATCAGCTTGAACTTGTGTTATTGTTCCATTATCTACAAGATTCGTTAATGGATTTATATAACTTATATTGTTGCTATACTTATGTATTTTAGGATCTTGCTCAGCCATAGTTTTAGTCTTTTCTAGATTTATTTTCTTTCCATCTTGAGGTTTACTAATTATAGCTTTAATTTTATTTGCTTGGTCTGCAGTTATAGTATTGGGAGCTACAGGGTTTACAAAATTTTTATCTAAGCCCTGTTTTATATTAACATTACCTAGTTTGCGCTCATTTGTTAAAAGTGCCCTTCCATATATGTTTAGTGGTTGCACAGTTGCTGCAAAAGCATTACTAACGGATGATAAAAGTATACCTCCTGTTATTAATCCTGCAAGAATCTTTGTTCTTGAAAATATATTTATCACTTTAATCTTTCCTCCTTCATTTATTCTTATTGATTCTATTTCTAAATTATATCCAATAAAAATGTCAAAAAGGTGTCAATATTATGTTTGTTTTGTGTATTTTTCATTAATAAAGGGACTATACTCAATTAAAAGTTTAGTCCCTTTATAATTTTACTGTTTACTCCACTATTATGGCACTCACTGGACACTGCTCTTCAGCATCTTTAGCACTCTCCATTAAATTATCTTCTATTTCATTTTCAGAAGCTTCAGCCTTTCCATCATCATCCATTTCAAAAATTTCAGGACATACAGCCGCACACAATCCGCATCCTATACATGTTTCTACCTCGTATTTTATCTTATCTAAATATATTTTACATTATCCTGAAAGCATAGATTTAAAGGCATCTATCAGATATATAATAATTTTCATGCTTTTATATTAACTAATTGTATCTGATTGTATTTTATGTAACGGTGGCAAATGGGTGGCATTGCCACCATAAAACTCAACTTTAGTATTTAACCTACATCACATATTTCAACCCGTTAATATTTCTATATTTATACTTAACATGCTATAAAATAGTGCATATGAATTTAGTTTCCTTAATCAACAATAATTCTAATCTACACATGCTTATACGTCAACAGTCAACATATTTCATTTTATTATTATTCTACCTTTCAATAAACAAATACATAAAAAGGAAAAAAATTTCACATGACTTCTCTTTTCATTAAAAAAATCATAAATAAACCCTCGACCTTCAGATTCGAAAGAAACAGTTTGGATTGTCAACACTTTCTTGTACAAATTTTATTCGGTCATATTTGCTAGGGGATATTCTATTGGTGTCATATAATTTAAAGCACTCTGAATACGCTTATTGTTATACCAGAATACATAACTTCGTAAATCCCTTTTTAGCTCTTCCAAGCTTTTAAAAATCCTGTTAAATGCAAATTCTGTTTTTATAATTTTATAACTAGCCTCAGCAACAGCATTATCATAAGGACATCCTTTTTTGCTTAGTGAACGCTTTATCTTAAAGGCTTCTAAAACTTCGTCTATTATCTTATTTTTAAATTCATTACCCCTGTCGGTGTGGAATATTTTTATTTTAGTTAAATTTATATTAGTGCTCATAAATGCTTCATAAACTAATTCAGCATCCTTTCTAGGACCTGATGAATATCCCACTATTTCTCTATTAAAAAGGTTGATTAATAAACATATATAATGCCAGTTACCTGACACATTAACATATGTAAGATCACTTACTACTATTTCTAGATCGCTCCTATTATCAAATTCTCTATTTACTATATTATCTATCTTTTCCTCATTACAGCTAGCCTTATGCCCCTTATACTGCTTTACAGTATAATTAGAAACTAATCTGTATTTATCCATAACCTGCCTTATTTTTCTTCTTGAGGCTATTATATTTTGCTTTTTTAACTCTATTTTTATCTTTCTTGAACCATAATTATTTTTGCTTTCTCTAAATATTAATATAACTTCGTTTTCAAGCTGAGTATTATATACCCTAGCTTTTTTCTTATAATAAATTAGACTTCTGGGTATACTTAACGTTCTACACATTGCGCTGATACTGTACTTTTCCTTGTTTGATAAAATCAGGTCTATCTTCGTCCCATTATCAGCGCTGCTTGCTTTAAAATATCATTTTCCATCATTAATTGTTTATTTTCCTTACGAAGACGTAGTAGTTCATTCTCTTCTATGGTCCGATTATCTTTAGCCTTGAAAGACCCAGATTCGCTATAATCATTTAACCACTTAATTATTGTAGACTTTGCTATTTGATACTCTCTTGCTATATCTGCTGTTGATTTACCATTTTGCTTAAGAGCTACTATTTGCTTTTTAAATTCCTCTGTATAATTTTTTGTTTTTCCTGCCATGATATTTTACACACTCCTTTTTATCTATTATATCATGACCGAATGTTTACCGTACAATTTATTATAACCTATCCACCTTACGTAAACAACAAGAAGGCTTACCATCCCCAAAACAAATTAAAAGAGAAATGACAGATGCTAGTAAGGATATTTTAATTGCAGCTAAAAATAAACGTATTCAAGATCAATTTAAAGAAATTAAGAAACTTAAAGTGGAACTATCATACCTTCGAGGACAAATATATGATAGTAATTAATTCTATCATATAGATAAAAATAGGGCTCTTGATATAAAATACTCTAGAGCCCCATTTTACTTGCTAATCAAAATACAGTTGGCATCGTTGACCGATTCTACGAAAAAAAAGGAAAATTGTTAACTAAGGTAAGTCAAAAGTCTTCCCTTAAAACCAGCCTCAATGATTACGAAAAGCGCCTAGATAAATCAAATCACAAAATATATGTTTAATAAAATGCAGAAGTGATTTATATATAATATTTAGTCTGGTTAAATACAAGATACTATATCACAAGAAAACTTTATTTTTATATAGTATCATACATTTTATATGCTTTTTATTGGAATATAAATCTTCATTGAAACTTTATCATATTCCCAAGAATGACAATGCTCATCATAATGCTCAAAGTCGAATTTACTTTCGTCAATTTCATATTGTGAATTTGGAAACCATTGTTGAAGTATATAGGTCCAAGTTCCATTTATGGAATCTATAAAGTTTTCTTCTTGCACTTCTGGTGTCGTAAATATAGCATAGGTAGCAGCAGGAATTTCTAATTTGTACATATCATCAATGGCTTTATCAAAGTTATCAACACCAACACCCATTAGATATGAAAAGTCATCAGTATCCATATTGGTATTAATACAAATGCAATACTCACCATGTTTTAGTGGAGTTAGCTGTTGATACAATTTTTCCTCACAATTGTTATCATCAAAACCACGTTGAGCCCAGAATGCTGGGATATCACTTGAACGTAATACATTTTTAAGGTTATTCTTAAATTCATACCCAACCACCTTAAAGCTAGGCATTTCAATTATTTTAGGTCCCATTATAATTCCTCCAGTTTGATTATTTCTTAAATATACTAAATTTATTTTTGGTGGTAATCCTTTTGGAGCATGAATTCTGTATAGACTTGGTGGATATCCAAAAGCACGTTTAACGGCTTTATTAAAACCTGCATGAGTTTCAAAGCCATAATCCATTGCTATATCAATTATCTTTGCTCCATTCGTTAGATTTTGTAAAGCAAATTGCAATTTTCGTTTTGTTACATAATCCATTACTGATAAATGGACAAAACTACTAAATATTTTATAATAATGATAGGTTGAAAACCCTGCAATTGAGGCTAGTGTATCTACAGATAATTTATCCTCAATATGCGCATCAATATAATCAATAGTTTTTTGTATTAAGTTAATATACTCCATTAATTCACCTCATTTAAACTCATTAGATCCCCGTACGGTAATTATATAATAGCATTTATAAATAAAATTTCTTGTCCTAACTTGTTAATATTATAATTTTAAAAGAAGTATCATAACATTTCTTTAAATCATAATAGCAAAAAATTTAAAGATAGGCTAAATCTAACTACCAACATATGTGATGAAAAGTCATTTATCATCAATCTTAAGAAAAATAAAAAAGGCATTGCTGCCTCCTGGATTTGTGTACAATATCTTACTATAGAGAATTTTCTTTACAATATAATATTATCATTTAATTCCATTTATTTAAATATTTTTTAACTATGGATTACACATTGTTTACATACCAACAACGTGATAACTAGTTATTTAAGACACTTTCATATAACTGAGTATAGATAACGAGTATATGTCGGCTGTACCCGTAATTTTGTCCATTTTTCTGAAATCCACGATAAGTCTACATCCTTAAATTCTTCCTTCGGTATTTTTTCTAAACGAGCTAATTTTCTATTTTTACGTATAATAGTTATTACGTCCTCCATTGTTTTATCTTGTGTTGTAGAATATAACTCTACATTATCCAAAACTTTAAAAAGAGTTACTCTGCACTTTCCTTTAATGCAGTCCCATGCAAATGGAAAATAATTATCACCAGCATATGTATTATGAATTTCACATTTATTTATAATTTCATCTGGATTTAATGTATTCTGTGTCTTTAAAGCTTCAGCTATTGCGTCAAAGCGCTCTTCTTTATTCCCTTCTGTTTTATATGCAATCATAATATCTTTTAAAGTGGTTATTAAATTACAAGCTGTCTTTGAATGAGCCAGCTTGTATTCAATTTGTTTATCACGTGCTTTATTTTGTCGTGACTTAACTAATTTAACAAACATTTCGCCAATGTCATCAAGAATGTTAGCATATTTTTGGGTAATAAATGCAACAGCAAGAGTGTATCTTTTATATTCTTCAAGTTCTTTCATTTTTGAGGCATTTAATGCAACATTGTTAATAAAATATGATAAAATTTATATTCTATGACATGATTAGACCACAAAAACTTGCGTTTTATCCGTTAGGATATTGGGCTATTCCAATTTTAGCTTGTTTAACTTGAATATATTGTAAAATACCAGAAAAATAGCAATAAAAAATTTATTTAGGGCGTCAGCCGTATTTTTGAGAAGGTTAACTAGCAGCTTTTTAAAGTTATATGCTGCAATTTTAAATCCGACCCATAATTTTGAGCGCAGTAGTCCCAGAATAGGCATATTGTCAATTTTATATCTTCGTCTTAGTACTGAGGGTATACCCTCAACATCTGCTCTTTGATTAATAATTTCGATATATTCTGATTGAGACATTTTTTCTCTTTGAAGGTCATTGTTACGTCTTTTCTCGCTAACACTGATAGTATTAAATTTCTTTTGTGATTTTATTGGGCATTTATTCTTAAGAGGACATTTTTCACAGATATCTTTGCTAAACTTTGCTGTATAGGCGTTTGATTTGTTATATGATTCTTCAGGTTCAGCTCCGTTAGGACAACTAATTATTATATTTTTTTCTTTATCCACAGCAAATTTACTGTAATCTAGTTTATCTGTGGATGGTTTTCTTCCAACTAGCTCACCTGGTATTAACTCAATATTTTGCTTGAGTGCTTCTTTTGATTTTTCTTGCTCGTAATAAGCACCATCTGTAATCATTTGAATCTTTTCATCAGCTTTTTTCTTTTCAGAAATAGCCTTTATAACATCATCTGAAAATCTAGAATCGCTGTAGATATTAGGCTTAAGGTCATAATCAGTTATAATGCTAGTATCATCGTTAAAAGTTTCAACAATATTTGCAACATAACCGATATTCCCAGTATACTTAAATCTAAATGTAGCATCTGGATCCGTAGGATTTTGGAGACTTGTTGAAGTTATCTCTTTACCAACCTTAGGCGTTAATTTATTATTTTCATCTATAGTTGTTTGGTCTTGAAGCATTCTAACTAAAAGCTGATAATTTTCGCTATTGGTTATAATTGAATCTAACTTTGAACATGTATCATAAAGCATTTCTGAATGCCTAAGTAAAGTTAACAACTTAGAAGTAGCTTCTAAGTCTTGAGTTCTATATATAGTTTCATTTTTATTACCTTTCTCCAGGTAGGTTAAACATTCCTCCGGAATAAGGGAGTTATTATATTCATTAAGGTCTTTAATGACCCTATAGTTAACAGAATAAACTAATTCAAGCCTGCTAAGTTTTTTACATGAAGAACTAACCATTAAAGAATCTACTCTAACTTTTTTGTTATCAATGCAAAGATATTTTGCAGCAGAGGCGGCTAGCACTTCTACTTCAAGTTTAATTAAATCAATGCCCGTAAGTTGTTCATATTCAATAACTCTATTTCTAAAATTTGTTAAGGTATTTATAGAAACAGGCTGCTTATCATAGGCTGTAGTATAAAGGGCATACTGGTATCTTATATCAAAGTGAAGAGAACCAATAAGTTCTTCATCAGTCTGTTGAAATATTTCTTTTATCATAAGTAAAGCAATAATGATATTTATAGGTGTGTTGGGTCTTGATGCATGATTACTACTATAAATTACAGAAAAACGCTCCTCATTTATTTGAGGAAAAACATAATCTCTAAAGGACTGAGCCCAGCAATTCTTTAAAATATTTTGAAGATATTTAGGCATTTGGGCTACAGGATCCAAAAATGTAGTTTGTTGAGTGTTATTTTTGCAAAACATAGTAATCCTCCTAAAGTGGTCATTTTGGTATTATTATATCATAAATACTGCTCTTGGAAGTAATTACAAGCTTTTTGTGGGATAATCATGACATATAATCATAATACTTATATTTTATTGTCATAGAATTTTTAAAACAGTTATATATCAAGTGTTTTAAAGAATTTAGTAGAATACTTATTGCGTTAGATTACCAAAATATAATTTAGGAGTAGGGTTAGAGCCAACTAATCCGACAATGTTGGCGCAACCCCATAGCCATCAAGCTAAGCAATATTAAATAATATTGGGTTATAACCAAATACAATATTTTGCCATTAATTTTCCTTTTGTAAATGTGAATGGGGTATTGTAAGTGCATATTAGTATTTGACCAATTTTATGGCGCACCAAAAAAAACACGTATATAGTGGGAAATTTATGAGTTTATTAATTTGATTTATGCTGCAAATTTAACCTTTGTTGAAATCTGTTTATAACATACTCCAAGAATATCAAAAACAGTTTTCTTGTCCTTTTTATGAGATTTAAGGCCATTTTTAACTACATTTTTAAATACTGACTTTAAGTTATTGAAAGTTTTACTAGGAAACTTTATAAGATCAAAGTATAGTCTATCAATATATTCATGAACTATCTCAGAAACCTTCATTTCACTGGCTTCAAGTTCTTTATTCTTTATTGCCAAAGATCTCATTTTAAACATTACAGCAGAGCTTAAAAGTAGCAGAATAAGTTTTCCGTAAAGCTGACATTGAAACCGTTCTATTTTAACTTGCTTTACAGCATGTATATGAAATATGGATTTCCACGTTTTAAAGATTATTTCAATTTGCCAACGCAATTCATAAAACTCATATACTTGCTTTGCACTTAAAACTTCTTGCTCAATATTTGTTATATACATAGATATTCCTAATAAATCAATCGTATTACCGCTTTTTTCTATACCTTTCTTTTTAGCATTCTTTTTACTTTTTTCTGACCTTTTTTCAATTGCTCATTTGTTAGTTTATATAAAATAAGCCTGGTTTTTAGCTTTTTCCCTTGACCTATATAGACATCTTTAAGTTCGTAATGTTCTCCATCATTCATTTGTTTCATGATGTCAGAAATATAGATTCTTTTAAAAACGCTTGATTTTTTTGGAGTACCATTCTTGTAATACTCTATATCATTACTTTCTATATACACTGCTATATTAGGCTTGAGTCTCGATATATAAAATGCTTTTCTTTTTTCTATGTCCAAAAAATCTTCAAAGCTGAAATATCCAAGGTCTCTTAAAATAAGATCCCCAGCTTTGATAGTCTCTCTTATTTTGCTTCCAAAAGTATTGTCACTTCCGGAGCCAGCTTCTACTTGCATATTAAGAAGATTTCCAGATTTCAATTCATATTCTAGTTGTATTTTTACACCTGAAGCTTGAGAGCATCCACCAGATCCGGGATAAATACCTTTATAGCTTTCTGGTACTTGAAAAGCAGTAGAATCAAGTATTCTTATTCGTTTGAAATATTTATCCCATTTACTTGGTATACGCGTATTATTTGTGATTGTTTGGTGTAATAATTTTTCGAAAATCTTCTTCAAAAACTTTACACATCTTTCATTTAAACGTTGGTCTAATGCCTGATTGGACACAAATATGCCTGTTTTTTCACTAAGTTTTGTGCATAAGGTGACAAGTGTATTACTGGCTACATCTACATCCATAAAGCAGCATAAGCAAACGTATTCCCATGCGCGAGTTTTACTTTTTCTTTTCACAAAACCTGTTTCTCTCGCGACTTCTTCAATCTCTTCTTTTGAAAAACAGAGTTTAAGTTCATCTGCAAAAAGTTTTATATCTCCATCCAATTTTATTTTTTTTCCTTGTGTCATTTATAATTCCCCCATGATGTCTTTTTATTGTCTCTTTAATAATAACATTTTTACAAATGGGGGAATTTATTTTCATGGGGTTCTCTTAGCTTGATGGCTATGTTGCCTTACCCCATCATGGCCAAGTTCCCGTTAAATTCTTTTTCCTTAATGGGGTACAAGTAGTATATATATCATGAATACATTTGTATTATACAGAAAAATTTAATTTTTAGTACTTATAAAAATACACCTATATATTGGCGCCACTTCTCAAAAATAATTAAAAAATGATTCCTTCCCAATACAGAAATCATCAACACATATTATTGATAATGTGTCCACATTCTTAAAATCTTAATTATATTTTCTTTTTCATAAACATCATAAATTAATCTATGCTTTATATTAATCCTTCGAGAATAGAAGCCTTTTAAATCGCCTATAAGTTTTTCATATGGTGGTGGAGTTTGATAAGGATTTTCTTTTATTATCTTTAACAGATCTTTTGCTTTTTTATCTAAACTACAGGATTCTAATTTTTTAGCATCCTTTTGAGCTTGTTTGGTGAAAACTATTATATATCCCATCCTATATCCTCCAAAGACTTACACTCTTCAAGAGGCTCATTAGCTCCATCTAAAATACTTTCCCTCATGCCGGGTATTCCTAAAAGGTATAAAGTTTCTTGAATTGATGACCAATCTTCCAGGCTTACCATTACAACATCACCTTTCTTACTAGTTATCTGTACAGGTTCTGAATTTGCAATAGTTTGTTCTATTATATTGAATATATCTTTCCTAGCATTAGTAATCGGAACAGTTCTCATAATTAATCACCTCTTTATATATATATTCTACTGTACATTTTAACGTACGTCAAAACATTTTTTAATTAAAAAATGTTTTGTCTTATAAATAAAAATTCTCTATGCTCTTATCTTTTATATCCTCATTAATACCAATATATCTTAAAGTAACACTAGGTGAGGAATGATTGAATATTTCTTGAAGTAGCGCAACATCTTTATATTGTTTGTAGTGCCAATAGCCAAAGGTCTTTCTTAGGTGTGAGTCCCTATCTCTGCAAGTCCAATATGCTTCGCTACACTATTAAGTATTCGATATGCCTGGACTCTACCAATGGGATGATTTTCACCTTTTCTACTTTGGAATAAATAATCTTCTTCCGACATTAGT
The DNA here is from genome assembly GCF_018861315.1 of Clostridium bowmanii. GTDB lineage: Bacteria > Bacillota > Clostridia > Clostridiales > Clostridiaceae > Clostridium_AD > Clostridium_AD bowmanii. The sequence continues at coordinate 135,891 of NZ_JAHLDL010000005.1, read as the reverse complement.
CTAATATATTTATCTATTTCTATTTTTAATAATGAATTTATGAGAAATCTTCTTATTTTATTTGTTTTTTGCTCTATTATTTTAATGTGTGTTTTATTTTTTAAATCTTTAACTTTAAGTTCTAATATATCACCGATCCTAAGACCTGTATTAATTCCTATAATAAACATTAAATAGTTTTTATATCCTGTTCTCAACAAATCTATTTTCATTTCTTCAAGCTTTTCCCTATCTCTAATTGGCTGAACTAGCTTCATGCTCTAACACTCCTTAATATTATAATTAAGACTGTTATAATACATTCAAAGTAAAAAATCAACTTATTATAATACATTCAAAACAAAATTTTTAAGGAATGAGCAATACACCCAAAGTGAATGTAACTCAATTACACTTATGTTACATTCACATTGCTAATATAAACTTAACACAAGTAACCCCATATCAAGATATGGGGTTACTTCGACATATAAGAAACATGCGAACTAACTTATTTAAAACAATATATTGAAGTAGATTATTAATATTCAATAGCTTTGCTTAAAGATATTACAAATTAAACATTTACAAATTTTTTTAATTATTCTCTAGATATCTTACCCTTATACTCTTTAGTAAATAGAAATGGTAGGAATACAATAGTGCAAAAGATTAAACTTAGTATTAAGTCCTTTAGTGAAATTGGTTTACCATAGGCACTACTGGCATCAATAAAAATACTGTTATTAATTAAATGAATAATTATAACTGACCAAAGGTTTCTAGTTTTCATATAGACAAATCCAAAGAAAATACTAATCAAAATACAATAGCCAATATGAGATATTACACAATAAATAGGGGTGGATGGACTGTATAGCATAAAACAAAGTGGTAAATGCCATATCCCCCATATAAATCCTAATATAATAACACCAAGTTTTTCACCGAATAAAACTTGAAGTTTTGGCTGTAAGTATTCCCTCCATCCCAGTTCTTCTCCAAAGAATAATATAAAGGAGGACAAAACACCAATTGGCACAATAATAATAAGTAAAGGGACTGTATGCATAGTTTTTTTTAGTATTTCAGATAAATTACTATAAGTAAGTCCACTAAATATAACTATAATTAATCTAAGTCCAATATACAATAAACCCAATAATATAACATTCTTAAAGTTCTTTCCAAAAACCATACTAATTTTTTCAAAACAATTATCTTTATTAATCTTTATCATAAAGAAAGCAAATATACTAACTATAGTTACGAGTATCACTATAACATTAGATACATGAGCTGGAAAAGCAAAAACTCCAACAATCAATATAAGGATAGATAAAATACTGTAAATAATATAGAGCTTAAAGAAGCTCATTAATCCCTTGGGAATATTATCTTTATCATAATAAATTTTTACCCCAATGGCAGCTAATGCGGGATAAAGCATCTGTACTGATGCAAATGCTTGAACACCACTGGCATCAATATGTTTGTATACAAAAAACATTAATATACCCATACTAAATGTAATTGAAAAGGTAGCTAATAAGAATGCTACTATTTCGTTTTTAATTTTATTCAAATTTGTATCCATATAATCTCATCCTCACCATAAATTATTTAAAAGTACTATATATAAAACTTTTTCAACTCATTCTTTATTTCTTTTGAAAGATTATACCATCGGATTCCCTGTATTGCGCCTTCTAACGCATATAACCTATTTATGCAAGCAGAGTATTAATACTCTTATTCTAAGCCAAGCTTGCTTATATCCAATTTCAATTAAATATTTAACCTTTTCTACACCATTCATATTTAAAAATACTGATGGTTGTCGGGTAGGTAGGGAGCCTTACGGCTCCTTTCCACCCTAAGAACCGGACTTGTATGTTTCCACACATCCGGCTCAAGCCTTCTTTTTACCTCAAACAAGTTGGTATTTAAACTTCTTAAAAGCCTTCTTAATCATTTGGTATCCTTCTTTGCTATTAGGTTCTACTTGATTATTTTTGAAGTACGTGGCGATTTTTGGTAAATCTCTTCCTCCTCCATATTTTTCAAGTAGTGTTCGGTGGTATCGCTGACAACTTTTATGTAACAATTCTAAGTTGTCATATCTTTCATCACCGCCTAATTTACGAGGTACAATTTGATTAATATTTAAAGATTCTTCTCCCACTAATGATTGTTTACATACTCTACATTTGTAGTTACTGAGTTTTGCTAACTTTCTTCTGCTCGAAACATTATCATTTATAAAATCTTTCTTATCTCTTTTTTCAAAATACTCTTTTAAACTTCCATCATCAGGACTATTCCTATATTTAACTACAGCATGCCTCACTATTGGTATCCAGCTCATTTTAAATAACTGGGTATTTCTATCATGAGGGTCTGTTAGTATCCATTTATCTTTACTAACTCCTGTATAATCTGACTTGAAATAGTTTTTGTAAATCCATTTAAATGGTTTTTGGGGGTGTAAGCTTTTCAGATGCTTTCTTGTCTTAATCCATATATAACTGTCGAGTTTTCCAAATGTTTTCTTTGCAACTTGGCTTGACCAATATTTTCCTACCCCTCTTATTATAGGGTTCAATTTTTTTATTAAATCACCAACTGGTCTTCCTCTAAATTGTATGAACACATTCTTTATTGTTTCCCTGGCTTTTTTTACACTTGTGTTTGATGGTTTTATTAATAAATGCATACCATTGTTAGTCTTATACTGTCTTAGATTGAATCCAAGAAAATCGAAGCCTTCACTAATATGTGTTACTTTAGTTTTATCATCTGCAAGTGTTAGCCCTCTTTTATTAAGGTATGGTTTAAGTTTTTGATACATATTTATAGCATCTTCCTCTGTTTTACATAAAATTACAAAGTCATCAGCATATTTTACTACTCCAACCGAGTTCCTGGCTAATGTATGATTCCCACCATCGATGTGGTATCTTACACCAATTTCTTCTTCCATACCATGCAAGGCTATATTAGCTAATAAAGGTGAGACAAGCCCCCCTTGCGTGGTTCCTGAATGTGTATAATTGAATGAATTATTATCAACATATCCTGCTTTCAACCATTTGTATATAGTTTTTATAGCAGGAAACCCCGTTAAACAATCTATAATGTATTGATGATTGAGATTATCAAAGCAACCCTTGAAATCGCCCTCAAATACCCACTGTCTTGTACTTCTTGATGATAGCTTAGTGAATAGGTTGACAATGGCATCTTGGGTTCTTCGCTTAGGTCTGAATCCATATGAGGAAGGTTCAAATTTCGCTTCCCATTGTGGCTCAAGAGCATTTTTAACTATGTTTTGATAAATCCTATCTTTTATAACTGGTATTCCTAAAGGTCGCATTTTACCATTTTTCTTAGGTATGTATACTCTCTTTACTGGCTTTGGTCTAATATGTTTAATGCTATATTTCTTGAGAAGATTATACAATTTCAATCTATCACTTGAAGTGATTGCAATTTGACCGTCAACACCAGCTGTTTTTTTACCTTTATTAATTTGTGTAACTCTTTTTATTGAAAGCAGCAAATTAGCATTAGTTCTAATCATTAGTCTTTGAAGTTTTCTTACTTTTCTTTTCTGTCCCAACTGTTCGGCACGAAAAATCCGTTGGCGAAGTTTCTTCACATATTCATATATTTTCTTCCAGTTTATTAATGACCAACTCTCTATATGTGGAGAAACAGCCGAGGTATTAAATTTATTAATAGTTTTCATAACATGTCTCTCCTTAAAAAGATTCTTCTTTACGTTTTCTTTCATGTTGATGACCACGTAGAAGTCTGCCCTCTTTCGAGTGAGTTATAAAACTCTATCCAGCGGGTTATTTTTTTTACCCTGAACTTTCATCCTACTGGCATTCGCTTTCTCCACTATCCCTTACCCCCTGGTATTGTAGCTTTCTTTCGATTGCCCTACCTCTAACGAGGAACACAAAGGGCTTATCAAGTTCCACTATTAGTAGATTCAAATGGGGAAGCATCCCTCTATACTCCGATGGATATATGGGTTACTGCATGATTGGAATGCGATACAATCTTTCCTATCCATATTAAGCTTGTTATTCCGCAGTACACTTATCGTAAATGACGAAGATTACAAAGGTTCAACTTTCGTTTATACTTTCCATTTTTCCCCTAACCCAACATTGCTTCTGCGCAAAGCAATGACCTTAGGTAATTAACTCTCATGCAACCTACAAACCAATTACTCGGAATGCAGTTTCGAGCGAGGATACGTTTAGTAACTAACGCAGTTTCTCACGAAACACTACTAATTAGCGACTTCTTGTCGCACCACATTCTATTACCACTACGCAACAAAAATTTTATTTAATTATACTATTATTACCGTAATTTGGATATAAAAAAATGAATGTAAGATTTTATATAAAAGATTACATTCGTACATAAGAATTTAAAACTTAAAATTTATAAAAATAATTAACTCTATGAATTTAAAAGTAAAATAATTGAATTTATGTAATTATAGTTCCTTAACGTACGAAATATCATTTTTGCTGAAGCTACCCCTATTACTAAAAATAATGACATTATTAATTTTGATTTATTATTATTAATCTAATCCACCACCTTTAACTAATCTTATGGCTACGAAACAACCTATTGGTAGATTATACTATTAATAATGAGATTATATATATCAATAATTTTCATTGTTTTTTTAATGAAGTTCGTGTTTTATCAGCTTAAAGAATATTAGTTCGATATTGAATAGTTATAAAATATAGTATAAAAAGCAACTTGTAAATTCAAAGTTACTACGCAAAATGTAAGTACTTATAGGCTTGATTACAATAAACTTGGGTTTGCTAGCTTTGTTGCTGTGGGAGAGACTATTGAAGGTACAACACTTGCATTTCCGTTAGGTTTATCGGCTATATATTCTATAATATTCTGCTTGTAGGTTATTTAGTATTTGAAAAACGGAATATTTAAAGGTCTTATGTTTAGATAAAAGGTGCTAATTTACACGCCAACTGCCATGTAAATTAGCACCTTTTTATTTATCTTCATATTGTTTAGCAATTTTATCCACACGTTTTTTTGAAAGTCGATTCAATCCCCAATGGCTCAAAAACCAATAAGAAAACATACACAAAAAAATAATGAATATTCTTTCTTTATTTTGCTGATATCTTGTATAATCATTTATTACTAAAAGTGTTGTAATGGTTAGACTCGAAATTAAACTGGAGAATAGGTATTTTATTATTGTAGGATTTTTTGTACCAATAACACAATAAGCATTAATGTCATTACCTATCATGATATTTTTAAAAACAACATAGGCTGAACCACCTAAAAACGCAATAAGCTCTGTCATATAACTGCTAAAAGGTGTAATTAATATAAATTGCTTATACACTATAGAAGCTAATAAAAAAATAGATACTAATTGATATGTATCGCTACCTATTTTTCGTTGTAGCTCCACAACTCTTTCATCTTCTTTAATGTTATTGTTTGTCATTTTCATTCCCCCCAAAATAAATCATTTAATGTTTTATTTAATACATTGCATATGGTAATGGTAAGATTAAGTGATGGATTATAATTTCCTGTTTCTATCATACTAATTGTCTGTCTTGTGACTCCTACCTTTTCCGCAAGTTGTTCCTGTGACAAATCGCACTCTACACGAGCGATTTTCATACGTTTATTTTTCAATCACAAAACCTCCTTATATTGCTTATTGTAATATATATCATTCTAAATGTCAATTATATATTGTTTAGAGACTTATGAGCAAGTATATAATTCCTCTTCCGACTATATAAAAACACTTTTAATGAATTACATTTACAATAAATTTATTAAATTATGTCGAATATATATACTTACATAGAATTCATAATGTAAAGGTTGAAGGGGTTCATGTGGACACCACAAATATAAGTTTGCAAGGTTCTTACAAGGGTTACCATTCTAACTGCATTTGTTGCTAGTGGTATATAGCTCTTATCCTTTGCTGAGTTATAGCTACCACACAACACGCTCCTGCTGTATATACTCCCTCAGCACTAGTTCTCATATACTCTTCTATTATTATTGCTCCGTTTGGAAGAGCATCTAATTTGGGTGTTTTTGCCTATCCCCCCGAAAAGGTAAGTTAGTATGTTAATATGAGGCTATAACAGCATCCTTTGGTACTTAAAAGTAATATGTTACATAATATAATCAAATATTAATAATAAGTAACATTCAAATTGATATTCTATATCAGAATACAAAAAATCGTTGGTAACTAAGGAAAGTGAAAGTTACACAAGTATATTGTGTAACTTTCAAAACACCTAAAATCCGTATTAATAATATCTTTTGCACCTAATATACCTTTTTGGCGGGATAGGCAAAACTACCCATTATACAAAGTAATTTGGAAGCAATATTAAATTCTTTTATAAGTATTGCAGATGGTAGCAACAATTTGATAAAAAATAAAGACATAGAGCTTGAAGAACTAAAGAATAAATATAAAAACATGTTATCAGATAAAGAAAGTAGTATTATAGAACAAAAAGAAGAATTACAAAAAGTTTACGAAGATTTACTTGTAGTACAAAAAGATAGCAAAGAGAGCAGTGATGAACTACTAAGCATTAGAATTGATCATAGCAAACAAATGGAGCTATTAGCGGGTACAGCCGACATACGAGTAAAAATGAGCCACATGATGGAATTAATATCCAATATGTGGCTATGTATTGTTTTATAGGTGTTGCACCAAGTCTATTTGTATTTGAAACATTTCATATATTCTTTTTATAACCCCAATGAAACATATTTTAATAGTGTCATTAGGGTATACTTTGTGAAATATATCGTTAATTTTCAAATAAAACACCTTTAAAGCCACATCATGGAACTATTATCCATGATGTGGCTCATTTTTACATGTATGTCGGCTGTACCCGTTCGTGATATTAAGAAAGCAGTGAGATTAATTAATAATGGTGCAAAATTTGTTGGGACAAACACTGATAGAACCTTTCCAAGTGCCGAGGGACCCTTACCAGCAGTTGGAACAATTGTAGAGGCGATTCGAGTAGCAACAGAAAAGAGACCTATAATTATAGGAAAGCCTTATCCATACATGTTTAATAAAACCATTGAAAATTTAAAAATGTCATCTAGAATAGTAATGGTTGGAGACAATCCATATACGGATGTTTTAGGAGCACATCAGGTAGGAATACCAGCTATTTTAGTATCAGATGAAAAGACAAATAAATTTCCATCAGTCAGAGATTTCCGTAATCCAGATGCCACGATTCAAAACTTAAAGAATTTATTTGATAGTAATGTAAGCATAAAAAAATGGATTTCGCCTTCTTTTTTATGGCCAAGTGACGGTGTTAAAGCAGGGGTGGCAGGCATTGTATTTGATAAGTCGGAGCAAGTTCTTTTAATGAGACGTGTAGATAATGGGATGTGGGGTATTCCCTCGGGGCACGTTGAACCTGGAGAAAGCGTAGAAGATGCAATAATCAGAGAAATTTGTGAGGAAACTGGTCTAATAGTTAAAGTTAACCGATTAATAGGAGTTTATTCTGACCCAGTTTCACAAGTTTTTCCATATCCCAACGGTGAAGTGAGTCATTTTATTACCACTTGTTTCGAATGTGAAGTTGTTGGAGGTAATTTAATTAAAAATAGTGAAGAAACATTAGATGTAGATTACTTTGATTTTAATTGTTTACCAAAAAATCTTTTGCCAATGCATCCAAGATGGCTTAAAGATGCGTTAGAAAAAGAAAAAATTTCATATATACGTTAATATGGATTCTTGGGGATTAATAATCATATACAATGAATCATAATTTATCTTTATATATTGTAATAATTCCTTACTATAATATGTAAATATAATTTAAGCAAAAGTATCGTTGTATTCTTCTATATAATTAAGTTTATGATATTAAATGTAATATTGTATACTACTTTTGCATTTAGTAAATGTGATTAAACCTAAAAGCAACAATCTTTATCCTCAGTATCTTTTACCAACTAAAACTAGCGTGTATGAAGAATTAATGAAGAGTTATCCAATATACTCCAAACTATTAAACCTTGTTACTAATTCTAACAACTATCTTTTCAAGCTATGAGATTTAATAATTTTATAGCTAATTTTTTTTCTTTAAATGGTTATTGAAGAATTAATACAAACAACATCTCCATAGAAAGTTGGAATATCTCTTTTAAAATCAAAAGACCAATAATAACATTTACAGATGAGTTAGGTGTTGAAGCATGATTATCACTGTATAAATTGGGTGTTTTTGCCCATCCCCCCGAAAAGGCTGAATAAGCAAAACATCCTGGTATGAATATTATGTAGGATTCCCGTCATAGTCACCATCTATTTCTACTTCGGCCTCATGTAGTGCTTCATCTTCTTCTGGATTATCTGGATCAATATATTTTCTACATTTAGCATAAAGCCATATATTCATTGGGCGGTTATTGACGACTTCGACTTCATCAAAATCAAGTTCAGAATTTCGCATCAAATAATCCTCTATAATCTCTTGCAAGTCCTCTTCATTGATTTCAAATTTATGCTCTACAAAACCTTCTTTGCTATAATACTTTGTTGGATATACATCACGTATTGCCATAGTCCACCTCTTCCCCTTAATCAATATTTGTATTTATTATAATATAAACATTGATGTTATAACACAAAAATAATCACAGTACTAAAATAGCACCTAATACATCCATTGCTTTTAAAACAGTAGCAATGGACTTAATTCAATTTGGTTGTTTTTGCCCATTCCATCCAAAATACGGAATAAGGACTATTTCACAAAGTACACTTTTTGAAATGGTGATATTATTATACTTTTTATATGTCAAAACTTCAACATTTTTATATATGAAACACTTCAAATAGATTGTATACTTATTGAAGTATTATTATGATTTTCATATAAAGTTTAATAAGGAGCTATATAGGATGAGAAGTTTTTTTTATGCAAGGGTAAGTAGTAAAGACCAATCTTTAGAAAGACAAGTTGCTACAGCTAAAGAACTTGGAATACAGGATGAATATATATTTATAGAAAAAGCCAGTGGTAAAGATTTTAAAAGACCTGAATATCAGTTAATGAAGCGTATTCTTCGAAGTGGTGATATTTTATACATCAAATCGCTTGATAGATTAGGAAGAAATAAGCAAATGCTTTTGGATGAGTGGAAGGAGCTTATAAAAAATAAAGAAATTGATATAATTGTTTTAGATATGCCTTTGCTTAATACAACAAAATATAAGGATATGAAAGGTATAGAAAGTTTAATTGTTGATTTGATACTGCAGCTATTAAGTTATATGGCAGAGGATGAACGTACAAGAATAAAAGAAAGACAAAAGGAAGGCATTAGCATTGCTATGAAAAAAGGAATCAAATTTGGAAGAAAGAAAATACCCATTGATGAAAACTTTAAAGATGTTTATAGGAAGTGGAAGCAAGGGAATATAACTGCTGTAAAAGCTATGGAGCTTGTTGACATGAAAAATAATACTTTTTATAGAAGAGTTAAAGAATATGAATCACTTTGATAATATTTTAAAAATTCCTTGGATAATTTGCCTATTCCACCTTTTCGGGGGGATGGGCAAAAACACCCTATAAGTATACTTTAACTAACTCGTTTTGAGCAAAAAAATAAGAGCTTTATCATTTAGTGATTAAACCCTAGATATATCAATGCTTTACACTGATGTTATATTCTTTTTCGAGTTAGAACTATTAGGTATTAGTTCTAACTCGGAATTTTTTGATAAAGCATATTTTTGGTAATAACTGTCTTAACGTATATTTTCCGCGTTTTGCGAGCACTACCCCTAATAGTAAATACAGAGAGGGAATATACTGTTGCCGACATCAATAAAAAAGAACTGGTATTGCCAAAGCCTTCAACAAGGTACATAGGCATTTTAAAAGCCCAAACAGAAAAAATACGGATAGCAACAAGCAATAAATATTTCAAGTTTGACGAAGAAGATGGGGTTAAAAGTTTTAGCAGAAGAGAATATCTTCTTGACCAACCGAAATCAAAATTATATGCAATCTGTAAAAATCATTAGCTAATGAGGATTTGGAGGCTATTAAAAGCAATGCTTTTAAAATTCAAACTTGAATATATTTACCATTGTAGGAATATAATAATGTAAATATATACAAAATGTGCTATAATTTCTATAGATTTAAGTCGGCATTGTAAAATATTATGAATTAGTGGGGGGGAAAGATTATGAAGTCAATGATATGTAAAAACCCAGTAATATCGGTAGTTGTTATAAATATAATTACTTTCATTATGGTTATGTATGCAATAAGCGAAAGGGCATATGCCTTTATATTGTTACTAACAATAGTAGGCATTGTAAATAGACGAATTATTGAGAATGGAGAAAATATTGATAAACAAAAGAAAACTACAATGCTTATCAGTTTCTTTTTAATAGTGATTATTCAATTTGCTTATCTTATGTATATGATATACTCAAATCATTAATGCGTTATAATATACAATATTCTAATTAAGCATTACAACTACTAAAAACAAATAATCCATAAAATACCGTAATATTCATAACTGAATTTACGGTATTTTATGGATTATTTGTTATTTTTCCCAATGAGACAAAGTCTAAATATAGATATATTTAACGTTAAAAGAACATATCTAGCAAGAATAACCATGATTACAGCAATTACAAAATTTAGTTAGAAGTCCTTTATACTTGCTAGCTGGTTGTTTTTGCCCAAATATAGCAAGAATTATAACAACTATAAATCCTATAGTAGATGAAATATTCCCCATATTATGTCTCCTTTATAATGTTATTGTGAAACAACTGTGTAAACCATCTCATTAGCCATGTGAATACAAACACCTCGACCAACATTATTAGTATCTATTCTATTTGCAAGTAATAGTATATAGCCACTTGTTAAGATTTCTGCTACAAGGGATACTGGACTTACTACACCTATAATTCCGCATACTGCCCCGTAAGTTCCTCCAACACCACCTATCCCATTTAAGTTACCAACTACTTTATGAACGGTATTATTACTTAAATATCTGTTATATCCCCACCAAAAATAATGTGTAACTGTAACGCCTACGTCTGCCGCCATAGTTACAGCAGATAAATCACTGTTAGTAGTAGCTTTATTTGTTATATTTATATTTAAATTATTATCAGTTACTAATTCACCAGATTTAATAAGTTTGTTTAAAACATCAAGATGTGCTGCTAACCCATTAACAGTTTTACTTTGATAACTGCTTTTAATAGCCTTACTTACATCTAATGTTAATGTTCCATTAGAATTTCTAGTTATATATTTGTCTAATCCAATTAATTCAGAAGGTGCAGTTTCAAGTGTCGTTTGAGGTACAGCTTGAGTTACAGCTGGTGGTACAATAGTGCTAGTAGTAGCCTGAATTGAATTGTTATTATTTAGTGTAGACTTGGTATTTGTAGTTGCAAAAGCAGTAGTGCTACCAAATACACTACAAACTAAACATAATGCAATTATTTTCTTATGCATATTAATAATTCACTCCCTTGTTTATAATATTTTTTTAGAAATATAAGGTAATACCTTAATTATTACTATACTACATAAATTTGTATAATTCAACACCAAAAGTATTAAATGTTATTATCTGGACATAAAATAGCTAAATTTGCTATAATCTCCTAATAGGGGTATGAAGAACATAGCTGTCACCAGAAGCAATAGGAAATTTTTGATTTTCCATATATGAAAGTTCCGAATCTTATTTTGGAACTTGAACTTAGGTGTATTTAAAGCGTTTAATTGAGTATTTTTGGGCTATATGCTATGCTAATACCAGAAAAAGTTCCTACTCTTGACATTATAGGAACTTTCGAAAGGTGATATATGGAATCTAATAATAAAATTGATCAGAGCTTTAAATTTAGTGAGATAGAAATAGATTTTGTAAATAATAATAGAAAAGTAGAAACAAAAATAGGTTTTGCAGTTCTTTATAAATTCTTTCAAAATAATGGACGTTTCCCATATTCCAAGTTTGAAATTTCAAATGAACTTATTTGTTATATTTCTGAACAAATTGGAGTAGATAGCTCTTGTTATAATGATTATGATTGGAATGGAAAGTCAATAATTAATCACAGAAAGCAAATTAGAGAGCTCTTCTTATTTAGAGAGTGTACCGTTCAGGACTATAATACGATTAAAATATGGATTTTGAGTAACGTCCTCCCTAAAAATGATGATTATGAATTAGTTAAAAATGAAGTATATAAGCAATTCAAGGAACTAAAAATAGAACCAACCACACCAGAAAGAATAGAAAGAATAGTCAGTTCAGCTATAAATACATATGAAAATAATATCTTTGAAAGTATTTTTAATAAGTTGACAGTTGAAACTATCAAAAATTTCGACTTGTTCCTTGCTACTGAATCACAAAATAACAACATGGAACAAATAATATGGTTTAATGATTTCAATATTGATCCTGACGGTGCAAATATTAAAAGTGTTTTTAATGAATCTAATAAATTAAAAACTATTGAAGGTATGATGATACCAGAAGATATTTTCAAGGAGGTACCGCCTAAGTATTTAAAAAAGTACTATAAACGCAGTAAAGCTGAAAATATCAGCGAATTTAAAAGGCATCCGGATGCCATGAGAAATGGTCTATTAGCTATATTTTTTCATTTTAAATCAATGGAGATTAAGGATAATTTAGTGGATTTACTTATAAAAATATTGAATAATTTAGACACAAGTGCAAATAGAAAAATAAAAAAGGAACTTGCAGAGAGCACAAATTATACTAGGAATAAAAATAAATTACTTTTAAAAATTGCTAAAGCTGTTGTAGAGATCCCAGAAGCTAAGACGTGCGACCTAATATATCCAATAGCAGATGAGCAAAAATTAAAGGATTTAATTAATGAGTTAGAAAATAAGAGTGATGATATATTAAATAAGAAAAATTATAATAACATGAGATCTTCCTATCAAAGGCATTATAGGCGTATTTTGCCGGATATAATAAATGCGTTGAATTTCAATTCAAATAATGATAAATATAAGCCTATAATAAAGGCAATAGAACTTATAAAGAAGTATTTAGATTCAAAATCACGTTATTATTCAAAGGATGAAATAGTTCCCATTGAGGGTGTTGTTAGACCTATGTGGAAAGATATGATAGAAGATAAATCGGGGAAAAATAACGCACTTAGAATTAAGAGAGCTAACTATGAATTGTGTGCCTTGCAGGCTTTAAAGGATAAGCTTCGCTGCAGAGAGGTTTGGATAAGTGGCGCTGATAAATACAGGAACCCTGATGAGGATCTTCCAAAGGACTTTGATATAAAAAAAGAGGAATACTACTTAGCAATAAATCAGCTTTTAGATGTAAATGACTTTATTGAAAAGATAAAATCATCTATGAAAGATTCTTTATCTAAGCTAAATAAGACTATTCCTAAAAATGAAAAGGTTAAAATCCTAGATATAGGAAATGGAAGAATAAAAATTTCGCCATCTCCAAAACAACCAGAGGCAAAAAATCTTTTGAAATTGAAACGTGAAATATCAAATCGTTGGCCTGATTTGAATTTATTAGATGTTTTTAAAGAAGCTGACTTAAGAATTGACTTCACAAAACATTTAAAAACTAGCGCAACTCAAGAAAGGTTAACCCGAGAAATTATAAGAAAACGTTTGTTAGTCTCTCTTTATGGAATGGGAACAAATATGGGACTAAAAGCTGTTTCTTCAAAGGGTTTAGATGAAAACTATATGGATTTGGAGTACATAAAAAGAAAGTTCATAAACAAGGATAATTTAAGAGCTGCAATTGCTGAAGTAGTAAATGCTACTTTGAAAATTCGCAGTGAAAATATTTGGGGGAGTGCGACAACAACTTGTGCATCAGATTCTAAAAAATTTGGAGCATGGGACCAAAATTTAAGGGCAGAGTGGCATAACAGATATCATGGCCGAGGAATTATGATTTACTGGCATGTTGAGAAAAAGTCTTTATGTGTATATTCTCAAGTGAAATCTTGTTCATCGTCAGAGGTTGCTTCTGCTACTTACGGTGTTCTTAGACATTGTACTGACATGAGTATAGAAAAAAACTATGTTGACACACATGGACAAAGTGAAGTAGCCTTTGCGTTCAGTTGTTTGCTTGGTTTCAAGCTAATGCCTCGTATCAAAAATATCAACAAACAAAAACTGTATAAACCTGAAATAAGTGATGAAGATTATTCGAACATTGAACTTGTTATGAAAAAGAAACCGATTAATTGGGAATTAATTAGACAGCAATATGATCAAATGGTAAAATACGCAACAGCATTAAGACTTGGTACTGCTGATGCAGAATCTATTTTAAAAAAATTTACTAAAAATAATCTTCAGCATCCCACATACCAGGCATTAAGTGAGCTTGGAAGAGCAATAAAAACTATATTTATTTGCAGATATGTTATGTCAGAAGAAATGCGAATAGAAATTAACCAAGGATTAAATGTTATTGAAAATTGGAATAGTGCAAATAATTTTATTTTTTGCGCAAGAGGTCGTGAATTTTCAACTAATAATATTGAAGACCAGGAAATATCAGCTTTGGCTCTCCATTTAATACAAAACTGTATGGTATATGTTAATACATTATTGATTCAAGATATTTTATCTGAGAAAGAGTGGTTAATAGTATGGAAAAAGAAGATTTTAGAGCTATAACGCCATTAATTTATAGCCATGTTAATCCCTATGGTAATTTTAACTTAGATATGGATAAACGGATACATTTGGGGGTGAAAAAAAATGTCTACTAAATTACAAAGAACAGCTCTCAAAAAAAAAGCAAAGGAACTTGCAAAATATCTTCGTAAAGAAAGACCTGACTATAATTATTTGAAAAGTTTATTCAAGTATCTTAGAGAAGAATTAGAAATTTAGGTTCCACGAAACGCAAGAAAATTACCGTATGTGCCAACAGAGGATGAAATAAAAAATTATTATAAAGTAGTATGGAATTCCAAAAATTTTCAGGACATGCTAATTATCAAGGTTTTGATTTATACGGGTGTTAGAGTCAGTGAGTTAGTTAACATAAAGATTAGTGATATAGATTTATTAAACTGTCAGATAAAAATTAATCAAGGTAAGGGTAATAAGGATCGTGTGGTTCCTTTCCCAGAGGGATTTAAAGAGGTACTTGGTATACATTGTAACAATAATCTGAAAAATAATGCCACCTATTTATTTGAATCGTCATGGAAAAAGAAATATACAGACCGTGGCATAAGAAAAATCTTAGAAAAATATTCTGTGCAAGCTGGTTTAAAAACAATGATATCTCCCCATAAATTAAGGCATTTCTTGTTTACCTGGCTAAAAAAACAAGGCATAGACGATGCTTTGATACAACCATATTCAGGTCACGAAAGCAGAAAAACCCTTGAAATATATTCAAAATTATCAATTACTGAAGCTCAAGAGGCTTATAATGAGGTGATTAACGAATTCCCAATATAAGGATTCCGGTTTGCGGTTGCTAGCAGCTATGTTCTTCATACCCCTAGTAGGGGTAGTCAAAAAAATACTTACTTGTAGTCTATCCTCCGATATAAAAACACACTAACTTACCTTTTCGGGGGGATAGGCAAAAACACCCAAGTTCAGTATACTCTGGGTGCAATATCTCAGAGTTTTTTTATTTCACATCTTAAAGTGTACAATAATCAACCCCTACCGCTTATAAAGGGATTATGTTTTGGTTATACTAGATATAAAAGTGAGGTGTTACTAATGGCTATAGCTCATAAAACAGTTATTTCCTTTGGACTTGTTGCTATTCCAATATCAATGTATATCGCGACGCAAGACCGGGTACAGCCGACATATACACGTATGTCGGCTGTACCCGAAACCCATCTACAGCAATATCACATTCCCCATACCTTTTTAAAAATTTAAACAAGAAAATTCTGCTTATTGCATCATCTTCAGCTATTAATATCCTCATAACGGCTTCTCCTCAATCTAAGACTTGGTTGCTTATTTAATAAGTCTTTCTCATTGTGCCTCGCCTTTTTACATAAAGCCTAACACTTCTTTAAGATTCAAAATTAAAACAATTCTTTTTCCATCATCTAGTTTTGCTATTTTATCTATATAACTATCATTTTTATCAAATACACCTTTGGCCCCTTCCAAATAACTTTTTGAAAACCTTAATACCTCAGAAGTGGAATCTATTATAATACCTACTTTGTTATTTTTGAACTCTACAACTAAGAATTTGGATGCCCCAAATATACCTAAATCTTGAATATCAAACAATTTTCTAAGATTTAGTATTGGTATTATATCTCCTCGTAAATTAACCATGCCGGTAATAAAAACTGGAGCACCGGGCAAATGAGAGATTTCACTGATTCTGTTGATCCCTTGTACATTATTAATTTCTATTCCATACTCCTCCGCTCCTAGTTTAAAAACTACTATATGCTCAAAATCATTGTCTTCTTCAGCCACATGTAATGATTTATCATTTACTGTTTCCATGTGATCAACCTGCGAAATTCCTTTCACTTCCTCTGAACTAATTAGTTTTAGAGGTTCCAACATCATTATCAGCCTTTTACCCTTATTTAGGTTATAAATTCCTTTAACGTAGGAACTACTGGCAATATCACTACTTTTTTTAAATAATTTCTTCGCAACCACCATTACATGTGATACTTTATCAACTATTACTCCAAAGGAAAAGCTACCATTGTTTATAATTACCACACGACTGCACTCCTCGGGCTGGTTACAATCCATACCAAGAAGTTTTCCTAGATTAACCACCGCTAGAAGCTTATTTCTGATAGAAAACATTCCTTCAATGAAGCTTGGCGTATTAGGTACCTTCATGATATCTGGCAACCTGATTATTTCTTTTACATGATTAATACTTACCCCATACTCGCCTATGCCAATATTAAATATAATGATTTGGTCTTCTTCATCCTCTTTGGTTTGTAAAACTTTTAAACTTTCCAAAGGTGTATGTCCATCATTCGTCATTTCCTTAAGATCGCAAGCTTTTGTAATTTTCTCAGCATCAACAAGCATCACCACCCTTTTCCCATTATTAAGTATGAGAATAGAATTTATAACTCCACCATCAATTCCCTTAATGCTACTTGGTGGTTCTTTAATAGTTGACCCCTCAACAGTTATTACTTCAGTAACCTTATCACATAAAAGTCCTACCTTGTTACCATGCATATCTGTAACAATAATTCTACTGCTGTCGTCAAATTCCTTGTGAGGAATACCGAACAATTTTCTGCAGTCAATAACAGGTAGCAAATCGCCCCTTAGGCTACATAAACCAGTTATATACATTGGTACATTAGGAATCTTTATCAGTTCTGGAATCCTAATTATTTCTTTTATATTGGATATATTTAATGCAAATTCTTCTTCTTCCACCTTAAAAACTATCACTTCAATTTTCTTTACAGCTATAATAGTTTGTTTCTTTCCCTGTTGCACCTTTGGATCAATATATTCTTGACTTCCTTTTTCTATATCTAATTGTATATTTACCAGATTTTTTTGTATCTTGGCCTTTTGTTTTTTTGCAGTCATTTCCTTTTTTATCTTTTCAAAATTATCAGAACTATTTTTACTAACCTTTCCTGCCATGTATACCCACCAGCCTTTCCACTATATGCTGAAATTGCTTGGAGGACTCTTCATCACATTCAAAAACTGTTTTTCCCATCTTACCACTTTCTGTAATTTTAATTCTTCTGTAAATAGGTGCTGTTAATACATCAGTATCTTCAAAAAATTCCTTCATGAACTCTAAATTTTCCTTTCCATCACTGGTTCTCTGATCAAACATATTGGGTACTACCATAGAAATCATACGCTCGTCTAAGTTCAAGTCTGAAAGGTACTCATAAATATTTCCGATGGCTCTTACAGCAGCAGCTTCTACCTGAACCGGCACAATAATACCATCAACAAAATGTAAAACCGCATCATTAATTTTACTTCGCTGTGGTCCGCAATCCACAATCACATAATTATAGCTAAGCTTTTCTAGGTCCATAAGTTTATCCTTTAAAAATGAGCTTATATCAGGTTCTTTATAAAGTTCTTCATTGATTCGATTAATATATTTTGAAGGGAGTAAATCCAAATTTTCCCTTGCACTCAATATACATTCGCGAAGAGTTATGTTATCATGTTTAACTATAATATCATATAAACTCTTTTTATAATCATCTGAAGTAAATCCAAGAAAAAGACTGGCGTCATTTTGTCCATCCATATCTATGAGCAATACTCTTTTTCCCCTTATAGCGAGGCCATGTGCAATATGCACTGCAATAGTGCTTTTGCCCACACCTCCTTTATTATTTAATACGGCGTATTTCTGAAGTTTTTCATCCATTCCACTGAACCTCCTTTTAAAGGCAGTAAATTTTTAATTTTCCACAAATTTCAATATATCAACAGGATTTACAATTAAGACCACTTGCCCATTTCCAAGTAAGGTTGAACCGGAAATGCCTGGAATAGAAGCTAGATGCCCCTCTAATGTCTTTACTACAAACTCCTGTTCATTTTTAAGCTTATCCACGGCGATTGCATAATTTACAGTGCCATTAGATAAAATTATAGCATTTACTTCTTCATTTTCAGTATTCCTCTCCCCCGTTAGAAAAAGCTTGCTGAGCCATTCAATTCCAATTGCCTCTCCCCTTAAATAGGTAAAAAACTTCCCATTAAATTCATGAATGCTATTTCTACTAATTTTTACGGTTTCAACTATATACTCCAAAGGAAAAATGTAGGTTTCGCGTTCTACTTCCACAATCAAACCTCGTGAGACTGCCAGTGTAAGTGGTAATCGAATAATCATCTTTGTTCCTTTATCCACTTCACTTTCAATTGTAACCTTTCCATTGATTTTAGATATATTACTTTTTACTATATCCATTCCAACCCCACGACCAGATACTTCCGTAATCTTTTTTGCCATACTGAAGCCTGGGAGGAAAATAAGGTTTATCAATTGATCTTTATTCATCACTTCAGCTTCTTTTTCAGTGATTAGGCCTTTATCAATCGCCTTTTGTTTTACATTCTCTGAATCTATTCCTTTTCCGTCATCTTCTATTTCAATTAACACATTTTTGTTCTTATTATAAGCCCTAAGTATAATGCTTCCAGTTTCTGGCTTACCTTTAAATAGACGCTCATTTGGATCCTCAATGCCGTGATCTGCAGAATTTCTTATTAAATGTACTAATGGATCGCTGATCTGCTCGATAATTGTTTTATCAATTTCTGTGCTCTCACCCTCCATGTATAATTCCATCCTTTTACCAGTACTCTGAGCAATATCCCTTATAACTCTGGGCATTTTTTGAAACACTGTTTTAATTTCTACCATTCTTATAGACATAATTGCATTCTGAAGTTCATCAGAGATTCTATTAACATATGCTCCTACCTGCTTTACTTCCTTGGACATTTCTGGTAGATCATACTCCAGATTCAATTTTTCAGATATATGCATAAAGGAATTTTTCGCAATTATAAGCTCTGAAATAGTATTCATCATTTTATCAAGCTTATCTTCATTAACCCGAATGCTTTGCGGTACGCTACCATTTGACTTTATATCCTCAGTCTTACCTGCATCTTGCCCGATTATTGCCACAGCACTTTTTCCTAAGGGGGTAGATAGTTTTTCAACATTTGATATCTGTTCTTTGATTTTTTCAATGATTCCCTTATCATACACTGCATTAAATTCTTCTGAATCAACAGAACTCATAAAAGACTTTAAATAATCCATCATAATAAAACTTAAATCAACCAGATTTTTTTCAAACTTACATTCCTTATCCCTTACCAAAGCTAGCAGGCTTTCAAAAGTATGTACAACTTTGGAAAATTTCTTTAGACCCGCATAAAGACTACTCTGTGGATTCGTAACTGCAAGGTATATTCCTATTCCACCTTTGATACTGTGGACAGCTCTGAATATTTCATTGATGGCCTCCCTGTCATTGCTAGTGGTATCAAGTCTTATTAATAAATCATTTTCCATTCTCTCAATATTTTCTGTGCTTTCAATGAGAAACTGCTCTTTGATTCCATAAGCTAGTCCTTCCTTAAATTCCTCTGATTCTAAAATATCTAAGCTTATCTCATTCTCCAATGGTTGTTGTTCCCCAGTATTAATGTATTCATCGCTTTTCACTTCGCAATTTACAAAGGCTAGCTTTAAAATTTCAAGTATATCCTCTTCCCTCTGCTCATATTTAAGTTCCAGATACATCACACCATTTTCAGACCTAAAATCTCGCTTTTTTAGTACCTCAAACAGCTTTTTTATATAAGCAGATAAAAAGTCTACATACAAAAGTATACTATCAATAAGCCCAGTGTTTACAGTCACTTTTAAATCTTTTATAGCATCAAGTGTAATTTCAACCTCATAACTTAACCTTGTAATGCTCCTAAGCCCTACGAAGGAAGAACCGCTCTTTATACTGTGGACGCATTCAAAAATATTATTGAGTATTTGGCTATCTTTTGAGTGAAGTTCCAGTTTCAGTATTTCTTTCTCAAGTCCATCAAGATATTTCACCCAATCATCAATAAACATTTTTAACATATGGATATCTTCTATATAGATTCTACTGCACATAATATTCACCCCTTAGCCTTGAAGAAGCATTTTGATAGTTCTTACTAATTTTTCAGGATCCGTAGGTTTTACCATTTGTATTCTATTATCTTGTTCCGTTCCCATGAGTTTTGATTCATACTCATCCTCAGTGGAGATTATAATAACTTTAATAGCAATACCATGTTCCTGTACATTTTTTATAAGTTCGTATCCATCCATTTTGGGCATGTTTATATCTGTTACTAGTAGTTGATATTCATCACTAAGAAGCTTTTCAAGGGCTACAATCCCATTTTCCGCAGTTTCCACCTCATAACCAAACATTTTTATTATATAGCTGTGGAAATTTCTTACCATTTCCGAATCGTCCACCACCAGTATTTTCTTTTTAGGGTTTTTCACTGAACTTCTCCTCCTCTCATTTAGGCCTTGAATACGTTATGGTGTCCCCTATTCTTTTAACCTTGTAGGCAGAAGAAATCCGCCCCACAGATTCTGAGTGTCCAAGGAACATAAAGCCACCGGGATTCAAGGACTCATAAAAGCTAGCTAAAACATTTTTTCTTGACTCGTCATCAAAGTATATTAAACAGTTACGACAAAATATAAAATCACAACCGTTAATATTATTCATCTCATATTCATCCATCAGATTAATTCGTTTAAAAGTTACTGATTTTCTCACATTCAGATTAACAAGGTACTTGTCATTTCGCCTTGTGAAGTATTTCTCCAGGTACTCAGGAGGAACATCCTTTATAGCTCTACTTTCATAAATCCCCATTTTTGCACTTTGTAGCACTTCAGTGTTTATGTCGGAAGCAAGTATCTGAATTTCCCATTCCTCTGACCTCTCAAGCATTTCTTGAAGAATAATGAACAAGGTATAAGGTTCTTCTCCTGTAGCGCAGGCTGCGCACCATATTTTAATTTTTTTGCTGTTTTCTTTTTCTTTTGTAACTATAGGCAATACATCCTCTGCAAAATTACGCAATTGAGGAAAATCACGAAAAAAGTAAGTTTCGTTTACAGTAAGATCGTTGATTAGTTTATAAAACTCAGAGGAGTCATTTGTAAATTTTAATATCATAAAATACTCATTTAAATCTACCATTTCCAGTAATTCGGCACGCTTCTCAATCCTCTTTTGCACAAAATACTTTTTATTATATTCGTAATGTAATCCTGTTCTTTTGTAAATCAATTTTATAAACTTATCAAATAGTTCATCTGATAATATCATTCCACCACCTCATTTTTACACAAAGCTTGAGTGGCAGCTTCAATGACTTCTTCAACCTTGTCACTTAGCATTCTTTCCAGTACACTAATTGCCTCTCTGCTTTTCATAAAACTCAATGCTTTAACGGCTGCTATTCTTGTGAGGGTATCGAGGCTATAGGCGGCATCCTTTATAATATTTAACACAGTATCATTATTAAATCTGTACAAATTAGAGATAATTTCCATCTTGTTTACAGTATCACTTTCATCCTCATAGAGTTTTTTCAATAGGTTAAGACTCCTATCATTAATTCTACTATTCAAGACTTTTATAGCCCTTTTTCTAACCAATGGATATGGGTCATTAATCATTGTAGTCATAAAATCGTAAAACCCATCATCTTCAGACCACTTAACAATGTCTACCAAACCGGCCCTAACAATTTCATTCATGTCATCCATTCTAGAGTTTATAAAATTCCAGCCCATACTAGCATCAATTCTAAATAAAACTTCCAAAGCCTCAATACCTTCTTCCCCGGTGTTTCGCTTCACTATTTCCTGGAGCAATTTAATATTTACATCATAAGAAATTGAAACAAGCTTTTGGGCTACTGCTTTCCTGACCTTTGGACTTTTATTCTCCAATTTTAAAAGAATGCCCTCAATATCGAGGTTGTCTGTAGTATCTATATTTTCAACTGATGCTACAGCGGCTTCTTCATAGAAGTCAGACAACTCTTCAAGCAATAATGTATTTTTATATGAATGAATATCTGTAATAATAGAAATAGCTAATATGGATATGTCTCTGTCTCTGGAATTGCATAATTCCTCTACTAATTTATTAAATCCCTGTATCTGTTTTTTATGAATTAGCTTAAGGCCCATCAGTACTAATTCCGTATCTTTGCATCCTAATATCTTATACACAAAATCTTTAGGGATATTCTGAAGTTCTTGAATAAGCTCATAAATGTTCTCTTTGAAGAATTCTTCACCCTTATTAAAATTATAGATTTCTTCCATATCATCAAGAAAAAAATTCAACTGTAGTTTTACTAAGGCAGCAACAAAGACAAGTATTTGTTCTGAATTATGATAGTCTAAGTGCTCTCTTAAAATTAATTCAAGTTTCTTAACAGGTACTTCAGGAAGCTTGGACACTTCAATTTTTGATATCAGACTGCTTAATGCAAAAATCAGATTTGAATCATCTATCACAAAATCTCTTGTGTATTTATTTATGATAGAGTCAATATCACGGTATGAACCTAAACTCCCAAGGGTCCTAATGTAGGTATTCACTAAAATATTTTTTTCTATATCAGTTGCATTCACAGAAAAAATTTTCTCCTCCATACACTCCAATAAATGTTTTAAATCCAGACTTCCAACGGTCCTTAAAAGTGCATTAATAATCCACACACTACTTGTCTTTTTTAGGATTTCACAAAGTTTGTTCTCAGCCTCTTTATATTGATGCTCAGCAATAACTTCCAAAACTGCTTCCACAACATTCTCATCCTCATCCTCAAGAGCTTCCAAAGCAATCTCAGCGCTTTGTCTTCCCTTTATATATTTTAAAGCATCTAATGCGAATTTTCGTATATTTCTGTCCTTATCTAAAAGTTTTACTTTTAAAATCGGTAATGACTTCTCTGAAAGTGTTATTAATATCTCAATAGCAATATTCCTTATGTACGCATCCTTTGAATAGAGCAGGTCAGAAGCAAGCTCAGCACTTCGTTCATGTTTCATACTGCCGATTTTTTGTGCAAGCTTCTCCTGACGGTACCTTTCCTTTTCTACTAAAAGTCCTTCTATAAGTGCCTTCATTTCTTTTTCATTAAATAGATTTAAATCATTATTCATGCTTCACCTCCTTTACCTTTTCACTAATTCTATTGAAAAATTTCTCAGACTGAAAAACTTCTGAAATTGCATGGCGCTCCGACACGAATACATTAAATTCCTCAATGGATTTTATAGAATCAAAGATATTAATTATACGTCTAACATTAGGACCCTCTGCTATAATACCTACCTCTATGTCTTGGGATTCTAGGTGTTTTTTTATCTCTATGAAATCCTTAACTTCATTTTCATGCAATATTGACAGCTTGCTTAAATCTATAAGAAGTACTAAAGTTGCAGACTTGTTCAACTTTTCAATAAACTCCTTAAGTCTACTGATAAAGTTGTCTCCTTCTAATTTGAAAATATTTACAATATATTTGCCTTTTATTTTATTATAGAGCACTTCCATTTCATTTATTATTTGAGCTTGGATAGAGTAGCAAAGTTTTTCATCCGCCTCCACTTCTCCCTCATATATCCTAATGATATTGCTATATAATTCATTGAAATGCGCTATACACTCGCTAATCATATTTTTATTTTTCATATCACCAAAGGCATCAACAGCTCGGCTGTGTAAAGACGTCATTATGTCAACATCTTCTTTATCTGTTTTAAATTCCTTAGACAGATTGAATGCTATTTTATGTAGTTTCATAAATGCCTTTAGAATAATCAGGTACAAGGTACAGTCATCATCAATAAAGCTATAATCCTTTTGCTCCACCTTACTTCTGCTTAAATCCACTATATTTATTTTTTCGATATAAAACAAGGTAAAATGTGTATATAATTCAGCCTCATCAATATCTGTGGTTATAATAATTTCAAAAGCTTTTATATCATTATTACAGGAGCCTTCTGAAAAATAATCGTCACCAACACTTGAATATACAAGAGTTCCAATATCGCCCACACAATTTAATATCATTAGTATTACAGGGGATACCATAGGTGCATCCTCTTCAAAAAAGAAGGTTATATAATACTTATTTTCCCCCTTAGACTCTTTACTTAAGTGAAAAGAAATAATTCCAAGCTCAGGCTTCTCTATAACAGTCTTTTCCACTTCCTTTTTATTAACTCTTATAAATACTTCAACCATTTCTTTAATTCTGGTTGCAGAATTTTCAAGACTCTCCATAATTTCCTTAGACCCCTGCTCATTTTTATATAACAGCATCTTTTTAACGGTATCCAAACCTTCGAAACAAAGAGATACTATACTCTTGTCAAAGAGGATTGAGCCGTTTCTTGCACAATCCAGCATATCTTCAATTTTATGCATAAGGTTCCCAATATCCTCATATCCTACCATGTGAGAAGAACCCTTTATAGTATGTGCTATTCTGAATAACTCATTAACGTCAAGGCCTGAGTATTCCATTTCAAGTCTTATGATGCATTCTTCTGCCCTTTGGAGCATATCTTCCGTTTCTTCCATATATAACTGCATCATGTCATCCACTAAACTCACCCCCTAAAATTATTTAACAATTTGTATTATAGCCTCTCTCCACCTTTCTAGTTTTTGCACTGAATGATCAATGATATTCATCACATACTCCTCACTTTCAAAAGGTTTATATATATAATCATTAGCTCCATATTCTAAGGAGCCTAGTATTTTATCCATAGTTGAATGTTGTGTCATCATTATAATCTGAGTCATTGAATCATATTTTTTTATTTCTCTTAAGAGCCCAAGCCCATCCATTTCTGGCATTTCAATATCTATTAGTACAATGTGGTACTTGTCACCTTTAATTTTTTTAAAAGCATCAATAGCGCTTTTAGTAGTTTCAACTTTATAGCCTTCTTGCTCCAATCGTTTCTTAAGTGTAGATAACTCTTCTTCCTCTTTATCAACTATCAGAATCTTATATTTATACTTCATTAGAACCCCCCTACAATAAATAAAAATCTTGTAACCTAAGCTCTTTTCACCGCTTTTATTATTGCATCTGCTATCTTATAAGAGGGTAGTACTATTTCTGCACCGCCTCTTTCTATTGCTTCCCTTGGCATACCGAAAACCACTGCAGTAGATTCATCCTCAGCGATGGTAAAACCTCCAGCACGTCGTATCTTTACCATGGCATCAGCTCCATCGTCCCCCATGCCTGTCATTAAAACCCCAATTACATTTTTCCCACCATAAGACTCCAGCACAGATTCCATTGTTACATTCACTGATGGCATAAAAATTGTTTTAGGAGTACTTGGGAGTCTTAAGGTACCACCGTCCCCTCTAATCACCAATTGATATCCCCCAGGAGCAAGATATCCTCTGCCATTTTGGAGAACATCACCTGGCTCTGCTTCCTTAATTGGAATGCGGCAGGCACCATCTAATCTTTTTGCAAAAGAAGATGTAAAAGAGGGTGGCATGTGTTGTATGATGATTACAGCGGCTTTGAGATCCTCTGGAAGCAATGGCAGTACCTCCATAAGAGTTCCCGGGCCACCTGTAGAAATACCTATAACCACTACCTTTGACAGTTTAGTGTCTTTTCTATACTCTGATTTCTTTACGTCTGCATATCTCTTTGTAGGAGTAACGCTACTGCGTCTTTGTACTCTATCCCTTATACTTTTCTTATTTACACTTTTATAAGCCAGCTTTATCTTTTCTATTATCTCTCTTCCAACTATATGAATATTGGAAGATACGGTTCCTGAGGGTTTTGCAACATAGTCAAAGGCACCAAGTTCTAAAGCTTCAAAGGTTGTCATTGCACCTTCCTCAGTAAGAGAACTTACCATTAAAACAGGCATTTGAGGATAATCACTCTGTATATATTGCATAGAAGTTAACCCATCCATAACTGGCATATTAATATCCATAGTAATCACATCCGGATTCAATTCATGTACCTTTTCAATAGCGTCTTGACCGTCCCTTGCTGTACCCACCACTTCAAGACTTGAGTCAGTCATGATTATCTCTTTCAAGGCCCTTCTCATAAGGGCAGAGTCATCTACTATTAATACTTTAATTCTGTCTTGCACAATTATCACCTACCATAATTATTAGATAAATCTGGCATACTCAAAAGCATAAATTTTATTAATACTTCGGAGTATGCCTTTATTAATTATCACCTACAGTGATGTCTAAATTTAACTAAAGCTTAACACTTTACTAATATCAAGAATCAAAATCATTCTTTTTCCGCCCTCAAGTTTACCAACAGCTTCTACATAGTCACTATCTATCCCACTGCTCAATATATCTGGTGGAGACTCTATAAGGTTTTTTTCAAACCTGAGAACTTCAGATACTGAATCTACAACAATTCCTGTTCTTTTCCCATTAAAATCAACTAT
Source organism: Clostridium bowmanii (assembly GCF_018861315.1). GTDB lineage: Bacteria > Bacillota > Clostridia > Clostridiales > Clostridiaceae > Clostridium_AD > Clostridium_AD bowmanii. Next base: position 108,684 of record NZ_JAHLDL010000005.1, on the reverse strand, counting down.
GATAATTCTTGTAGAATCCGTTACCTGTTTTTCAGGAAGATTAAAAAGTCTTCTTAAATTCAGAGCAGGAATAACATTACCTCTTAAATTTACAATCCCTTCTATACAGTAGGGAGCCCTAGGTACCTTAGTAACTTCTGGCATTCTATTGATTTCCTGCACATTAGTTATCTTAACCCCATACTCTTCCAGATCTATTTTGAAGGTAACCAACTGCTCTTCCTCCACCAAATTTGCTATAATGTTTTTCTCCTCTGCATTCTTCTCATGATCTCCATTGATGCTACTGATTGAACTTAATTCATCCTCTGAAATCAGTTTTAAGGGTTCTAGAATCAGAATCATTCGTTTACCATTATCCAGCTTTGCAATTCCTTTAAGCTGTTCCCCACTTTGAGAGGAGAATTTTGGAGGTGGCTGAATAATACTTGTAGGTACCCTCAAAACTTCTGAGATCTTGTCCACCATTATTCCAGCAGTGAAAGTGCCCATATCTACTACGAGTATTCTAGTATGGTCGTCGATGTCCATGTGCTCCATTCCAAAATAAGCCCTTAAGTTTATTATAGGGAGCAAATTATTTCGCAATGAAACTACTCCTTCTACATAGGCTTCACAATTAGGAATCTTTACGATTTGAGGTACACGTATAATCTCTTTCACCTTCATGATTCCAATGGCATATTCCTCTTTATTCAGAAGAAATGAAACCAGTTGTTCCTCATCTATAGACTGAGCATTCGTACTATCTATTAATGTATTATTTTTTTGAGAGCTTTGGTCCTGCCCCTTTTTTTTCTGTTTCACGGTGCCATTTACGTTTAAAGCCCTAACCACATCTAAAAGCATTACAAGTCTTTTTCCATTGTTAAGCTTTACAACACCATTCAAATAGTCAGAATCCACATTTTTAACAATCTGAGGTGGTTCTTCTATATGGTCAGTAGCTACCCTAATTACCTCGGATACCTTATCCACGAGCATTCCCGTAGGCTTACCATCCACATCAATGACAAGAATCCTGCTGTTTTCATCTTTACTTTTTCTTTCTAAATTAAATCTGATTCTTCCGTCTATAATAGGTAGCACATTACCTCTTAAGTTGCAAGCACCTTCCACATAACTTGGCGCATTAGGTACCTTTGTGATATCAGGAACTCTTATAATTTCTTTGACATCCATGATGTCTGCCCCGAACTCATCCTCTCCAAGCAGGAAGGTAACTAGCTGACGCTCTGCATTGATAGTATTGTTTATACCAGTAGCCATAATTATCCCCTCCATCAGTTACATATTTTGTAGTTCATCAGCCAGACCAGATATTTCTTCAATAGCTTCAGCTAGCTCCTGCATACCTTTTGATTGCTCAGAAGCTGCATTTGAGGCCTGTTGTGCTGCACTACTTGCTTCCTGAGCTGCAGTAGCAATCTGATCCACACCTTTTCTTGCCTGCTCTAAGGCTACCTGAGACTCATCAGATCCTGTCTGGATTTCATTAGATCCAGTAAGTATTTTTATCATGTTTTCCTCGATAACGTTAAGATTATGAGTGGTCTTCTTTGCCTTTTCCACTTCTGAGAAAGAGTTTTTGCTAGAAATTTCTGTATCCGCTGAGACCCTTTGAATCTGGTTTTGGATGGCGCGTACAAGGTCTTTTATCTTATCTGTGTTTTCTGCAGATTCATTAGCAAGAGCTCTTATATCAACTGCAACTACAGAGAACCCTCTTCCGAATTCTCCTGCCCTTGCAGCTTCAATAGAACCATTTACTGCCAACATATTTGTCTGTATAGTAACATTTACAATGGCATCTACGATTTTATCAATTCTTCTGGTAGTCTCTTCAAGACTTTTTATATTTTTAGCCGCAACCATTGAAATTTGTGCAGAGCTAGATATACCTGTGGTCATGTTATCAAGTGCAATTTTATTGGTTTCTAAAAGTTTTTGAAGCTCACCTATCTTATCTGCAGAAAAACCTGCTCTTTCACTCATTTGCTTTGAAGCTACGGCAAGCTTTTCAGCAAGTAAGGCAGCTTTATCCGTAAGATCACTCTGATCCTGTGCTCCTGCAGATATCTGCTCCATAGCCTTTAATATCTCTGCTGAAGTCGAGTTTCCTTCCTCCACATTGGATGATAGTTGTTCCGAGGCAGCTGCCATAGATTCAGAAGACTTCTGAGCATCCGTGGAAACCTTCAGATCCTCTGCCATTTGAGCCAGGTCTCCAGCACCAGCATTCAGCTCGTTGAATGCCTTGTTTTGCATTTGGATTGACCTCTCAACTTCTTCTGCAGCACTACCTTGCTGCTCTGCAGCTACTGCAATTTGTTCAGCAATAGCCAAAAATTCCACTGCTCCCTTGTTTGCATCTATTGCATTTTGGGATACTTCTGCTATTCCTTTCATAACTAAAATAACCTCTTCATTAATTTTAGCAAGATCTGCTGTAGTTTTCTTTGCATTTTCAACCTCATCATTTGCAGCCTTACCCGCATTCTCTATATCAACAACTACAACTTTTACGTTATTTTGAATCTCATTTACCAGCTCTTTGATGTTTCTTGCAGACTTCTCGGAGGTTTCTGCAAGATTTCTAACTTCATCCGCTACTACTGCAAAGCCTTTTCCATGTTCACCAGCTCTTGCAGCTTCTATAGCTGCATTTAATGCAAGAAGATTGGTCTGATCAGCAATTCTCACAACAGCCTGTACTATTTCACCCACTTCGTTTGATTGCTTTTCCAGTTCGCCAATAAGTCTTACTGATTCCATATTTGTCTCTGCGGATTCTCTGATGCCCTTAATCATAAGTTCTATATCATTTGATGTATTTGAGATCAACTCTTGTGCTATTTCAGCTCTTTGAAGGGATTCCTTTGCATTTTTATCGGCTATAACTGATGCTTTATCTACCTGATTAATAGCCGTTCTTGACTCTTCAGCTGCAGAAGCGGTTTCAGTGGCTCCGCTGGCAATCTGCTGCATAGTTGCTCCTAGCTCCTCTGCCGCACTGCTTGCCTCTTCTATTCCTGAAGCCATTTGCTCTGTTGCTACTGCAATTCTCTCTGCCAATTGTTGTTGCTTTGCCATAGTTCTAGCTTTTACCTTGTCCTGTGCTTGTCTTCTGGCAATCTCTCTCTTTCTCTCCATTTCATCCGTTGCAGTTACAGTGACACGGGATGTACCCTTTTCAATTTTGCTGCTTGAAGGTCTTGCTAATTTCTTTTCCATAATAAATTACCCCCTAAAGTTTTTAATCATCTAATTTAATATCTATATTAATTAAATTTCGTTACTATCTTTTTCATGCCCTGGATAATAAATTATATAGTACATATTCATGCCATCTCCCGTAGGTTCATTTCCTAAATAACCATCACGATGCAAGAGACCTACCTTCTGGCGAAGCTCTTCAATACTACACCTAATGTTTTTTTCAACAAGCAGCTTATGAATTTCAGCCAAAGTATTTAACTCCGACTCACTACTTTTTATGTACATTAAGAGTTCTTCTTCACTCAATTGAAGCATTAAACTACCTCCCTTCATTGCATAATATATTACCAATAATTTCTTTAATGTACTTACTTTTTAAACTTACTCAAATTCTTTATCACCACATCACTTTTGTAAGGCTTTACTAAAAAGCCTTTTGCACCAGCTAAAATAGCCTTCTGTACAGTAGATTCTTGTCCCATTGCTGAAATCATTATAACTGTAGGCACATAATCCATTTTTTTTATCTCAATCATACATTCAAGACCGTCCATTTCAGGCATTGTTATGTCAAGTGTAACCAAATCCGGTCTTAGTTCTTTGATTTTTTTTAGTGCCACTTTTCCATTTTCAGCTTCGCCTACAACCTCGAAACCATTACTCTGGAGCAATTGCTTCAGTTGTAACCTTATGAATGCAGCATCATCCACAATTAATACTCTAGTCATATAAATCCTCCTTTCTGATTAAATGTCTAATCCTGTACCCTTAGTACTTTTATATTGCCATCCTGCGAAAAATCTATATAATTTGACCCAACACTAATATTAGAGTCTAAATATCTTGTGGAGGCACATATACTATTTCACCTAAATCTACATTGATTAACACGAGAATAGTCTAATAGCCAACTAAATATATATACAATAAGCCTATGTATTATTTATATCAATTTACGTATAATAAGTATATGATAGCAAATGTGTGAATTTTATAAAAAAATTTAAATTTACAAGTTTTTTATAAGACTATCCTTCTTTAATATGTGCTCAAGAATCCAATCAAATAAAAATAAAATTAATTCCATAATGTCTTTATCTTGGTTTTGGTCTAGCTTAGCTAGATTATAAGAATCTAGCTTTTTAATAAAGCCATCATGTTCTACCTTTTGATCAGAATAATCTCGGTAATTGTTTTTTAACATATATTCCTCTTCATATTTGAAGTGATATTTAGCGTATTGAAATAAATCTTCTATTATTTGAACAATTTCATGATATTTATCTAAAGTAATATTATTATTTAACAAATTTAATGCGCTGTTTCCTAATTCAAAAAGTTTTTTGTGCTGCGCATCAATTAAGGATACACCGATTAAATATTCATCTTTCCATTTTAGCATAATTCTTTTTCCCTCCATTTAATTATTAGTAGTTATTAAATTAAATTACAAACCACTTGTTGTTAATAATATAAAATCTATATTATTTATTATCGACTGATATTTTTTAATCTTAATAGAGTTGTTCACATAGTGAGAATTTTTTTGCTATTTACAATATTTATTACATATTATATTTGTAGCTAATATACCCTACGTAAAGGTATACCATTACGTAGGGGCAAAAATCCTATAAAATTATGTTCGTAAAGTATAATAAAACAATTACGAATATCTACGTAAATTGCAATTACCTTTATGACGATGTTTTAAGGTTCTGTTGGTGTGATTCAGCCCTATGTTGGAGAGACCCCACCAACTACTAAAAATAATAATCGAAATAAGAAAAGCCACGTATTGAAATTAATATCCAGAATGTGGCTCATTTTTACTCGTTAACTATACTATAAAAATAGATAGCACTTATAGTACACATAGGAGTTAAAAACACAAGGTTTGTACGTTGTTTAATAAAAAACTATACCTTGTGTTTAAAGTATGGTGTTAGTATAGTATTGTAGACACGGAAACTCGAACGGTATAAAATAAGAATTGAAGGGATGTGTCTACAATGGGAAGAACTCAAAAACAATATACAGATGAATTTAAAAATACTTTAGTAGAACTATATAATTCTGGAAAGTCCTTGGCAGATCTAAGTCGCGAATATGGCATAGCAAAATCAACAATAACAGTGTGGATAAATAAACTAAAACCAATAGCTGTTGATAATGATAAAATTATAACTACAGAAGACTATCGGAAAATGTTAAAAAAGATAGCAATACTTGAAGAGGAAAATGAAATATTAAAAAAGGCCACTGCCATATTCGCAAGAAAATAAGTAGTATATTTGATTTCATTACTGATAATACGAATTATCACGGTATTAGAATCATGTGCAAGGTACTAAAGGTCTCCAGGAGCTCCTATTACAATCATTTAAGTAAGAAACCATGCAAGCGTGAACTAGAAAATCAAATGCTTGAAAGTGAAATATTACAAATATATACAGCTAGTAAAAAGCGGTATGGATCACCAAAAATCAATAAATCTCTTCAACAATTGGGTATAAATATTAGTTTGAAAAGGACCCAGAGAATTATGAGAAAGCTGGGGATAAAATCTATAATTATTAAAAAATATAGACCAACCTCTTCAAAAAACAAAGTTGTGGAAAAACAAAATGTTTTAAAAAGGGATTTTTCCACAAATACAATAAATGAAAAATGGGTAACTGATATAACCTACATATATACAATTAAGGATGGCTGGTGTTACCTAGCCTCAGTTATGGACTTGCACACAAGAAAAATAGTAGGGCACTCTATGTCTAAAAACATAGATACAAAATTGGCTTTACAAGCTGTTAAGAATGCCGTAAAGCTACAAAGGCCTACTAAACAATTGATACTTCATAGTGATCTTGGTAGTCAATACACAAGCTTAGACTTTAAAGAGTATATATTAAACTCAAAAATAATAACGCACTCATTTAGTGGTAAGGGCTGTCCCTATGATAATGCTAGTATCGAGTCTTACCATGCTTCGCTCAAAAAGGAAGAAGTGCATCTTGTTAGTTATTATGACTTTAATGCTGCAAAGCTAGCTGTTTTTGAATACATAGAATCTTGGTATAACAGAATAAGGATCCATAGTAGCATAGGTTATATTTCTCCACAAAAATGTGAAGACCTAGCTAGAAAGATTTCATGATTTGTTCGAGAATATGTGTCTACACTATTGACATAGATCCATATTGAAGAAAACCAACAAAAAAGACATGCCGGTAGGCATAAGCAGCAAAGGAAGAAAATTGATATATATGATGCGTTGATAGAAGAAAATTATGATATAAGTTATCCAACTGTGAGTAACTATATAAAAAAAATTCTTAAAAATAGAGCGGAAGCATTTATTAAATTAGAATATGAGCTTGGATATATTTGTGAATTCGATTGGGGGGAAGTTAAATTAACTATTAATAATGTGAATAGAAAATTTCAAATGGCAGTATTTACATCTGCAAAAGGTAATTATAGATATGCGCAGTTATTTCCTAAACAAAATTCAGAGTGTTTTCAAGAGTCACATGCTTTATTCTTTGAACATATAGGACAAGTATATAGAACAATAGTTTACGATAATATGAAAGTTGCAGTGAAAAAATTTGTAGGTCCAACTGAGAAGGAGCCTACGGAAGCATTGCTTAAAATGTCCATGTATTATGGTTTTGACTTTAGGTTTTGTAACGTTAGATCAGGTAATGAAAAAGGTCACGTAGAGCGAAGTGTAGAGGTAGTAAGACGTAAGGCATTTTGTAAAAATGATAGTTTTATGTCATTAGAAGAAGCTAATGATTATATTATGGAAACGTGTGATAAATTGAATAACAAACCCCAGAAATCAAGAACTATGAAGACTGCAAAAGAAATTCTTAATGAGGAGAGAGAGCACATGGGGCCTTATATGGCAAAACTTGATACAGTAAGAATAGAAGAGCCTAGAGTAGATAAATATTCAACGTTCTCAGTAAATACCTGCCGGTATTCTGTGACTGATATGTACGTTGGAAAAAGAATATTCATTAAAATATATTCAAATAATATTGTTTGTTTTAGTGAGGGCAAAACAATAGCTTGCCATGAAAGGAAGCTAGGGTTTTATGAATGGTCCATTAAACTAGAGCATTATCTCAATACCTTTAAAAGAAAACCAGGATCATTAGCTTCAAGCACTGCAATGCTACAAGCAGACCCTAGGATCCAAAGTATCTACATACCTATTATAACAAAAGAGAAAAGGATTTTATAGAGTTACTTTTGTTTATAGGAGAAAATAATATTTCTAAGTTCAAAATGCAATAAGTTTGCTAAATAAAATAAATTCCACAGATATAACAACTGAAAAAATAAAGTCCATTTGTAATAGAGATTATACTAACTTCATTGAAAATAATGTTATTCAACTAAGTTCAACTGTTGAACCAGAACCTAATGATTTGCTAGATGCGTATAAATTTTTAATACCTATATCAACAGAAGGCTTTAATAATGAGGTGGCAATAATATGAATGATAAAAAGAAATTATATAAAAATATTGAAGAATTAACAATAGAACTTAAGCTTTCAGGTATAAAAAACAGCTTTGAGGAATGTGCAAAAGATGCTTGTGTTAATGATGTAAGCTATGAAGAATTTCTTTATAATCTGTTGGGAAAAGAACAGGTTTTAAGAAATGAAAGTAACAAACAAAGTAGAATTAGAATAGCTAAGTTTCCATATAAAAAATATATCGAAGATCTTGTAATAGAAGATTTACCAGTTGATGCTAAAAAGAAATCAAAGACGTTAAGCTCACTTGAATTTATTAGTACAGGACAAAATGTAATTTTAGCTGGAAATCCTGGGACAGGCAATTATAGAAAGTTTTTGTTTATCGAAAGATTTTTAAAAATATCAAGTAATAATGTCTTATATATATTAAAATCTTTCGATAATAATTACTTACAAAAATCCTGAAGCCAATTTAACAAATCAGTATCTTCTGTCCAAATCGGAATATCTTGCGTTACAACATCAATATACATTGATTCCAATGCTTTTCTTTTTATTTCTGTATCAGCTCTCAAATAGACTTCTGTTGTAGTAACGCTTACATGTCCAAGAAAATCTCTTATATCTTATACTCCGCACAATGTATTAGAAAATCCTTATATTTAATTTTAAGGGTTTTTTTAGTTGTATTTTCAAAAATAGTGCTAAATTTTTACATACTTTAATGATGAAGTTAATTGTAATTTTTTTCTATGTTATATATAAACTATAAGTCATTAACTTTAGAACTTTAGAACTTTAGAATATCAGAATATTAGCTTAAAATAATATTAAACATTAATGTTATTTACTTTTATTCATTCCAATAAAATACGCATTCAGATATGCCCAGATATTTCAGTAATTTTTTATGGCTTTCTGAAATTGGGCGAACCAAAGAACGATATTTTTTACCTTCAACTGTGATAACCTTAACACCTATACCCGTGTTGAAAACACCTAATATTGCGACCAAAGATGGCTGCTTCATTTTTATGCCGCCAGGCCCTATTATAATTGCATCTTCTGCCTTCATTTCTCGCCTTACCACATTTTCAGCAACAGATAGTATCATCATTGATATTAAAATAAGGTACGTCAGTGCCTCTATACGCTCTGGTGTATCTAAATATAGTGAATTAACAAAATGTGGTGATTTAAGCTGATGAAACTTTTTTTCAACTCCAATTTGTGTTTTATATTCCCTAAGTAAATCTTCAGCTTTTAAACTAAGATCATTGCTACAAAGTATGAATGTACAAGCTTGCTCAAAGTTTTTCTGTATTTTTTCTTCATCTTCGCTTATTTCTATTTGTAAAAAATGCTCCATTATGTGTTCAACTTTACTTGTATCCGTGGGTTGACGACCTTTTTTCTTTTTTTCTGTAACTATTATTTGTATACTTACATTGTGATATTTGACTTTTTTTAAGTCCTTTTTAAATAATCTTAAAATTTCTTTGTTAGCATCTTCTTCACATGCAAAAGCTGTCTTTATATATGTTTTTGAAAGTTTTCTCAATACCTCTTTTTCCTTAATTACTTGCTTTACAATTGTTTTCTTCTTAATATTTTCAAGATTTACAGAATAACATACTGCACATTTTAATTTGGTATCTTCATATGTGCAATCTCGCTCTATTATATAATATTTACTTACTTTGCCTTGTGATGTTTGAATTTCTATCTCTCTCATTTGCGATCTACGATCGAGAGCTTCTCGTATAGATTCTTTTGCAAGTGTGGTCGTTTCAGGCATCCTTGTTATAAGCTTAATATTTCTGATTTCTGCTTTTTTTAAATTTCCTGCTGTAAAAAGTGCACTATCTGCTATATAATGAAAATCTTCAGTGGAAATGTTGAGTCTTTCAAGAACATCTTTAACATCTTCAAGAGTTTCGCTATTATATGTTTTGTCATCTTTGTTTCCTGATAATACCTTTGCATCAACTATAACTCCGTTAGCTACGCCTATACCCATCTTAATTTGTTTTTTATCTTGTCTTTTTTGTTTACTGTGACCAAAATCTATTGATATTACGCCTTGCTTAAGTTCCTCAGTTTCATATGTTCCCCACATTACCTTTGAAGTTGTGTCATAATTTATATTTACTACTTTTATTCCATAATTAGCAAATGCTTGAGCACTTAGTTCTCCAAAGATTTTCCTTGGTCCAGCGGCATAAAATGCATCTAAAAATTTACCAAATCTATCATCATTAATTTGACTCAAATCTATAGGGCTATGAAATATTCCTTCAAGGTCTTTTTCCTTATAGTATTCATTTAAAAGGTATAATGGGTAATGGTTATCACAAATATTTACAATCATCATCTCAGCCATTATCCCGTAAGGGATATCAGTCTTTCTTCCTAAACTTTTTTCCAAACTTAAGTTGAACACTTCTGCTAAATTGAGCTGTTCGCAAAGACCAACCATGAAATTCATTTTACTATCGTAGTACGTTTCAATATCAAGAGATAACATATCATTTATATCCATAAGTTTACTCACCTTCAAAAAGTATTTTATGAATATATTCGACATAAAACTAAGAAATCCTTTTTGTAAATAATTGTAAATGAATATCTTTTTAGTAAATAATTAGTTTTAAAATTCATTCAGCGGAGTATAAGTTATATAAATAAGATTCACACCAGCTTCTAACAGGTGAAAAGCTTTTGTGTGCCTTAAATGGAGAGCTCCCCATTTTAGGCATACACATGCCACCATGTTACTTGAAGCTGGTGCAAACATAAAGGATATTCAAACTCGCCTTGGTCACAGTAAACTATCCACCACTATGGATACCTATTCCCATGTAACTACTAAGATTAAAAATGATAGTGTTAATATTTTTGAAAATATAATTGCCACCATAAAATAATTAACGGTGGCAAATGGGTGGCAAATACATTATCTCTAAGTTGAAATACCTCTTAATATTGGGCATAAAAAAGCACCAGCTTCAGCTAGTGCTAATATTTATTACTATTGTTTATTATTTACTCAACTGTTATAGCACTAACTGGGCACTGTTCTTCAGCATCTTTAGCACTATCCATTAGCTTATCTTTTATTTCATTTTCTGATGCTTCTGCTTTTCCATCATCATCCATTTCAAAAATTTCAGGACATACAGCCGCACACAATCCGCATCCTATACATGTATCCTTATCAACATAACCTTTCATAAAAATAACCCTCCTTTATCAATAAATTTTATTCTTCCACTTTTTCAAAATCTGATTTTGGTACCCCACATAATGGGCATACCCAATCTTCGTCTATATCCTGAAATTTTGTTCCAGGAGCCACCCCACTATCATTATCTCCTTCTGCTGGATCATAAATATAACCACATACTATACAAACATATTTCTCCATAATAAACCTCCTTAAAATGTAATTAGATTTTTTCTATAATATTCCTTCCAAAATCTCTACATCTGTTCAATCCATCCTCATCTGGATTCCACAATTCTCTTATTCCATCATTTATTACCTGAAAACCAGCTTTGTTTAATTCATCAGTAATTAATTTTGTAGATTCTCCACTCCATCCATAACTGCCAAAGGCGGCTGCACTCTTTCCTTTAAATTCAAGTCCTTTAATCATTTCTAGTATTGCCGCTGTGGAGGATAATATTCCTTTATTTATTGTTGATGAACCAACAAGCACGATTTTTGATTTAAATACTGCTGTAATAATATCATTTTTATCACTTTTAGACGAGTTGAAAATCTTAATTGTAATATCACTATTAGAACTTTTTACACCTTCTGCTATGGCTTCAGCCATTCTTCTTGTATCATTCCACATAGTATCATAAATTATAGTGATTTGATTTTCCTGATAATTTTTTGCCCATTCCATATATTTATTTACTACTTGCAATGGATTATCTCTCCATATTATCCCATGACTAGGACAAATCATATCAACAGATAAATTAAAGCTTAATATCTCTTCTATTTTCCTTACTACAAATTTGCTAAATGGAGTTAAAATATTGGCATAATATTTTGTTGCTTCTTGAAATAATTCTGCCTGATCAACTTTGTCATTATACATAAATTCTGAGGCATAATGTTGTCCAAAGGCATCATTACTAAATAGGATATTCTCCCCAGACATATATGTAAACATAGTATCTGGCCAATGAAGCATTTTTGCTTCTACAAATGTCAATTTATTTTTACCTAAATCTAGTGTATCCCCAGTTTTAACCTCTACAAAGTTCCAGTCCTTGTGATAATGTCCCTTTATTATCTTAGCTCCACTTTTTGTGCAATAAATTGGGGTGTTAGGTATTTCCTTCATTAAATCTGTAAGGGCACCACTATGATCACTTTCAGAATGATTCATTATTATATAATCAATTTTGTTTAAATCAATTTCATTTTTTAAATTAGCAATAAACTCCTTAGAAAATGGGCTCCAAACAGTATCCATTAGTACTGTTTTTTCATCTTTAATTAAATATGAATTATATTAAGACCCTTTATGTGTGGAATATTCTTCACCATGGAATGTTCTAAGCTCCCAATCTATTTTTCCAATCCAGGTTACAGTATCGCTTATTTTAAAGCTCATAAACTCTCCTCCATCTTTCTATTAAATAAAACTATCTATGCTTGTTTATAGGTTTATTATAGTTCTATAAACTTATAACTTCAGTAACGCATGTTACCGCTTTGAAATCGCTTATCTCTTGTATTAACTACTTTTAAGTTTCAGTAATAAATCATTTACTCCTACATTTAATAAATCTATGTTTGAAAACACAATCTTTTTTTCTATGGCATTCTTTAATATTGTAGAATACTTATTGTCACCTATTACAATAGCACCTATTATTTTATTATCTCTAATAAATAATCTCTTATACGATAAACTATCAGTACTCTCCTCTATTATTGTTTTATCACATCGCTTCTCATCTACCTCACCCATAGAGAAAAGTGCTATATTAAAAGCATTTAATATAGTCACTGGTACAACACCAACGTATACTTCATGTTTACCTACAATATTATATCCAGCTGTTTTCCCTTGCTCAATAGCAATGTTCCAAAGTCCCACTATCTTTCCATCTAACTCTGCTACATCCCCTGCTGCATAAACATTCTCTACATTAGTTTCCATTCTGTCATTAACTACAATCCCAATATTAGTTTTTACCTCTGTGTTCTCTAATAATTCCTTATTAGCCCTTATTCCAACAGAAAAAATCACCATATCACTGTCAATAGTTTTTCCATCCTTTGTTTCTACACCTTTCACCTTATTTTCTCCAAGAATTTTTACTATTTGCGAATTTAAAAGCACTTTAGTTTTAAACCCTTCAATTGCCGTTTTAAGAATTTCAGATGCTCTTTTATCTAACTGGCGAGGCATTAACCTTTCTTGAAACTCAACTAGGATAGCATCTTTACCATACCTATAGAGACTCCATACTGTCTCTATGCCTTGCACTCCACCTCCTACATTTAGTATAGTTTTCTTATCATTAATACTATCTTGTATATTTCGTATATTATCTAATTTTCTTATTGTATAAACATTTTCCTTATTAATACCATCAATGGATGGCATAAAGTTTTTAGAGCCGTTAGCTAGTAATAGCTTATTATAACCAAATCTGTTTCCATCATGCAATATAATTTCACTTTTAATTGTGTCAATTCCAACAACTTCAGTATTAAGATACAATTTCACATTATTTGATTCATACCAGTCTTTTTTCTGAAGCATTATTTTTTCTTCTTCTAGATTATCAAATAATCCTTTTGTTAACTTTATTCTATAATAAGGATAATATTTTTCATTTTGAAATATGAATATATTTATATCACTATCAATTTCTCTAATTGCTTTTACTGCATTTACAGCTGCAACACCGCCGCCTATTATAACTACGTTATCAATCATTTTAATCGCCTCCATTGTAATTGATTCGTAATACTATTCTATCCCTTTTCGTCTTCCTTTAATATGATTTAAATCAAATAGAATCTTTAAAATAACCATAATTGCTTATACTATTTAATCTATTATGGTTATTCTTATTTAGGGTACTTTTTATTTGGAAACCTTTATACTATAAGCTGTTAGTTGTCGTTTAGTTTCTTCCAATTGACCATCAACTACACTCGCTTTTTCTATGTGATTTACTATACCTTCAGATGTTATTTTTAATATTTCATCAACATCTACTATTTCTTTACTCATGTTTTCAATGTGGCACTTTTGCTCAGTTAAAATTTCCATTACTACCTTAACTTCCTTATCCACTCTCGCTACAGATGATAGACTCCCCTCTATCTTTTCTGCTGCATTACTAGAAGCCCTAACTCCACTGGCAATTACCTCATTAAATCTACTTGAATTATTTAAGACTACCTTTGTTTCATCTTCTATGCTCCCTATTAAATTTGAAATGTCCTTGGTGCTTTTTTTTATAGTTATTCTGTAATATAGAAGTTATAATCCTTACCACCTTTTTTCTTAGTAAAGTACATAGCATTATCTGCATTATGAATAAGATCTTTCATATTATCTGAATCACCTGGATAAATAGCTATTCCTATGCTTATATCTACATCCAAATTCACATTATTCCATTGCACAGGTTTAGCTACATAATCAAGCATTCTATTAGCAAGATTTGAAGCATCATCCTTAGTCTTTATAAAAGGTTGAATCACAAGGAACTCGTCTCCTCCAAGTCTTCCAATTATATCAGCTTTTCTTACATTCTCTTGTAGTCTTTTTGCTATGTTTTTTAACACTTCATCCCCTGCATTGTGTCCATGTAAGTCATTTATTGATTTAAATTTGTCTACATCAAAAAGCATCACTGCAAATTTATACTTGTTTCTTTTAGATTGCTCTAATATTTTTTTAAATTGCTTCATCAAAAATCCTCTATTTGGAATATCTGTTAAAGCATCATAATTTGCAAGATACTTAATTTTTTCTTCATATTGTTTTCTTTCAGTAATATCACGAATAATATGAATCCTAACCAATTCACCGTTTATCTCTGTAGTCCTGGAGCTTACTTCTACAGGAAAACTTGAACCATCTTTTCTAACATTGACACATTCATATACTATTCCATATGAAGATGACATTTCCATTTGCTCTTGATAATCTTTCATAGTTAAAGGATGTCTTAATTGTTGTAATTTCATATTTAAAAACTCTACACGAGAGTAACCATATTTTTCTACCGCAGTTTTATTTGCATCAATAATTCTTTCATCTGCATTAATATAAAGTATTATATCCTTCGCATTCTCAAACAGTATAAAGTGTTTTTTTAACACTTCATTAGCTTTCATAATATCTGTAATATCTGTAATATCATTAAATATAATAATAACTTGGCCTTTAATTGGACTAATAATATTAACTTTGAAGTACTTGTCTATAGTTTTAAAGTATATGTTTTGTTGCATTCCTTTACCGCTTGAAGCAACTTGACCACATGCATCAATCCATTTTGTATCTATATCCGGGTATAATTCCTTTATTGTTTTACCTACAATATTTTCTCTACTACCTCCAGCCATATTAATAAAATAATTATTTAGCTCTAATATTTTAAAGTCTAGCGGGATTCCGTCACTCCCACAAATAACCTCATTTAGTAGAAACCCTTCTTCCAAAGAATCAAAAAATTTACTGAAATATACCTCACAATCACCATTACAGACGTAACGTTTAAACATTTATATATATCCACCCCTTAAATGTTAATTTAGTGACTTATTATACTTTAAACTCAATAAAGCCATGGAAACCTAATCAATACACGATTAAAATCCCTGACTTTATATTAACATTAATTTTCATTTAAGTTATCTTTTATTTTGAGGCCTTATGATTAATGACATACTCCCCAATATGAGATGCAAAATCTTTTTTACTTATAGATAAATTAACTATATTTTTATCATCAGCCATTCCAAACAAAACATTTGACGATACCCATTTGATTTATATCAAATTATCTTTGAATCAATTATGTTTTTACCCTCTTTGTAGTGATTTAATTTACGAACAGCAGGACCTTCTATAATATCGCCTTCGAAAGTAAATCTTGATCCATGACAAGGACAATCCCAAGATCTTTCTGCACTATTCCATTTTAGTTCACACCCTATATGTGTGCATGTTATATCAACTATATGAAGCTCACCATTTTTATCTCTATATGCCCCATATCTTTCTCCACGGAGCTCTACTATCTTTCCCTCATCAACATTTAAATCAATATTATGTTGCCCATCATTAAGCTTTCCTTTTATTAACTCCACTGCAACATCATAATTTTCTTTTATGAAGTTTTTAATTCCTTCAGTTAAAATATGGCGCGATGGATTGTATACCTCTTGATATGGGTTTTCTTTTTTAATTATTATATCCCTTAGTATATTAGCAGCTGCTGTTCCATTTGTCATGCCCCATTCTCCATAACCTGTAGCCACATAAATATTTTCTGATTTAGAAGTAAGATTTCCTACATATGGCACACCATCTATTGTTATGTAATCTTGAGTTGACCATCTATATAAAAACTTCTCAACTGTAAAATTTTGCTCTGCACATTTCTTCAAGTTTTCATAATGTTCCATCATGTCGCCACCGTGAGCAGTTTTATGGTCTTGCCCCCCAATAATTATCATCTGACTATCCCTATATTTCTGCATGCGAAAATACCACCCTGTATCTCCTGCATCTACAAATGTACCTTTAGGCAATTCTTCTTTTATTTTTGCAGTTATTACATATGACCGCTCTGGCCTAAGTCTTGCAAAATATAATCCTAGCCCATCATAAAAAGGAAAATGTGAAGCTAAAATAACTTTTGAAGCTGTTACTTTGAAACCTGTATCGGTTATTACAGTATATAATTTATCGTGTTTTATATCTACAGCTCTTGTATGTTCATATATTTGACTATCACTTCCATAAATAATTTCGGCAAGCTTAAGAAGATACTTTCTTGGGTGAAATTGAGCTTGATTTTCAAAGCATATTGCAGCTTTAATTGAAAATGGCAACTCTAACTTTTTAACATAATTTGCTTTTATCCCTAGACTTTTAGCTGCTTTAGTTTCTTCCTTAATAATCTCCATATAATTCTCATCAGTTGTATAGATATAAGCTGGTAGTCTACAAAAATCACAATCAATGTTATATTCTTTTACGGTGTTTTCTATGAAATTTATAGCACCCTCATTAGCATCTGCGTATTGCTTAGCTTTTTTTATTCCCATGTTTTTAATTAGTTCACTATATATTATATCGTGTTGTGAAGTAATATATGCTGTAGTGTGTCCTGAAGTTCCCTGGGCTATTTTTTCTGCCTCTATTAATGCTACTTTGAAACCTTCCTTTTTTAAAAGAAGAGCAGCTGTAATTCCTGTAATACCTCCTCCTATAATTACTATATCAACATTAATGTCTTTATCTAAAGTGGGATAGTTTGTTTCAGAAGTTGAATCTAACCAATAAGATTTAGGGGTTAGATCATTATCAACAGTTATATCATTTTTTTCATTCATAAGTTTTACATCCTTTCTTAAACAATAAATGGATGTACTTATTTTGTGCTTATATCACTAAAAATATGTATATTATTAGTAATACCTTTGAATCTAATAATAAATATTTAAAATAAATTCCCCCAAACTTATAGTTTGAGAGAATTTAATTTGATTCTTAGTTCGTATATACTTTCATTGCTAAAACAATTCAACCTTTTTTACTTCCACCAACATGTCACGTGGGTGGCACCGCCTATTTTAAATTTATAAGCAGTTCTCCAGCCTTTACCTGTTGTCCTTCTTTAACAACAATTGAGTCAACCACACCTGCTACAGATGTGCTTACTCTAGTCTCCATCTTCATAGCTTCAACTATCATTAATGGTTGATTTTCAGTTACTGTATCGCCCTCTACAACTAGAATAGCAGAAACAGTTCCAGGTATTGGTGCTCCAATTTCTAGTGGATTTTCTGCATCCGCCATTTCAATAGCGGCAAACTCTTGTAGATCTTTGTTATTTCTATCTTTTATTTTTATTTCTCTTCTATTTCCATCCACTTCGAAAGCAACAACTTTGTTGCCTTCTAAATCAAGTTTGCCAATTTTAAGTAGCTTTATCATGTAGGTTTTCCCATCAGCTATTTCTGCTTCACAGGTTTCACCCTCATATAGACCGTGAAAATACACATCACTTCCGATTCTACTTAAATCTCCAAACTCCTTAGTGTATTTTAAATAGCCATCGAATACCTCAGGGTATAATGAATAGCTTAGTACATCTTTTTTATCTGGGATAAAATTAAACTTTTCTGTTAAATGTTTTTCTATTTCACCAAAATCTTCATCAGGAAGTAATTCACCAGGTCTTGTAGTAATTGGCTCCGCGCCTTTTAAAACTAATTTCTGCAGTCTTTCTGGAAATCCTCCCATTGGCTGACCCATCATTCCTTTAAAGTATGATACCACTGAATCTGGGAAAGACATATTAGTTGCTTTATCGTATATATTTTCTGGTGTTAGTTCATTTTGAACCATAAATATTGCAAAATCTCCAACCATCTTAGATGATGGAGTTACTTTTACAATATCACCCACCATGTCATTAACCACTTTATAGGTTTCTTTAATTTCACTAAATTTATGTCCAAGACCGAAACTTTCCACTTGAGGCTTAAGATTAGAATATTGACCTCCTGGAATCTCATATCTATAAATTTCAGCGGAACCAGATTTGAGTCCCGATTCAAACTGATAATAAACTGGTCTTACTGCATCCCAATAATCGGAAATACCTTGAATTCCTTTAAGGTCTATACCTGTATCTCTATCAGTATTCTTAAGTGCTGCAACAACTGAGTTCAGAGCTGGTTGACTTGTAAGTCCTGACATACTATTAAAAGCAGTATCTACAATATCAACACCAGCTTGCGCCGCCATTAAAACTGTAGCAACTCCATTACCCGTAGTATCATGGGTATGAAGATGTATAGGCATTCCTACTTCTTTCTTTAGTGCATCTATTAACTTAAAGGCAGCATGGGGTTTAAGTAAGGCAGACATATCTTTTATCCCTAAAATATGAGCTCCTGTTTTTTCAATTTCCTTAGCTAGCTTTATATAATAATCTAAATTGTATTTATCTTTTTTATCATTTAAGATATCTCCAGTGTAACAAATACAAGCTTCTGCAACCTTACCACTTTTAAGAACTTCTTCTATTGAAATCTCCATTCCTTTTAGCCAATTTAGAGAATCAAAAATTCTAAAAACATCAATGCCTGTGTCTGCAGACTCTTTAATAAATTCACGGATTATATTATCTGGATAATTTTTATACCCAACTGCATTGGCTCCACGTATAAGCATCTGGAAAAGTACATTAGGAATTTTCGATCGTAGCTGCGTTAATCTTTCCCATGGGGACTCATTTAAATAACGATAGGCTACATCAAAAGTAGCTCCTCCCCACATCTCAAGTGAAAATAAGTCTCCTCCATAAACAGAAGTAGCGCTTGCTATCTTTAACATATCCTTTGTTCTTACTCTAGTTGCCATTAGTGATTGATGAGCATCTCTCATAGTGGTGTCTGTTAACAGTAATTTATTTTGTTCTTTAACCCATTTTAAAAGCCCTTCAGTCCCCTGCATATCTAAAATCTGTTTTGTACCGCTCAATTTTTCTGGCATTATAATTTTAGGAACTTGTGGCACATCATAAAACTTTTTGATGCCATTGGTTTCATTCACCACTTTTTCTCCAATGAAATTAAGTACTCGACTTTCTTCATCTGCCTTAGGCGCAATGGATATTAATTCAGGATTCTCTTCAATAAAATCTGTATTACATTCTCCCTTTAAAAAAGTAGGATGATTCAGTACATTAATTAAAAAGCCTATGTTTGTCTTTACCCCTGTAATTCTAGTTTCCTCCACTGCTCTTATAGATTTCTTTATAGCATCTTGAAAGGTTCTAGACCAGGATATATTTTTTACGAGTAGACTATCATAGTAAGGGCTGATTACCGCCCCAGCAAATCCATTACCGCCATCTAGCCTTATTCCAAAGCCAGAACCTGTTCTATATTCTTCTATTTTCCCAGTATCTGGGGCAAAACTATTAGAAGGATCCTCTGTTGTTATCCTGCACTGAATAGAATAACCGTTAACTTTAACATCATCTTGACAAGATATCCCGATATTTTTAGAATTTAGAGCATAATCTTCCGCTATAAGTATTTGACTTTGAACTATATCAATACCTGTTACCATTTCTGTAACGGTATGTTCAACTTGAATTCTTGGATTCATTTCTATAAAATAATGGTTTCCATGAGTATCAACTAAGAACTCCAAGGTTCCAGCGCTTCTATAATTTACTGATTTAGCTATTTTTATTGCATCATTACAGATTTCATTTCTTTTTTCCTGGGATATTGAGAAAGCAGGAGTGAATTCTACAACCTTTTGATGCCTTCTTTGGATGGAACAATCTCTTTCATGCAAATGGACAATATTACCAAATTTATCTCCGAGAACCTGTACTTCTATATGTTTAGACTTTTCAAGATACTTTTCTATAAAAAGATGGTCTATACCAAAGGCTTTCTTTGATTCACTTTTAGCGCTTCTATAAGAAGAGGCCAGTTCACCCTCATTTCTTACAATTCTCATACCTCGTCCACCGCCACCTGCAACTGCTTTTAGCATAACGGGATATCCACATTTATCCGCAAGGATCTTTGCCTCTTCAAATGTTTCAATATTTTTTTCATCACCAGGTATAGTAGGAACTCCTACTGCTTTTGCAACAATTTTAGATTTAATTTTATCCCCAAGTTTATCCATCATTTCCGCGGTAGGTCCTATAAATTCAATGCCTGCACTAGCACATTTTTTTGCGAATTCAGGGTTCTCTGATAAGAAACCATACCCTGGGTGAATGGCATCTACCCCTTTTTTAAGTGCAAGACTTATTATCTCCTCAATATTTAGATATGCCTCAACAGGACTTTTGTTTTCTCCAATTAAATAAGCTTCGTCTGCCTTAGTTTTGAACAGTGAATATTTATCCTCATTAGAATAAATCGCTACTGTACGAATTCCAAGTTCATGACAGGCCCTAAAAACTCTTATGGCAATTTCGCCTCTATTTGCTACAAGTACTCTTTTAAATTTTTTCACAGTTGTTCCCTCCTGTATTAAGCTTTTGTGCTCTTTATTATTCATTATTCACTACAACAAGAATACAGGATTTTCAACAAAAATGCAATTTTATTTTATATTCTGCGTCATTTTTTTGGAATTATATTCAAAATAAGAAAAGCTATCCACATGCCATTTGCCA
This sequence comes from Clostridium bowmanii, assembly GCF_018861315.1. Taxonomy (GTDB): domain Bacteria; phylum Bacillota; class Clostridia; order Clostridiales; family Clostridiaceae; genus Clostridium_AD; species Clostridium_AD bowmanii. The sequence goes on along the minus strand of NZ_JAHLDL010000005.1, from coordinate 87,521 downwards.
TGTAGACAGCCCTTATTTAACATGCCACTTGCCACGTGTGTGACACCTTATTTCAATTCATTTAAGGTCTCCAATAATACATTAAAATTCTTCTTAGCTATTATTTCTCTATCCTTATAGGTTCCCATCTTTTGTTTTTGTAGCTTTTCATTTTTGTCTAAATTTTCTAGTTCCTCCACTATAGTTTGTTTAAATCTTGGGATGATGTTTATTATTTTTTTGATTCCATAAACATATTCATCGTCATAAAGCTTAAAACATTGAAATAAACCTGATGTAAGCCTACCATCTGAAAACATATAAATATACCTATCACTCATTTCCTCTGATAAATCGACTTCAACTTTATGCTTATACAACCTAAAAATAACATCATTTTTCTCAACAAAAATGGGAAATATCATAGAAAAAAGCACAATTATTTTCTGTTCTTCTTCAACTAGACCTGAAAAATCATTTTCATTTAATTTTTCAATTATATCATCTGTAAAAATACACTTTCGTATTTCTTTTCCCAATTTGCTTCTCAATTTTTGCTCTTTCTCGTCAGACAATAGATTATCTATTGAATTAAACAACTTATTTAGTGGACCTATGGCTCCATTTTTTTCCATAAACTACCTCCTTAATTAGGTACATTATATTTATAGGTACAATTAAATTCTCCAAAAAATATAATATACTTCAAAAAATTATTTTAAGAACATAAGAAACAATCTCCATAAAGTTGGATATAAAAGAACAGCAACAATACCTGAAATAGCCATAGTTATGCCACTCATTGCTCCCTCTGTTTCACCTATTTCCATAGCCCTTGCAGTGCCTAGTGCGTGGGAAGAAGCACCCATAGCAATTCCAAGCGCGACACTATCATTAATTTTAAATACATTATATAAAAGTGGTCCACCAATTGAACCTATAATCCCTGTGATTATTATACCTACAACTGTAATTGATGAAATTCCACCTAACTGATTTGATAATGCAATTCCTATAGGTGTTGTTATAGACTTAGGTAACAATGATTCAATAAGCACATGGTCAAATCCAAATACTTTCGAAAGAAATACCACACATAAAAAACCTACAATAGCACCACTAAAAATTCCTATAAGTATTGCAATAGCATTTTTCTTAAATAGTGCAAATTTCTTATACATGGGTAGTGCTAATGCCACCGTTGCAGGAAATAAGAAAAAGGAAATTATTTGACCTCCCTTATTGTACTCTTCATATTTAATATGAAACTTTGTAAGAAAAAATATTAGTATAATAATGGCTATCATAAGTGGATTGAAAATTGAAAGTTTCCCTTTCTTCTTTATGTAAATTCCAATTTCATAAGCCATAAGAGATGCTACTACACCAAAAACTGGTGAACTAATTAACTCATTCATATTTACGCCCGCTCCTTAGAAATTTAACTACGAATACTGTTACAATCCAAACTAAACACGTGGAAATAACAACTATAATGAGAAATGGTATCCATTTTCCTTTTAGCACGCCAAAGGCCGTCATTAGGCCTACCCCCGCAGGTATAAAGAAAAATGACATGTTTGATAGAAGAAACTCGCAAAGTTCTTCTATCATTTCAACTTTAATTATTCCTACTTCTAGTCCTAAGAACAATAAAACAAGTCCAATAACTGATCCTGGAATCGGCAAATTAAATGTTAATTGTAATACTGTACCAATAAGGTATGGAATCAAAATAATCATCAATTGTCTTAAGTACTTCATTATTTCACCTACTTGTTATAAATTATTTTGTTTCACAAAACTCAGGAATGTAATCTTATTATTTATGATTATAAAAATTCTACTTATTTATACATGTACTCTCTCCCAAAATACAAGTTCAAATGAATCGGAAAACATATTTTTTAATAGTGTTTTATAAAACAGTTTATCAGCAACCAAAATATATCACTCCTTAATTAAATATTAATGATACAAATATTAAACATACTTTACCAATAATTACTTATACACATCATACCCATAACAACTAGTCCATTTAGGTATAACATTGTTTGACCCAGTAGTCAAAAGCGAAACATTGAAGATTAATCCTTAGTAAACGATAATCATAATTTCATAGATATGGGAATGTCCCATTTGCTTACTTTTCCTAAAAAAAGGTGTCATCCACATGGTAAGTGGAATGTGACTAATACCTTTTTCAACAAAAATAACCCCAGTAACTACTAACTTATTCTAGTAATTACCGGGGTTATTCAAAAACTTTATATATTTTAAACTGCACTAATTCCCAATCCAACTATTAAGAAAATAGCTGCTATTACCCATAATACGGCTACAAGCGGAAGTATGAATTTCACATATTTATTCCATGGAATTCTTGCTATTCCAAGTGCTGCCATTAGAGTTCCTGATGTTGGTGTAATCATATTTGATAAACCTGTTCCATATTGATATGCAGTTACTACTACCTGTCTGTTTACATTCACTAAATCGCCTAGTGGAGCCATAACTGGAATAGTTAAGGCGGCCTGTCCCGAAGAAGATGGAACTAGGAATGCAATAGCATTTTGTACTAAAAGCATAAGACTTGTAAATATCCCTTTAGGAAGCCCACTCAAAGTGTTAGCTAGTGTATTCAATATAGTATCAATAATTTTACCATCTTGTGCTACAACAAGGATACCTCTTGCTAGTCCTATAACTACAGCTGCAGAAGTTAAATCTTTACATCCTTGAACAAAAGAGTCTGCTATTTCCTTTTGCCCTGCTTCTTTAGCTATCATAGTAATAATTGCTGCAAACAAAGCAATTCCAAAGAATATCATAGATATTTCTTCTATATACCACTCCCACTTTTTAACTCCATAAATCATAAGCATAATACCAAATGCAAATCCTAAAAGCACTAATGCATGATTCCATTTAAATTCTTTTTTGTCTGCATCTCCTGCGTTTCCTAAGAAATATGCTTTATTTTCTTTATCCAATTGGAACATGGGTGACTTTTCCGGATTTTTTTTGACTCTATGTGCATACCACATTACGAAAGTAATCACAAAGGCCATGAAAATCACCCATTGAATCCACCTAAAACTAACACCAGAGCCTGGTGCAAGTTCTGCGATTCCTTGTGCTATTCCAACCGAAAAAGGATTAGTTGTGGATGCTGCCGTTCCAGCTGCTGCTGCTAGAGATACAGTCATAAACCCCGTTATGGAATCATAACCCAATGACATCATCAGAGGAATAAATACCATGTAAAAGGGAATGGTTTCCTCGCACATTCCAAAGGTAGTGCCCCCAAGGCCAAACAAAATCATGGCTACTGGAATGATTAGTAAATCCTTGCCTTCAAGAGTTCTCACCGTCTTTGCAAGTCCTGCTTCAATAGCACCAGATTTAGATATAATTCCAAAAGATCCTCCAATAATTAGAACAAACACAAGCACTTCTGCCGCTGCTTTTCCACCTCTTATTGGTGCCATTAATATGCCTTTTACACCTTGACGTACATCTGTTACTTTCCCATCTTTGTCCGTAGTAACTTTGTTTATATTTTGATAGGTGCCAGCTATAGGAACAGTTTTTCCTGCTTTTTCTTCTGTGTTAAATTGACCACTAGGAATGATCCAAGTTAAAATCGCCATAAATACAATAATAGAAAAAATTAGTATATAGGTATGTGGTATTCTACTTTTTTTCATTATTTCCCCCCTAAATTTAATATTAAATAATTAAGTTAATTTATGTGAAAATCAAAAGTCTATTTCTCAAAAATTCCTTTTACAATTACCTGTCCCTGGGACACCATTTCCCTTCCCTTTGCCAAAACATATTGAATATCCAGACTTTCATTATCAATAATAACTATATCCCCATCCCTTCCTTCTTGAATTTTCCCTTTATTAAATAATTTTAAATTGTCTGCCACATTAGAAGTTATAACTTTAATAGCATCTTCAAAATTAACACCATCTTTTAAAACTGCATCCTTTACTTCTCTATACAATGATTTTACAGACCCAACACCAAGACCCGTAAATTCTCTTTTTTCATTAAAAATAGGCATACTTCCCTGTCCATCTGAAGAAAATGAAATTTGCTCCACAGGGATTCCCCGTTCTAATAACATCTTTAACCCTGTACTAGCTTTTACTTCATCTTCCTCTAAAAAATCTGGATCCGAACTTGTTGTTAAATCTACAATACCACCAAGTTTTGCAAACACAACCCCAGCCTCAAAAACTTTTATGCTTCTGTTTATATGAGTAGGAATTACCTGTTTTATTGGTATTTCTGTTTCCTCCACTAACCGATGGAGATATTCTAATCTTCTTTTCCCATCTCCAATGTGGACATTTACAACTCCAGCTTTACCAGAAAGCATTCCTCCCACTCTAGCTAGTGCCACTACATTTGCAAACTGTTCAAAGGTAGGTTGCGTTGATCTATGATCTGATAATGCTATCTCTCCAACGCCAATTACTTTATCTATTAAAATAACGTCTGTTTTACAATTTTCTGTAATTGTTTTCACAGGAATGTCATAAGCTCCTGTATATATATACGTAGTAATTCCTTCTTCTTCTAAGGCTCTAGATTTTGCAAACAGACTATTCATATCCCTACATACCCCATCCGTACCTAAACATCCTACTACTGTTGTAATTCCACCTGAAAGAATTTCAGACAATTGTATCTCTGGCGTTCGAGTTTTAAAACTACCTTCACCACCCCCACCTAAAATATGTACATGTGAATCTATAAAACCAGGTAATACCATTTTTCCCTTTGCCTCAATTACCTTTATATTTCCAAAGTTTTCCGGCACATCAATAGCATCATATATACCCTCAATTACTCCTCCTGCGATTACTACATCCTTTTTTCCTAAATACTTAGGTGCATATACTTCTCCATTTTTAATTACTGTAATCATTATTTGCCTCCTTGTAGTTTGAAAGTTCTAAATCTTCTTCCAAATATAAGTAAAGCAAGTTCCATGCCAATGCAGGAACTTGCTTTTTACAACACTTTATGTTCTTGATGGTGATGCTACTGGTTAAAATCATTAACCATTAGCATCACCATTATATATTTTTACCTAGAAGTTGTTCACCTTTTTCCGTTAATTGAGTTCCCACTTTTCCTCTTCCCTTTGTAATAAATCCATTCTTTTCAAGATGATTCAATTTACTCCTCATGGCTTGTTCTGTAACCAAATTTCCTTTAGATGAAATCACTTCTGAGAGCTTTCTTCTTCCTACTAAGATTCCTTCTTTCTGCAATCTAAAGATCTCCAATAAAATACTTCCCATTTCCTCAGACAAATCTGTTTTTTGTTTCACTTCAAAACAGCATCTTTTTTGAACATCTAAAGGCAAATCCAATGCTTGTAATTTATCTTCCTCTCTTAATGCAATTGCATACTCTACTGCATTTAAAAGTTCACGAATGTTCCCGTACCAATCTTGCGATTCTATCATTTCTATAAAACTTTCCCCAAACTCCAGTTTTTCCTTGTTGTTTTTTATAAAATTTCTTGCAATAGGTAAAATATCAACCTTTCTGCTACGTAGTGGTGGAATCTCTATATATCCTATTTTTAATCTATAGTACAAATCTTCCCGAAACTTTCCCTCTTCTATCCGTTTTAGTAAGTTTTTATTGGTTGCGGATACAATTCTTATATCTAAGGAAAGTATCCGATTCCCCCCCACTCTCATAATTTCTTTTTCTTGTAGAACCCTTAAGAGTCTTGCTTGAACTGCTAAAGGAGCATCTCCAATCTCATCCAAAAAAATAGTTCCACCACTAGCTTGTTCAAATATTCCCATCTTGCCACCTTTTTTAGCTCCTGTAAAAGAACCCTCTTCATAACCAAAAAGCTCACTTTCCACTAAATTCTCCGGTAGCGCGCTAAAGTTAAGTGCAATAAACGGGCCATTTTTCCTTTTAGAAGCATTATGAATAGCAGAAGCAAAAAGTTCTTTTCCAGTTCCACTTTCTCCATGAATTAATACTGCTAAATCTGTTTTAGCAAGTTTTTTTCCAATGCTTTTAGCATTTTTAATACATTCACTGACTCCAATAATGTGGTCAAAGGTGTACTTTGCAAAATATCTTTTTTGAATCAAAACATTTTCTATATGTTTTTCAAACTCAAGCATTTCTTTGTTTTTCACCATTAAATTCTTGCTAAGTTCTATAATTTTTTTAACATATCTAAGCGAAATATCCGTTGCTCTGCCATCTACACAATCTATTTTATACATAATTTCAAACAAGGTGCTCATATCAAAAGGTCTAGACCCTATATCAACTATTGTTTGTATTCCTTTTGGAACCTTATCTACCTCTCCAGGAGTTACTGCTATATCACAATGTTGATAACTTTTTATACCTGGATAATAGGGTATATATTTGATATGATCTATTCCTAGACCCATTAGAATATCTATACAACCATAGGTGGTTTCCGCTACATCATTGACAAAAATCACTTTGCATCCACTTGGTAAAAATAAAAGCTTGTCAATATTGCTATAGTTAATAGTTCTATTTGCAATAACAATAGGAATATCTTTCTTTATCTCAAAAGATATTTCTTTAAGCACCAACTCACTAGAAAAAATAAACAAATCCCCCCAGATTTCTTCGTCAATGCCCTCGTCAATTGCATAACTCTTTATAGATGCGATATCAGAAAAATATTCTTTAAGCTGACTATGCAAAAATACCTTTGTTTGGGATGTGCCGGCAATTAAAACTAATTTTTTCATTCTTTCACCTTCTTATTTACTGTGCCAAAATGCAGAAAATTCCTCTATTATTTTGTATGAATATTTTCCAAAAACTCTCCCATCAAATTCAAGCAAACACACTTTCTATAATCAACTATAGACTTCTCATCATTGCTTATGGGTATTATAATTTTAAAATATTCTTCCTTTATATTTTCTATTATACTTTTAAGCTCTCCCTTATTAAGTCCCTTAAGCCTATCCTCAAGTTCCCTGGACCTCACTGACCTTGACCCCACTGCCACAAAAGCCATTCTCACATCTACAATTCTCTCATGTTCCAAAGTATAAAATCCTATAAAGGATGCTTTTGTAAGTGCTGTAGATTTTCTTGTTCCTACTTTCCTGTAGTAGAATAACATGGGATTATTTATAGGAATTCTAATTTCTACTAAAAGCTCCTGTGCTTTTAAATCTTTTTTGCCGGGTTGTAGCACAAAATTCACTAATTCTATTTCTCTTATTTCATTTAAGCTTTCTACTACTAATGTAGCATCTAAAGCATATAAAAGCGGTAATATATCTCCTGCTTCTAAGGGATTGCATATATTTCCTCCTATAGTTGCAGCATTTCTAATTCCTGGTGATCCAATGGACAATATTACTTCTTTAAAATATTTAGGTATTAATATATTTGTTTCTAATTCAGCAAGTGTACATGCAGCTCCAATTGAAATGTATTTCTCATCTATCTTAATGTTTTTGAGTTCTTTTAAATGTTTTATGAGGATAACATCACAATCAAATTCATGCAGGCTTTCTGACCATTTCTTTGCTTTTACTACTAAATCTGTACCACCAGCTAAAATTGTGCATTTTCTATTGTTTAAAAATCTTAGAGCTTCTTCCTTACTTTTAGGTATAAAAGTTTCTACCATGGCCTTCCCCCTTCTAGAAGCTAAAAAAATTGCTTCTGTAACACTATTATTATATCATGTACATATTCATTAATTGCATAATATTTATTACCATATTTATCCTTTCCATGTTAGCTTTTCTTCTTAATAAGCCTTATGGGCTTATTACCGCATATCGATCACAACTCCACATAAAAGTGCCAGGTATATACCTGCAACTAATGCATTTAAAAATGCTAAAGTTAGGGAATATGCCTGACACCATGTTTTAAAATTCCAACTCTAATATTACTTTTCCAATAGCTTTACAATGGCAAGTGCAACATTTTCAGGAGAGAGTGGTAACTTATAAAAATTAATGCCTAATGCATCATAAAGTGCATTTCCAATAACAGATGGCACAGAAATCATAGGGTGTTCACCAACCCCTCTGGCACCAAAAGGCCCATCCGGTTGAGGATTTTCAATTAATATAGGAATAATCTCTATTGGGATATCCTTTGCAGTAGGTATTTTATTGTCTGTAAAGGATGGATTCATAAGTCTTCCCTCTGGAGTAAACTTATACCCTTCAATTATTGCAGAGCCTATCCCCTGAAGTACTCCACCCATAATTTGTCCTTCTACAAGTTTCCTGTTGATTGCCTGCCCTATATCAAAAGCAGAGACTATTTTAATAATTTGAATGTCTCCTGTTTCAACATCAACCTCAAGTTCTACTCCATGAGCTCCAAAAGTCCAATCAAGAGCTGGTAATCCCTGTCCTGTTTCCGGGTCTAGAAAAGTAAGTCCATCAGCCATATAGGTACCCTTTGCTATAAGAGGTCCACCGATGCCATTTCCATTACCATAGGCATAACCAAGAGCAAGATCCTTATACTTTATTTTTCTATCCTTATGATGAATACGGAAAATATATTCATCTCCATGTGCCAAGTCTTCAACTGAAGTTCGGAGTGCTTGAGCGGCCATTTCCTTCATTTGACTTAACATATTTTCTGCACATCTCTTTACTGCATTTCCACCCATAAAAGTATATTTTGAAGCAACAGTAGACCAGTCATAAGGATGACGACTTGTATCGTTTTCGCATATTACTTTTACTTTTTCTATTGGCATATCAAGTACTTCTGCTGCAATTTGAGCCATTATTGTATTTGCTCCCTGACCAATATCTATAGCCCCAATCATAATGCGTATATTGCCATCATCATCCATCTGCATGATTGCAGAGGTAGAAGTATGTGGCGGCATAGCTGGAGCTTTCTGAAGGCAAGCAAGTCCCTTTCCACGGAGCTTTCCAGTACCTACGTTTTCCTTGCGCTGCTCATCTGAGCGGTATCCCGTCCAACCTATTTCCTTTGCCACAGCCTCTAGACATTCATCTGGCCTTCCTGAATTTTCATTTATAAGCTCACCACTTATTGTGTGACAACCAGGCCTTAATATATTTTTCATACGGAATTCATAAGGATCCATTCCAAGTTTCTGTGCCACCATATCCATCTGGCGCTCCATAACCCAGTGTGTTTCAAGATGCCCAAAGCCTCTATAAGCAGTGCTAAACACTTTGTTTGTATAAAGTGTTCGAGAGTGAAGCTCAATATTAGGTATTTCGTAGGGTCCTGCACCGGAATAAGTTGCTGACTTTCCAACATTTACACCATAATCAGCATAAGCTCCACTGTCCCAATCGTAATAAATTTCGACTGCAGTAATGGTACCGTCTTTTTTTACGCCGGTCTTAACACGCCCACGCATACCAGCCCTTGTCGGAAGTTGATTGAATTCCTCTTCCCTGGTTGCAGTTAACTTCACAGGCCTTCCTTTGCAAGCACGTGAGAGAACTGTTACCAGTGGTTCAAGGTGTATTCCTGCCTTGCCTCCAAATCCTCCACCCACATAAGGTACTATTACCTGTACATCAGATGTGGATATATTAAGAGCTTTGGCCAGTAGTTTACGTACTCCGAAGGGAGATTGAGTAGAGGTCCATATTTTAACCTTATTTGTATAGATGTCAGCTTGGGCTATGGAAGCATGAGTTTCCATTGGTACGTGAGCAACTGCTGGCAAAGTAAGTTCGTTTTCAACAATAAGGTCAGCTTCCTCGAATCCCTTTTTAATATTACCCTTTATGGTCTTATTCCAACTTGCAATGTTGGAGTCCTTTTGTGGGAAGAAAACACCTTTAACATATTCAAGTTCGTTTATATCATCATGAACGAGTATTTTACCTTCTAGTGCTTCATCAACAGTTTGTATACTAGATAACTGTTTATATTTAATTTTAACTTTTGTTATTGCAAATTCAGCAGTCTTTTCATCTACTGCGGCTACTGCAACAACGGGCTCTCCCTGGTATCTAACCGTACCTCTTGCCAATATTCGCTTATCAACCATATAAAGTCCCACAAGATATGGTATATCATCACCTACAAGTACAGCTTTAACCCCAGGTATTACTTTAGCTTCACTTACATCTATAGATACAATTTCTGCTCTTGCAAAAGGAGAATAAATACACTTCGCATACAACATTCCTGGAAATTCCAGGTCTGCCGCATAATTTGCTTGACCTGTTACTTTTTCCAGTGCTTCAGCTCTGTCAGAAGTTTTTCCAATATGGCGATACTCTTTATCACTCATTCAGCATTTCCTCCCTTTCAAGCTTAGCTGCTGATGTAATTGCCTTAATAATTGGAAAATAACCTGTGCAGCGACAAAAATTACCTGCAATTGCTTCTTTTATTTCCTTCTCATTAGGATTGGGATTTCTGTCTAAAAGCGCACGCGCAGACATTAGCATTCCTGGAGTGCAAAAGCCACATTGGAGGGCATCGTAGGTTATGAACTCCCTTTGAAGTATTGATAATTTTCCGTTTTTATTAAGCCCTTCTACAGTTATGATGTTAGCATCCATAGCTTCTAATGCTAGGACGATACATGAATTTATAGCATAACCATTCATTATTATTGTGCAAGCTCCACATTCACCTTCGCCACAGCCTTCCTTTGAACCGAAAAGCTTTAACTCATTACGTAAAAAATTAAGAAGAGTCATAGTTGGATCAATATAAGTACAAACACTTTCTCCATTAACAGTGCAGTTAAGCCTAACCTTTGGAAGCCCAGAATCAAAATGAGTAAAGCAGTTTTCACTATTATTATGTTTTTCGCACATTCTATTTACCTCCCATTACTGTTGCCGCTAAATGTAGTAGAGCACGTTTTACAAGAACTCCACATACATGAAGACGATATTCAGAAGATGATCTCACATCAGAAATTGGCTTTATGATATTCCTTACTTCTTTACCAGCCATAATTGCAAGTTCAGTATTTAGTGGTTGCCCACTCAGCTCTTCTTCAAGCTTTACTATCCTAATTGGTGTTGCTGCCACAGCAGTGATAGCTAATCTTATTTTTTTATCATCTGTCAGCCTAGCAGTCACACCCACTATAGCAAGGTCATGCCCCTTTATCCTTCCTTGTTTCAAAAATATGCTGGTATCACCTTCTAAAACATCTGGAAGAGAAACTCCAATAACAAGTTCATTTTTCTTAAGCACTGTCTTCTTCACACCTGTAAAAAATGAATTGATTGGTATCGTTCTAGTACCTTCTGCACTTGCAATATGAACCACTGCATCATATACCATAAGGGGACCTGCAAGATCTGCTCCAGGTGATGCATTGCAAATATTCCCCACAAGTGTAGCACGGTTTCGTAGCTGGTAAGAAGCAAGACAATTTGCTGCTTGTACCAATGCTGGATACTTTTCAATAATAGGCTTTGATTCTGCAACTTGATTAACAGTAACGCAGGCTCCAATAAATAGCCCCACTGTGCTTTTATAGTCTAAACGATTTGTCTCAGGTATGCCTTTAATATCAAGAATATGCTGGGGTGTTTCTAAATTATGTCTAAGAATGATCATTAAATCTGTGCCACCAGCCAAGATTCTAGTGCCCTCATTTTGCTGAAGATAATTAAGAGCTTCTGTCAACATTTGCGATTTTACATAATCAAACTTGCTTAACACTATTGACCTCCTTATTGTACTGACTAAAAGCCGTACATTAATTTATAATATTTATATTAGATTCATAAGTTGACCCTTTAAATTAAAATCCCCCCCGAACTATTGTCCGAGGGATGATAAATTTTATTATTGAACAATATATATAATAGTCTTAATTATTTTTTAATGGTTTTTTCCTATTTAATAATGCATTTAATACAATTCCAACTATTGCAGCAAGACTAAGTCCTGAAATCGTAACGTTTTCATTTATAGGTATTCCAATATTAATTCCTGTATATTTTTGTAAATAAGTTGTTCCAAGGCCTATAATTAACATAGCAGCTATTACTGTAATAATTCCAGCATCATATACTTTAATATTAGTTTTCATATTTTTAACACCTATAAGAGCAATCATAGTAAAAAGCATTAAACTTATTCCACCCATTACTGGTACTGGAATTGACATTAGGAAGCCACCAACTTTTGCAACAAAACCAAGAATAATCGCAAATATAGCAGTAAGTCTTAAAATCGATGGATCATAATTTTTTGTAAGCGCTAAAACTCCCGTATTTTCACTATAAGTAGTATTAGCCGGTCCACCTATAAATCCAGCAACCAATGTAGCTAATCCATCTCCCAGTAGTGTACGATTTAAGCCTGGGTCCTTAATAAAGTCTTTCCCTACTACCTGACCGTTAGTTGTTATATCACCAACATGTTCCATGAAAACAGCCAAAACCACTGGGGTAATGATCAAAATAGCACCCATATCAAATTTAGGGAAAGTAAAGTTAGGTATAGCAACTATAGCAGCTTTACTTATTATTGAAGTATCAACAAAACCTATGGCAAGACACACTAAGTATCCTACAATAACACCAGACAGTATTGCAATTTGTTTGAAAAACCCCTTACCTTTTAAGGTTATCAGTAGTGCTGTTCCTAAAGTTATAACTGCAACCCATATTTTAACTTTAGCCATATCAATTGCCACTGGAATTAAATTAAGTCCTATTAATATTATCATTGGGCCTACAACCTGTGGTGGTAATACATTTTTAATTTTTTCAACACCAATTTTTTTAATGATTATAGATACTATTACATAAATAAAACCAGCTACAACTATACCTCCCTGAGCATAAGTAAGATCTCCATTAAACATTCCCTTTACTGTAATTATTACTGGTATAAATGCAAATGAGGATCCTAAAAATACTGGTACCTTTCCCTTCGTACATAAATGGAATATAAGAGTACCTACTCCTGCCGCAATTAATGCCACTGATGGATCCAGACCTGTTAGTATAGGAACCAAAACTGTAGCTCCAAACATTGCAATTAAATGTTGAATGGCTAAAATAGTTTTTCTAGAGGTTTTTAGAAACTTTACCTTTCTTTCCACGTTGGTATTATTAGGGTTATTAACCATATAATATTCTCCTTATATATTAGTATGTAACCAGTCTAATTTAATAAGCTGCCTAATTAATATATATGTGCGTATTTTACTAAATATGGTTAACTATTATAAGATTTCAACATTATTTTTAATTTTTTCATTATTTTTGTGTTCTATAATTATAATTATTTTATATTATGTTTTATATTATGTTTTATATTATGGAGACAGTTAATAATAAATTCGATAAATCAACAACAACTCCAGGTGCCACAAGTTCTTCTAATGGAATACTTGCTATATCACGTCCATGTGTACAAAAATGTAGTGAACCATCAAGATGAGTACCAACATGATTTGAATGAGTTAGCACCTGGCCATTTGCACCATTGGATGATAGTCTTTTAAAGAACTTAATTTCCAGTGGTTCATAGGTTGGCCATGCTGGTGTTAAATGAGAAATTTTTTGAGTTAAATCGTACATTTTCACATTTTTAAAAGCATCAATAATATTCATTATAAAACCTCCATTTATATTAAGTTAAATTATTTTAGTAAGAAAAGAAGTAAGTGCATCTTCAAAACACTTCATTGGTGGGCGAACTATACCTGCCCCTACTTGGCCAATACCAGCTCTATTACATGCGATTCCAGTATTTATTACAGGTAAAATTCCTATTTCAATAACTTTTCTAATATCAATCCCAGTTGGAGTTCCCCTAAAATTTATATTTGGAATTTTAAATGAATTATTTTCAGTACAAGTTATCTCGTACATACTTGTTGTATAATTTATAGCATCCTTAGGTGTTCCCCCTACGAATTGAACAATTGCCGGGGCCGTTGCCATAGCAAAGCCACCTATTCCTGCTGTTTCAGTTATACAGCTATCTCCAATGTCTGGATTAGCATCCTTCTCCTCAAAACCCGGAAAATAGAGGCCCTTAACCAGCGCGCAAGGTGCGGTAAACCATTCATCCCCTGTGCCAGCTACCCTTATCCCAAAATTAGTACCGTTCCTTGACATTGCATAAACCACAGTACTATTTGGAATATCACTTAGCGGATCTAAGCTACATTTACATGCTGGCATAGATACATTTAGGAAAAAATGATCATTTTTATCTATAAAGGTCAATACTTCAGCTTTTTCATCTTTAGAATATTTCGTTTTAACAATACTAGGTGCAAGTTCCCTAAATAAAAGTGAGGTTCCTGCCTTATTTCTGTTATGTCCCTCATCACCCATTTGAAGACTTTGAGCTATTATACTTTTCAAATCAATACTTCCCTTTATTTCCAAAGCTTCCTTAAGTACCGGTGCAAGTATATTTTCCATCCAGTTAAGTCTATCAATGACTTCTGGGCTAAATGCTCCGAACCTAAGTACCTTGCCTAAGCCTTCGTTGAGAGTACAGTATGCAAAATTTCCAAAGGTCTTATTTTTCAAAATCCAAACTGGCATTGAAGATGTAACTACCCCTGCCATAGGTCCTACTGTGCAGTGATGATGACAAGAATCAAATATTATCTCCCCTGAAGAAGCAAGAATTCTTCCTTCTTCCTCATTTAATACTAATCCTTCATATATTAATCCACCAACAATTGCCCCTTTAAGTGGTTCACTCATTTGTTCCCAAGCTATGGGTGGACCTGCATGAAGTATTGTATTTTTAGTCATTCCTGGTATATGTGTTCCTGCCGTTCCTATACCAACAATTATGGGCTCTGCCGCAAGAAGTCTGGCAATTGCCTCCTTGTTTGCAACATCAATTTTTTCACTTACACTGTCTCCCTCTAAAAGTGAAAGCTTTTTACTTGCCTCACTTGGTGGCCTCCAATTAACCTGCATACTCTGTACATCCTGTGTCTTTAAATCAGTATTAAAAGACTCTAGTCCCATATTTATAACAATAAGTTTTTCACTGAATATTTTATTTATATCGGGCATTGCACGCACCTCCACTATATTTTATTACTAACTCTAGTTATCTTTTGAAGCCCACAGCCAATTATTTCACTGTTAAATTTGTATATTTGATTAAGATTTAATTTGTAATAATTACCCATATATATGCATGCCATCATGAGCCCGCTAATAAAATCATCCATTGCTGGAGTAAGCTCACTGAATATTGCATGCATTTTTAAAAACAGAAAGAACTTGTCCACATAATCCTCCTCTTTTTAAAATAAGGTTTTGAAGATTCTCGCATATAAATAATCCTTTCATTAAGATCATCCCTTTATATTTAAATCTTATTATAAAATTTCTTTTTTTATTCGTTAATATCTTTATATGTAATTTATAAATATTTTATAACTTATTTTTAAGAATATTAATTGACACAAAATTCCTGACTTAGCATTAATAATAAATAGGGAATATACCTAGCTTTATGTAAACAGTCCAGCTATAATTTATAAGCCTAAAATAGATTGCAAATTTTTTCTAACTTTTTGTCCTATTGTACGTTTAATAATTGCGAGGTGAAAAAAATGAATGCAATAAATATATCGAATCTAAAAAAATCTTATGATGGAAGGACTAATGCAATAAACACTTATAAAAGAACTTGCACGAGAAAATGAAGTTACAATCTTTCTTTGCACTCATCAGTTAAAATATGCTGAAGATATTTGCACATTGTATGGTTTCGTAAATAATGGTAATGTTCTTGGCTTCGGTACTTTTGATGAACTTGCGTCAAAGAAAAATGCAAGTCTTCAATTAAAAATCAGAGGCAAAAATATTTCTGAGAAATATGGACTTATTTATGAGGGGAATAATCTATATGGTAAATCTATTTCAAGGGACGCCGATGTGAATGCTATTATACATAATATAGTAGCAACCGGTGGGGAAGTTTATGAGGTGCTGCAACAGAACTGGTCCTTGGAGCAGCTGTATTTCAAGTATATAAAAGGCACAGTAGGTGGTGTAACATTGTAATAATGGGGGGATTAATATGAATAGAATTGAAAAAGCATTAATTAAAAAATATTTAAACGAGATAACAAGTTCAAAACAGGTAATGAAAATTGCTATAAATTATATGTTTCCATCATACTTTCTTATAATACCCATAATGTGTTCAGGAATTATTGGAACCAGTAGTTTAGTAGGCGAAAAAGAACATAAGACAATGGAAACACTACTTTATACACCAATATCCATGGAACAACTGCTAAGGGCAAAGATTTTAGGTGTTTTTATACCATTCTATATTATAACTCTACTTTCATTTATAGCTTTTGGCATAATAATCAATATAGGCGGCCTCATACATTTTGGAGGACTAATTTTTCCAGATATAAAATGGCTCATTATCATACTTTGGATTTCACCTGCATTTAATTTGTTATCCTTAACCTTCACTGTGATGGTGTCCGCAAAGCAAAAAACCTTTCAAGAAGCGCAGCAAGTAAGCGGCATTCTTGTTCTTCCTGTAATTCTTCTACTGGTAGGTCAAATGACAGGTATAATTATGCTCAATAACTTTATTATGTTTACAGCAGGTGCCGTACATCTAATAATAGATTCTGTATTAATAAAGATGATTACTTCTAAATTTATTCCTGAGAAGCTGATTTAATGTTAAATCTAACAAAACTTACTCTATATTTATGTGAGAATTTTCTTATGTCTATATAGAATCATAAGTAATAATTTTTAAGATTAACTGTTTTTTCTTAGATTATGCTAACAAAAGTATATATTGCGTAGAATGCATTCCAGCAATGTATACTTTTCGTTATAGCATAATCTATGAAAAAACCTTTCAATTCTAAATTCTTAATACTTTAATTCCCGACTTAAATACTCACCCTTCCCGCCTATGAAAACACCATCTTTAACTACAAATTTACCCTTAGCAATAGTCGAGCAAACCTTTCCGGTTACTTCCATATCACTGTACATATTGTAGTCCGCATTTGAATGATTATCTTTTATAACATAATGTGTATTCTGATCAAACACAACTATATCTGCATCTGTTCCTGGAAGTAGAGTTCCTTTGCTGGGATACAATCCATGTGTAATTGCAGGATTTTTAGTAAACTTGTCTATTATTTTTTCCCCAAACTTAGCGTACATTAATGGGAAAGAATATTCTACTCCCCCTACACCCATAGGGATTTCATCAACGAATTCTCTATTTTTCTCCGCTGAATTAAAGGGGCAATGATCTGTGCCTATTGTAAAAATATTATCTATTTGATCATTTAATTTTTTCACTTCCCTATCACTTCGAAGTGGAGGTGTCATTGTGTATAAATACCCATTCCTCTGTAGATATTTAGCTGAAGAAAAAATAAAGTAATGCGGACAACTTTCAAGGATAAAATCCTTATTGAGGATAGACTTATAATTTTCCTTAAGTCTCTCAACGGTTGTCCCACAATTCGTATGAACAATATACATTCTTCCGTCTCTATATTTAGTCATTTCAGCAAGCTTTATAACCTCACTTATTTCTGCTATTGCAGGTCTTGCACTTTCATGCTGCATTACATGTATTTTCTCACCTTCTAATATTAGACCATCATTTTCTGAATGTGCCAGTAGAAGAGTCCCTATTTCTTTAGTATTTCTCAAAAGCTTGTCTATAGTTCTATCCATTGTACGTCTACCCGAACTTGAATAGGTGGTAAATAGTTTTATTGTAGGAATTCCGAGTGTTTTAGCTTCATTCATAAAACTAGCAGGTTCTTCGTCTAAACCAGCAATAGTTGCATGAAATGCATAATCGATGACGCTATCCTCAGCCAAAGATCTCCTTAGAGTGTAAGCCTTTTTTAATGCTTCATTGCTTTTTACTGGATCTAAAAAATCAATATATGTTGTAATGCCACCAAAAGCTGCAGTTTTTGAACCATTATAGAAATCATCTACTGAAGTGTTTTTTCCGCAATTAAGATCAAAATGCACATGAGGATCAATAAACCCTGGTAATACATCTCTTCCCTTTGCATCATATTCTTCTTTAGCTTCAAGTGCCACTCGGGAAATTGTTGATATTTTATCATCTTTAATATACAGATTTCCTTCATACCAATGACCTTCTATATATATCCTTCCATTTATAATTCCTAAATCAAACATCTACTACACCTTCTCCTCTCTATATTATGCTATTTGTTTAAATGTGGCTCGCAATCAAGACATGGCAGTTCATACATACCATCCCAAAGTATATCTCTATAATTTACAGGATCCGTATCTCCCTCAGTACTAAATAATAGTACAACAGAATTTTTATCTAATTTAAGCTGTTTTCTTATAGACTCTGTATACTTTTTTTGCATAAGAATAGATAATAAACCTATACCAACAGCGCCAGATTCCCCCGAAACAATCTTTTCATCTTGTCCTAGCGGACTAGCAAGAATTCTCATACCTCTTGCAGTTACATAATCAGGACAAGTACAATAACAATATGCAAAATCCCGTATTATCTCCCATCCCATAGGAATAGCTTCACCACAAGCAAGCCCTGCCATAATAGAGTGAAGTGATCCCTCTACTTTATGAGGTTTACCATCATTAATAGACGCAGACTTAAACATACAAGCCGCATTTGTAGGTTCCATAATTGTCACAATAGGATACTCCGCCTTGTATAAATTCACATATGCCCCAAGTACCCCTCCGGCCATAGCTCCTACCCCTGCCTGTAGAAAAACGTGAGTTGGCTTTTCAATTCCTAAATTATGTAGTTGCGCAAAAGCCTCATATCCCATAGCGGAATAGCCCTGCATAATCCACATAGGTATTTCAGTGTAGCCTTCCCAAGATGTATCTTGAACCATTTGCCATCCATTATCCAAGGACTTTTGCAAGGCATATCTAACAGTATCATCATAGTTAAAATCTGTTACTTCAGCTTCTGCACCTAAATCTTTAATAGCTTGTACACGTCTAAAAGCTGTACCCTTTGGCAAATATATTACTGCCTTTTGACCTAGTTGTTTAGCAGTCCAAGCTACTCCCCTGCCATGGTTGCCATCTGAACAGGTAACAAAAGTAATTTCCCCAGTCTTTTTTCTTATCTCCATAGACTTTAAATCTTCAAAACTTGTATCTTCTATATTTACACCTAATCTTTGGCATAAAAATTTTCCAATGGCATAAGATGCACCTAACATCTTAAAGGAATTTAGATCTATCCTTTTGGATTCATCCTTAACAAAAATACTTTTTACTCCAAGCTCCCTGGCCAAACTTTTAAGTTCTACTAGTGGCGTAACATTGTAAGCTTTAATGGTTTCATGAAATTTCTTTACTTTTTCAAGTTGCTCCACACATAAAAATTCCGGATAATTTTCTTTTTTATCCCTGTGTTTTTTTTTAGAAAAAATAGCCTGTATTTTATTTTCGTGTAATAAATCCATGAATAGACCCACTCCTTTTGTATTATAATTTTGCATTTGCCTTTTTAACTTGTACCAATATAATATTTACAAATATTAAAAAAATTACATAACAAAGAAAATAAAATATGATGTTCTAAAGCTCGCTTCAATGCATTATACGTAATATATACTTTTTTTGCGTATAAAAACATTTATTAACAAATGAAAACTTATAAAAGTTATCCACATTGTTTTCCGCAAGCTGTTTCCTATATAATAAAAACAAAAAATAATTAATCTAAAATTAATTTAAATAATTTCTCATACTTAGTTTACATTAGTAACCCTTTCCGAAGTTACAATTAGGATATCTACACACTTCACATTCCATGCAAAGACCACCATGTCCATACCTTGCTATATCAACAAAGCTCAACTTCTCCTTTGCTAGAATCCTTGGCAAAACCAAATCAAATATCGTTGTCCTACTATACATTACGCAACCTGGTAGTCCTAAAATTGGAATATCTCCTTTATAAGCTAATAAAAACATTGCCCCTGGAAGTACCGGTGAACCATAAGTTATAAGCTCTGCTCCTGTTTTTATAATCGCTGCTGGAGTAACATCATCAGGGTCTACTGACATACCGCCTGTACAAATCACCATGTCACAACCCTTGTCAATCCAAGTTTCCACTGCCTCTGTTATTTTTTCCTCATCATCAGAGCATATGACTTGTCCAAGTACTTCACAACCATATTCCTCTACTTTACTTCTTATTACTGGACCAAAGGCATCTTTTATTCTACCATGGTATACCTCACTACCTGTAGTTACAATTCCAACTTTCATTGCTGTATATGGAATAATACTTACAATTTTCGAATCCCCAATTAAATTCTCTGCTTTTTTTATCTTTTCCTCATCAATAACAAGAGGAATAACTCTTGTTCCAGCAACTTTTTGTCCTTTTTTTATAGGATAGTTATTGTGAAGTGTAACTAAAATTATCTCCCCTAAGCAATTAAGCTTAAGTAATAGTTCCGTATTAATTACAAGAAGTCCATCATAAGCTGCTATAAAATTAATTTTACCTTCTTTTACTTCACTAAAAGTTAATCCGACTCCTGCTGTAAGTGCTGTAAGTCTTGCTGCTGCATCATTTTCATGAAGATATCCTTCTTTTTTCTCCCATACAAATAGGTTCTCTTTCCCTATGGAAAGTAATACTGGTATATCTTCTTCTACAATTATATGACCTTTTTTAAAGGCTATATCCTTGAGTACTCCTGGAATAATTTGAGTAATATCATGACATAAAACTGATCCAACTGCTTCTTTTACAGGTATTTTTTTCATATTAGTCACCTCTATTTAGTATAGTAGATCTAAAAATTTACTTTTTTTACATCCTTTAAACTTTGCAGCGAACCTTTATTTTTAACCAATAATATTTCACACATAATTCCAAAAGCAATTTCATTTGGCTCCTCTGATGAAATATTAATTCCTATTGGTGCATATACCTTTTTAAGTGTTTCTCTTGCAATTCCTTCACTTAAAAGATTCTTCATAACAAATTCTGTCTTTTTCTTGCTTCCAATCATTCCAATATATGAAGCATTAGATTCGGCAGTAGCCTTAAGTGCATCTGCGTCACATTTATGACCTCTTGTTACTATGATAACATAGGTGCTTTTATCAATAGAATACTCAGAAACCCTAGCCCCTATATCCCCCACAATTATTTCATCTGCACCTTCAAAACGCTTTTCATTTGCAAATTCTGCCCGATCATCAAATATTACAGTATAAAAATCTAGTATCTTTGCTAACTTAAAAAGTTCTACTCCTATATGTCCCGCCCCTATAATAAGTAGCTTTAATCTAGGTTTAAATATCTTTACATACACAATAGCTTTTCCTCCGCACTGCATATTTAAGTCACCCTCATCATTTAATTCAAAGGTGAATTCTCCATCTTTTTCTTCCTTAATGCACTCTATGGCTTTTTCTATCACTACAAACTCAATATTCCCTCCACCAATACTTCCCTCAATTTTTCCATCTTCCCAAACTGCCATGAGAGATCCTTTTTTTCTTGGTGTAGATCCCTTTATGTCTATAATTGTGACTAAGGCCGCCTTGTGTCCGTTTTTTAGATTTTCATAAATTTCTTTTAAGATTTTCTCTTCCATAATATTAAACCTCCTGAGTTTCAGTCATTAAATAAAGTATTGCTTCTAATACTCCACCTGCTATACTTCTTGCTTTATCAGAGATAGTGTAACAATTTGTTTTTTCTGAAAGTCTTGGATCAATATCTGCTATTTTAAATCCCTCAGTTACAGTTATTCCACTGCGCAAAATTCCTCTTAATAAACCTGATATCGTTGCTTTTATTGGTACATCTCCTATATACGCAATAATATCATCTTTTTGGACCACATCACCAATATGAAGAACATTCACCATTGTTCCGGCGCAAACAGAGTGTATTACTCTTTCTTTAGAAAACCCCATGATATTTCCTGGAATACCTGTGTTTTTAGCAGCCTGTCCCTCAAATATTAGCCTACCCAAATTATGCCCTCTAGTAGTCTCTATTACAACATCCACATCTTCTCCTGCTGTAAACCCGGGTCCTAGCGCAATGGTTATATCAGCCATATCCACTGTTGTCCCCAAATTTTTCTTAGCAATAATAGCATCAACTACTATTTTAGGCTTAATTATTTTAATATATTTACCTTGTTCATCTATAATCACTGGAACTTTTTTATCATTCCAGGCATTTTCTATTTCACTTAAAGAGTTTACATGGATAGCTATGATTCCTTCTATTTCTATTTCCCCTTGATATACTGCTTCACCAAAAGAAACATCTCGCCTTATAGAGGTAGGCTCTGGTACCTCTAAAACCAATACCTTAAATCCACTTCTAAACAATTTTTGAATGGTACCAGATGCTAAATCTCCTCCGCCACGTATAACCACAATATCATTAAACATATTCATTATTCTCCTCTAGTTTTAGAATATACTCATAATTTTCATTAGTATCAACATCAAATAGTTCCCAGCCATCATTTATTTCTATAAGTTTAACTTTATCTAAATTTTCATTTATTATTATTTTCCCACCAACGTCTCCTTGCAATTTCAAAAAGTCATCCTTAAAGGAAATTGGAAATATAACAGGATTCCCATGCCTGACATCACACTTTGGAACAATTATATAATCGTAATTTTCTGTAAACTCATGGGTTAATTTTTTTATTGTATTTTCATCTAAAAAAGGCTGATCTGCCGTAAAAAACATATATCCATTAGTTTTTTTGGCATGAATTACACCCAATTTTATAGATTCACTTATTCCTTTATCTGCATTTTGATTTTTCACAACTACTAAACCGTATCTATTTCCAATTTCTATTATTTTTTTATTCCTACCTACAAGAATAATCTCTGAAAACCCACACTTTTCAATAGTTTCAATTGTGTGCTCTATTAGTGATTTGCCTCTATATTTCAAGAGAAGCTTGTTCTTACCCATTCTTCTTGAGTACCCCGCTGCTAATATTATTGCACTTATGCTCATTATATCACCTGCTTTCATGCTTAACTACACTTAGTTTACTAAATTTCATTTACTTTACATATGCGTCAATATTTCTTTTGTGACTTGCAAAAGAACTCTAAACAGGAAATTTAATTAAGAAGTTCTAATCTTTTGCAAATATAAAATTCTCTATCCTCTGGGCAATTATCTGGAGGACATAACAATTATTAATTGTTATGCGCTCACATTCGTCATCCTGCCTCAGGTTCGCTAACCTGACATCCTGTCAGGTTCACGAGAATTTTATATTTTTAAAAGAAGAATTTCTAAAATGAGTTTCAATTGTTTTTTTCGTTTCTTATTGCAAGTCACTCCGGATAAATTTCATACATTACTGTAATATGTGTCATTTTTTAGACTTCCAATGATTATGTTATCTATTAAGTTCTTAGGATTTAAATTCATTTCCTCTATTAACAACTTAGCTAGTATTAAATCATCAGGCTCTTCTACTTTATTGATAAATAATATTTTTTCTCCCTTCGCTGCCTTGAACAATCCTAGTGGATTCAATATTAGCTCAGTTAGGTGCTTAAGATTAACAGTATTCCCCATTTTAGCACCAGTTATTTCACAGAATATTTTACTTCTATGAATATTGTCCTCATTGATTATCATTCCTAATGATTGTATATCCATTATACCTATAGTTTTTGTAGTTTTCCAGTGTATAATTGGTTCAAATTCACTCCATGCTTTTAAGCTTTTTTCCTTCGCTCCATCTGCTTCTATTAATATATAGTCAAAATAAGGTACTAACTCATCTAAGTCTTTTAAACTGAGTCCTAATATTTTATTTTCATCATTTATTCCTAATCCTAATACATAAATTCCATTTTCATTCATACTAGAATATCTAAAAAAATCATATTTATCAGTACAGATGAAATCATATTTATCTAATGATGGAAGATATATCTTTGTGGTTGTGGTTACTAAAATTTTATTACTCTTTCTAAGCTCTTCTGCAAGTTTAAACATCATGGTTGTTTTCCCACCTGCTCCAACAATAGATAAAATATCCTTTTTCACTAATCCAATATATTTACTTAGCTTCATATGGTCACCCACTCATTAATATCCAAAAAATAACTAGTCAGTATACTAGTTATTTTTTGAATATGGTTAATTAAAATTAGCAACTGCTAACTTGTTTTTTTAGTTAACAGTGAACAATAATCTACATTTTATTTTATTTTTTCTTACTGTATGGTGTATTGGTAAGTGGTAACTTTGTTCTAAACTCTCCATCATAGTTATAGTATGCACCAGCCACAGCAGGAGGAGTAGGTATTGAACATATCTCTCCTATTCCTTTTGCCCCATAAGCAAGATTAGTGTTTCCTCTACCTAAAATAATAGATTCTATTTTTGGTATTTCTGTTGATTTAAATAATCCTAATGTTCCAAATTTTGCAGTGGGAACACTATTTTTAAGAGGATAATCTTCTGTTAGAGAATATCCAAGGCTCATAACAACTCCGCCTTCAATCTGTCCCTCAATGTTTTTAGGATTTATAGGAGTTCCAACATCATGAACTGCAATAACCTTTTCAATTTTACCTTCATCATTTAACAAAACAACATGTGTAGCATAACCGTAAGCTACATGACTTACAGGATTTTGTTTATTCGAATTCATTTTATCAGTTATCCCTTTAAATTCGCCATAGAATTCTTGGCCCTCTAAATTTTCTAAGGTTTGATAACTTAATACATCTAAAAGTTTTCTAGCTGCTCTTTTGGCTGCCTCACCTGTGAATAATGTTTGACGTGAGGCTGTTGTATTTCCAGAATTAGGGCAAGTCAAAGTATCTGGCGCCGCATGTACAACCTTATCCGGTGATATATTAAGAGTTTCACAAACTATTTGTGTTAAAATAGTCCCAAGCCCTTGTCCAATACATGCTGCACTGGTATGAATATAAACTTTACCATCCTTTATAATCAATTTACATCTTCCAACATCAGGAAGGCCAACCCCAAGTCCACTATTTTTTATAGCACAAGCTATTCCCGCTTTAGGGTTTTGCATGCAAATTTCTCTTACTGCATCCAGTGTTTCTACAATTGATGTAGATGAGTCTGCAATTTGACCATTAGGAAGTATCTGACCTGGCCTAATTGCATTTCTATATCTTATTTCAAAGGGAGTTACTCCTGCCATTACTGCAAGCTGATTCAAATTACTCTCTATTGCAAAACAACTCTGTGTTACTCCAAAACCTCTAAATGCACCAGCTGGCGGATTATTCGTATATACTGCTTTCCCAACTATATCAATATTTTGATAATTATATGGGCCAGCTGCATGGGTGCATGCTCTTTGTAGCACTGGTCCACCTAGTGATGCATAGGCTCCTGTATCAGCTATTATAATAGCTTTCATAGCAGTCAAATATCCATTTTCATCACAGGCAGTTGTCATCTCAATCTCCATAGCATGACGTTTAGGATGAACCATTATACTTTCCCTTCGACTTAAGGCAAACTTTACAGGTCTCTTGGATAAATAAGCAAGAATTGCTGCGTGGTGTTGAACACTCATATCTTCTTTTCCGCCAAAACCACCGCCAACTATTTTGCTTATAACTCTTACTTTACTTTGGTCTATTCCTAATGCTTCTGAACATTCCTTTAGTGTTTGATAAATTCCCTGATCTGCGCAATATATTATTATTCCATCATTGCCATCTGGCAGGGCAACTGATGTTTCTGTTTCTAAAAAAGCATGTTCTGTAAATGGCGTACTATATTTATTTGTTATTACATATTTTGAATTTTTTATATATTTATCTGGATTACCAAACACTAAGTTTTCAGTTGTGAGTATATTACCAGTTGCATGTATCTGAGGCGCATTTGCCTTTAGTGCCTCTTCTGGACAAGTAACCGGTGTTAATTCCTCAAAATCTATTTTAACTAGCGATTTAGCTTTTTCTAGTATTTCTGATGTTTCAGCAGATATTAGTACTATAGCATCTCCTATGCAATGGGTTATACTTCCTACTGGTATTAATACATCCCAATCCTTTACAATGTGACCAATCTTTTGATTACCTGGGAGTTCATCAGCTGTTATTACTGCATACACTCCTTGTAACTTTTTAGCTTCACTAATATCTATGGACTTTACTAAAGCACGTGGATATTTAGTTCTAACCGCTCCACCATAAGTCAAACCATCTATGCGAATATCATCTACATATTCTGCCTTGCCTAGAACTTTGTCCACAGCATCAATTCTATTTAATTTTTCTCCTACTAAGCCCTTACAACTACAAACAGACACTTGTATATTTTCTCTTATTACTTTAGCAGCTAATTTTACAGCATCAATTATTTTTGCATATCCCGTGCAACGGCAGATATTATTTTTTAAAGCATTTTTTATTTCATCCTCGGTTGGATCTTCTACCTTATCAATAAGGCCCTTTGCACTTATAACCATTCCTGGAGTGCAAAAACCACATTGAACTGCCCCTGATTCCATAAAAGCATATCCATATACATCTTTTTCTCTGCCACTTAATCCTTCAACTGTTATAATATTTTTATCTACAAGCTTACTTGTTTTTAAAATACATGCTTTTTTCGCCTGGCCATCAACTAAAACCATACAAGTTCCACAGGCACCTTCAGAGCAACCATTTTTTACTGATGTTAAATTCAAATCTTCTCTTAAAAATGTAATTAACTTTTTATCTTCACTAGTACTAACCTTATTACCATTTACAACAAATTCAAACATTATTGCACCCCATTTTGTGATGATTTTTATTACACCAACTTTTAAATCATATAACTATAATCTGTTATTACAGCCCAAATCATATTTTCAATTTCTATAGGTATTCCTGTATCATCGGAAGTTAAATTAACTTCTAAAACCTTATCTTGTAGTCTAACTCTTACAATCTTTTTATCGCTATCTATTAATACAAATCCCTGGTTTTCGCTATTTTCAAAGTCTGCTTCCTTAGCAAATAGTGTGAATTTTTCTTTATATGGAGCACTATCATAAGGACAGAACATCTCACAGTTTCCACACTCATTACACATTTTATCAACATGAATTATTTGATGCATGCTATTTCCCTTTACTTTTATAGCAATATTGGCACGATTAGGACATACATCAACGCAGGCTTCGCATACTGTTGAACATTGAAGACATCTTTCACATTCTGCTTTGCCACTTACGGACATTTTTAGTATACCCTTTTTAGCTGTTATTGCTTTAATATTCGTGTTTGCCTCAATTAGTTTCATTGAAAAATCATGGTTCTTTTCTTGTTTAACTATAGCTCTTGCAACTTTTGTAGCATCGGCTATTCCCTCAACTACTGTAGCAGGTCCGTGCAATCCATCTCCTGCCACGTATACCCCTTTAATATTTGTTTCTAATGTTACCACATCTACAATAGCTTGCTCTTTTTCATTTATACTAATATTATTTTCCTTGAATATTACAGCATCTACCTTTTCACCAACTGCTGATATAACAATATCTGCTGGTATATCTATCATCTTGCCACTTGCAACTGGTCTTCTTCTACCACTTTCATCTGGTCGTCCTAGTTCCATAATCTCACAACTAAGAACACCTTTTGTAATCTTAACTGGTGCTAGCAATTCCTTAAATTCTACTCCATCTTGGAGCGCTAACTGCAATTCTTCCATATCTGCAGGCATGTATTTTTTAGTTCTACGATAAACTAAATATACAGTTTCTACTCCCTCTGCTCTTTTGGCTGCTCTAGCTGCATCCATAGCAGTGTTACCACCGCCTACTACAACCACATTTCTTCCAAGGTTTAATGTACTATCTTTACTTCTTAATCTCTCTAAGAATTGTAGTACATTAATTACATTTTCACCTTCGATGTTTAACTTACCTGGTTTCCACGCACCAATGGCAAATAAGACATATTTATATCCTTGTTTTTTCAAATTCTCTACAGAATTCTGCTCTGAATTTAATTCAACCTTAATTCCTAGGCTACAAACCAGGTCAATGTCTTTTTGAACAGTGTCATGTGGCAGTCTAAATTCTGGAACAATATGATTCACTATTCCTCCTAAAGCATTCCTTTTCTCGAAGATAGTCACATCCATTCCTTCTCTTGCAAGGAAATATGCTGCTGCAAGACCTGTAGTTCCTCCACCGACTATGGCTACTCGTCCACCACTCTTTTCTGTTTTTACAAGTTCCTTTAATAAATCCTCATATGCATTTTCTGCTGCTTGTAATTTTATATTTCTTATATTAACTGATTCATCGCAGAAATTCCTAATGCATTTGCCCATACATGCATGGCTACATATTGTTCCCGTAATAAATGGTAGTGGGTTTTTTTCTACTATAACCCTTAGTGCTTCAAGATGTTTCCCTTGATCTACAAGATTTATGTATTCTGGAATATCTTGAGATATAGGACATCCCACTTCACATGCTGAAATAAAACAATCCGCTAGCGGTACTTTTTTATTTATTTTTCCAGTATAATTTGGTTTTATAGGTTTTATATGATGAATATCCTTTACTGATTTATCTTTTAGCTCATTTAATTTTTCATTATCCATAACATATTTATTTGCATATTCTAACTTGCTTAATTTTTCAGCAATTTGAACACATCTATGATAGCCACCAACCTTTAACAATGTTGTTGCTATAGTTATAGGCCATATTCCAGCTTCAAATATATGATCTATATTAAAAAAGTCTGCACCACCTGAATAAGATATTTTTAATTTTCCATCAAATTCATTTGAAAGCATAGATGCTAGAGCTATAGAAAGAGGATATAGAGATTTTCCTGACATATACATCTCATCACCTGGTAATTCTGCATTTTTAATGAGCGCTGGAACTGTATTAGTTAGTTTAACTCCAAAGGACAATCCCTTTTGGCTTGCTAAATCTTGCAGTTTTCTAAACATAACAATAGCATCATTAAATTGTAAGTCTTCATTGAAGTGATGCTGATCAAATGAAACGTAATCATATCCCATACTATCTAAGGTTTTACGTACAAATTCATACCCTAATAATGTAGGATTACATTTTACATAGGTGTTTAATCCTTTCTCATTTATTAAATATGTTGCAATATGTTCAATTTCTTTTGCAGGACATCCGTGTAATGTGGATAAAGTTATTGATCTACATACTCTAGGTGATATGTTTTTAACAAATTCACTATCTATATTTTTAAATTTATTTATATTGTCTAATACGTATGAGGTGCATTCCCTCCATATTCTACTTTTAGATGCATCTTTAAGACCCATAATAAATTCATCTATTTTAGGTGAAGAAATCCCTTTAAAATCGTATCCTACACTCATATTAAAAATAAATCCATCTGGGCTTCCTAGCTCTAACTCTTTTGATAATATTTTTAGTGCAAGCCAAGCTTTAACATATTCATCATAGGCCTGCGTTACTCTAAGTTCTGTGGACCATTCCACGTTGTAGCACTCATCTTCTGCACTTATACAAGGCTTTGACACAGGTAAATCTTCTCCATCAAGAGTTTGTACTGTTTTTAACTCAAAAAATCTACATCCTGAAACATATGCTGCAATTATATTTTGTGCTAACTGTGTATGTGGACCAGCTGCAGGTCCAAAAGGAGTTTCAATTTTTTCTCCAAATATTTCAAGCACCTTATCATCATTCTTTTTAAAAAACTTGTTTACTCCAAATATTTTTCCCTGCTCTTTATTTTCATAAGTTATCCATTCCATTAATTCTTTAAATGGAATAGGTGTCATTCTATCACCCATGGTAAAACCCCCTATTATTTTATTTATTTATTCTACTCCATAATTCATTTGACACTTCTCTTGATTTTGCCATGATTTTTTCAGAATCAGCAACAATTATTTTACGGTCCTTCATAAGAACTTTACCATTTATCATAGTGGTTGTTACGCATCTTCCATTAATACCAAATAGAATATGAGAATTAGCATTATTTGCGTTTAATGGAGTTAATGGATCGTATTCTGCTACTATAATATCTGCATAAGCACCTTTTTTTATAACTCCCAATGGTTTTTCAAAAAATCTACCTGCAATCTTTGCATTGTTATCAAAAATCATTTGTGGTACTTCGCCCCATGCAACTGTTGGGTCACAGTTCTGGTGCTTGTGCAAAATGTTTGCAACCTTCATGGACTCAAACATGTCACTGGTATATCCATCAGTTCCAAGACCTACAGTCAATCCTTTTTTTATAAGTTCTAGAACAGGTGTACAGCCTACAGCATTGCCCATATTAGATTCGGGATTATGAACTACCATTGTATCCCTTTCCTTTAATAAGTCCATCTCAGAAGGATTTATATGTATACAGTGAACTGCAATAGTCTTACTACCTAAAATATCAAAGTCGAATAAATGGTTAACTAATCTTTTATTATATTTTTTAAGAGAATCGTATACATCATCTATACCTTCAGCTGTATGAATATGGTATCCAGCATCATATGGCATATTTTCAGCACAATACTCAAGAGTTTTATTACTTAATGTAAAGGATGCATGAAGTCCCATCATTCCCTTCTGCATATCAGAACGATCATTTTTTGCCGACTTCATAAAGTCAACGTTTTCACTTACAGCTTGTTTCATTTTTTCCTGTCCATCTCTATCGGAAACTTCATAACATAGAGATGTACGAATACCTAGCTCTTTAGCTACATCTGCTATTTGAAATAAACTTCCGCAAGTACTACCGTAACTTGCATGGTGATCAAAGACAGTTGTAACACCGTTTCTTATACAATCTAAATAGGTTGCATATGCACTATATTTTGTATCTTCCAGTGTTAATAATCTATCTATTCTCCACCACATTCCCTCAAGAATGTCTTTAAAACCTTTAGGGTTATAACCATTAATAGAAAGCCCCCTAGCAAAGGCACTATATATGTGATGATGAGTATTAATTAATCCTGGCATAATTAAACCATTTTTAGCATCTACAAACTCAGCTCCCTGGTACTTTTTCTTCATTTGCTCCGTGCTTCCTAAATCTACAATAATATTAGCATCAATGCAAACACACCCATCTTCAATAAATGTATTCTTATCATCTCTTGTAAATAACGTACCATTACCTATTAGTATCATACTGTCCCTCCTATAATATATTTAATGTAATACAAAATTAATTAATTGTTCTAATTATTTTCATTATTCTAAATTTATTTTACCATTGTTTTTAAACATTTTCAATTTATTTCTAAAATTTTTGTAAGTTTAAAAAATATTTGTATTTTCCCATTGATTTTTAAAAAGCATACTGATATACTTAATTTATAAAATATTTGCAAAATTTAAATAATTCATGGATTTTTGATAATTTTGGATAAACTTATTGCAAGTATTAAAAGGATCTAATCTACTATTACATAAATATATCGAAATAAAATTTTTGGAGGTTTTGTTATGAACAAAATAAAGTGGTTACGGAATGAACTTCCTAAAACCTGTGATAAAAATCTTAATATAATGTCTCATGAAAACGTTGCTAAAGCAGCTTCTTTTCATAAAAGTTTCCCGGAGTATACTGAAACGCCTTTAGCCAAACTAGATAATATGGCTAAATTCCTTGGACTTAAAAAACTTTATGTAAAAGATGAATCTTTTAGATTTGGATTAAATGCTTTTAAAGTCTTAGGTGGCTCTTATGCTATAGGTCGTTACATAGCAAAACAATTAGATAAGGATATATCGCAGCTTCCTTATGATGTTATTACATCAAAAGAACTTCTTAATGAATTCGGTCAGACAACTTTCTTTACTGCGACTGATGGAAATCACGGAAGAGGTCTTGCATGGGCAGCTAATAAGTTAAACCAAAAATGTGTTGTTTTTATGCCTAAAGGTTCATCTGAAATTAGACTTAAAAACATTCAAAAGGAAAATGCTACAGCTACAATAGAAGAAGTAAATTACGATGAATGTGTCCGTATTGCAATGGCAGAATCAGCAAAAGTTCCGAGTTCTGTAGTTATTCAAGATACAGCTTGGGAAGGTTATGAAGAAATACCTTCTTGGATTATGCAAGGTTATGGAACAATGGCAATGGAGGCTAATAATCAATTACATAAAGATAATTGTGATGCACCCACTCATATTTTCATACAGGCAGGTGTAGGTTCTCTTGCTGGTGCAGTTCAAGGATATTTTGCAAATGTTTATCCTGATAACCCCCCAATAGTTACTGTAGTAGAGCCAAATAAAGCTGATTGCATATTCCGCTCTGCTGCTGCTAAAGATGGAGATATAAGAATCGTTACTGATGATATGCAAACAATCATGGCAGGACTTGCTTGCGGCGAACCAAATACAATTGCATGGGATATTTTGAAAAATAACAGTTCCTTCTTTGTATCTTGTCCTGATAATATTTCTGCTAATGGTATGAGAATACTTGCTGTACCACTTAAGGGAGACCCTAGAGTTATTTCTGGTGAATCTGGAGCTGTAACAATGGGTATTTTGTTTAACATTATGCAAAATGAAGATTTAAAAGATTTAAAACAAGCTTTAAAGCTTGATGAAAACTCAAAGGTTCTAATATTCTCAACAGAGGGCAATACTGACCCAGAATTTTTCCGTGAAATCGTTTGGAATGGTGATTATTCATCATTATAATAAATATGCTTCAACATAAAATTCCCAAATTTAAGGAGGAATAAAAAAAATGGATTTTAATGCTATTAAACAAAAATCAGAGGCTTATGAAGTTCAGATGACAAAATTTTTACGTGACTTAATTGCTATCCCTGGCGAAAGCTGTGGAGAAGAAGGTGTTGTTAAAAGAATAGAGCAAGAAATGAACTCTCTTGGTTTTGACAAAGTAGAAATTGATGCGCAAGGTAATATTTTAGGTTACGTGGGAACAGGTAAAACCCTTATAGCTTTTGATGCTCATATTGACACTGTTGGTCTTGGAGAGCTCAGTAACTGGACTTTTGATCCTTATATAGGTTATGAAACTGAAGAGGAAATTGGTGGACGTGGTACGTCTGACCAACTTGGTGGTATCGTATCCGCTGTATACGGCGCTAAGATAATGAAAGATCTTAACATGTTAAGCAAAGACTACACAGCTCTCGTGGTTGGATCAGTACAAGAAGAGGACTGCGACGGAAACTGCTGGCTGCACATCATAGAACAGGACAAAATCAAACCTGAATTTGTTGTAAGCACAGAACCAACTGATAGCGGTATCTACAGAGGACATAGAGGACGTATGGAAATACGTGTTGATGTTAAAGGTGTTTCATGCCACGGTTCAGCTCCAGAAAGAGGAGACAACGCAATCTACAAAATGGCTGAAATATTAATGGATGTCAAAAACCTTAACACAAATGATGCTGCTGATTCTACAGAAATCAAAGGTCTCGTAAAAATGTTAGATAAAAAGTTCAACCCTAATTTTGAAGAAGCTAATTTCCTCGGACGTGGCACTATAGCTGCATCAGAAATATTCTTTACTTCACCAAGCCGTTGCGCTGTAGCTGACTCTTGCGCGATTTCACTCGACCGTCGTATGACATCTGGAGAAACATGGGAAAGCTGTTTAGAAGAAATTCGTCAACTTCCAGCTGCTAAAAAATACAATGCAGAGGTTACTATGTATAACTATGACAAAAAAAGTTGGACTGGCCTTTCATACCCTCAGGAATGCTACTTCCCTACATGGGTTATACCTGAAGATCATGCTGTTGTTAAGGCAATGGAAGAATCATACAAAGGGATGTTTGGATTAGCAAGAAGCGGTTCTGCCAGCACTGATGAAGTGAGAAAAGCTCGCCCACTTACTGATAAATGGACATTCTCAACAAACGGTGTTGCTATAATGGGTCGTCATGAAATACCATGCATAGGTTTCGGCCCGGGTGCAGAATCTCAGGCACATGCTCCAAATGAAAGAACTTGGAAAGAAGACCTAGTTAAATGTGCTGCTGTATATGCTGCTCTTCCAACAATATATTGCAAAAACAAATAAAGTCATATGTTGCTATAAATGCTATCTCTCTTCACTAAGTAATTCTAATCGGATTTTATTAAAATATCCTAAAAATCATAAACTCGCTATGCTCAAACATATGATTTTCTAACGACTATTTCAACAAAATCCGTTAAGAATTGCTAAGTTTGTTCAAATAGCATTTTACAAAACATATAACTTTTTAACGTACTAAAAGATGTAAAAAATAATTAAATATAAAGGGGAGTTTATAAATGGCTTTAATGGATAAATACGTTAGCAAATTGAACACACTAGATTTCAAAAATATGTACAATAATGATTTTCTTCTTACTTGGGAAAAATCAAAAAACGAATTAGAAGCAGTATTCACTGTTGCAGAAGCTCTTAAAGAATTAAGAGTAAATAACATGTCCTCAAAGATTTTTGATAGTGGTCTTGGAATTTCACTATTCCGTGATAATTCAACTCGTACAAGATTTAGCTTTGCTTCCGCTTGTAACCTCCTTGGACTTGAAGTTCAAGATCTTGATGAAGGAAAATCTCAGGTTGCTCATGGTGAAACAGTAAGAGAAACTGCTAACATGATTTCATTCATGGCAGATGTTATAGGTATTCGTGATGATATGTATATTGGAAAAGGTAATGCTTATATGCGTGAAGTATCTGCTGCTGTAAAAGAAGGTAACGACGAAGGAGTACTCGAACAGCGCCCAACACTTGTTAATTTACAGTGTGATATAGATCATCCTACTCAATGCATGGCCGATTGTCTTCATATTATCAATGAACTTGGCGGCATTGAAAATTTGAAAGGTAAAAAAGTTGCTATGTCTTGGGCATACTCACCATCTTATGGTAAGCCACTTTCAGTTCCTCAAGGAGTAATAGGTCTTTTAACCCGTTTTGGTATGGACGTTGTTCTTGCCCATCCTGAAGGTTACGAAGTTATGAGTGATGTAGAAGAAATTGCAATAAAAAATGCTGCAGAGTCTGGTGGTTCATTTACAAAAACAAATTCTATGGAAGAAGCATTCAAAGATGCTGACATAGTTTATCCCAAAAGCTGGGCCCCTTTTGTTGCTATGGAAAAAAGAACAGATTTGTATGGAAAAGGTGATACTGCTGGTATAAACCTACTTGAAAAAGAGCTTTTGGCACAAAATGCTGAGCATAAAGATTGGGAATGTACTGAAGAACTTATGAAAACAACAAAAAATGGAAAAGCACTTTATCTTCATTGCTTGCCTGCTGATATTTCTGGGGTTAATTGTGAAGTTGGAGAAGTTGCTGCCACTGTATTTGATAGATATAGAAAACCACTTTATGCAGAAGCCAGTTACAAACCATATACAATAGCATCTATGATTTTCTTAAGTAAAGTTAAAAATCCACAAGAAGTTTTATCTATGCTTGAAAAGAAGAATGAACAACGTGAAATAAAATAATATTCTAATTTGTTTTTATAGTAAAAGGCTATGCTGAATTATAAATTCTACATAGCCTTTTAATTTTAAAATTGAATTCACAAGGGGGATAATATCATGAAGAAAAAAGTAGTAATCGCATTGGGTGGCAATGCTCTTGGAAGTAATTTAAAGGAACAAATGGCAGCTGTAAAATCTACTGCAAAAGCTATAGTTGATCTTATAGAAGAGGGAAATGAAGTTGTTATATCTCATGGAAATGGGCCTCAAGTTGGCATGATTAATATTGCAATGAGTGAACTCCATAAAAACAATCCTAAATATTCACTATGCCCCATGTCTGTATGTGTTGCAATGAGCCAAGCTTATATTGGTTACGATTTACAAAATGCACTTAGAGAAGAACTACTTACCCGTAATATAGACAAAAATGTTTCAACAATAATAACGCAAGTTGAAGTAGACCCTACGGATAAAGCCTTTGAAAATCCAACTAAACCTATTGGCAGTTTCATGACAAGAGAAGAAGCTGACCTTGCTATAAAAAACGGCAAAAAAGTTGTTGAAGATGCTGGTCGTGGATATAGAGAAGTGGTTGCATCACCAAAGCCAGTAGGCATTATAGAAATTGAAACAATAAAATCATTGGTAGATATAGGCCAAGTTGTTATCGCATGTGGCGGTGGTGGTATTCCTGTTATAAAAAAGGGTAATCATCTAAAAGGCGTAAGCGCAGTTATCGATAAGGATTTTGCTAGTTGTACTCTTGCAAAAGAACTTAATGCAGATTGTCTTATTATTTTAACAGCTGTAGAAAAAGTTGCTATAAACTTTGGTAAACCAAATGAAAAATGGCTCCATAATATTACAGTGAATGAAATTAGTAGATATGCAAAAGAAGGTCACTTTGCTCCTGGTTCAATGCTTCCTAAGGTAGAGGCTGCAATCGATTTCGCTTCTTCAAAAGAAGGCAGATATTCACTAATTACTCTACTTGAAAAAGCTAAAGATGGTATAGCAGGTACTACAGGTACTATTATAAAATAAATAAAATAAGGATAGTGTTTACACTATCCTAAATCATTGGAGGTAATTTTATGAGTTCTAATCAAAAGTCTTTACTATTTCAATATGATGGTAGACCTTCACTCAAAGAAATTATACCATTAGGCATGCAACACGTTGTTGCTATGATTGTGGGTTGTGTTACACCCGCGCTCATAGTTGCCGGAGTTGCAAATCTCACTGCTGCTGACAAGATTTTGCTTGTACAATCCTCACTTTTTTTTGCCGGCATAGCCACTTTAATTCAGATCTTTCCACTTGGTAAACGTATTGGTTCTAGGCTGCCTGTAATTATGGGTGTAAGTTTTGCATACGTTCCAACATTAACGGCTATTACTGGTGAATTTAATATTGCTACAGTTTTCGGTGCCCAAATAATAGGTGGTTTAGTTGCCATAATTTTTGGAATATTTTTAAAAAAACTTATAAAATTCTTTCCACCGCTTGTTACTGGTACAGTTATATTTTCCATAGGATTATCACTGTATTCAGTCGCTATTAAATATATAGCTGGTGGAGTTGGTTCTGCAACTTTCGGTTCTCCTAGAAACTGGGTTGTTGCATTAATAACACTTGCCGTTGTAATGTTCTTAAATTTTTTCACTAAGGGTAATCTCAAGCTGGCCTCTATTTTAATAGGTATGGTGGTAGGATATGTTATTTCTATATTTCTTGGGATGGTATCCTTTACTGCAGTTACTTCAGCAGGTCTCTTTCAGGTTCCCAGGCCTCTACACTTTGGTATTAGCTTTAATACTACGGCTATAATATCTATGGCTATAATGTACATTGTAAATTCTGTTCAAGCTATAGGTGATTTATCAGCTACAACAGAAGGGGGTATGGATAGATTACCTACACATAAAGAGCTTTCTGGTGGTATTATCGGAAACGGATTTTCAAGTATAATCGGTGCTCTATTCGGTTGTATGCCAACTGCAACTTATAGCCAAAATGTTGGTATAGTAATAACAAATAAAGTTATCAATAAATGGGTATTTGCTTTTGCTTCTTTCGTTGTAATTTTAGCTGGCCTTATTCCTAAATTTGCTTCACTACTTACAACTATTCCTCAATGTGTTCTTGGTGGTGCAACAATCTCTGTTTTTGCTACAATAACAATGACTGGAGTTAAGATGATTGCTTCAAATAATCTTTCAATGAGAAATTCAGCGGTTGTAGGAATCGCAATTGCCTTAGGTATAGGTATTGTTGAAGTCCCTAATGCATTTGCTTTATTCCCAATATGGTTTATATCTATATTTGGAAAATCATCTATTGTTGTTACAACATTAGTTGCCATAGCATTAAACCTAATCTTACCTAAAGATAAAACTGAAGAAGCTATTATTCACAATGCTGAAGATCAAAAAAAAGCAATGTAATAAATGAATTAAATAGCCTTTATAAAATAAAGAACAATTCGCACTATATAATAATGCGAATTGTTCTTTTACTTATAATTACTTATTTTATAATATTCCTATTATTTCATCCCAGTTACAACTAACTTAGCAATAAACAGTACTGCTAAAATATAAATTACAACTGAAACCTTTTTCCTTTTACTAGGATCTTTAGTGAATATATTGTTTATAAGATTTAACACAGCATATGAAAGGATTCCCATAGTTAAACCATCGCCTATACTATAAGTAAGTGGCATTAGTGCGATTGTTAAGAAAGCAGGTACACCCTCTGTATAATCACTGAAATCTATTTTAACTATATTTTCAATCATAAAGAACCCTACAATTATAAGAGCAGGTGCAGTTGCGCAGGTTGGTATTGCAATGAATATAGGTGAAAAGAACATTGCCAGTAAGAATAATATACCTGTTACAACAGAAGCAAGTCCAGTTCTAGCACCTTCTGCAAATCCAGCTGAACTTTCTACAAAAGTAGTTACAGTTGAAGTTCCAAGAACAGCTCCTACAGTAGTACCAACGGCATCTACAAGTAGCGCACGTCCACAATTTTTTACGTTACCATCTTTATCAACCATTCCAACCTTTGAAGCAACTCCTACTAGTGTTCCTACAGTATCGAAAAAATCAACAAATAAAAATGTTAACATTATTGTTAGAAATTCTAATATTCTACTTGAATCTTTTAAGTATGAAAAATCTAGTTTACCTGCAATTGGTGCTATTGATTCAAATTTAAATATACCTTTTGGTGTACTTATTCCAGCAGCTACTGCAGCTGTTGGTGATATTATTGCGAATAGCCAAGCAAGCATAGTACTGGCAGCTATTCCCCATAATATAGCTCCTTTAATATTTTTCTTTGATAACACTACAATTATAATTACCCCTACTACAGTTATTAATACCGTAGGCTTTGTAAAATTACCTAGGGCTACCTTTGTTGCTGGATTAGTAACTACAATACCTGCATCTACAAAACCAATAAATGCAATAAAAAGTCCAATACCTGCTGTAACCGCTAATTTTAAAGTTGTTGGTATAGCGTTAACTACCGCTTCTCTAACACTAGTTAAGGATAATATGATAAAAATAACACCTTCTACAAACACAGCTGCTAGTGCTACTTGCCATGGAACTTTCATTCCTATTACTACCGTATAAGCAAAGAATGCATTGAGTCCCATTCCAGGTGCTAGCGCAAAAGGAAGATTAGCATATAATCCCATAAAAATTGTAGTAAGTCCCGCCATTAGGCAAGTTACTGTTACTATTGCAGGAGCTGGCATTCCTACGGCAGGATCTCCCAATATGTTGGCATTAACTGCAATTATGTATGCCATGGTTAAAAATGTGGTCACTCCTCCAATAATCTCTTTTCTCACGTCACTTCCATTTTCTTCAATCTTAAAATATTCCATTTTGTTCCCCCCATGTTTTATATTTATTAAGCCCTACGAATTATGCGCAAGACGAAATTTCAAATATAGTTTATCCACTTTTCAAAATAGCATTTTTAATACATATGTTTGATTTACATTGGCATATTTTATGGGCTATTCTTTTAAAAAATTTTTAAATTGCGCCTTCCTGAATATCTGATATGTTCCCATCAGGTTCCAGTTACTTTATCAAAAGCATCAACTCTTCTAATACTTTTTCCAATACTCATTTTATGCCTCCTTATATACTAAATATATTCTTTCTTTCTTTAATACTCTTTTACAAATTTCTTTGCCACCTCATGGCTTTCATGATAGATTTTTTCTTCATCAATATTTACAAGCACACCATCTTTCACTACAATTACACCATTTACCATAGTATAATCCACAGCACATTTAACCCCCACAGTACTAAGTAGAGCTTTAGGATCAAGTTCAGCTCCTATAAGCTCTATCTTATTAAGGTTTATCATAAATAAATCTGCTGCCATTCCAACAGATAGTTTTCCAATATCTGAGCGTCCAAGAACTTTTGCACTACCTTTTGTAGCTATTTTTAGTATGTCATATGCAGTTGGTGCATTTTTACCAGAATTTAATCTATGGAGTAAAAATGCAACTCTCATCTCTTCAAGCATGTTTGAACCATCGTTGCTTGTGCTTCCGTCAACCCCAAGCCCAACTGGTACTTTTAGCTTTAGCATTTGAGGAATCTTAGCAATTCCCGATGACAACTTCATGTTAGATATAGGGCAATGGGCAATCCCTGTTCCAGTTCTAGCAAGTGTTTTAATTTCATCACCATTAAAGCGAATGCCATGTGCAAACCATACATCGCAGCCTAGCCATCCCAAGCTTTCCATATACTCAAGTGGCCGCATATTAAATTTTTCTAAAGTAAATTTTTGCTCATCCGCCGTTTCTGCAAGATGAGTATGTAACCTAACCCCCAGTTTTCTTGCAAGTTTAGCTGATTCACGCATTAAATCTCCAGTAACACTAAATGGTGAACAAGGAGCAAGAGCAACTTTATTGCACCGTTTTCAATATACATATTTATATTTTCAAATAAACTGTCATCATCATCACAGGTTACAAGATACTTAATATTTTTAATGAAATCGAATTTTTCATTATTTTCTCCTAGTCTAATCATGAAACAATAGCTGTTATATTATCACATAATTAGTGTCTCCCCTAAAATTACTATCTTATCTAAATAGAAAGCATTTTAATTATTTATATATTACATTGCCTTTTTTATTGGTTCAATTGTTTTTGAATCTATGTTTAATTTGGATTCATCTTTTAATACTATGTTAAGTAATAAAGCTACCACTGTACCTGCACTTATTCCTGAAGAAAAGAAACTCTTAACTGCCGCTGGCATGCTACTTAAAATATCAGGTCTTACGGAAACCCCTATGCCAACGCCAAGTGAAACAGCAAGAATAAGCATATTTCTATTGTTAAGTTCTACATCTTTAAGGGTCTTAATTCCTGCTGATACAACCATTCCAAACATTATAATACCTGCACCACCTAAAACTGGATTGGGCATAATAGCAACGATTGCTCCGAATTTTGGAAATATTCCCAGTACCATTAGGATAATTCCCGAAATAGCAACTACAGATTTACTTGCTACTTTAGTAAGCGGTATAAGTCCAACATTTTGTGAAAAGGAGGTATTGGGACCAGCATTAACAAATCCTGCAATAAGAGAGCCAACTCCATCGCAAAGTATACCCCTTGAAATATCTTCTGATGATAAATCTTTACCTGCCGCTTCACCAACAGCGAAAAGACATCCTACTGTCTCAACAGTTGTTACTAAATAAGCTGTAATAAATGCAACAAATGCGGAGAACTTAAAGGTGATCCCATATTTTAAAGGCATTGGGAAAGCAATCCAACTAGCATTTGTAATGGTTGAAAAATCTAACATGCCAAGTGGAAAACATATTGCATATCCAAATATTAAACCAATTATAACTGATGCAGTAGAAAGGATTCCTTTTCCATATCTATTTAATAATACAATTACCGTCAAGACTGAAAGCGCTATACATAGATTTCTTATGCTACCATAGTCTTTAGATCCAACTCCACCAGCAGACCAATCTATTGCTACCGGTAATAAAGTCAAACCAATTAACATAACAACTGTTCCTGTTACAATGGGAGGAAAGAATTTCCTTAGTGGTCTTATAAAGCGACTTAAAAAAATCTCAATAAAAGATCCCATTATCGTTGCCCCAAATATTCCCGGTAATCCATAAGCCGCACCTACCACTAAAGAGGGCCCAACAAATGTAAAATCAGTTCCCATAACACATGGAAGTCTAGCTCCAACAGGCCCAACCCCTCTAGCTTGAATATATGTAGTTATACCCGCTGCAAATAGTGCAGCACTTACTAAAAATGCAATATCCTGTCCAGGTAATTTTAAAGCGCCACCAACTATTAGCGGCACTGCAACAATACCCCCGAATGCTGCCATAATGTGCTGAAACCCGAGTAAAATTGACATGCCCATTGGCGGTTTATCGTCTATCTTGTATAAGATATCATCGTTGCTTTTAGATGAATTTACTGTTTTCATAAAACATCCCCCTTAAATAATTGAATTTTTTGGATTATTTTTAACGTAAATCTTAAGATATGTAATTGAAATAAATGCATTTATTTTATGTGTTTTCTTCATTCAGATTACCATTTTAAAAATTTAAAGTCAATAAAATTTACAAAATATTTTCACAATTCAAAAAACTTTAGTAATTCTTATAAGGTCTTCTCTTATTACTGCTATGTTTTTCAAAGGTAAATAAAAAAGCAAGTTGCTTTATGTTATAAAAGCAACTTGCACAATACACTTATAAATAAATGCTTATTAATATGAAGGGTTTAGATAATATAATAATACAGTTTAACTAATACTCTTTTATATCATAATATTATTTTATATACCCTTACAAATTGGTAAGCTCGAATTTTGTCACATCAAATAAACCTTTATCAGTGATTTTAAGCTTAGGAATAACAGGTAATGCCATAAATGCTAAAGTCATAAAAGCATTTACGTTATCATTGATGCCCAATTCTTCCATAGCAATTTTATTAAGCTTCTCATGGCCTTTTGACACAGTCTCTAAATCTTTACTAGACATTATCCCTCCAATATCTAAAGGCAAACATCCCCTCACTTCACCATCTTTTACAATAACCAAACCTCCACCAATATCTCTTATCTTTTGGACAGCTATTTTAACGTTCATGTCATTATTACCTATGACCACCAAGTTATGTGAATCATGTGCTATGGTAGAAGCAATAGCTCCATTTTTCAGACCGTATCCTTCAATTAAACCCTTACCAATATTTCCAGTGCTATTATGTCTTTCAAATACATAAATAGGTAAAACATCCACAGTTTCATCATATGTATAATACCCATCATCATCTACCTTTACATCTCGAATTACACTTTCAGTAAAAAGACTATGATCCATAATTTTAATGACTTTTGCAGAGCTCGCTGTTATTTTTATTTTTAAATCATCCTCTGTAAAATCTTTTATATTAACACTATTAGATACAACTTCTAATAATTTTTTATCTTCTTTTATAGATTTATACCAATCCTCTTTTATTTGCTTGCCTTTTTTAAAAGTCTTTAACACATTAAAATCTGTCAAATTATCAACTATTATAAAATCCGCTATATATCCAGGTGCAATCGCCCCAAGATTTTTAAGGCCATAACATTCTGCTGAATTTAGTGTGGCCATTCTAATAGCAGTTATAGGACTAACTCCTGCTCTTATGGCAAGTCTAATGTTATTGTCTATATGTCCTTCATGTAAAATATCAGTAGGATGCCTATCATCCGTGCAAAAAGTAAATCTGCGTTCATTGAATTGATTTACAGCACCAACTAAATCCAATAGATTCTTAGCAGCTGAGCCCTCTCTTATCGCAATATAAATTCCATTTCTAAGTCTATCTAATACCTCTTTATGGTTCATACATTCATGATCTGTTTTTACACCAGATAGTGCATAGGCATTTAATTCTTTTTCTTTTATTATAGGCCCGTGCCCGTCCACTATTTTATGATATTTATCAGTAAGTTGAAGTTTTTTCATAATGCCTTCATCTGTAAAAACAACCCCTTGATAATTCATTAGTTCTCCAAGACCTAATACTCTTTCATTTTGCATAAGTTCTTCTAAATCTTCCGCTTCTAATACGGCACCTGATGTTTCAAATATGGTAGCAGGGACGCAGGAGGGCAACATAATATATACATCAAGAGGTAAATTTTCACTGGATTCAATCATATACTTTATCCCCTCAAGTCCTTTAACATTAGCTATTTCGTGGCAATCAGAAATAACAGTTGTAGTTCCCCTTGGTAGTACAGCCCTGGCAAATTGATATGGCGAACTCATAGATGATTCTATATGAACATGGGAGTCAATTAACCCAGGAACTATATATTTACCTTTACCATCTATTACCTCTTCACCTTCGTAATCACCAATACCAACAAATATTCCATCGCTAATGGCCAATTTACCATAAATAATTTCTTGTGAGAAAACATTTATAACATTGCAATTTTCAATAACTAAATCTGCTTTTTTTCTACTAGTGGCTGCCTGGATTAAATCTTTAGTTTTACTTATTTTCATATTAATAACTACTCCTTTGTATACCATATATTTCATCACATTACCATTTAAGAAAATAAAAGTCAATAATATTTACAGAATATTTTGTAAACTAAATTTATTTTCATATAACCAATAAATTTATTTCTTACAACGCATAATTCATTATATTAAATATATTACTAAAAATTTTGTAAATCAACTTTTTTTTTGTAAATTAGATTGATTTTAAAAATAAAGATTGATATACTTAATTATAGAACATTTGTAATATTCTTTTAATTTCAAACAATATTATATGAATTGTGAGGTTATGTATGGAAAACGATTGTAATCTAGATTTTCTAAAAAGATTAGCTAAAGGTATTTCAGTTCAATTTGGACGAAATTGTGAAGTAGTTATACATGACATATCTTCCGATCATGTAGATTACCCAATTATCTTTATTGAAAATGGTCATGTTACACACAGAGATACAAGTACTAGCGCTTCCCGGATTGTTTTAAATGCTTTAAAACATGTTTCTACATCCCTGGAAGATAAATTAAATTATACTACCAAAACTCATGATGGTAAAATCCTAAAATCAAGTACCATCTATATACGCGATAGTGAAAATAAACCTACGGGTATATTTTCTATAAATTACGATATT
Organism: Clostridium bowmanii; assembly: GCF_018861315.1. GTDB lineage: Bacteria > Bacillota > Clostridia > Clostridiales > Clostridiaceae > Clostridium_AD > Clostridium_AD bowmanii. The sequence goes on along the minus strand of NZ_JAHLDL010000005.1, from coordinate 42,743 downwards.
ACAGAATTAACTATAGCTAAAAATTGCATAGACTCCCTAACTAGTTATAAAGAAGATATTGATGAGGCAAACCAAATCCCTCAGAATGTTAATCAACTTTTAGATGACTTATTAGATGAATCTGTAAAAAAAATAGGTAAACCTGTTGCACTTATGAGTAAAGAAGAAAAAATACAAGCTATTCAATTTCTCAATGAAGCCGGTGCTTTTTTAATTACAAAGGCTGGCGACAAAACAGCAAACTTTTTTGGTATTTCAAAGTACTCCATTTACAATTATATAGATATTAAAAATAAAATTTAATATAATTAAAAATCAAGGAGGATAAAAACATGTCAAAAAATTTAGTTTGGGGACCCACTTTTGAGGAGATGCTTAATCCAGAAACAATACCTTGTGAAATAAGAGAAAAGGCTTTAAAAGCAAGAATTGAAGCTCCATTAGATCCTATAAATTTATTTAATATTAATTGGACTGACCATAATGGAAAGGTATGTTATATGGTTATTCCTAAAGAACTCACCGGTGTTTGTGCAAATATAATAGTTATGTATAGCAAAAATTTCCCAACAGGCAGCCATAAAGTTGGTGCAACATATTCCGTTACTATGGAAAAACAATTAGCTGGAGAAATAATACCAGGCATTGATACTATTGTCTTTCCTTCCACAGGTAATTACGGTATAGGCGGTTCTTGGACAGGTCCTCGTATGGGTTATACTACAAAAATAATTCTTCCAGAACTTATGAGTAAAGAACGTTTTGAAAAAATTGAATATTATGGTGCTACTTATATTAAAACATCTGGTTGTGAAAGTAGTGTTAAAGAAATATATGATAAGTGCTGGGAACTAAAGGCTGAAAGCCCTAATAACAAAATTTTAAATCAGTTTGAGAGCTTTGGTAATTACATGTTCCACTATCATGTAACAGGAAATTCAATTGATAAAGTAGTAAAAGAGCTTAAAGAAAAAGGCATTGGTAATGGCAGAGCTGCCGCTCTAGTTTCTTCCATGGGCTCTTCAGGTACTATAGCTTCAGGTGATAGATTAAAACAATTGTATCCTGAAACAAAAATAATTGGGTTAGAACCAATACAATGCCCAACTCTATATAGTAATGGCTTTGGTGATCATGATATACAAGGAATTGGGGACAAACATGTTACTTGGATACACAATGTTATGAATATGGATGCAATGATTTGTATTGACGATATGGAAAGTAAAAAGGGCTTACAACTATTAACAAGTGATATTGGAAAAGATTATCTTGTGGATGTGGTTGGTATGTCTAAAGAAAATGTGGAGTCTCTTTCACAAATTTTAGGTATATCTGGAGTTTGTAATTTAATTGGAGCTATCAAAACTGCTAAATATTATGAAATGACTGAAAATGATAATGTATTTACCATCTGTACTGATACCATTGATAGGTATCATTCGGTAATGAATAATCTAGATAGTGAATTTGGTCCTATGGACAAAACTGAAGCTGCTGTTAGATATAATTGTATTTTTAAAAATATTAAACTAGATTACATCCAAGAAGGCACCTATGCAACCAGAAAGAGATGGCATAATTTAAAATACTACACTTGGGTAGAACAACAAGGAAAAACCGTTCAGGAACTAAATTCTCAAAAATCACAAGATTATTGGATAGAAAAACAAAGTCAAATAAAAGGTATTGATGAGAAGTTAAAGGAAGTAAGAGGATATTAAATCCTAAAACAAAGCACTCCTATTCACTAAGTGAATGGAAGTGCTTTGTTAGTCTTATTATTTTAATACTTCATTGTTAACACAAGTATCAGGTTTTTTATCTTGAAGCACTTTAATGATGTTTTTAGCTGCAATTAATCCCATATTTGTTCTTGTCTCCATAGTAGCTGAAGCAATATGTGGAAGGATTACAACATTGTTCATGTCTAGAAGTTCTGGCTCAATTTCTGGCTCATTTTCATATACATCAAGCCCAGCTCCCCATATTTCACCTTGCTTAAGGGCTTTAACTAATTCTTTTTCATCAATTACTGGACCTCTAGATGTATTAACTATAACTGCAGTTTTCTTCATCATAGAAAATTCCTTTTCACTAATATAATGAGTGGTAGAAGGCAATAGGGGTACATGCAATGAAACAAAGTCAGCTTCCTTTAACAATGTTTCCTTATCAACATAAATAGCCCCTAATTCTTCTTCAATTTTAGAATTATGCCTTAGACCAGTGTAAAGTATTTTCATATCGAAAGCCTTAGCTTTCTTTGCAAAGTTAAAACCAATTCTCCCCGCTCCTACAAGACCTAGTGTCTTACCAGTGATGTCTCGTCCAAGAAACATCATAGGATCCCAACATTGAAAAGCACCATTTCTTGTAAATTTATCTGCCGATACTATTCTTCTAGATACCGCCATAAGAAGTGTCCATGCAAGATCTGCAGTTGCATCATCTAACACTCCAGGAGTGTTTGTAATGATTATCCCTTTTTGGGTAGCTGCAGTTATATCAATATTATTGTAGCCCACACCATAATTAGCAAATATTTTGCATTTGCTTCCAGCAGCCTCAAGCACCTCTGCATCAATATTATCAGTTATAAGGCATAAAACCGCATCCATTCCTTTAACTTTTTCTAGCAGCTCTTCCCTTGTTAAAACTCTATCTTGTGAATTTATTTCTACAATAAAATGTTCTTCTAAAAGTTCAATAACCTCATCTGGTATCATTCTTGTAATGTAGACTTTCTTCTTATCCAATATATTCTACCTCCTGTAATTATAATGTCCTCTTGTAATAGTATATTTCTTTATTTTTACAGTTTAAATATATAATTTATAGATATATCACTTATATATATAAATTATATATTTATATTATACTTCATCATATACTCGCTAAAAAGTTAATTTTTAAAATATTAACAAATATATTTTACTCTAAGGACATAATTTACTTACTAATTTTCTTTCCTATTCATAAATTTCCACAGGAGTATTCATTTTAGCATAATCCCAAATAATCCTAATATCATCATCGGACACTGCCATACATCCAAATGTCCAATCACCTTGATTTCCGCCACCATGTATTCCTACTGACCCACCTAAAGAAGTTGTCCAATCTGGTCTTTTCCCATTTTCAATTTGAGTCTCTATTTCTTTAAATGCAAGGTCATCTATCAAACCATTTTGTAATCCCCTCTTTGCATCTTCTATATTAGGATAACTTAACCCTAGGAAAAGAGTATACTTACTTTCTTCATTTCTTGTGCAGACATAATATTTACCTTCTGGAGTTTTCTTATCGCCATCCTTATACTTATCACCAATTACAGCTCCCCCTAGGGCAACTTTAAATCTACCTATTAATATATCATCTCCATATACTTCTAATGTCCTTAAGCCTTTGTATACCTTTATAACTACCTCCTGGGGTTCTGTTGAAGGCTTTGTAAAAAACAAGTTCTCACCCGCCAGAGTCCAAATTATTTGTTTATCCGATTCATCTACTTCATAAAAGCTAGCATTGTATGCTTTAAAATTGTTTTTATATATTTCATAGGCACCTATTGCCCCCACTGCAAGTAATGTTCCAATAACTATATCCTTTTTTTTCAATTGTATCTTCCTTTCTATCTTATATATTATATATTTTCCATTATTCTTACTTTAAATCTACTTTCTCATAAAATTTAAAAATAATATAATTTTTAAGTGTTGATAAATACTATAGCTTTCATTTATTATTCACAATTTAACATATCTCAAATATAAGTTCATTTCGAAGTTTTCCTACTTCTTTAATAATCTCCATTTTTTTCAAACAATATGTTACTTTCCTTGCCTTATATACTGTAATTTTTAATGTTTTTGCTAATTCTTTATTTGTAAACTTCTCAGTTAATTCATTTGGTAGAAATCTCAAAAAATCTTTTTTCTCCTTAAAGATAACTTTTTCTACAACCTCCACTAACTTTCTATCCACAATACTAATACCTTTTCTTCTCCAGCTTCCCTTCCCATCCTTACACCTTATCTCTTCTTCTTTAGTCAATAATATCTCCAGTATAAAATTCTCTTCCTCTATCAAATCAGGTATCCTAATTAGTTCATCAAATAAATCCAATAGCTTCCCTTTTTTAGGAGATTTTCTTCTACTAATTAATTTATCCAAATCATCCATTGTTACTATATATTTTTCAATAGCTATCGGGTGTACAAGCCTAACCATATTATATTTAACCAAGGCCCTTAGTTTATTACCAATAGCACTAAAATTCCTTGTTTGTATTTCTATTAATGAATCTTCTCTTACTAAATCAATTATATATTTATCCACTTTTACTTCTAACCTATCCCCTGGCATAGCATACCATTGCTTAATAGATGAATGCAGTGATCTCTCATTATTTATATTTATTCCTGATTGCTCCAAAACATAGACTATATCTTCTGTTTGTCCCATTTTTTCTCCTCGCCATTAACGTTCTATTTAAGTTATAATTTATTATACAATAATCATACCAAAAATGTTATGATAAAGGAATTAAATACGGAATATATTGTTAAAGATACTGTGTAAAATAATATATATTTTTAAATTAGATATTTTTTTTAGATTATGCTAACAAAAATATATATTGCGTAGAATGCATTTGAACAAACCATAGTAATTCACAATTTATTTTATTTATAGCTGCGTGTAGAAAAATGCATGTTTGAGCATAGCGAGTTTGCATTTTTTAGCAGATATGAATAAAATAAATTTTAGAATTACTCGGTGATGTGAATGCATTTTAGCAATATATATTTTTCGTTCTAGCATAATATAAGAAAAACTTCTATTAAAACTTTATAATGTATTTGATACTTAAATACTATTTATGTATCAAGGCACACTATATATTAATATACTAATATAAGGTGATGAAATATGAAAATTGTGATATTATCTGATACTCATGTAAAAAAACATAACGATAAAATTTTCAAATTCTTAGATAATATATCTAAAGATACTGATATGATAATTCATGCTGGTGATTATGTTTCCTCTAGTGTGGTATCAAAACTAAGAGAGCATAAAAATTTTGTTGGCGTATGGGGGAATAATGACAAAGGATACATTAGAGATCTATTAAAAGAAAAAATGATCATCTCCGTGGAAGGTTATAACATTGGTTTGTACCACGGTCATGGTAATAACAAAAATACACTAGAGAGTGCTTATAACCAGTTTAGTGGAGATAAAGTAGATATAATTGTCTTTGGTCACAGTCATCAACCACTTATTTTGACTAAAAATAAAATACTCATGATAAATCCAGGTTCACCCTCCTACAAGAGACGTGAACCATGGTATTCTTACGTTATTTTAGAAATACAAGATAGAAAAATAAATGTTCAATTGAAGTTTTTCAATTAAACATCATCCATATCATTTCTCTTAATTACTGCATATATTATATGGAATAATTAATTGTTGAAATTATTTATTCCATATTTGCATTTGTGCACTCTTAATGGAGATGAAAAAATGGTCACAAACGAAAATCCCCTAAAAATATATGAAGTATCTGGAATATTAGGATTTCTATCAAATATGTTTACAAGCATGCAAACTTCCTATATTATTCTCTTAGTGCTTATTATTTTAGATACTTTCACAGGAATATCTACCGCTATAAAATACAAAAGATTTTCCAGTACTGGATTACGTAAAGCTACTAAAAAAGTTATCACTTATACACTTTGCATAATCACAGTTAGATTGCTAGAGGCTATTCTAAGTCCCCTAATAACAACCAGCATGTTATCCCAAATTATTACAGCTTATTTAGGTATCACAGAAAGTGTAAGCATTTTAGAAAATCTAACCCTACTGGGAGTGCCTATATCTGCTAATATTATACCATTACTAATTAAAACCTTAAAGATACCTTTGTTAAATACTATATTAGAAACCTCTAAAAATAAAAAAAATGACTTTTCTGATATTGATGATATAATAAATTATCAAATTCCTACTTTTGAGGATAAATATATACGAAGATTTTTAGAAATTAAATGTGATGTAATTAAATGTATTATAAATCAAATCCTGCTTATAGATGAAACCACTTCTGATAATATGGATATATTCTTTTATAAGATACTATCAACAGTAGAATTAGGTTTCAATGATATGAATAAGAAATGGGAAGAAGAAAAAATCCCAACTAACTATATTAAAAATCTTTCCTCGCAGAACCAACCTAAAGTAGCTATATGCATTGGAAAACTTAAAGGTATTTGTTATTCAGACAAAAGCACAAGCGAGAAAAAGAATCAAATCATCGATTGCATTTTAATAATTTTATATCAAACAATAATTGATGCACGTAAAATCATTTAATCGTAAATCCTAGATTTTAATTTAATCTAGGATTTATTCACCTTTTGATCATCAAATTTTTTATTTTAAAGTGTTCCATATATCATTGCATTCACATAATATAAACAAATTCAGATATAATTAACACTGCCCCTGTCCATTAAAATGAACAGGGGCAGTGTTAATTATGCTAACATTTATAATCATAAAGCTAAGTAGTCGCTGTATTAATCTTCTTCTATTTCAGTAACTTCATATCCTGCATCTTCAATAGCTTCTGTAATTTCACTATCGTTTATTTCATCTTCAAATTCCGCTGTTGCAAATTTTTCTTCTAAATCAACTTTTACTTTAATAGCACCAATGTCTAATAGGGCTTCTTTAACATGGCTTACACAATGACTGCAACTCATTCCATCAATATATATTTTTTTCTTCATTTATAATACCCCTTTCGATTGTTAATTTATATTATTATATATGTTCCATTTTAAATTATATAATCAATAAGTCAACTTAATTTTATAATAATTGCAAAAATTCTTTTTTATCTAATCATAATAAAAAATACTTACAACTAAATTAGGAGAATTTAATATGGAACCACTAAAAATTTCATAATGTTATATTTAGAATATTATACCCAAAAACCCAAAATAAAATCTTTATATATACTTTCATTCTTTACTCTAACTTTAATTTTGATAACTTGTTCATTAATTCTAAGGTAAAATTGTCTAATTCTTTTAACACAAGTTGCAAATTTGTTACTTCATCTACCTGGTACTGAATGCTTGCTGCCACACTTTCAGTAGCAATATTATTTTCTTTTGAAATACTTGCAAGTTTTTCAATTTGATTGTTTATGGTAGATGCATTAGCTGACATTTCTTCAGTAGCTGATGATACTTCCTCTACCTTTTGTGAAACTGTGCTGATAGAACTGGCTATTTTATCAAATTTATTAGCTGCAGTGCCCACGTAACTATATACCTCTTTTACTCTATGTGAAACTCCCTCCATGGAAATACCTGCTGCTGCTATTCCCCTTTGAACTTCTACAATAAGCTGCGATATCTCTTCAGCAGATTTGGATGATTCTTCTGCTAATTTTCTTACTTCATCTGCAACTACTGCAAATCCTCTTCCTTGTTCCCCTGCTCTAGCAGCTTCAATAGAAGCATTTAGCGCTAGTAAATTGGTTTGTTCGGATATTGCAGTAATCGCAACTACTATACCATTTATAGCTTCTGACTTTTTGTCTAGTTCCTTAACCAATTGTGAAGTATTTCCTACTTCCTCTACTATATTTTTAGATTGACTTGCAAGTTCTGTCATAGTTTCATTTCCTTCACTTGCGTTATCTTTAGCTTCAATCGCTTGCTCTGTAACCATTTGAGAATTATTAGCAATTTGGCTTACTGCATCATTGATATAATGCATGTTATTAGCTGAACTATCTAATTCTTCTGCCTGCTCATCTATTCTTGAAGCAATATTCTCAGTCAATATATTCATTTCTTTAAAACCTTCTACATTTCTGTGGAATGCTTCCGTGAATTTTTCTTCAATATCATAAATTTCCTTAGAAGTCTTACTAATATGAACTAAAAGTTCTTGGAAGGTATCTAACATTTTATTAGTTGACCCAGCAAGTTCACCTATTTCATCGTCACTCTCTATTTGGATTCTTTTTGTTAAATCCCCTTCTAAATTAGACATCTCACCCATTTTTCTCACTAGCACATTTATGGATTTAGTCTGTCTTTTAGTAATTTTTGTAACCATTAACCTTATAATTAAAATAACTATAATAGAAAATATAATTACCCCTAGTAAAATTAATAGTTGTGCTTGCAATATAGCATCTAATTTAATATCTAATACTACTAGTGTATTCATTCCCTTTCGTGTCTTTATAGGTATATAGGTAGTCATGGAGGATGTCCTATTAATTACATCTCTCTGAACATCTGAAGTTGTTGATTTACCAGTACTTATAGCATTATCAATTATTCCTTTATTGGTGGCATCCTCAAAGACATCTCCAAACTTAGCATGACTTTCTTTAGATTTATCTATAATGTATGTCCACTTATTATCTGAATTTAAAGTAACAATAGATATATCTTGTATGAAATTTGCTCCCTTTTTACTTAAAAAAGTCATTCCATCATTAAGATCCGCATAAATTTCACTATTTTCTTTTTCACTTATAAACTTATCATAATCTACCTTTTCTAGCCTATTGGTAATTACTGTGGTAACTGTCGGTGCTAATGCCACCACTACTTTTTTAATAGATGATTGGAGCAATAAATATGTAGCAACTATTATTATTAAAAATATAGAAACTATTAGCATCATTATTCTTTTACTTAATTTATCACTTATGGAGCCCTTCTTTTTCTTATGCATAATTTTTTTCATTTTAATTATCCCCTCTATGAAATTATTTTTTTAAGCTCTATAACAAAAACAGCTAAGCTTTAGCCACTTGTGCTAATTTTTAGCTGTTTTCTTCATTCCTGTGATTATAAATAGCATTAATCCTACCACTGCAATAATATCCCCTATACTTATGGCAAAGTTTCTTAAGAAAGTTAGCGGAATAATATCTCCTAAAAACCATACTTTAGTATTTTCATTTATTAAAGAATAAAGGCCTTCCTTACTCATATTTAAAGTAAGTCCAGCAGTGTGCGCTGCCTTAGCACCTACTGGCATGGTGCCTCCATTCAAGAAAATTGCAATAGCATTTAGTAAAAAGCCTAAACCCATAAGCAGAATAAACTTATTTTTCCTATTAAAATAAATAAAAATTACTAATAGTCCATACATGATAAAATCTAAAAAATATGTAAAGATCCCAATATTAAAAAAACCTTTTTTTATTGATATAACAATAAAAAATTCAATGAAGAAAGATATAAAAACAAGATATGTAGCCTTTACATCTACATTTTCCAAATTCTTTATCTTTCCTTTTAATATGTATCCAATTATCACTGCAAAAAATAATGCCTCAATAAACATGTTAACCCTCACCTTATTTTTTTTGTTTTTCAAGCATTTTTAAATACGCCTCTACTACTTTTGGATGAAATTGCGCACCAGAACATTTTTTCAGCTCTTCCATAATCGCATCCTGATTAAAGGCTTTTCTATAAAGTCTATCAGATGCCATAGCATCTATTGAATCTGCAAGTTGTACAATAAAGATATCTAGGCTTAATTCCTCGGCCTTTTTACCTTCAGGATATCCTTTTCCATCATACCTCTCATGGTGATATCGTACGATTGGTAAAATACTTTCAAGATTTTTAATATCCTTTAAAATATTGTAACCTATGAGTGGATGTGTTTTAATGATGTCGAATTCTTCATTGGTAAGTTTTCCAGGTTTATTTAAAATTTGATCATCAATTCCAATCTTTCCAACGTCATGGAGTAAAGCTGCCATATTTAATCTTTCAATTTTCCAATCGCTATATTTCAATTCCTTAGCAATACTAGATGAAATCTCAGCAACTCTTTGTGAATGTCCTTCCGTATACTTATCTCTTGCCTCCATAGCGAGCATTAATGCATCCACGGTTTCAACATATTGAGATTTTGTTTGTATGTATAAGGTGAACGTATATCTTGTTAATAATATCGGAACTAATACAAGTATTACTCCACCAAAACTGTATAAATTGAATACATAGGCTAATATTATACCAAAGGGAGCCATAGCAAAAGTATTTAATAATACTAGTTTAAAATTACTTATAAATGAATATATAATACTCTTTTTATTCATTATTGAATATACAATTGATATCATAAATATGTTAACTACATAAAACACAATACTGAAAACAATAATTTGTAATATATTATTATCTAATTTACCATTATAGGTAGTTCCACCCACTAATTTATAAAAATAATTCCCATATATGATTGGTAATACTAAGCTACACAAATTAAATAATGTTCCATAAAAAGGTGTGTTAAATATGTGAGTATATTTATTATTATATTTAGGTAATCTAAATATAAAACCTAACGCTGAAATTATTATTGTATTTAAGGCTCCAAATAAAATAAAACAAGAAACCGTAATTGCAAAACTTGTGCTAAAAGAGATTTTTTTAAAAATCACTGTAAGGCTTTCTGTTAAAGCTGTTAAAAATATAAAAAATATAAAAATATCTAATCTTATTTGAAAAAAAACTATATGTTCTGTTTCGAAGAAAATAAAAAAAGATATAAAAGTTATAAGATATGTACTTATAAGATATATTTTTAAATTTGACGGTAGTTTCTTCATTATTTTCCTCCTATATATTTTAAAGGCCGATAATCCTAAATTACCACATCCAAGTTGCTGTTGATCCACCAGCTATAGCAAGTGCTAATATAGCTAATAATATTGTAGTTAATTTTTTCATTATTAAAATCCCCCTTTGACTTAAATTAATAGGGCTACGCTATAACCTATCATAATTTCTCTCCGCTAGGGTAAACAACTAAAATAACAAAATTAAAACTATTTTAAAAAAAAACAGAATATCGGCATCGGCCCTTAAAGCAATTTAATAAGCCACCTAGTGGCTCTTCAACAACTTTAATTGTTGTTGAAATGTGTTTTTTAGTATTCTTCTATTTATAGCAGCTAGGGTAGCTTTGGCTATAGCTTCATTAATATCATTTGTCACAATTGCAGACCCTACCATGGTTTCTTCCAATTCATTTATAACCATATTTACGAGCACTGATACAAAAGTTACTTCTCTATTAGTAGTACTAAGTACATCTTGCACATCAAATATATAGGCTTGTCCAATGATTTTTTCCACAGCATCTATAGTGGCTTTTGCTACTATTTTTTTTCTGTTTGCTGCAGTTTTAATTCCTATTTGTGTTACATAAAATTCTTGTTCTTCATATAAAAGCTTAACTTTGCACTCTAACATATTTGCCTGAACATCTAAGGAAATCCCTCCGAATTTTATTCTTTTTATAGGATCACATTCATCAGTTTCAATTTGTGCAATACTGATAACTTTTCTATCTATTCTATAATCAAAAGAAGTTAAAAGAATAGATTCGATATCTCTAACTATTTGCTTTGGTGCCCTTAAGGTACTCGCCATTATGTGTAGCTCTTGAATTTCATTATCTTGCTGTATTATTTTTGTACTAATAACACCATTTATTTTATTTATCAAGCCTTCAAAATTATCTAATTCCATAATACATACCTCTTTCCTTCAACAATAAGCAAATTATAGCACATTCAGTATTGCTATACAAAATTTTACATATTCTTTATTTTAGCATTACTGTTCATCTAATATTAACATATTATTGCCAATTAATATATAATTTTTTTCCTAAATTATACTATTTATTTCTATATTTTAACAAGTACAGTCACCATAGAATATTGTTTTATATTTCACCATAATCCTAAATTATTTTAGGCATTTTAGTATACCTCTTCTTATATTTGCAATAATCAAAATTTACTAATTATTTAGTAGATTTTTTAATAAAATACTATTATAATATATTTGATGTAGTGGCTTGAAATTTTATGAACATACGAATAATAAGATTCAATTTGAAATGTATTGCGATGTGCCTCTATAATTTTTTAATATATTTCATACATTAATGACATTTTTTTATATGTTCACAAAAATGATTATACAGTTATTCGTTAAAATTTAATTTTTCACATTATTTCAGTGTAATGCATCATTATAAGATGGGTTGTATTTAGAAATTTATAATGCATCTGTATGCAATCATAGATTTTAAAGGAGGTATGTTGTAGTGTGTTCTAATTGTTTAAAGGGAGAAGATTTCAAAGTTCTAGAAAAATTTATTAATGACCTTCCAAGTAAAGAAGGTGCTCTTATCGAAGTGCTTCACAAAGCACAAGGCTTATTTGGCTACTTACCTCACGAAGTACAAGCTTTTGTCGCAGAAAAGTTAAATATTCCAGTTTCTAAAGTTTATGGTGTTGTTACTTTTTATTCTTACTTTACTATTAAACCAAGAGGTGAATATGTAATAAATGTTTGCATGGGTACTGCTTGCTTTGTTAGAGGTTCTGGAGATGTACTTGAAGAGTTTCAAAAGGAGTTAAAGGTTAAAACTGGAGAAACTACTGGTGATGGTAGATTTACATTAGGATCTTTACGATGTGTAGGTGCTTGTGGTCTTGCACCTGTAGTAACTGTAAATGATAAAGTTTATGGGCATGTTACAGTTGATCAAGTAGATAAAATATTAGCAGAGTATACCATAGGTTAGTATGCCATAGGCGAGTATTCCAAGTAGGAGGGAAAATAAATTGAATAAAATTAATTCTTTTGATGAACTTAAAAAAATTCAAAATAAATATAATACATTACTAGAACTTAGAAAAATAAATGAAGAAAAAGAACTAGCTTCTGAAGGAAATAGATGTACGAGGTATTTATCAATTTGCGGTGGTACTGGTTGTAAGTCCGCTCAAAGTGATGAAATATTAGCAAATCTACAAAAGGAAATCGCTACTAACGGACTAACTGATGAAGTAACAGCTGATATAACAGGTTGTTTTGGTTTCTGTGAAAAAGGCCCAATTCTTAAGGTTTCTCCTGATAACGTATTCTACGTTAATGTTAAACCAAGCGATGCAGAGGAAATAGTTAAAGAGCATTTATTAAAAGGTAAGATTGTTGATAGACTTTTATTTGAAGAGCCAAGTGTGCACATTAAAATAAAAAAACAGGAAGATATGTCCTTCTATAAGAAGCAAGTAAGAATTGCCCTTAGAAACTGTGGTCTTATTAATCCTGAAGACATAAAAGAGTACATAGCTGAAGATGGCTATTTAGCTTTAGGCAGAGTAATTACAGAAATGTCTCAAGATGATATTATAAAATTAATGATTGACTCAGGACTTCGAGGCAGAGGCGGCGGTGGCTTCCCAACAGGTAAAAAATGGGCTTTTGCTAAAATGTACGATGCTGATCAAAAATATATAATTTGTAATGCTGACGAAGGAGATCCTGGTGCTTTCATGGACCGTTCTATTCTTGAAGGAGACCCTCACAGTGTTCTAGAAGCTATGGCAATAGCAGGTTACAGTATCGGTGCTTCAATTGGTGATATTTATATTAGAGCAGAATATCCACTTGCTATTAGTAGGCTGAGAACAGCTATAGGCCAAGCTCGTGAATGTGGTCTTCTTGGAAAAAACATTTTAGGTACAAATTTTAACTTTGATATAGAAATTAAATATGGTGCTGGTGCTTTCGTATGTGGAGAAGAAACTGCACTAATTCAATCTATTGAAGGTTCTCGTGGAGAACCAACCAATAAACCACCATTCCCAGCTCAAAGTGGATTATGGAATAAGCCAACTTGTGTTAATAATGTTGAAACCCTTGCAAATATTCCTGCTATTGTTAACAAAGGTGCTGCTTGGTATAGTTCTATAGGAACAGCAACCTCTAAGGGAACAAAAGTTTTTGCTCTTGCTGGTAAAATCAATAACGTTGGACTAGTTGAAGTTCCAATGGGTACTACCCTTCGCGAAATCATATTCGATATCGGCGGGGGAATTAAAAATGGCCGTGAATTTAAAGCTGTTCAAACAGGAGGGCCTTCTGGTGGATGTATTACATCCGAATTCTTAGACACTCCAATAGATTATGAATCACTTGGTGCTATTGGCTCTATGATGGGTTCTGGTGGTATGATTGTTATGGATGAAGATAATTGTATGATTGATATAGCTAAATTCTATTTAGAATTTACTGTTGAAGAGTCTTGTGGTAAATGTTCTCCTTGTAGAATAGGAAATAAACGTCTTCTTGAAATGTTAGAAAAAATTTCAAAAGGAAATGGGACAAAAGAAGACTTGCACAAACTAAAATCACTTGCAAATACCATCAAAGATACTTCACTTTGTGGACTAGGACAAACTGCTCCAAATCCAGTGCTAAGCACTATTAAGTACTTTCTAAGTGAATATGAGGCTCATATATATGATAAAACTTGCCCTGCTGGAGTCTGTAAACACCTATTAAGATACAATATCACGGATAAATGCATCGGTTGTACAAAATGTGCAAGACAATGTCCTGTTAGCTGTATTAGTGGAAAAGTTAAAACATTACATGTTATTGACCAAGAAAAATGTATTAAGTGTGGTGCATGCCTAGTTGCATGTCCAGTTAATGCAATTATCAAAAAATAATATGGCAATGTGTTTTTAAAATAAAGATTATAAGAAAGAGGTGCACGCTGTGAGTTTGATTACTCTTACTATAAACGATCAAAAGGTCCATGTAGAAGAAGGCTCAACTATTCTACAAGCTGCTAGAATGTTAAATATAAGCATTCCTACATTATGTCACTTAAATATGCATGATGGGAGAACTACAAATCACCCAGGTTCCTGTCGAGTGTGCGTAGTTGAAGTAATTGGCCGAAGAAACTTAGCCCCTGCTTGTTCAACTCCTGCTACAGAGGGCATGGTCATTAAAACAACTTCAATTAGAGCTATTAAAGCACGTAGAACTGTGCTCGAATTAATTTTATCTGACCATCCACAAGATTGCTTATTATGCGAAAAAAATACCGTTTGTGAATTACAAAGATTAGCTGCTGAACTAGGTATTCGTGAAATTCGCTACAAAGGTGAAATGTCAACTTACCCTATAGATAATTCAACTAGTTCTATTGTTAGAAATCTAGATAAATGTATATTATGCAGACGTTGCGAAACTATGTGTAATGAAGTGCAAACTGTTGGAGTTTTATCAGGCGTAAACAGAGGCTTTCAAACTGTTGTATCTCCTGCTTTTGGACTACCCATGGGAGAGACAAATTGTACTTTCTGCGGGCAATGCGTTGCTGTATGCCCAACTGGAGCATTAACAGAAGTTAATAACTCTTCTAAAGTTTGGAATGCCCTTGATCAAACTGAAAAAGTTGTAGTTGTTCAAACTGCTCCTGCTGTTAGAGCTGCACTAGGTGAAGAATTCGGACTTCCACATGGTACTGCTGTTACCGGAAAGATGGTGGCTGCACTAAGAGCTTTAGGATTTACTAAGGTATTTGATACTGATTTTGCCGCTGACTTAACAATAATGGAAGAGGCTAGCGAATTTGCTCATAGATTGCAACATGGTGGAAAGCTTCCAATGCTTACAAGCTGTTGTCCTGGTTGGGTTAAGTTCTTTGAGCATCAATTTAATGATTTATTAGATATTCCATCTACATGTAAATCACCACAACAAATGTGGGGTGCTGTTGCTAAAACGTATCTTGCTGGCAAAATGAATATAGAGGCAAAAGACATGATAGTTGTATCTGTAATGCCTTGTCTCGCAAAAAAATATGAAGCTGCGCGGCCTGAGATGGCTACAAACGGAATACCAGATGTAGATATAGTTATAAGCACAAGAGAACTGGCTAAAATGATAAAAGAAGCTGGAATTGATTTTAACTCATTACCAGAAGAAGAGTTTGATAATCCCCTGGGAGAATCTACTGGTGCTGGAGCTTTATTTGGTACATCTGGCGGAGTTATGGAAGCAGCACTTCGTACTGCTTATGAGTGGTTAACAAATGAAACACTTGAAAATGTAGATTTTGAAGAAGTTCGAGGGATGGAAGGCATAAAAGAAGCTTCTGTAAAGATTAATGACCTAGATGTTAAAGTTGCTATAGCTAGTGGTCTTGGAAATGCTCGTAAATTATTAGAAGCTATTAGGTCCGGAGAAGCTAACTATCATTTAATTGAAATTATGGCTTGCCCTGGTGGATGTATTAATGGTGGTGGGCAACCTTATGCAAATGATTATGAAGATATATTATCAAAGAGAATGTCTGTTTTATATAGTGAAGATAAAAACAAGACTATAAGAAAATCTCATGAAAATCCATACATCAAAAAAATATATGATGAATTCCTTGGGGAACCTTATGGTAAAAAAGCACATGAACTTCTTCATACGCAATATGTAAAACGCAAATAACAATAAGTAAAAAACAGCAGATCTAACTGCTGTTTTTTTTATAGATAATTAATGTTAACATGTTTTCCTAATTTTTTCATATAATCTCCTAGCTGATCCACAAGCTTAAGCTTAATACTTAAATCTATTGGAAAATTGGGGTTTTGATGCGCTGGATTTATAGCCTTTCCCACCCATAAATTAAAATGTGTACAATCCTCTATCAAAATTTTAACCAGTCTGCTAGCTCCGTCTTTACCATTTAAATCACAGTATGGTTCTTCTTTTGAAAAACTAGCTTCATACTTACCTAACTTCTCTAGGGCCTTGCTTAAAGTTAAGACTCCTTCAGTTATTAAATCTATTCCTTCCATAGTTGCCGTAGGAGGTACATCCTTATCATAAAAATCTAAGTTTACTTTGAGCTCTCGGCCAAGTTCCCGTTTTACAATATTAGTGGTGGTCCCCCCACAAATTATTTTTTTACCATTTCCACTCATAAATTCTTTAATAGCATAACTATCGTTTCGCTCATCCGTAGGCGGTCCGGTGAATAAATCAACAATTTCAGGCTTTCTAGCTTTTACACATACAACAGTAGTATCATCTCCAGGGTGTCCTCCATATAAATCCCAACACACCTGAATTAAATCCTTTTCAATGTTCTTTGCACTTCGCCTACATTGTGAATTGCGAATCAAGTAATTTTGGACGTTATCCCAACTCCAACCTAAATTTAATATGTTGCCAATTCCTGCATGAATACATCCATCACTTACAACTGTAAGAACATCACCCTCTTGCAAGGTAAATTGGCTTTCAACTACTTTTTTTTCATTTATAATACTTTCCTTTTTCTTCATATCAATGCCCTCATTATTCCTTATCAAAAAGAAAGGTGGATTATCATATTCTGCTATATAAGCTCTTCCATCATTATAAATTTTCATCAGAGTAAAGGTACAATAGGCAATTTGGCGGACCTTACACACCGGTAATGTGTTTACTATAGTATCTACAGTTTCATAGATGTCCGCTCCTTCCTTAAGCATAGTGCTGGCAATTTTTGATGTTAAGGAGGCTAATATATTAGCTTTAACCCCACTACCTAGGCCATCTGCCATGACAATTATAGTACTGTCCTCAAGTCTTATTATTTCTACCCTATCCCCGCATAGTTCCTCATCTTTTTTTATCAAACTATCATAAGCTACATCAATAAACAAATCCATTTTATTCACCATCTTCACCTGCTACTATTTTTTTTAGCTTGGTTAAGATAATTTTAGTTTCTGCAGTAGTTTCACCAAGCAGACTTGCAATCTCTTGAGCAACCCTCATTTGCTTTTCTATAACCTCTTGGGCAGCATTTAGTGTATTTGTTTTTACCTTCATTAGTTCTTTTTTGTTTTTCTCCTCAGCTATAATATTAATCATACTTGCTAGTACCATATCTTGCTTTGGAAGATACACTATATTTTCTAAAAACACTACACCATACTGTGGATAAGCCACTTTTTTACCTATTATATTTTCTCCAGTTTCTCTTACTTTTTTAAAATCCGTATCATCAATAAGTATTGATATAGGTTTACCTATAATATTTTGAGATTGTATTTTAAATATAGCCTTGGCAGCTGGATTTATCTCGCGTACATTCATTTCTCCATCTAATAGAATTAGATGGGACGCCGTATTTTCAACAATTTCATTAGAAAGACTTTCTGCCCTGGTTCTCATATAGTGCAGACACATAGTAGTTTCCGCCATACCTTCAAATATAGCTTGAGCCTTTAATCTGCAAGAGTTGTACCCACACACGCCACAATTTAATTCATCCTTGGGCTCAAATTTATCCATTTTTTTCAAAATAGCTGTAATCTCTTCTTCCGTGGCTATAATCCTATTAATGGATTTCCCAGTAAATTCTCTGTTAAAATCTATATTCGTAGGAATCTCAGTATTTATTGGATCATTATAGTTTTTACGACTCTTTATATAGTTTTTAACTTTTTTTAATTTCGTATAATAATTCTCACCATTTTTAACCATTACTGGTCCACCAATACAGCTTCCCTTACATGCACTAGCCTCAATTAATACTCCTTTTAAGTCGCCATTCTTAATACTATTAAATACTTCTATGCACTCTTCCATACCACTTACAGTAATGACACTAAGCGAAGACTGTTTTAGTTTTTCACCCATTGCTTCTATAATACCACCACCCATAGGAAAGCCTTGGCCTTTACTATATGGATTAATATTAAAATTTTCTTCCTCTATGTTATATATTTCTATACCAGTTTCCATTATCCAGGAATTTAATTCATCAAAAGTTAATACCGCATCAATTACATTATCTTTTCGAAAATACTCAAACTCAGATTTTTTTGCTAGGCATGGTCCTATAAATACAACAAAACTATCTTCACCAAATTTATCCTTTAATAATTTTCCATGGGCTATCATTGGAGACACCCTTGGAATCAAATATGGAATAACCTCTTCATAGTATTTTTCTACTAGGTAGTTAGCTGATGGACATGCTGTTGTTATATAAACCTCTCTCTTATTATCCAAAATATAATCATTATATAGCTGCGCCACTATCTCTGCTCCTACTGCGGTTTCTTCTATTATACTAAATCCTAACTTCTTTAAAGCTGACACCACCATGCCTTGCTCCACATCAAAGTAGCCAGCAAAGGACGGTGCTAAACTTGCTATAATTTTCTTACCAGTATATATAGCTGTTTTTACACAATCCAAATCGCTTTTAATTTCTCTGGCATTTTGTGGACATATAGTAAGGCAATGACCACATTCTATACATCTTTCTTCATCTATAGTAGCTTGTTCATTTTCAAATTTTATTGCCTTCACAGGACATGAACGAAGGCATTTATAACAACTTTTACAATAGGCTTTAGAAAAATTCATATTACTCATTTGATAAACCCCGCATGATAGTATCGTGAAAAAACAATTCTACATTATTCTCATTAAGCGAGAAAAATTCATTATCATTCACAGTTGCAGAAACTCCCTCAGTGCATCTTCCAATACAAAATGCTCCTTTAAGCTCCACCCTATTTTCCACCTTATTTTCTGCGATTAACCTTTGTAACTCTTGTATTACTTTATGAGACCCTTTTAAATGACAAGCACTCCCCACGCAAATACTAATAGTTATCATCATTATCATCCCTTCAAATAAATTTACTCTATATTAATTTATATTGATTTTAAAATTACATCCCTATGATTGAATTTTACAACAATTATTGGAAAATTAATATAGAAACCTTGATTTTTTATTAACAATCCTTTAATTATTTATTAACCCCCTTAATTCTTTTTAACAACCACAATTAAAAAAATATCCACAACTAAAAACTATAATTAGTCTTAGTTGTGGATATTTTTTTATTTTATAGAAATTTAACATAATATATGTCCACTGATTCATGACCCAAGTCACAAAAGTACCTGTGGATTATTCAAAAGCGCTAAGCACTCTATCTAATATTCCATTTATATGAGCTATAGCTATACCAAAATTGGTGATAGGTAGTCCCTCCATATTAGCTTTTTTAATTCTTGACATTAACTGTTGCCTATTAAACATACAAGCTCCACAATGTACAACTAGCTTATATTCGGTTAAATCCTCTGGAAAAGCACTTCCCGCACAAACCGTTATATCTAGTTTTCCACCCACTTTTCCCTCCAGCCATATAGGAAGTTTTTCTCTACCAATATCGCCTTCTAGAGGATGATGAGTACAAGCTTCTGCTATAAGAACCTTATCCCCTGGTTTAAGAGAATCTATAGCCCTTGCACCTTTAACTAAACTATTTAAATCTCCTTTATACCTAGCCATAAGTATAGAGAAAGAAGTAAGAGGTATATCCTTTGGTATTATAGAATTAACCTTCTTAAACACCTGAGAATCCGTGATTACTAAATCTGGTTTGCGCTTTAGTGAATCTAAAACATCCTGAAGTTCACTATCCTTTACTACTAATGCCATTGCATCATTATCAAGAAGGTCTCTTATTATTTGAACTTGCGGAAGTATTAATCTTCCTTTTGGTGCTTGAATATCTTGTGGTGCCACAACCAATACTATCGCCTTTGGTTTTACTAAATCGCCAACAATTGTACTCTTTTCAAAATCTTCTGGAGCCATCTTCATAATTGCTTTTTTAAGTTCATCAATATTAATTTTATCTTTAGCGCTAACCTTAACGAAAGGTATATTTATCACCTTTTGAATCCTATCTAATTTCACGTCACCTTTATCAACTTTGTTGATAACTCCAACTACGGGTATTTTTCTTTGCTTTAAATCTTCATACCATTCGCGTTCTAGACTTAAATCTGACACATTACCATCTATAACTAAAAGTGCCAAATCCGTTTTATCCATAACTTCTTTAGTCTTCTTTACTCTAAGCTCTCCAATTTCGCCCCTGTCATCAAGTCCCGCAGTATCTATAATCACAACAGGTCCTATTGGAAGTAGCTCCATAGCCTTATATACGGGGTCTGTAGTAGTCCCTGCTAGTTCTGATACTAGAGCAATATCCTGTGCCGTAATTGCATTTATTAAACTAGACTTACCCACATTTCTTTTTCCAAAAATAGCTATATGAAGCCTATTAGCATTCGGTGTTTCTTGCATACTCAACCACTCCTATACATATATTTTTTAAAACTATATTTTGCTTTATTTTTATTAGAAACACATAGGAAATATATAAATCATAGTACTCTATCCTAACATCCTGCATCCCGACTTTCATGATTCGTCACTTATATCGCCATATACCCCAACATTAAGTATGAAGTTTATCCGTAGTGATTTGCATAAGAAACGCATAAACTATTGAAATTTGATTTAGAAATTCTTCTTTTGCGAATATAAAATTCTCGTAAGCCTGCCAGGAAGCATAACAATTAATAATTGTTATGTCCCCCAGCGAACCACCCAGAGGTGGCTAGGGAACCTGAGGCAAGACACCAAATGTTCCCGTTAGAGAATTTTATATTCGCAAAAGATTAGAATTTCTTAATCAAACTTCTAGTTTACAGTTCTTATGCAAATCAAGGAGGATAAATTTCATAATTTTACAACTATTGTTTAGTTATCGCAGTTTTAACATTTACCCCAGAAATTTTCCCAAGCTTCCCTGTCATTGCACTTATTTCATCCATTGTTCCATCCACAATTATAGAAATCACAAATATTCCTCTATCTTTATAAGGTACACCAATTCGTCCTACAATTAAATTTCCAAAACCATGAAGTATCTCATTAACAGAAGTAGCATTATCAAACTCTTCTATTATAATTCCTACTACACCAATTCTTTTTTCCATATTACTCCTCTACTTCTTTTTATTTTTTTGCCACAATCATTCAAACTTAAGCCCAAATAATAAAACCCCCTACAATTATAGAAGGTCAAAGAACACCTGTTAGTGTTAAAACTTTGTTCCTCCCCTTTTGCTTAGAAAATTCTTTACAATTAGGTGGAATTCATATTTGTTAAATTTTATTACTTATTTTCTCCATACAATCAGAAGATTCTAACTCTATGAAGCAAGATAATTATACAAAATTTCAGTATTGATTGTCAATGACTTATGTATTGAAAATATACTGCTTTAATACAGCCTTATTTGGGTAAACTAAATGTGAAAAATAATAAAGGTGGTTGATAATATGACTCTGCGAAAAAAAACTGTTTTTCTTTTTACTACCCTAATTATTCTCTTATTATTATCTAGCAGTTCCCATATAGACAATATAACAAAAAACAGTCCGGCTTTTCTAGCTTTAAATACATCCTTAAAAGACTCCGGAGATTTTAAAGCTTCAAAGATTGCTTATCTAACTTTTGATGATGGTCCTACTTATGTTATAACTGCTGCACTATTGGATGTATTAAAAAAGGAAAATGTAAAAGCTACCTTCTTTGTTGTAGGTAAAGAAATTGAAGGAAAGGAATCAATCCTTAAGAGAATATACCTTGAAGGTCATAGTATTGGTCTTCACACCTATAGTCATAACTTTAAAAAAATATATAGAAGCACAGAAGATTTGATCTGTGAAATGGAAAAAACATCGGATAAAATTCAGGAAGTAATAGGTATCACCCCTAAAATTATTAGGTTTCCCGGTGGTAGCTCTAAACACCTAAATGCCTTTTCTTTGAAAGCTCTTCATAAGAATAGTTTTAAAGTTTATGATTGGAATGTCAATATTTACGATGGTATAAACCCTAACCTAAGTGTCTCAAAGCTTATTGAAAACTCACAAATTATTAAAGGGAATAAAAATGCTGCCATCGTGCTCATGCATTGCAACTTCAATAATAAGAACACAGTAAAAGCTCTACCTGAAATAATAAAATATTATAAAAAATTAGGTTATAAATTTAAATCTATTACTGAAGATACTCCTGAATATTACTATAAATTCAAGATTTAAAAAAAAGCCTCACCATAAGGTGAGGCAAGTGCTATAATTGCGTTTTCAAAAAAAATTTTTTAAATTATATTATTACATTTTTTTAAATTTAAATTTACTTAACATCAAATAAGATAATACAATCAACAAAAAAATAGTAGGTCCTAAATTTGACGGTCTATGAAACATGAATAATGCATACAGTGCTAAAAATGTGCCAGTAATAGTAATAGGAATTCCTGAAAAAACTCCATCAAAATCCGTAATATTATATTTTGCTAACCTATAAGCTCCTGCTACCGGAAAAACTAAAACCATTATATACCCAATAGACCCTAGTGAAGCAAAACTATAAATATTAAATATCAATATAGAAGGTGCTACGCCAAAAGATATTAAATCAGATAATGAATCTAGCTCTTTACCTAAATCGTTATCCACTTTTAAGTACCTAGCTATTCTGCCATCGTATCTATCAAATATTCCTGCTAAAAGAATAAATAGTGCTGCTATTTTATAATTACCCTCAAAGCTCATAAGTATAGACATAATTCCACAAGACATATTGCTTAAGGTGAACATGTTTGGAACAGCATTTTTTATTTTAACCATCTATATCACTCCTATAATTATAAGTATACCATACTACTAACACTTATTCTTTAGTATTATGCCACATTATTATTAAATCTATCTTAATTTTTTTTATTCATAATTTTAACAAAAATAAAAAAAAGGCCAGCATTTTTTGCTGGTCTTTTTGTTTTATTATCTTTCAACAATAATAGCAGTTCCTTGACCGCCACCTATGCAAAGTGTAGCAAGTCCAGTTTTAGAATCTCTTTTTATCATTTCATGTATTAATGTAACAAGTATTCTTGCTCCTGAACCTCCTACTGGATGACCTAATGCAATAGCTCCACCATTAACATTTACTATTTCTGTATTAAATCCTAAATCTTTAGCTACAGCTAAGGACTGAGCAGCAAATGCCTCATTAGCTTCTATTAAATCTAAATTGGCTACAGTCATTCCTGCTTTTTTTAATGCTTTTGTAGTTGCAGAAACTGGTCCATATCCCATTATTTTAGGATCTACTCCACCTGATGCATAAGCTTTTATTGTAACTAGTGGTTTAACACCTAGTTCTTCAGCTTTTGCTTTTGACATTACTATAAACATAGCTGCACCATCATTTATTCCTGATGCATTACCTGCTGTTACAGTACCATCTTTTTTAAATGCTGGTCTTAATTTTCTTAATTTTTCTATAGTTGAACCAAATTTAGGGAATTCATCTTGATCAAATATTATTGGATCACCTTTTCTTTGAGGGATCTCAACTGGAACGATCTCATCCTTAAATTTACCTTCTTTTATAGCTTTTTCAGCTTTTAATTGACTTTTTAAAGAAAATTGATCTTGATCTTCTCTTGTTATGTTCCATTTTTCTGCTATATTCTCTGCAGTAACTCCCATATGATAATCATTAAATGCATCCCAAAGAGAATCTTTAATCATAGTATCAACTATTTTTCCATCTCCCATTTTTGCACCCCATCTATTGTTTGGAAGTGCATATGGAGCATTACTCATGCTTTCAGTTCCACCTGCAAGTACTATATCTGCGTCTCCACACATTATAGTTTGTGCTGCCATACTTACTGCTCTTAGTCCTGAACCACATACCATATTTAGTGTAAAAGCTGTAGATTCATCAGACATGCCTGCATATATTGCTACTTGTCTTGCGACATTTTGTCCAAGTCCTGCTTGTATTACATTTCCGATAATAGCATCTTCTATTAGTTCTGGTTTAACACCTGATCTTTTAATGGCTTCTTTAGCTGCGATAGTTCCTATTTGTACAGCTGACAATTTTGATAATGCTCCACCAAAACTTCCTATTGCTGTTCTTGCTGCTGATACAATTACTACGTCTCTCATATTCTAACCTCCATTTATTTATTCCTTTAATAGACTATTACAATATAATAGGAATTCATCATTCGATTTAATTTCTTTCCTACTACATATATTACTAGCATTTTTCATGCCAAGTTGATAAATTCTTATAAAGTGCACTATATCAACCTCTTTCCTTATTATAACACAAATTTCAACAGTAAGTGTAAACCTAGTTAACATTAATAATTCAAAGAATTTCTATACTTTTAGTTTGTTAATATTATAACCTTATTGTTAAAAAAATCACTAAAAGTGTTTTCAATGCGTTTATATAACTACACATAAAATTTTTCATGTGGTTATTACCTAAATTACAGTAACAATTATTTATATAAAAACAGCACTTGTAAACTTAGTTTACATGTGTACTATTGTAGATAAGTCTCTTTTATTAAATTATACCGGTTTAATTTTTTATATAATCCAGCTCTGCTAAGCCCTAATATTTTTGCTGTTTCTTTTTTATTTCCACCAGTTTTCTTGATACATTGCATAATAAGATCTTTTTCAAGAGTTTCAACAACATCTTTCAAATAATTATTTCCTAATGAATATTTTTTCACCTTATTCCTAATTATCTTCTCCGGCAAATGTTTAGGTCCTATACAAAGCTCTCCCTCTAAAAGATTTATAGCTCTTTCTATTACATTCTCAAGTTGTCTTATATTCCCGGGCCAATTATATGATTTTAAATAATCAATGGCTTCACTTGAAATTCCCTCAGAGTAAACACCATATTTTTTACTTATCTTCATCCTAAGTACATTTGATAATTCCTCAATATCCTCTATTCTTTCCCTAAGTGACGGCAATTTCAAATGCATAACATCCAACCTATAATACAAATCTTCTCTAAATTCACCATCTTTAATTAACTTTTCTAAGGACTTATTAGTAGAGGCAATAACTCTTACATCAACTTGAATAACATCATTCCCGCCAACTCTCACTAACTCTTTTTCTTGAATAACCCTTAGTAGTTTAACTTGCATATTCATAGGCATATCGCCAATTTCATCTAATAAAATGGTGCCACCATTGGCATGTTCAAACTTACCCTTTTTACCCGATCTTTTAGCACCAGTAAAAGCACCCTCCTCATAGCCAAACATTTCCGACTCAAAAAGCTCTGCTGGAATAGCGCCGCAATTAATTTTTACAAAGGGCTTTAGACATCTACTGCTGGCATTGTGAATTGAGTGAGCGAAAAGTTCTTTACCCGTTCCACTTTCACCAGTAATTAAAACGTTTGAATCTATCTTAGCTACTCTTCTCGCCAGGTGCATTACCTCGCGGCTCTTTGCACTGTGCCCTATAATATTACGAAAAGTATATATTGCTTTTCCATCCCCACTCAACCCATTTTTATAGTATTCAAACTCTTTTTCTAAATTGGATAATTTATTGCTTAATATTTTAAAATTGCTTAAATCCTTAAACATGACTTTTTCAATGGCCCCTACAGTTTTCCCATCTTCCACTATAGGCACTCTCATTGAAATCATCTTGTGCCCATTGGTCTCTTGAATTTCACCAAATTGTTTTTCGCCAGTCTTTGCTACTATATGTACTTTTGTGTTTTCAATAACATCCGTCACATGCTTTCCCTCAGGATTTTCACAATTAATAAGTTCTTTATATGCATTACTCATCATGGTTATTATCCCATTTTTATCTACCACCACTACACACTCGTTTACAGTATTAATAATTGTATTTAAAATATTGTCGGAAACATTACCATTATTTTGCGAACTAGTTACTGTAGTATTTTGTAAATCAATTAATGTTTTGCAATCTTTTTTTTCACTAAATATTTGAAGTCCACCTATTACTTCGCCATTTTCAATTATTGATTTACGAGTTACAATAAATTTTTCCTCTTCTATATTTATTTGTGTATCTCCATTTTCAATTACACTTAATAATTCACTATGTGGAACTACAGTTAATATGCATTTTCCTATGCTATCTTTTGCATTAACCATTAACATTTTTTCAGCTGCATTATTAATTATTTTTACAATACCTCTGTTGTCTATAACAATAACACCTTCATTAATACTACATATAACTTCATTATAGTAATTATTAATTGTATCCATTTGTCACCTTCCCTTAAGCTTATATAACAATTATAAAGTTCATAGTTTTTTTTATCAAGACATACTTTGAAAATCCTTAGCAAAAACTCCATTTGTATGATAGGAAAATGACGTCTGCCTTTTGTCCATACTAAATTTTACGTCATAAAAAAAGTATATATTACTAAAAGGTTCTTTTAGTAATATATACTTTGGAACATATTAAATTATAAAATTGTGAAATTAAATGACTTTATTATTTCCCAAAAACATTCATAAATGTAGTAATAATTCCAGCATTACAGAAATCTATAAATAAGCTTCCCACCAGTGGAACTATAAAAAATGCTTTTGGAGCAATACCGTATTTTATTGTCAAAGCTTCCATATTAGCCATTGCATTTGGTGTAGCACCCATACCAAATCCACAATTACCAGAAGCCATTACTGCTGCATCATAATCTCTACCCATTAAATTAAAGGTTACGAAATATGCAAACAATCCAACTAGTAATGCTTGAGCTAATAACATCACTATTAAGGGAAGTGCTAAATCCGCTAATTGCCATAACTTTAATCCCATTAATGCCATAGATAGGAATATAGATAATGAAATGCCTCCCAATATATCAATTTCTTCTAAGTTAATTTTAAATGAACTTGTAGAATCAGATATATTTCTTATAATTGCGGCTGCAAACATAGCACCTATATATACCGGAAAAGTCATTCCTGTTTTTTCGAGAAGCATGGATATAACTGTACCTAATCCCATTGCTAAGAGTATCTGAGATACAGCACCCATAAAGTTTTCAGGATTCAACTGTTTCCTAGTTTCTTCTTTTGTTGCTGCTGCTTCATTAGCCACATCAGAATTAATCGTTTTCATAGGGTATGAAAGATTCTTTTTTTCAATTAATCGTTTACCTATAGGTCCTCCAATGATGCTACCCATAATTAAACCAAAGGTTGCCGATGCCATTGCTACTGTTGTTGCACCTGCTGCACCTGCTTTTTCAAATATTGGACCAAAGGCACCAGCGGTACCATGTCCACCAACCATAGGAACAGAAGCTGTACTGAGACCTATAAGAGGATTCAGACCAAAGACCTTAGCAAGTGTAATTCCTGTAATATCTTGAAGAATTACAAGTACTACTGATATTCCCAAAAATATAAATACCCCTGTGCCGCCTTTTTTTAGTAGTTTAAGACTTGCAGTAAAACCAATAGTTGTAAAGAATGCCGTCATAAATAATTTTTGAAGAGTTATGTCCATATCAAAAACCAATACGTTACTTACCTTTAATATTAAAGTTATTACTGCAAAAAGCAAACCTCCAATTACTGGTGCCGGTATACAATACTTATCTAAAAAACCTAACTTATTTTTAATTTGTTGTCCTATAAACAAGACAACAACCGCTAGTGCCGCTGCTTGAACCATATCTAACTTAAATGCCATTTGCTATACCCCCTGAATAATATTTTTTAGTTTCTAATTAAATTATACAGAGCTTCTACAAATAACGACACAATGCTACAGTTTCTTTCAGAAATAAATTAATTTTTCAAACTATTGGTATTCTTTTAACTATTTTCATTTTTTTAACAATTGCATAAATAGCTTGTCTATTATTCTTCAAAACACTAAACTATATGCTTTCATAAAACTTCATTATACACTACTGTTTAGCATAAAAAAAATATGTATTACTAAAGATTGCTTTTAGTAATACATACTTTGAACCATATTAAATTATAGAACTGTGAAAGTAAAAGAGTTTATTACTTTCCAAAAACATTCATAAATGTGGTAATGATTCCGGCGTTACAGAAATCTATAAATAAACTTCCCACCAATGGCACTATAAAAAATGCTCTTGGAGCATGGCCATATTTATCTGTCATAGCACCCATGTTAGCCATTGCATTTGGAGTAGCTCCCATACCAAATCCACAATTACCAGAGCACATTACTGCTGCATCATAATCTCTACCCATTAAATTGAAGGTTACAAAATATGCAAACAATCCCATTAATACTGTTTGAGCTAATAACATTACTATTAGAGGTACTGCTAAATCTGCTAATTGCCATAGTTTTAATCCCATTAATGCCATAGATAGGAATATAGATAATGAAATTCCTCCTATAATATCAATTTCTTCTAAATTAACTTTAAATAAACTTGTAGAATCAGATATATTTCTTATAATTGCAGCTGCAAACATCGCGCCTATATATACTGGGAAAGTCATACCTGTTTTCTCTAGAAGCATAGATATAATTGTACCTATTCCCATTGCTAAAAATATCTGAGATACAGCACCCATAAAGTTTTCAGGAATCAACTGTTTCCCAGTTTCTTCTTTTGTAGATGCTACTTCTTTATCCGTAGCGGATGCATTAATCGTTTTCATAGGGTATGAAAGATTGTTTTTATCGATTAACCTTTTTCCTATTGGTCCGCCAATTATGCTACCCATAATTAAACCAAATGTTGCTGATGCCATTGCTACTGTTGATGCACCTACTGCACCTGCTTTTTCGAATATTGGACCAAAAGCACCTGCTGTTCCATGCCCACCTACCATAGGAACAGAAGCTGTACTAAGACCTATAAGTGGATTTAGATTAAACATTTTAGCAAGTGTAATCCCTGTAATATCTTGAAGAATTACAAGTACTACGGATACTCCTAAAAAAATAAAAACCCCTTTTCCACCTTTTTTTAGTAGTTTAAGACTTGCAGTGAAACCAATAGTTGTAAAGAATGCCGTCATAAATAATTTTTGAAGAGTTACATCCATATCAAAAACCAATAAGCCACTTACTTTTAATATTAAAGTTATTATTGCAAAAAGCAAACCTCCAATTACTGGTGCCGGTATACAGTACCTATCTAAAACAGGTAACCTATTTTTAATCTTTTGTCCTATAAATAAGACAACAACTGCGAGTGCTGCTGCTTGAACCATATCTAATTTAAAATCCATTTGTTATACCCCCTTATTTTTTTATATTACATTATATAATATATTATAAAGAGTGCATACTAATAACAACACAATACTACAAAATACTTCATTAAAAAATAAAATTTTCATACTATTCATGCCTTTCACGCCTTTCACATCTTTCACACCTTTTATCATGACATTAATCTAAACTATTAAAATAATTATGAGCCTAACTTGGTAATAATACTTTCAATGAATTTTTTAGTATTTATTTTCCCTTGCTCTTCCTGTGCATTGTTTATATGTCTCATTTCCTGTCTTACTTGTTTAAAGTCAAATAATAAAGTACTATATTCCATAAATATACTACTACTATAATCATCACAACCCAGCTCTGATATAGTCTCCAATGCCTTTTGAATTGTTCTTCTCACCCTTTGTTCTAGAGCTTTTTTATTTGCATTTAGATTTTCATCACCTTTCTCTTCCAGTATGATTTCGTGATATATTTTTTGCAACTTATATGTAGAAGTTGGATTTCTTTTTTTAAAATCTACTATTTTATGTATAATCACAATTAACTCGTTACTTCCTGCAGAACCAGCAATACCTATATCAGCAAAAATATTACTTATTCCATCCTCTATAAGTAACTCTTTTCCTATGCTTTTATCACTGTTTAAATTTAATACTGCATTTTTTATAAGTGCTAGGGAATTTTCAAGCTCAATATTATGACATATGCCTTTTATAACATTAATAACCTCTATGCTGTTTATTGGTTTACTTATAAAGAAAATTATTCCACTTTCATATGCCTTCGATACAACTGACTCATCTTCAACTTGAGATATCATAATAAACTTACCTTTATATCCTTGCTTCTTGCTCTCCTTCATTATTTCAATGCCATCCACTACAGGAAGCAAAAGATCAATGAGTATTATATCTGGATTATAAAATAATATTTCTTGCACAGCATCTTTCCCACTATCTATTTCACATATAACCTTTCCAAGATCATTTTTTTTTATGAGAATTCCTAGCATTTTTCTAATATTAACATCATCATCTAGGATTAAAAATGTTTCTTTCATAGTTATCCTCCATTCAATGATTTTCTAGGTATTTTTAATATAAAAGTAGTCCCTAAGGTTCCCTCTGATTTTACTTCTATAAGTCCACCTAAATCATCAATAATATTTTTCACATGTGAAAGTCCTATGCCCGTAGAAGACTTCCCTGTTATTTCATCATACTTAGTAGTAAACCCTGGATTGAAAATATATGGGATAATATCTTCATCAATACCTTTCCCTGTGTCACCTACCTCAAAATATATATTATTTTCATCTTCTCTTTCAGATATTTTAATGTAATCGCCATTTTCACAGTCATCTATACTATTTACAATTAGATTATTAAGCACAACAAATAAATTATAATGAGCCCTAACAGTAAAATCCTTTTCATATTCAAATGATATTACTATTTCCTTTTGACTTTCCTTTATATATCTACTAGTATTATCTTTAATAATAGTAAAGATATTTGAAAGTGACATAGAATCTTCATCCTCAAAATTTTCTAGGAGTGCCTCAAATCCTTTTAACACTCTATAATGATCTTTTTTAATTTCATGTACCTCTCTAGCAATGTCCAAGGTTTTTTCCCTTAAATATTCATTGTTTTTATAGGTTTCATATAAACTATAGCTTTTCGACATTACCTTTTCGATATCATTCATAGACTTCTTTAAATAAAACATTTCTGCCTGTATATTTGATATCAGCAAATTTAGTTCTGTATATCTCTTTTGATGCTCACTATTCAATATAAATAATTTTTGTTTATTATTAGTGAGATATGCCAAGTAGGTTCCAGATGCTCTAATAAACCCTACAAAAATTATAATTCTTACTATATAGAAGTTAATATTATTTCGCATCAAGGCTTCAATTATATTAGATAGTGAATCCGTCAATGCTAATAAAAAAATAGTATTTACTATATTATGCCTATATTTTTTAACTTTAGTAGCCCAAAGCAGGACTCCATAGATTAAATAATATACAAGTGATGGAAAATTAAAAGCTACTGTATCTATAAGCGCCTGGTGCAACAGTAATATGCCAAAAGTACTTCTTGTCATAAATACACCGAGTCCACACAAAATCGCCATTGTTACTTCTGACATGTCATCCATTATTAGTATGCATAAATTGAAAATTATCACTCCTGCCGAAAATTTAAATTGACTCTCAAATGGATAAAAATATATTTCTCCAAATAGTGCTACAATTACTGATATAATAATGTATTTCTTAATCTTTGACATATAATCCTCCAAACAAGCAAATATTATTTAACTTGCCATTCTTATAAGTTTAGTTATACTACTTAATGATAAGTCACAATCAAATAAATAACAAGCAAAATACCCTCAAAGTATAAATATTTTGGGGTATTAAATCAATAATGTAAAATTTTAAATGCAGCTCTCTAATTTCAAATTCCGTAGGAGTTAAAGTTTTCTTTCATTCAAAATACTCCTTTATACATATATAGTGAAAAATCATTCTATTATGTAGTATTAGATCAAAATATTCATGCTAAAAATAAATAAGAGCAGAGATACTTAATCTCTGCTCCTCTATATAAATAGGATTAAAAAGCTGAATATTTTCGTTGCTAATTCGTTATAATTTTATCTAAATCTTCAAGAAACTCTACTAATTCATCTTTATTGCTAATGTAATGGTATATCTTGTATTTATTCACATATGAAGTTGAAAATTCCTGTTTAACACAGCCTAACCTGTTATAATAATCAAGTAATTTATTGAAATTTATATATTGAATCCTAAATTCTTCTGGGACACTAATTATTATATTTTTAATCTGTTTGCATACATCCAGGTAAAGTGTTTTAGTTTTTTCAGAGTTATGCACTCTAAAATAATATGCTCCTAAACTACTAGAAATTTTTAAATGAAGCTCACAGTTCTTTATTTCCACAGCTAATTCTAGTGCACTATTTAACATTTGCTCCTTTTCTTCATTATTACATCTTAATGCCTCTATATATTTGTGCTTTAACCTTACATCTTCACTTTCTGCTTTCATATCTGTATATTCATCTACTAATTTAAAAGCTAATTCACTCTGCTCTAAGTCTATAAGATCTAATGCCACATCATACACTATATGGCAGATGACCTGTGAACTTTTATATTTTGATAGTATATATTTTATACCTTCTAAAGACCTTAATATTTCCGTCTTATTCTTAGCACATCTAAGTTTTATAAATTCATATACGATTCCTGTGTTCCATTTAATTATTGACTCTTCATTACCCAACAGATCTAAAGCTAATTGAATGTTTTGTTTAGCTTTAGGAATTTCACCAAATTGCAAGAATAAATTTGCAACTGATTTATAAAACCTAGATAATCTTGGTCCTTGATCTGGGTAAATTTCAAGCTCGCTAGTAGCTAATTTAAAATAAACAAAAGCTTCTTCATAATTATTTAATTTTAGATTTATACTAGTTAAAATTACATATGCATAAAATACCATAGCTTCCAAATGTGCTTCCTCAGCTTTTTTCAAAGCAAGTTTACACCAATAAAGTGCCTTTTCATATTTTAAACAATTAAAATATTCTTCTCCAATATTAATATAAGCAAATACATTGAATTCAGAATAGTTACTATCTTCACTTTGATCCCTTAATTTAAAAAAATACTCTAGTGCTTTTTCATTGTTTTGTAACTTATCTGAATAGACTACGCCAATATTATTTAGAATGCCTAAAGTTCCTCTCAAACAATTTCCACTTTCAAAAGAAACCAATGATTGCTTAAGTAAATCTAAATGTTCATCTGCACTAGTTATGTCATCATATAAATTTGCTATCGCATTTAAAATTCTTCCCTTATAAATAATATATTCTTCGGTGCAAAGTTTTAGGGCCTGATTTCCGATTTCTCTTGCTTTATAATATTCATTTTTTATATGATATACTTTAAGTAAATACAGACTTATATCTAATTTTCCCTTAACATAATCTGTGTCTTTAAGAAGTTTTTCAACTATTTCTGCATACTTTATGCTTTCTTGTACTTCACCCTTATAAAAATAACCTTCTGCTATTTTAACTAATGCATCCACTTGATATATCTTATCATCTAAAATCACAGCGGTTTGGTAGGCACTTTTAAAATATTCAAGACTCCTATCGATATCCCCATTTTTTTCAATTAAATCTCCAAGTTTTATCTGTAAATCAAACTTTTCATTAACTCTATCCTCAACTTGATATGTTTTTAAGGTTTCTTCAAGTTTATTTATAGTTTCTTCTGAATTATTTTCCATTTTTCACGCCCCCATCACAGCAAACTATTCCTAGAATAGAAATTTTTCTTATATAGATACCTCTTACAATATATTATATATCTGAAAATTCAACTTTTACTCTTTCGAGTCTACTATCCTCATATTCTGAATACATCTTGGTTTGCGCTTCTTCATTTATTGTTATAATTGGTAATTCAACAATAAACTCAGACCCCTTGCCGTATTCACTCTTAACAACTACGGTACCTTTGTGCATCTCTACAAGTGACTTTACTAGTGAGAGTCCTATGCCACTTCCCTCTCTATTTCTAGTAAAAGACTTATCAACTTGCCTAAATCTATGAAAAATAACCTCTAACTTATCTTCCTGTATTCCTATTCCGTCATCTTTAATTGAAATATACACTGATTTTTCTTCATGAGTGCCTATCTCTACTTCAATATTACCATTTTTATCTGTGAATTTTAGTGCATTTGATAAGAGATTTAATAGTATTCTTTCTATTTTATCTGCATCAAAGGCCATAACTTGCTTTTTAATTTTCTTTTCGAATATTATATTAACTGATTTCACTTTTGCATATAAGTTTATAGACTGAATAATCCCTTCTGTAAGCTCTACGATATCATAGTTATGCAGTTCAACATAAAAATAACTAGAATCTATCTTAGTTAAATCAATAATATTATTAATAAGTCTAAGTAATCTAAGTGCATTTTGCTTCATAATTTCCAGGTATTTATGCAGTTTTAAATTTGGATCTACTATGGTTCCGTTTGTTGTATACAACTCTAATAACTGCATGGCTCCCATAAGTATGTTTAAGGGGGTTTTAAACTCGTGAGATATATTAGCAAAAAAATCTGTTTTAAGCTTATCATATTCTAGTTTTTCTTCTTTCTCTTTAAGCCCCTTAACCATATTTTCCAGCTCCATAGTCTTATCCTTTAGCTCTAATTCTAATCTCCTATCTATAGTATTACATTTTATAGAACTTCTTTCTACAAATATCCTTTTAGTGAGTAAGAACACTAATATTGCAGTTATTAGTCCCATGATCAATAAAAGTGCGAATATATTTTTAGCAAATATATAAATTTGAGAATAACTATAATTAACTTTATTATATAGCATGGCTTTCGTACTAATATTGGCGGTCACAAAAATTGCCAATGATAAAATTAAACATAAAACTATTGCAAATGCCAGTATGTAATTAGTGCGCTTTTTTTTCATATTAAACCTCTCTTATATTAAATAATATTATACATACTTATTTATTCGACACCGTACAATAAATTCCTTTACATTATTTTATTTAAAATAACAAATTTTAGTATACTAATATATCTATTATTACTGATATATGTTCAGATTAGAATACAATTATGTTGTACATTTACAAAAACTGTATTGGGATTGCCAGTACAGTTTTTGTTTTTATTCTTTTTATTCTTTTTATTCTTTTTATTCTTTTTATTCTTTTTATTGTTTTTATGGCATCTTATGAAGACATAAACTCTTAACCGCTCCTTGAATCTCTATTAAATTTTTACCAATGCTACTTTCCACTGCCACTACTATAGCACCTTCAACTAAAGCCGCATCAACAACCATTATATTTTTCTGCATCTCTTCTGAAAGAGTTTCAATAGCCATTTGTGCATTCATATATGCACTACCAAGATCAAATAATATTGCCACACCATCTTCTGAATATACTTGATTTATGGCTAAAATAATCTTTTCTATATCTGTTCCTAGTCCATTATCACTAGTTCCACCAGCTGCTACAATAGGTACATTATCAGCCATTTGGAGTGCTAGCTCTTTTACTCCTTCTGCTACTTTACTACTATGTGAAATTACTACAATTCCTACCATGTATTACACCAATCCTTCTTTTATGCCTTTTACTTCTTCATAAATAGTATTTAATATTAAGTAGCTTGAAGTTGCGCCTGCATCTTGATGACCAATACTTCTTTTTCCAAGATAACTAGCTCTCCCTTTAGTAGCAATTATAGTTTTTGTATATTCTACTCCCTTTAGTGCTGCATCTTTTGAAGCTTTTAAAACTTCTATTGGCATTAACCCAGATTTATGAGCTTCTTTCATAGCATCAATAGCAGGAGCTATTGCATCTATCATTGTCTTTTCTCCTCTTTCAGCTTTTCCTCTCATAACAACTCCACCTAAAGCAGCTTCCAATATTTTAATAAAATCTTCAACATCTATATTTGCTTTTCCATTAGCATCTATAGCAGCTTTCATAAAGGCTGTGCCATATAATGGTCCAGATGCCCCCCCCACATTTGAAACTAATGCCATTCCCGTCTTCTTAAGAATTTCTCCAATATCATTTCCATTATTGTCTCTTAATTTTTCTCTAACAGCAATAAACCCCTTATTCATATTAATTCCATGATCTCCATCACCTATAGCTGCATCCAGCTCACATAGATAACTCTTATTTTCTTCAATTACATTTGCGATTTTATTTAATATTGTAATAACTTGTAATCCTGAAATACTCATTTTATTACCTCCCTATATATTGAAGTATTTTGATTTTAAGTCATCAGAGGCATTATTATACTATAGCACTTTTAATGCTGGAGTATCTGCAGGAGCATCTAGCAGAACCTTTAATTCATCATCAAGTTTTAGCAAAGTAACTGAAACTCCTGCCATTTCAAGAGAAGTCATAAATTCTCCAACAAAAGTTTTGTAAATCTTTATCCCCTTTTCTTCTAACATCATATGAACTTTTCTATTTACAATATAAAGCTCCATTAATGGTGTAGATGCAAGTCCATTTACCATAACTGCAACTTCAGCCCCTGGTTCCAGTGGCATATCAGTTAATATTTTAGAAACCAGGTGCTCTACTATTTCATCAACAGGCCTTAGAGTTTCTTTATGAGTACCAGGTTCTCCATGTATACCAGTTCCAATTTCAACTTCATCTTCCGCTAATGTGAAATTAGGTTTCCCTGCTGCAGGAACTATGCAAGGTGTTATTGCCATTCCCATACTTCGTACATTCGCTATTACCTTTTCAGCAACTGTCTTAACTTCCTGCAGGTTTGCTCCTGTTTCTGCTTTTGCCCCAGCTATTTTATGTACAAATACAGTTCCAGCTATTCCTCTTCTTCCAGCTGTATAAAGACTATTTTCAACTGCTACATCGTCATTAACAACAATACTTTCAATTTTTATTCCATCCATCTCAGCCATTTCACCGGCCATTTCAAAATTCATTATATCTCCTGTATAGTTTTTAACTACTAGTAGAACACCACTTCCCCCATCCACTGCTTTTACAGCTTCATATATTGGATCTGGAGTTGGTGATGTAAATACTGCACCACACACTGCCGCATCTAACATTCCCGTTCCTACATATCCTGCATGTGCTGGCTCATGTCCACTTCCACCCCCACTAACTAATGCAACTTTTCCGGATATAGGAGAATTTTTTCTAACAAGTACCTCTGCATTTCCTAGCTTTCTAACATACTCTGGATGTGCCATTACTATACCTTCAATCATCTCCTCAACAACAAATTCTGGGTTATTAATTAGTTTTTTCATTTATAAACGCCTCCATTTAACAAATAAAAATTAGTATACCTTCTATCTTCTACATAATAATGGCCAATCCTCCATAACATTCAAAATTTTCTAACAATTATATTTATATTTATATTTATGATCATCCTTATGTTTCTTAGTTTCTTATGTCTTCATTAGAAATACATATGCCCCCTAAATAATAAAAAACCTGTTACCTTACTTAATCTTAGTAATGTAACAGGTTTTTCTTAACTTCCTATACTTCTTTAATATATATCCCATTAAAAAAATACATCTGAAAGTTCAACTTGTAAATCTTCAGTTTTATTTCGAAGAGTACTACTAACGAATATCTCTTCTTGCCTCACAGTTCTTTTAGGCAGCTCAACTATAAATTCACTTCCTTTTCCAAGTTCACTTTCAACATATATTCTACCCTGATGCAATTCAACAATGGCTTTAACTAAACTTAGCCCTATCCCAGTACCCTCTGCATTTCTTGATAAGGATTTGTTTACTTGCTTAAATCTATTAAATATCATATCTAATTGATTAGGTTCAATGCCTATACCATTATCTTTTACGGATATTTCAATAAACTCATTCTTATCTTGAATTTTTACAAATATTTCGTTTCCTTCATCAGAAAATTTGATTGCATTTGATATAAGATTTAGTACTATCCGTTCTATCTTTTCTGGATCACAAGCAATAATATTTTCTTCTGTATCTGTATCAAAAATTATGCTTAAGCCCTTTACATCAGTATAAGCAGAAACTGAAATAACTATTTCCTCTACTATTTCCACTATATTATTATTTGATAATTTAAGTTCAAAGAATCCTGCTTCAATTTTTGATAAATCCACTATGTTATTAATGAGTTTGGATAACCTATGGCAATTTTTCATCATAGAATTAATGTATCTAAAAATCGAATCCCGATTTTTGTCTAATGAGCCATTCTTGCAATACATATTAAATAATTGTATTGTTGAATAAATTACATTCAGCGGAGTTTTAAGTTCATGAGATATATTAGCTAAAAACTCCTCCTGGGATTTCAGTTCTTTTTCCATGCTTTTATTAGATTTTATTTCAGTTGTAATATCTATAGATAAAAACTCAATGACTACTTCTAGCTCTTTCTTTTGTTCTTCAATTTTCTTATTTTTGCTTACCATTATTTGGTTTAATATATTAAGTTTATTATTTTGTTTTCTAAGCAATAATTCACGTTCTATCGAATCAACTACAGTAGTCAATGTCATTAGGAAAAATGGATTGTGAAGTATTACCGCAGTCATAATACATATACTTCCTAGTATTGCATTATCAATATCCATATAATGAAATGGCACTCCATAACAAGCACTGTTATGCAAAAATGTATGATAATGATTTGTTCCTATTAATTGCACCGGATGATTTTGTTTTAGTGTTAAACTAACCACATTTGTACCCATATCCTCTTCGCTAAATTGAATACCAGTCTTAATTCCCAGTTGATCTATTGTTGATTTAATTGTTTCATCCCCTAGCATATCCAATAAATAACCATTTTCGTCTGAAATTACTATTACTATAGGAGTACCTTCTAATGATTTTATTATTTTCTCACTAAAAAATTTTACCACCTCTAAAATGTCCTTATAAGCTTCTTTCTTTTCTGCTAACTTTAATTCAGCCATAATGTTTTTGGGTGGCTCATGTTCGCTAGAGTTCATACCTAACTCAATGCACCTTTTTTTAGATTCTATAATATAAGTTGGTTCTTGCTGATAATCTTGTTGTAGCATATCTTGCATACCTCCTAGGTCACTAAAACTAACTATGGGTTTGTCTTATCTATCAATAATGTTATAATTTAACAACTAGCCTCAATCTTTTAAATTAATTCGCAAACTTTGTCAATTTTTATATAAAATTGTAATTACTTAAATTTTATCATACCTTTGCTTCATAGACAATCCTAAACCGCTATCTTACAATAAATACATTATATAATGCTAATCATTGTAACTACTAACCTATTTGCTTATAATTAAGTAAAATCAAATTTTTTAACAAAGGAGATAAATTATGTACTCATCCCAATACTTTATTGACACATTAAATTTGGTTCTCCCCTTACAATATATATGATAAGCCCAAATGGAAAACTTACTACTAAGCAACTAGGTCTCGATATAGAAAATGGAGAACCCCCCAGCTTCTAGTACCAAAAAATTATATTTTTGGTTCTACTATGAATATCTCATGATTCTTTCTTGTTGGATGTATGGTATCCCCTGGCTTTGACTTAAAGATTTTGAAATGTTTGAAAGAGATGCTCTTATCGCTAAGTACTCTGATCATAAGGATATAATAGTTAGGCTTACAAAATAAGTATTACTTTATAATTAAAGCCCCAACAAGAATCAATAATTCTTGTTGGGGCATATGATATAGATTAATTACTTCCTGCTAAATATCCAGTTGAAAATGCCATTTGAAGATTGTATCCACCTGTCTCAGCATCAATATCTATAACTTCTCCTGCAAAATAAAGATTTTTTATAAGCTTTGATTCCATAGTTGAAGCATTTATTTCTTTGACTTTAACTCCACCTGAAGTCACTTGAGCTGCTTTAATTGATAAGGTTTCTCTAGCTGTTAATCTCATTTCCTTCATATACGAAATTATCTTATTTTCATCGGTCTTCCTTAAGTCACTAATCTTAACCTCTGTTAGTCCTAATAGGTCAAAAATTTCCTTCAAGAAGTTTTGTGGAAGAGTACCTTTTAAATTATTAAGTACAGTCTTATTTAAATTACTTCTCATAATTTCATATATTTCCTCCTTAGATTTATCTCTTAAAAAATCTAAAGTAACTTCCACTTCCCCCTCTATTAAAGCTTTGTTTATATAAGATGAAAGCTTTAATACCGCTGGTCCTGATATTCCAAAATGGGTAAATATCATATCACCAAACTTTTCAATACTATGTTTATTAATCTTAGCTGAAATAACAACATCCTTCATTGAAACTCCTTGTAAACTCTTTACAAACTCTTCCTTTATAACTAGTGGAATTAAGGCTGCATATAAAGGTGTTATAGTGTGTCCATTTCTTCTTAATTCTTCAAACATAGAACCATCTGAACCTGTATCAGGGTAACTCTTTCCGCCTGTTGTAACAATTACTTTCTCTCCTAAAATTCGTCTACCATCATCAGTTACTACCCCTTTAATTACTCCCTCTTCAACAATCAACCCTTGGACTTTACTATTATACATAACCTTAACCTTATTTTTTTCTAAATCAACCTTTAGTAATTCTATAACTTCCTCAGCTCTATTACTTTTGGTGTATATCTTTTGGTCAAGCTCCTCATTATATTCTAATCCATTTACTTTAAAGTATTCTAAAAGTTGAAGATTTGTAAATGTATAAAGAGCGCTATATAGAAATTTTTTATTGTTTACTATTTTATAAAAAAATTCCTCTATATCTCTATTATTTGTAATATTGCATCTGCCTCCACCTGTAAGTTTCAGCTTGGCACCAATTTCTTTATTTCTTTCTATTAATATAACTTCACTATTTTTTGCTGCACTAATTGCTGCCATAATTCCGGCAGGTCCTCCGCCAACAACAATAACTTTTAACATATAAACACCTCACTGTGCTTCATTTTTTTTATTTTCTCTTAAATTATACTTTATGATATTTAACTCTAAGTAAGTTCCAATTATATATGAAAAATGTGAAAGTGTATATGATTAATTCATTAGAAAACCCACAACTAATTAATTCGTTGTGGGTTTCACTTGTTAAATCTAATTTTGATGAAACTGTGATAAAATCTCATAAAATATTAAAAATCACTTAATAATAAGTACCTTTTAATCCACTTTTCTATCCAACAGTTGTTAAATCCCACTTTTCATAAATCTTAGGTACATCGTTAATTAGTCTCTTAGTATAAGTCTCTTTAGGATTTAATATAACCTCATCTGCGCGCCCATGTTCCACGAATTTACCATGCTCCATAATATATACACTGTCAGATACATAGTATGCAAGTCCAATATCATGGGTAATGAATATAATTGTCATGTTGTTTTCGTCCCTGAGTTTCAGTAGCATATCCAGTATAGTTGCTCTTGAACATGCATCTACCATGGATGTAGGTTCATCTGCAATTAAAATTTTCGGTTTTAAGAGGAATATCCTTGCAATCATAAGCCGTTGCATCTGTCCTCCTGATAACTCAAAGGGGTATTTATTTGTAAGTTCTTCAAATTTTAAGTTTACAAAACTGCAAGCTTCTGTTATAAGTTCCAACTTTTTTTCCTTGGGAAGATGTTTTCCGCCTCTCATATTTATACAGTCCAAAAGTACGAAGTCTATCTTA
Organism: Clostridium bowmanii; assembly: GCF_018861315.1. Classification (GTDB taxonomy): domain Bacteria; phylum Bacillota; class Clostridia; order Clostridiales; family Clostridiaceae; genus Clostridium_AD; species Clostridium_AD bowmanii. The sequence continues at coordinate 515 of NZ_JAHLDL010000005.1, read as the reverse complement.
TAAAACATATTAAAGGATGCAAATGGATCCTGAAATACGGCCTGTATTCCCTTCCAGTAGTCCTTTTTCTTTTTATGGGTAGATATATCTCGCCTCGCACCTTCAAATCCTACTTCACCTTCTGTTACACTAATAAGTCCGAGTATCATCTGAGATAAGGTGGTCTTACCGCTTCCGCTTTCGCCTACAATGGAGATAACTTCACCCTTATAAAAATCGAAATCTATATGATCCACGGCCACGGTTTTTGTTTTACTATTGCCAAATATCTTAGTAACACCTCTTCCGCTTAAGCATGGAACCATTTTATCATCATTCATCTGCATAAACCTCCTTAAGATGCTCAATTGAATGGATACAACGATACATCCTTCCACCCGCAAATTCTTTTGGAGTAATATTTTGAAGGCTACATTCAGGTTTTACATATTTACAACGTTCTGCAAATCTGCAGCCTTCTAGAGGATGCTTTAAATTTGGTGGAGTACCAGGAATAACAGAAAGCTTTTTATCTC
>NZ_JAHLDL010000004.1 GCF_018861315.1 Clostridium bowmanii | reverse complement strand
GGAATAACAGAAAGCTTTTTATCTCGAATGCCGGCTTCAGGAACTAAGATTGATCCCATGAGCCCCTTTGAGTAAGGATGCATAGAATCAAATACCATTTCCTTGGCAGTTCCTTTTTCTACTATCTGTCCTGCATACATAACCATAATATCATTGGTTACATTATAAAGGAGAGGAAGTTCATGGGTAATAAAAACCATTGATTTTATTAGCCCTTTTTCCATAAGGTTTCTCAGCATTTTTATAACCATCTTCTGAGAAGTAACATCAAGCGCTGATGATGGTTCATCTGCAATGAGCACTTTTGGCGATAAGATAGTTGAAATTGCAATAACTGTACGTTGTTTCATACCACCTGACAATTCCACCGCATGCTTTTGAAGTACTTCAGGAGGAAGTCCTAATAGTTCGAATCTTTCTCTTGCAAGATCGTGAATGTCCTTTATCCTTGCTTTCGGGTTATGTGCATGAATAACATCTTCTATTAAACTTATTATCTTCTGGGTAGGATTTAATGCATTCATAGCTGCCTGCGGTATATAAGAAATTTCACTCCCAAGAATATGTTTACGTACATCATCTGGCTTCATGCCGGAAATATTTTTACCATCTATGATGAATCACCGCCTATGTAATGAAGCGGTGCAAAATAGTATCCCATCATGCTAAGCGCTAGTGTAGACTTTCCACATCCGGATTCACCAGCTATTCCAAGAGATTTTCCTTCTTCTATTTTTAAGGAAACATCGTTAACAGCATAAACTCCTTCTCGCTGCCTAGTTACATATTTCGTATTTAGTTTGTTTACTTCCAACATTATTTTTCCCATAGATGCCTCCCTAATCTCTTAACTGTGGATTAAATACCTGATCAAGACCTGTATTCATCAAGTTAAGTGAAAATGATATTAATGTAATTGCTAGTATAACTGGCAGAAAAGCCCACCATGCTCCGGTAAGAGGTGCTTTATAGGCCATTGCCCAGTTTAGCATTAGACCAAGCGTAGAAACTTTAGTGGTAGCCGGTCCAAGACCTATCATAGACAACTGCGCCTCTGCAAGTATGCCAGAAGATATCTGAAGGATAAATGCCATAACCACATAAGAAGCCACATACGGCAGGATATCTGTCAAAATAATTCTAGGCAGGCTATGACCAGATAATTTTGAAAGATTAACGTGGTTACGGTTTCGAAGGGATATAACCTGAGAACGTACGGACCTTGTAGTCCATGGCCATGAAGTGAACCCAATGATCGCCGCTGTAAGCATAACCCCCCTTGCACTCTCACCTACACTGAATGATATTAATACCAAAAGGATAAAAGAAGGAATAACTGTAAATATATTCGTAATAAACATGATGAAATCATCCAATGTTCCTCCTACATATCCTGCCAAAAGTCCTAGTATTAGTCCAATAAATGTAGCAATAGTACCTGCAACCAAACCTATTTTTAATGATGTACCCATGGCCGCCACAAGTTCTGTAAGCACGTCACGCCCAAAGTTATCAGTTCCCAAAATAAAGTTTCTTTTATTTACAATATCCTTGGTGTTGACAAAGCTTTGAGAATCAAGTGGTTTAGGTGACTCTAATACTCCGTCACTATTCTTAGATGCTATATATACGTCGCTACTATTAATTAATTTGTTTATCTTGTTATTTAACCTTACATAATTCATCTTCTCAGCATTTAATAGACCTGTTTGAAGAACTTCAGAACTATAATTTTTCTGCCACAGATTTACAAGTGCTTCTCCATCATTTATATTTGTTTCAGATTCTTTTACGTTTCCAAATTTTATAAGCCAATCAGCCATACTTTGTTTATCTGCTACTGATATAGATTTAAATTTTACTGAACTTGTGTTTATCTTCAAGATATACTCATCAGTCTGCAATACATCTTTTACAGCTACATATGTACCTGGTTTATTAAACAGACCACCTATCATATCCAGTGGATCTGCCGTTATAAACAGAGGGTAAAATATAATCATAAAAAACAAAATAATAAAAATCACAAACCCAACTACAAATTTTGGGGAATGAAATACTTGTTTTATCAGATTTTTCATAACAAAAATACCTCCTATATTAGTCCTGCTGTGCTGCCTTGACCCTTGGGTCGATAAAACCATAGAGTACCTCAACAACCAGATTTGCAATAAGCACCATAATTGTAATAATCAATGTACATCCAGAAATAAGCGGATAATCTCTTCCACTTATAGCTGCAAGCAAGGTAGTACCAAGTCCTGGATAACTGAAAATAATTTCTGCAACCAATGCACCACCCACCATAGTTCCAAGCGATAATGCAAGTCCTGTAATCTGAGGAAGCATTGCATTTCTAAAAACATACTTTACAATCTTGCTGTCCTTAATACCTAGAAAACGGCTGTATTTAACATAATCTTCATTAAGTTCATAGATTGACATGGAACGCATGCCAATTGCTTGTCCACCTATTGTAATGAGTACAATGGACCAAAATGGAAGCTGATAATGATAAATAACTGAACCTATAAATTTAAGGCTCATGTTTGGATTCATGTCATATCCATATCCCAGTGCTGTTGGAAACCATTTTAAATAAACTCCAAAGAAAAATTGTAATAAAATAGCCATTCCAAATGCTGGCATATTGCTTAAAAATAAGAAAGCTGGTAGTATGCCTTTGTCCCATACTCCTCTTACATATGCTGCAACTGCCCCTAAAATGTTGCCTAAAATCCAGCCCACAATAATAGCTGGTAGCTGTAGACATATTGTCCACCATACAGATTTTGCTAATATATCAGATACCGTTCTTGGATAATATATGAATGAAACGCCTAAATTGCCTTTGAATAAGTTCTTAACAAATTCAAAAAACTGTATATACATAGGTTGATTTATTCCAAATGTCTTAGCATATTCTTCATACACCTTTTGTATAGCTGTCTGACTCGTCATACCCTTTGTTGCCCTTATTGCAATAGCTGATACCGGATTACCTGGCATAAGCCTAGGAAGTAGAAAATTTAAAAGCACTACAACTAAAAGAGTCAATAAATACCACATAATCTTATTTTAATAATATTTTTTATATCCTTTCAATACATCATCACCTCACATGTAGTTAATGTAATTTTAAGAAAAACTAGCCATGCACTCTACTTATTACTTAAAAGGCATGACTAATTATTTATGCATATTCTAAAAATAAGTTTATCTGCTGAGTTATTATTTAGCTATTAGTTTAATTGTATATAATCCAGCTATACCATAACCATCAGTTAAATCATATGGAGGTATCTCAATGCCCTTATCAGATTTTGAGCCCTTTTGTGGGTAATTTGTCTATATAGTTTCATTAACAGTATAGAATACTTCTGGTCTATACATTAATGAGAAAGATGGTACTTCTGTTAAATAAATCTTAGATAATTCTGTATAGTTTGCTTTAAGTTTAGCCTTATCTGTCTCATGAGGAATTAATTCTAATAATTTATCTACTCTTGCATTTGCATATCCGCCAAAATTACCAATTGTCTGAGTTTTAATTTTGTTATATGAACTTGATAATAAGCCATAAGCACGCGTCCACGGATTGGAAATACCTGCTGCGGATGGGCTATACATAGCAATATCAAAGTTCTTATTTCCTAAATCATCATAGAATGTATTAGCATCTGGAAAATATGTGGTAATATCAATTCCGATTTTCTTACCAGCTGCTGCAACGATTTCAAGAGAAGCATTCCAATGCATAAGCTTTAATGCACTTAACTCATTGTCACGGTAATATGGGTCCTCCATTTTATGGTTTTTAAGGAGATCACTATAAACTGAGCCCGGTAAAGATGCGTTCAAGAATTTTTCATCACCTATAGTCTTCATCTTAAAACCGTCATTTAATTTTTCAATAAGCATATTTTCCCTCCTTTTGCCGCACTACTCTGTAGCTGAAAGTCTTTTATATTATTTTTAATATAACTTCTTGTTTATATCATCTAGCATTGCTGTAAGCTTGTCATATGTTATGCTACCATCTCCAAAGCTTAAAATTCCACGTATAGGCATGTATTTTAGCATGGCGATATTCATGTCATCACTAATTGCAACTGATTTTTCTTGATCTTTGCCTTTTGTTTGCTCTCCCATAGATACCTTCACTAAATCTATAAATGATTTTAACTCCTCTACGGCTTCTGGCCTTTCAAGTAAATCACCAAATGTAGTGTTGACAGTTAATTTAAAAGGTAATTTTCTTGAAGCTTCTACATAGATCGACTCATTTAATACAATATCTCTTGATGACTTTCCAATAAGGATTTGATAATCTCCTGATTCTGCGTACCAATCCTTAATTTCTGTATTGTAATATGAAAACGCGCGTTTAGTTAGAATAAAGGTTACAGTCTTCATTTCTCCTGGTTTTAAGCTTACCTTTTCAAAACCACGCAGTTCCTTAAGTGGTCTTATAATGTTAGACTCTTTTTCTCCTACATATAATTCTACAATTTCTTTTCCTTCTTTATCTCCTGTGTTTGTAACATCTACAGAGACAGTAAGAATGTCTGTATCCTTTATTTCTTTTGAACTTAACTTCAGGTTAGAGTAATTAAAAGTGGTATAGCTAAGGCCGTAACCAAATGGGAATAAGACATCCATGTCCTTTTTATCATAATAACGGTATCCTACGAATACACCTTCCCTATATTCTGACTTGTCCCCCTCCCCTCCATAATATAAGTAAGATGGACTATCCTGAAGCTTTCTTGGGAATGTCTCAGGTAATTTACCGCTTGGGTTTACATCTCCAAAGAGTACGTCCACGCAAGCCTCGCCTACTGCCTGGCCTCCAAGATAAGCCTCCAGTATACCCTTAACATCCTCTGCCCAAGGCATTTCAATTGGTGAACCATTATGAAGCACAATTACTGTATTGGGCTGAATCTTAGCAATTCTTTTAATGAGTTCATTTTGACAATTAGGTATAGACATATGAATTCTGTCATATCCTTCTGATTCAAAGGAGTCCGGTAGTCCCGCAAATATTACAGCAACCTCTGCACTCTTCGCCACCTCGCAAGCCTTACTTATCAACTCTTCATTAATTATGTCTTCATTATTGCCATAACCCTGTGCATATGTTATATCCGCTATTCCATCCGCAGCGCTCATTGCACTTACTATTTTAAAGGAATTAACATACGAACTTCCTCCACCCTGATATCTTGGAATGCCTGCAAATTCCCCTATAAATGCAATTCTACTGCCTTTCTTAAGCGGTAAAATGCCTTCATTCTTAAGAAGAACCATACACTCTCCCTCAATCTTTCTTGCAAGTTCATGATGTGCTTCCATATCCCACTTGGTATCTGGTTGTCGGTTTTTAATATACCGATATATTATATTTAAAATTCTCTCTGCCGCCTGGTCTACTATTTTCTCGTCTAAGATTCCTTCTTTTACTGCTCGCACAATTCTGGAATCGTTTACACCGTTTGAACCCGGCATCTCAAGGTCAAGTCCTGCTTCTATACCTTTAATCCTGTCATTGACTGCTCCCCAGTCGCTCATAACATAGCCGTCAAAGCCCCATTCCCCTCTTAATATATCTGTTAGATATTTTTTATTCTCAGAAGCAAGGGTTCCATTTATTCCATTATAAGAGCACATGATAGTCCAAGGTTTTGCATTTTTTACTGCACCTTCAAAGGCTGCCAGATAGATTTCTCTAAGCGTTCTTTCATCAATTTCAGAACTTGTACTCATTCTTCTGTGTTCTTGGTTGTTAGCCAAAAAGTGTTTCATGCTTGTCCCTATATTTTTGCTCTGTACACCTTTAATATGATTTGTCGCCATTTCCGTTGCCAAATATGGATCTTCAGAAAAATACTCGAAATTCCTGCCACATAATGGGGAACGTTTTATGTTCACCGCTGGTCCTAAAATTGTACTTATGTTCTCATGCTGGCACTCATCTCCTATTGCTTCTCCCATCTCATAAATAAGTTTTCTGTCAAAGGATGCTGCCATGGCACAGCTCGCTGGGAAACAAACTGCCTTAATGCTATCATTGATACCTGGATTATCTAAATTTTGATCTTGCGAGCGGAGTCCATGAGGTCCGTCACTTACCATAACTTCAGGAACTCCCAACCTCTCTATAGCCTTTGTGTGCCAGAAATCACTACCTGAACATAAACCAGCTTTCTCCTCAAGAGTCATTTCTGACAAAATTTTTTTCACATTCATAATATCCCTCCTTACCCTAATATTTTCTATACAGAATAACTTCTACATTATTTTTTAAATTCCTTCTAAGAATTACACTTTACTATAATAACTTATATTAAAATCACTTCCCATTGAAAAATGTGAATATTAATTTAAGAAGAGCATTATGATAACGGTATTATTTATGTAGTTAATAAAAGAATAGTATAGGTATGCATAATTAATTCTTATTGCATACCTATACTATTCTATATAATAGTTGTCCAAATTTATTCAAATATCTGCAACCTTATGTTTTTATAAAATTACTTCATTGATTCCATAATGCTCTCAGCAACGGAATCCATTAAATCAACATCATCTTCCTTCATAGTAGAGTTCAATGATATTTCATTATCCAAAATAGTCATTTCTTTCATCTCATCCAATAGTTCACGCATCAATTTGCCGGATTGAGGAGCCCATGAGCCATTTTCTATAAGAGTAAAAGTTCGTTTTTGAAGATTTAATGCCTTCATATCCATTATATAGTTCAGCATAGGTGGATAAATCTTCAAGTTGTAGGTTACAGAGGCAAGAACTATATGACTATATTTGAATGTCTCAGAAATCAAATAAGAGACATGAGTTTTTGAAACGTCATACATAACTACATTCGTCATTCCCTTTTCCACAAGCCTTGTTGCTAGGTCACTTGCAGCGGCCTCTGTATTGCCGTACATCGTTCCATAAACGATCATTACTCCGTTTTCCTCTGGTTCATACCTACTCCACTTGTCGTACTTATCTAGCAAGTATCCCAAATCATTATGCCATACTGGGCCATGTAGCGGACAAATAATCTTAATGTCAATAGTACCAGCCTTCCTCAAAAGATCCTGAACATGAGGACCATACTTTCCTACAATGTTTGTATAGTATCTTCTGGCATCGTCAAGGAAGTTGCGGTCAAAGTTCACCTCGTCATTAAACAGCTGACCATCCAGTGACCCGAAAGAACCGAAGGCATCAGCTGAAAATAATACACCATTATAAGTATCAAATGTTACCATAGCTTCTGGCCAATGTACCATTGGAGCCGCTACGAATGCAACAACATGTTTTCCAAAGGACATAGTATCTCCTTCACTAACTTCCATTATTTTTCCATCAATAGCGAAACCAAACTGATGCATAAATAAGGAAGCCTTTTGGGTACATACAATTTTAACATTAGGATAACGAAGAATAATTTCTTCAATGCATGCTGCATGATCAGGTTCCATATGGTTAATTACCATATAATCTAAAGGCTTACCTTTTAAAACTTTTTGAATATTCTCAATGAACTGGCGGCAAATTGACCAGTCTACTGTATCAAAGAGCACTGTGCTCTCGTCCATTAGCAAATATGAGTTATAGGAAACACCTCTTGGAATTGGATGAATGTTCTCGAAAAGAGCAAGGTGACGATCGCTTCCACCAACCCAATAAAGATCCTCAGTTATATTTCTAACACAATACATATATATAATCCTCCTTTATACTAAAAACACATTACCTTATTTGATTTTTACAAAATTAAACTTCTATAAACATATCTTTTTCTTCGCCACAAGCAGGGCAAGTCCACTCTTCAGGTATATTTTCAAAGAGAGTTCCTGTAGCTACTTCGCCTTCTGGTTCACCCATGCTAGGGTCGTATTCATACCCGCATCCATTACATACATAATGTTTCCAGGTTGGTATAACTTTTCTCGGAGCTGCTGACTTCATTTTCACCATTGGTGGAGCATCTTTCTTTGCCTGTCCATTGTCTAAAGCAGCAGTTAGTAGTGGCAATATATCCATTATGTCACCAACTATGCCGTAGTCTGAGTTTTTAAAAATTTTAGCCTTGGGATCGATATTTATAGCGACTATTGTAGACGCATCCTTTATACCCTTCAAATGCTGACCTGCACCCGAAATACCGCAAGCAATATAAAGATTTCCTTTGAATTTCTGACCAGACATACCAACATAACGGTTCAGAGGTAAATATTTAAGTGTTTCAGCTACAGGACGTGAAGAACCTATAGCAGCACCAGCTTGAACTGCCAACTCTTCTATAAGCTGCATATTTTTCTTTTCGCCTATACCTTGTCCAGCGCTTACAACTCTTTCAGCCTTAGTTATAGGAGTATCTATAGGAATTCCAACTGTAAAGTCATATTTGTCTGCCTTAAGGGCTTCCACAAGTGCATTTACTTTTTCACTTGCAGTTCCATCCTTAAAAATTACTTTCTTACGATAACCTGTTGCAGGTCCACGTTTAATAGCTTTACCTGTGTTCTCGTTTTTCGGCATCTTTCCTATGATGTGAGCTGCAATAACAACACGTTGGATCTCATTAGTTCCTTCATATATAGTACATATTTTGGCATCTCTATACGCACGTTCAACTTCCATACCTTTTAAATAGCCATTTCCACCAAATATTTGAAGTGCATCGTTCACAATTTCAAGACAAACGTCAGATGCATATTGTTTCGCCATAGCAGCTTCCATACTGTAACTCTCATGATTTTGTTTAAGCTCTGCTGCACTGTAAATTAGTAATCTAGCTGCTCTAAGTTTTGTCGCCATATCTGCCAACTTAAAAGAAATAATTTGTTGCTGACATATAGGTTTACCAAATTGAACTCTTTCTTTTGAGTACTCTAAAGCATTTTCATAAGCGCCTTGGGCTATTCCTAGAGCCTGAGCTGCAATACCAATACGGCCACCATCCAACGTTGCCATAGCAATCTTGAATCCATCTCCCTCATTACCTAGTAAATCTTCCTTAGGAACTATCACATCATTAAATATTAGCTCTGCAGTTGCAGATGATCTAATACCCATCTTATCGTAATGTTGTCCAAAGCTAAAACCTTCTGTATCTTTTTCCACAATAAATGCACTTATACCACGAACACCTATATCGGGAGTAGTAATTGCAAAAACAACGTAAATATCAGCTTTACCAGCATTTGTGATAAAGATTTTTTCACCATTTAAAATATAATTATCACCATACAGGACTGCGGTGGTTTCTGTACCACCTGCATCACTACCAGCATTTTCTTCTGTAAGACCGAATGCACCAAGTTTCTCTCCCTTTGCGAGTGGCACTAAATATTTTTGTTTCTGCTCTTCAGTTCCATATGCTGAAATTGGGTATGCGCCCAAAGATGTATGAGCTGAAAGAATTACGCCTGTTCCACCATCCACTCTTGATAATTCCTCAACAGCGATTGCATAACTCATTACGTCCATACCTGCTCCGCCATATTCTTTTGGATATGGAATACCCATCATTCCCATTTGACCTAACTTCTTAACTGCTTCCTCTGGAAATTTATTTTCTTGATCTAACATAAATGCAATAGGTTTAACTTCCTCCTGCGCAAATTCTCTGATTTTCATCCTCAAATTTTCATGTTGTTCCATAGTCTTAAAATACATACATATACCTCCTTTTAATTGATCTATTCAATATGTTTTACTACCTCAATTATACTTGTAATTACCTTTATTAATGTATACTAATTTCGTATAGTTTCATTGTATACCTAAAAGATATCCATTACAACCTTAATTATACCCTTTTTTTCGTCATAACCGTCCAAAAAAACCTGTGACTTATTCTAAGTCTATAATACCTTCTCTTTATTCAATCTTCTTGACTTTATGATGAAAATGCTCCTTTATTAATAGTTTTAAAAAGGTCTTTGACTATTCTAAATTCTATCGTAAGAATCACTAAATCATAATCATCAAAAGAGTAATTTTTTAGTGCTTATATTAAAATCAATAAGAAAAAGAGACTGTCTCTTCAAATGATTTTTTAATCATTAAAGCCACAGTCCCTCTCAATGGTGGATATTTACAGTGTTTTGTAAGCATTATTGCATACCTAAACCTCTCCATCTACTAGTTGCCTAAAATTTATACTTTCTAAATCTGCATTTAAATTCTTTTGTACTTTTGCCATAGCTCTATGCAAAATACATACACCACTTCTATTTAAATTACAAAAGCTTGGCTCAATTACACATCTGTTAACACATACTGGGCCATCTATTGCTTCTATAACATCTTTTAATGTTATTTGCTCTGGCAACTTATTTATAGCATATCCTCCATTGACTCCCCTATAAGATCTTAGAATATCTACTTGTATAAGCTTCCTTAAAAGTTTCAAAAGAAATCTTAGCGGTATACCCTCTTTTTCTGAAATTACTTTTGATTCTACCTTTTCCCCATAGCCTAATCCACATAAGTGAAGTACTACTCTAAGTCCATAATCTGCTTCTTGTGTTATTTTCATGTTATATTTCTCCTTAAAGTATACTTGTTTAGTATAGTATTAATCTTAAGGCTATTATCCAGTTTTGTCAATGGGGTTTTTAAAAATTTCACATTTAAATTACCAGTAGCCTTGGACAAAATTAAATTCCCATCCGTATTTTTCTTTCTGCAGTTCCACCATTTTCTTTATCTTTTCATAATTATACTCCTTGCTAGCATTTTCCATTCCATCAGTAGTTATTACGAACATCACCTTATCTGCACGTTCTTCCTCAATGGTATTTCGTTGTACATTTAAAGTTTTATTAATTGTCTTTCCAATAGCATCTAAAAGTGCAGTGCTCCCACAAACAAAGTATTCTTTTTCTGTTATAGGATGGATACCTTTAACGTTTATTCTATCATGTAAAATTTCATAATTGTCATCGAAAAGTACCGTAGTGACAATTGCCTCACCTGACTCTTCCCTCTGTTTTTTAAGAAGTGTATTATAGCCACCTATAGTGTCACTCTCAAGACCAGCCATTGAACCGCTCCTATCTAGTATAAATACCAATTCTGTTATGTTTGTTTTCATTTTGTTAACCCCCTTACTTTCATAATTAAAGGATAACAAAATTACTATGTTAATTGGTCGCTTTCAGAGCGACAATTATACACCAAGTAGAACTTGCTCAAATGCGAACAAGGCCTCATTTATCTCGTAGATGTTGTAATTACCTTGTTCGATGAAATACTCAATAATTACATCAAATTTATTACTGTGAGACAATGTGTATCCAGCTTTATTTAGCAAATCATGTGTTTCATCCAAACTTAATTTAATTGCTATGGCAAAGGCTATTGATGTGACTTTACTAGGGTTGTAATCCTTACTGGTTCAAATTTTAGAAAACAGCTTCCGGTCAATATTGGCCTTCTTATAAGTTTCAACGTCAGTCATTCCCTTTTCATCAATAACCCGCAGAAGCATTTGTGAAAAAGACTCATCAAGTTGACTGATTACATCCTCAAGACTGCACTTTCCCTTTATTTGAGGCACTGGGGCACAAACCTGACACTCTATGTAATTCTCATTCATATCTTCAAATTGATGTTCTTCATAAGGCTCTATATTTCTGAGGCGCTCACTAAGACTATGCTCCTCAACATAGTTGTCATCAATGTATTTTTCAATTGCAGAGAAAAGTTTTTTACTCACAACAAAGGCTTTCTTATCATAGACTACCAAATAAACCGTCACCTCGTGTTTTATTAGGAATTCGCCCAACTATGTCACATTCTTCTTGAAGTTTTTCGGCCCCAGCGGCAGAGAATATTGCTCCACATACTCCACCGCCCATTTTTAGTGCTGTGTTCGCAGGATTTACAATGGTATCTATTTTCATTTTTGTTATATCATTTCGTATTATTATCATTGGCATATTAGTTTGTCTCCTTTCGAAAATTTTCTTGCCGTATCTTTTCATTTATGTAAATCAACTACTCACCATTTATTATAATAACATTTGTCATAATGTTCAAATACACAAAAAACTTTACCAATACCTAGAATTCAAATTTTTACAACCTTGAGTTAAGTATTTATACTTTAATTTCGTATATTATTATGTGTTTTGTGTATTTTCGACTTGATTTTTTATTTTATCTCTTTAGTCCGCCGAATTTCTTACGATGATATTAATAACATTATATTTAGGAGGCAAAATCAAATGAAATTTAAAACTATCCACAAAAAATGAAAGCACTATAAATGGAGTTTCACAGATTGCTGAAAGTATTGGAGTTTTAGTAAAGGAGACTGAAGATATTGGTCAAATATTAAGCACAATATTAAATATTTCCACTCAAACTAACCTATTAGCCTTAAATGCTGCAATAGAAGCTGCAAGGGCAGGAGAATCTGGAAAAGGCTTTGCCGTAGTTGCTGAAGAGGTTAGAAAACTTGCGGAACAGTCTGGTTCCTCTGCTGAAAATAGAAAAATTTAAGATTTGAGAATAAAGGCCCTCTAGGTCAAATTGCTTCGTTTTTCACTGACAAGTTTATTTGAAATGTATTATAATACTACTAAGGTAATATAAAATTTACATGGGAGGTTGATGTTATGTCTTGGGGAAATAAAAACGAAAAAATGTTAGTTATGGTTCAGAGTAAACCTGATAATAATGGTTGGAATATCCCTTTTGAATTGACTTACAACGACGAAGAGTTTGAAATAAAAGATCCAATTAGAAGTATGAAGCTTTTTAATAATGCAACCAGATTTAAATGCAATATTGACGGAAAAGCAATTGAATTATTTAATGAAGATGAAGAATGGTGGATTCTAGTATAATACAGAACCAAAATTATGAGTAAATCAATTTTGATCTTTATACAAAGATAGAAAATTAAGTCAGTTAACCATACTGACTTATTTTTTTTTAATATATTGACTAATGCAAGTAAGTTCACAAAATCTAAAGGCTCAGTAACGATAAGTCTTAAAAAGGGACAGAATTCAAAGTAATACTTACAGAAATTTAAAGATACATATTTGTATAATAAGAAAAGCTTTCATATTTTAAAATGTGAGAGCTTTTGCTATTATGTGGTTATAATTATAAATTTCTAAAAAAGAATTACCCATTTTATGAAAAAGATTGGGAAACTCTGAAACACCTATGGGGAAATTAGAGGAGGAAGAGGCTGATAAATTTACTAAATATGCAGCGATTAAGGGATTGGGATATGCAGACGAAATTGGATTTTCACTTGCATCAATTGTGGATTCTCACAATAAAAACTATTTTTGTACAATACTACTTTTTTTGTAAAAAAAGACTGCTACACTAATTTCTTAGTGCAACAGTCCTTTATATTACAAATTCATTTTTCGTATATAATGACAATTAACGTCAATATGGTTCAAGAACAACAATAATCTTTCGTAAATTGGTTGAACTTTATCTCCATACTTTATTTCTAGACTTTCTCCAATATCTTTTACAGTTTTTTTGCCATCTATCTGTAAAAGCACACAACTTCCATATTCATCCAGAGAAGTTTTTTTATACTCTGGAATTCTGAATTTAAGTTTTCTAAAGAACTTTTGTAACTTATGATCTTGTTTTTCAAGTATAGTCACAATATTGTTTTTATCTATCTCATATTGGAAGTTGTCAGAGATTTTGTATATTATATTTAAAACATCTTCATTATTACTTAGCATTCTTTACCTTACTACTTACTATAGGAATTATAGTAGCTATTACTAGAACTACTAATATTATAATTGCCATAGTATTAGAAGCAGCAAAGCCGGTTGGACCAGTTCCTTTTAAAACACCTGTTACTTGAAGTATTATCCCTACAAGTCCTATTATAGAACCACCGGCAACAAGTCCAGATGATAAACTTATACCATTAGAAACTTTATGTTCTTTTTCTTCTACAGATTTAGAAGTTTTTTCTACAAATACACGAACTAATGCACCTACGAGTATTATAGAAGTTGTAGCTATTGGTAAATAGAATCCTATAGCAACTGTCATTACAGGAAGTTTTAACAAGTAGAAAACAACTCCCATAACGGCACCAACAATGATCATAACCCAAGGTAATTCACCTGAAATTATACCAGCAGTTAATGTTGCCATTAAGTTAGCTTGAGGTAATGCAAATTGAACATTATCACCAGTCATTGAAAGCTTACTTGCAAGCAATAATATAACTCCTATAACTACTGCAACACCAACTACACCAGATATAGCAAAATATTTATCCATTTCATTTTTGTTACCACCTACTATGAAAGTAACCTTTTGTGATTGAGCGTAACCTCCAGCCATAGCAATAGCTGTAACTATAAATGTACCAAATAAAAGTAATGTTCTGTTGTTTTCAGGAGTTTTCCATCCCATCCCAACAAATAATAATGTTACAACAACTATAGAAGCTATTGTCATCCCAGATACAGGAAGATTTGAAGTTCCTATAGTACCAGTTAAACGACCAGAAACTATAACAAATAATAATGATAAGAATAATGACAAAACAGCAGCAGTTATAGCCATTAATACATTACCACCTGATATCAAGAACCCACCTAAGAAACATACTACTATTCCAGCAATTAATACTATGCTTGCAACAGATGAGCCTGCGCCACCCTTTGAATCCTTAGCATTAAGAGTTTCCTTTATAGAAGCTATTATAACAGGGATAAGCTTTACAGCACCTATTAACCCACCAGAAAGCATCATACCAGCACCAATGTATTTTACATAACTACCAGCGATATGTTTAACCTGCATAGCATTTAAAGCAACACTAGGATTGTTCCATACAGTTACACCATCTCGTCCAAGATCTATAAAGTAACCTATTAAAGGCATAATACCGAAGTTAGCTAATATAGAACCCGCAAACATCATAAGTGAAACTTCTAACCCAACTATGAATCCTATACCTAATAATAGAGGGTTAACTTCAACTTCAAATTTCCACTTATAGAAAGTTTCATTTACATAACTTATAACAGTATTAGCTAAATTTAAAAATGAACCCGTTACTACAGTTATAAGACCACCAATTCCGAAACCGATTCCCATGAATTTCATTGACTCTCCAGCACCTTCTGAAGCAACAAGTGTTTCAGATATAGCCATTGACTCTGGGTACATTAATTTACCATGCTCTTCAACTATTAAATAATTGTAAACAAGAGAAGCTACTCCCATACCGAATAAAACTCCACCTATACCAACAGCAAAGCCTTCTAAGAAAGAAACTTTAGCTCCTATTAAAAGAACTGCTGGTAAAACAAATATTATACCACTAGCAACAGATTCTCCACCACTAGACATACCTTGAACTAAGTTTTTGCCAAGGATACCTTTTTGTTTAGCAAATGCAGCTATGAATGCAGAACCTATTATAGATCCTGGTATACCAGCGGCAACTGTAAGCCCTGCTTTCATTCCTGAATAGGCAGTTGATGCTGCAAATACTGCAGCTAAAATAATACCAATCATTAACACGACAAAGTTTCCACCAGATTTAGAACCACTTGAAATGTAAGGAACGTAATCTTTGCCTGCTACTCCACCATATGCGTTTTTAGATAACTTATTATGCATAAGTCATACCCCCTTTAGTTTTTTATATAATTACAAAATAATTATTTTATAACTATTATACCATGCTTTTTACATAAAACGATTTTTCTGAATTTTACGAATAAAGAAATTTGTCTAATTAGTAATCTCCAATAGTTCTAATAATTATACAATTTATAATCTATACATTTTTAGAATTATTTTAGTCTTTTAAATAAATCGACTAAAGGAATAGTCCTTTTTAAATACCATTTACTAGAAGATAATTTTATACATTAGTCTTTACCCTATCCAATATTTATTTGGTAGATTTAACACGCCCATTTTATTAAACAAATGTTTATATCATAAATATTTGTTTAGCTATTAAAGGTTTTGTGTTATAGTATATTCATAAAGTTAAGGGGGAGTCGAGATGCTGATGGATAATTATGTAGTAGTCATAGGCGGGCTGAATATAGATATAGCAGGCTTATCTGGAGATGTATACCGGGAAAAAGATTCAAATATCGGAGACATTCAGATGACTGTTGGTGGAGTAGGACAGAATATTGCTCAAAACTTAACGAAATTAGATGTTCCTACATATTTAGTAACAGTCTATGGAGATGATTATTTCGGTAAATTTCTATCTGAGGAGTGTAAAAAGTATACTATTCGCTTAGATTATGCTGAATGTATTATTAATACCAAAAGCTCGGCTTATTTATATGTCACAGATGACCAAGGAGACATGGTCACAGCGGTTAATGATATGAAAATCGCAGAAAATATTACTCCAGAATTCTTAAAGAGACGAATAAACTTCATTAATAGAGCATCTATTTGTGTTCTTGATGGAAATATACCAAAAGAATCTATTGAGTGGCTTGCGAACCATTGTACTATACCGATTTTTGCAGATCCAGTCTCCATTGCTAAAGTAAACAGATTTGAAAATATCTTAGATAAGATTGATACGTTTAAACCAAATGAATTAGAAGCAAGTGTTTTATCCGGAGTAAAAATTGTTGATAGTGAAAGCGCTAGAGAAGCAGCCAGAGTTTTACATCAAAAGGGAGTAAAGAATGTATTTATATCTTTAGGTGCAAAGGGAATCTTGTGTTCAAGAGACGAAGAAGTGGATTGCATTCCAATTTTAGATTCACATGTAGTGAGCGTTAATGGAGCTGGCGATTGTAGTATGGCAGCAATTACATGGGCTCGTTTTCAGTATGGTAACACAATGCCATTAAAACGAATAGGGCTGTTGACGCAAGCAGCAGCTAGTTTAACTATAGAAGTTGCTCAGTCTGTATCTCCATATTTAAATATTAAAAGTATAATAGAAAGAGCAAAAAAATTCTACGAAGAGGTGTAAAAATATGATAAATCAAATCTATTCTTTAGTAAACTACAATGAAAGTGTTGCAACTATCAATGCTGGTGCAGACCATATTGGACTTGTGCCTATGCAGAGCGGTGGAGTACCAGCTCATCGCGTTCCGTTTGATGTTGTGGATCGTATCTTTAATGAGGCGAAAATACGAGGTGTGAAATGTGTAGCTATCATGCTAAATACAGACCCTGATGAAATGATTTTCATTGCAAACAGAGTAAAACCGGATATTCTGCATATTGCTGGCATGGAATTTACAGCTGATGCAGCATTTGCGCAAAGATTATGTAAAGAATGCCCTGGTGTTAAATTGATGCAGGCTGTTCTTGTGGACGGACCTTGCGCTATAGAACGTGCAAAAGAATATGCAAAATTCTGTGATTATATCTTAACAGATTCAGGACTTGCAGCAGATACAGGTATCGGGGCAAGTGGTATGACCCACGATTGGAATATTGATGCAGAAATTGTCAGATCTGTAAATATCCCAGTAATTATTGCAGGAGGTTTAGGACCGGACAATGTAGAAGAATGTATCAAACGGGTAAAACCTTATGGTGTAGACTCCTTAACTAAGACAAGCTATAAATACAATGATGGTGTAATGGAAAAAGACATTCCAAAAGTAAAAGATTTTTGTGAAAAATCAAATAAGATTGCTGAAGAATTAGGTTTGTAAAATGAAATCTATTAGCAAAAATTTATCATTTAAATCAGCCAGTATCTCAATGATAGGTATTTTTGCAGTATGCATAGGAGTTTCATTTAATAATAATACACTACTCGGAAATGATCCAGTTGGGATTATTTATGATGGAATGCGTGCGTTTTGGGGATTAAGCTATCTTCAACTTGGGTATGTTTCAAATTTCATAAATATTGGACTACTTCTTATTCTATATTTATTTGGGCGTAAATACTTAAATGTTGGAACTTTTCTATATTTAATTCCTTATGGAGTCTTTATATCTATTGGGAGTCGCTTATACCCTCATATTTTCACAAGTGATGCTTTAGGAATCCGTTTACTTTCAGGAGGTGTAGGATGCCTTCTTTATTATATTGGAATTAGCCTTTTTGTCGCAAGTAATATAGGAGTTGACCCATTCACTGGGTTCATGCTGACTATTCGTGACAAGACAGGATGGAGTATTAGGCGTTCTAAAATTACAATGGATGTTGTTTTAACTATTCTTGGATTTTTGCTCGGAGGGAAGTTTGGGATTATAACTATAGTTACTGCATGTACAACCGGTCCAGCAATACAGTTTTTTAGCGGTATCTTTAAAAAATGTATTTATCATTAAAGTTAATTTTAAAGGTTAAGATAACTATACTATTAACAAAAATTAATAGTATAGTTTTAATTATTAGGGAAAAGAAATTTCTTTTTTTCCTTTAATAATTCCTGGGATAAATTTGGATTTACAGGAGTTTGTGTTTCCATACTACTAATGGCTGCAACATATGCATATTTTAAAGCTTCTTCCCATTCCATATTATTTTGGAGTCCACAGATTAAAGTGCCAGTTAGCGTTGCACTTGCTCCGTTTGTATTTATAATTGAAGATGATGCAATCTTCAGTTTATATTCTGTGCTTTGATTTTTAAAAAATAGACCCTTGCTTGCTGAAAAAACAAGAACGTTTTTAACACCCTTGTTTAATAAGAGGTCAATGGCATTATTAATGTTTATATAAGTCTCATTTAATTCAGAAACTAATTGAGATAGCTCTTTGGGTGTGATTATTAAAATCTCTATTTTCTGTATATTATTAATCAGTCGGTAGCTTTTATTCAATGATACTGTTTTAACGACGAGAGGAATTGTTACTTTTTCATAGATGTAATCTATGACTTCCTTCGGAAGATTTGTGTCAATAATGCAATAGTCTGAGTGATTAATTCTGTCTAAATTTTTTTCAATAAACGCAGGGGTCATATTATGATATATATCCATGTCATCAATTCCAACTATTCTATTTCCATCTGAATCGTTAATGGAGATGAATGATGATGTAGCTTCTCCTTTAATTTTTTCACAATATTGAACGTTCATATTATTTTCTTTCGCATCATCTAAGAATTTTTCTCCATTTAAATCATCACCAAATACCGAAATAAAAAAATTAGAAATTCCCAGTTTTGTTAGAGCGAGTGCAATATTTCTTCCCGCACCTCCTAGTAAATGAACTATTTTGCCAGGATTTGAATTATCATGTATTAGTTTACTCCTTGATGTCCCAAGAGTATCTATATTAACTCCACCCACTACTGTGATAAAACGAGGCTCACTTAAAACATATCCCTTTCCCTTTATGTACCCTTTCCTTGTTAAATTATGAATATGAGCGGCAGCCCCAGAACGAGTAATCCCAAGAATATCTGCAAGCTCATATTGTGAAATCAATGGATCCTGTTTAATTATTTTTAATATTTCTAACTCTCGTTCCGTCATATGATTCTCCATTTCATTATAAATAATTTTAATTGTAAAATACCTTACAATTAAGTGTTTAAACATTTGTTTGGTTTATTATAAACAAAATAAGAATGAAAGTCAATGAACCTTAACAAACCCAATATTCATCTTAGTAAACATTAGTTTTACTTAATGTTGTGCACCCAGTAAATAGTCATTAATGAATTTTCCCACAAGAAGAGGTTCTTGGTGTAGAAATTGTATGGTACAATGATATTTAGGACGAAGTTGAAATCTCATCTAAATTTGTAAAAAAATAAAGGAGATTGATTATGAAGATTACTGAAGGCTATATTCCATTTTTAGAATATAAGACCTACTATCGTATAGTAGGTGAATGCACAGGAAATAAAAAACCATTGGTTTTATTACACGGCGGACCGGGTTCTACACATAATTATTTTGAAGTACTTGACAAAGTTGCCGAAGACGGACGTGCGGTCATTATGTATGACCAATTGGGATGCGGCTTGTCTGCAACACCTTCCCGTCCTGACTTATGGTGTGCAAAAACTTGGATTGACGAATTAATCCAGTTACGTAAACACCTAGGCCTAGACGAAATCCACTTATTGGGACAATCTTGGGGCGGTATGCAGGCAATTCAATATGCTTGCGAATACAAACCTGAAGGAATCAAGAGCTACATCTTATCCAGCACTTTACCATCATCTTCGCTTTGGGAAAAGGAACAGCGTAGAAGAGTTGCATATCTTCCGCAGGAAATGCAAGATGCCATTGCTAAAGCAGAAAAAGCTGGAGATTATTCATCAAAAGAGTATAAGAAAGCAGAAGCAGAATTCATGCTTCGTCATTGCGCAGGCCCACTAGGACCAGATTCGCCAAAATGCTTAAGCCGTCCAAAGGTCGCTGGAGCAGAAGCTTATGTAACTGCATGGGGTCAAAATGAATTCAGCCCATCTGGCAACCTAAAAAACTTTGATTTTATGAAAGAGATTGAAGATATTAAAGAACCTTCTTTAATCATCAGCGGTTTGCTTGATCTTTGCTCACCACTTATTGCAAAAACAATGTATGACAAGATTCCAAATTCACAATGGGAATTATTTGAATTCAGCCGCCATATGCCGTTCGTAGAAGAGAATGAGAAATATATAGAAGTGCTGAATAAGTGGTTGAATAAAAACGATTAATTATAACAGCACGAGATCCTCTCACCATGATATAGCCCCCAACAACAAAAACTGTTCCAATCTTTGTAAGGTGCCACATTCCCTATAAAAATTGGAACAGTTAATTAAAATTTTCAATTACAACAAAATGCATTCTCTTACTATCATTTCATTTCCTTTTCAATAACATCTGTTAATTTCTTACAAGGAATAACCTTTATATTCTTAAATTTAACCCCTGCTTTTAAACAATTCATAGGTATATATGCCTTTTTAAAACCCATTCTATCCACTTCTTTTAGTCTTTGCTCGAGTGATGGTACTTTTTTTAATTCCCCAGTAAGACCAAGTTCCCCTATAAAAACTGTATCAGTAGATATTCCATGTTTTAATGCGGAGGATGCAATACTCATTACTACAGCAAGATTTACTGATGTTTCAGTTAACTTAAGACCACCAGTTGCTTTTATGATAACATTTTTATCATAAAGTCCTACCCCACCCCTTTCTTCAAGAATTGAGATAAGAGTCCCTAATTGTTCCTTCCTTGCAAAACACTCACTTAGTCTACTTGGATAAGGAGTAAAAGATTTAGATACAAGACTCTCTACCTCTACAACAATTGGTCTAGTACCGTCCTTTATAACGGCTAAAGCACTCCCTGGAACTAGCTCTTCCCTTTTGGTCATAAAAAACTCCGACGGATCAGTTATTTCTTCCATTCCTATTTCTGTCATGCGAAATAAACCACTCTCAGAAGTGTCACCATATCTATTCTTTTTACTAATTAAATGTTTTAGTTCTTCTCCATCTTCTCCCTCTATGTACAATACGGTATCCACTAAATGCTCTAATATTCGAGGACCCGCCATCTCATCAGCCTTTGTCATTTGGCCAACGAGAAATACAGCTCTTGGTCTATCTGGATTTTTTGCTTTATCCTTTAAAGCTGTAGCACATTCAATTACTTGAGTAGGTGATCCTGCTCTCGAACTTGAATATTCTTCTAAAGTAAATGTTTGAATGCTATCAAGTATTATTAAGTCTGCATCAACAGTTTCTATATGTTGTAATATTTCATCTAACTTAGTATCAGAAACTACCCAGAAATTATCAGCTATTTCTTTTACCGTACGGTCAGCTCTATTTTTAATTTGACTATTGCTTTCCTCTCCAGATGCATACAAAATTTTATATCCTTTTAAAGACAGAGAATTTGCGAGTTGCAGTAAAAGGGTTGACTTGCCCATCCCAGGAGGTGCTGAAATTATGCTTATACTATCTCTAACTATTCCGCCACCCATAACTCTATCAAATTCTGAAACTCCTGTAACTATCCTGTCGCTGCCCAATTGTGCTATCGCCCTTAGTTTTGTTGGGTTAGTTGTTATTGCCATTCTACTTGAGTTAGATTTAAGGTCGCTTGCCTTAACTATTTTTTCTTCATACGTATTCCAGGCACCGCAATCGTTACATTTTCCCATCCATTTTGGTGATTGTGATCCACAGTCTTTACAAATATAAACTTTTTTATCTTTAGCCAATTAGATACATCTCCTTATTTATGATAGATAGACACATTAAAAGCCAAGGTCTTCATCTATCAATACGACTTCCATATCCATGTCATGCATCTTTTTATAGTAAATTACAAGGCCATTGCAGATACGATCTGGACTGGAACAATTATAACAATGATCTGCTTTTATTGCACAGGGGGTTTTAAGTCCTAATCTCATAGCATTACGAGGAGCAGCAATGTTACGGGCACGCCAAATAGCATCTTCAAGTGAATGCGAGATTTTATTTGTACTGACAACAAAATATACCTTTTTATGACCAAATAGTGATCCAGCTACACGATTCCCTGTGCCATCAATATTAACAAACTCTCCTGATTCTGAGAGAGCATTGACTGATGTCAAAAATATATCTGTAGTCAGGCACTCTATTGCAGTATCACCGAATGTTTTCCCAAGCACCAAATGCTTAGGATCAACAACCTTGTTGTGTGAGGAAAGTCTATCAAACAAGTTCATCTGTAGCATAGTATCAGAATCACCAAATCCAATATACTTGTCATTAAGACTACTGTCTAAATACCGTGCCGCATCTTCGGCGGTTTTAAAGATGCTTACCTCATAATTATTTTTCTTAAGTGCGGTAATTGTTTTTTCAATATTCATAATTATACTATATCTCCAATCTATTTTCCATTTAATCTCTTTTTTATTCTTTACTTTTTATTAGTTTTTCTTAATAATTCTTTTTCCTTAATAATAAACCCTTCGTTTGTTGTAATTTTTTCATCCAATAATTATTGATATTCATAATTTCATTTCTTATCCTTTGTTGTTCCACTAAAAATCCCTCCGGTTGTTTTATTTCTTCAACTTTTAGCTATATAGTATTATACTATATTTTTGTTTCGATTTTGTAAACATACATTCGTGTCTTTTTGTTATATATAAACACAAAAATTCCGCAAGCACTCATTTAAGGAACCTCCATGAAATAGCAAACATTACTTTTGTACTACATTTCAGTAAACATATATGACCTTGTGCCGGAGTTTTGCAGTAAATTGCTAAATTATTACGTCATTAGTAAATTGTTTCCACAAGAAAAATGTCTTGGTGTAGAAATTTATGGTACAATGATGACGGAGTTTAAATCTTATCTTAATTTCTCCTAATTGTGGTTGTGTAGTATTCTATATGTATCCATACAGAATACTGTCAATTATATATATTATCCTCATCATTGTTTAACATAACTAAAATTTAAAAGAGAAATTAATTAGTCTTTTTTTAAAATAACAAATATATGCTTTTTAACATAGCTCTTTATCATATAATAATATATTAAAAAATATTATTAATATTGCTATGCATTTTAAGGAGGTTCATAAATGAATAAAAAAATAATATCAGTAGTTATGATACTAACATTAACAATAACTATCAATATCAATGCTTTTGCTGCACCAAGTACTAATGAAACATCTGAATTAAAACAAGCTCAAAGTAGCAAAAAGGCTTTACAGATAAAAGTAAAAAATTTCAACAATGAAATTGATGAAGTATTAAATAAAATTGACGGTAACAAAACTAAAATGAATGAAATTTCTCAAGATATAATAAAAACACAAACTAAATTACAAATTGTAGAAAAAAATGCTATGGATCAAGAAAACTTGTTTGAAAAAAGAGCAAGAGTTATGTATATAAATGGTGTAGATAGTTATCTTGAGGTACTTCTAGATTCAACTAGTTTTAGCGATCTTATATCTAGAGCAGATACACTTAAACAGATAATAGAGTATGATAAAAATCTCATTGCTGAAATTGAAAAACAAAGAAATTCAATAATAAAGCATAGAGACACCTTAAATAATGAGAATGATAAATTATCAGCACTAAAAGCAAATAATGAAATTATACTAACAAAATTAAGTAAAAACATAAAAGAACACAAGGTGCTGCTTAGCAACGTAACTAAAAAAGAAACTAAATTAATTGCTGACAAAAAGTCAAAGGAATTCGCTGCTGAAAAAATAGCAAAAGAACGGGCGG
Organism: Clostridium bowmanii; assembly: GCF_018861315.1. Lineage (GTDB taxonomy): Bacteria > Bacillota > Clostridia > Clostridiales > Clostridiaceae > Clostridium_AD > Clostridium_AD bowmanii. Next base: position 186,874 of record NZ_JAHLDL010000004.1, on the reverse strand, counting down.
CAGCCAAGAGAATTACTATGTCTAGACACTTAGATTCTAGTAAAAGTTCAACCTCTAACTCTGGTGCTATCCCTAATGATGTATCAAACTCAACGAACTACTTCATTATAGAATCAACTGCATATTCAATGGATGGTTTTACATCATCAGGTTCTAGAACAAACAGAGATCCAAATGGATACAGCACTATAGCTGTGGATCCTAGGGTTATACCAATGGGCTCTAAAGTTTATGTAGAAGGCTATGGATATGCTATTGCATCAGATACTGGTTCCGCTATTAAAGGTAATATCATTGATGTATTTTTTAATACAGAAGCCGAAGTAAATAATTGGGGCCGAAGAAATGTAAAAATCCGTATAATAAATGAATAAGAAATTATGGATTATTTATGATACGGTCCTACCCACACCATTCTAATTCAATTAAATCAAGTGTAAAAAACCCCCTGGACTAATTTATTAGTTCAGGGGGTTTTACTGGTGAAGGCGTTCATCTTTCTTTAATTGCTGTGATTCCACTTTGAACAGTGCTCTTACCTTTTTTCTATATGACTATCCCATCACAATGGTCTACTTCATGTTGAATAATTTGAGCAATCCATCCAAAGTATTTTCCCCTTCGCTTCTTAAATAACGAATCAAAATACTCTACTTCAATCTCTTTGAATCTATTAGTTTTTCTAACACCAACAAGTGAAAGACATCCTTCTTCTGTTTCATATTGACCCGATTTATTTACTATCATAGGATTAATCATCGGAACGTTCATATCGCCCATACTGATCACAATAATTCTTTTTTTGACACCAATCATATTAGCTGCCATTCCTACACAGCCTTCTTTATTTGCTTTAAGTGTATCAAGCAAATCCTGTATCACCTGAGCATCTACTTTTGTAGCCAGTTCTGATTTTTGATTGAGAAAGAATATATCTCTCATAATTGATTTAACCATATGTTATACTCCTTTAATATTTGTCTTTTTTATTATGTTCTGTTCGGCCACCGTACTTAGTGTATTTTAATGCATTGGACAGTACTTGGTCCAGAATAAAAGAAAGCCATTTGTTGTCTGTTGCGACATCTAAATTAGTATTTTCAATTTCTATTTTTATTTTTTTATTAATAAAGGTTTTGGCCTGCTTTTTTACTGCTGCCTTAACTAATCTATCTAACTCAACCTCATTTATAAGATAGTCTTTTGAGAAATCATCTATTTTAGAATAATAAAGAGCTTGTTCCCCCCTATTTGCCAGGGTGATCTTCAGCAGCTTGTGCATCTGCTTTAGTTACATGAACTGTACCATGTGGATGCTGAGGTGGCGCATAAATAGAGTATAATTTAAGTGGTGTATCACCTATATTTATTAGATTATGCCATTTACCAGCAGGTATGATGAATGCAAAATCATCATAGACGTTTCTTTGAAAATTCAAGTTATATTTACTGTCACCCATTTTAACAAGTCCTTGACCTTCTTCAACACGTATGAATTGATCAAGGTTAGGATGAGCCTCTAAACCTATGTCTTCCCCAACCTTGATGCTCATCAAAGTGAGTTGCAAATGGCTTCCTGTCCATAAAGCGGTACGATAAGTATTGTTTTGCTTAGTAGCCTCCTCAATATTAACTACAAACGGTTCTGCGCCATAGTCCTTTAACTGAATTAACCTATCATCACTTGCAGATTGCAAAGGATCAAATCTTGAATCTAACCCCTTTTCATCAGTATAGGTATACGTTGGTGTGTTAATGTAATAAGGGCATGGATAGGTTCTATAAACATTATACGTATTGTATGGATTATACATTGGTACGTTAAGACAATAAGGATATGTTTCATAAACATTATACATATTTCTATTCCTTTTATAGTATTATCATATTATCATATGATTTATATTTAGAAACTGTGCTTCGGTTCACATGAATGCTATGCCCCTAGGGTCATAATACTTAAATTAGAAAATAACAAGAATAAATTTAAGTAACCTTAGAGGTTGGAACCCTATAGAGAAGACATTGTTAAAAAATTGCTCATTACCTTCCCTCTAGTTATGCTCAAGATTGTTTGATTAATGATTTATTTTCAAACATTAAACACATACAGAATACAATTTCAAATATTACCATATCGATTGAAACCACAACTGCATTAAACATGATCCCAATAATAACAGCGGTAAAAGATATAAGTACAGACATTACTGAATAAGCTTTTGATTTATATAACCATCCAAAAGGCAATAAGTGTGCACCAAAGATAATTGCCAAAACCATTACCATTTTATTTGGAACTGTAGGATATACCCACATAGCAACAAGGTGTAAGTAACTCAATTACAATTATCTTACTTTCAGAATATTATATAATCCAAATAAAGTAACCCCATTCTAATTACACTTAATGGCTTCCAAGTTAATATCTAAAGGGAGTTCATTTTTGAACTCCCTTTAGTGTTTATAATACATAGATAAGTCAGAACTCCTCTCCTCTAATGCTAATTTATATTTTTATATTTTTCTTTTATAAAAACGATAATAAAAACTATCACACTTATTCCACCAGTTAATACGAAAATTCCCATTAGGGGCACAACTATTCTTTCACCTAATAATGGGAAGGCAAAACTACTTAAAAAATATAAGACTACACTAATAAACGTTGACCAATGTTATATGGTTATTTACTCTGTTTTCTCTTAACAAAGTAAAGAATGACTTCTACAACTAAACCTAAAGTGGCTCCAACTCCAACCATAAATAGTAAACCTACAATGCTAGTCAAATCACCCCATCCAGGGGCAGTATTTCCTAATACCACATAAAACATGTAAAGTATACCTACTATGGTGCAGAACGTATAAATTAAAAAGAATAGTCGTTTACCTAAAAACCCACCTATACAAGGAATTAAAGCTGACACCAGAGATATTAGAATTAGACTAAGGATATATTTAACAAGTATTTCACTACCAAGTATAAATCTAGTTGTAAGCAAGCCAGTAAATATTATAATCGTATAAAGTATAAAAATCCAAATCCAGCGATTCGATTTTTTTAATGGCATCATAATATTCCTCCTTCGTAAATTGATTCTAGCAACTTTTACCTACTAGTTTTCTTAATTAATAATTTAAGTGAAACAGATAGAATAATATATATAACCACTACGATTACAAGTGTTATTATTCTTTCTGAATTTGAACCGTCAGCAAATAAAACTGGTCCTAATCCAAAGAAAGTTACTAGTAAATACATAATTATAAAAACAACATATATAAGCCACTTCATTTAATCACCTTCTACATTTATTTTCTTTTATGAAAGTGTCGATGGAATTAAGTTTCAATTATTTTAACTAATAAAAAATTAAAGTATATTGTATTATATAGTGTACCATTTTAAATACTTATTAAACACACTTTAAAGGAATAAACTTATTGGTTCTTTTGAATTTCATGAAGTTATTTTCTGCTATCTATTATTGTGTTTTAAAATTGAATATGATATTGTAAATATATATTTCGTTAGCCTTAGGGGGGGGACATTTATGAAAAGAAAAGATTTTATTCTTGCTATATTAGTCGTAATAGTTTGGGGGGCAAATTTTACAGTAATTAAACTGGGACTAGGAGGGGTACCTCCAATGCTACTTGTTACTTTAAGGTATACTTTAGTTGCATTTCCAGCCGTATTTTTTATCAAACCACCTAAAATGGCACTAAAAGATATACTCCTATATGGATTTACAGTTGGGGTAGGTCAATTTGGTTGTTTATTTTATGCCATGCATATTGGAATGCCAGCTGGACTCGCATCTATAATAGTTCAATTACAAGCATTTATATCTCCACTTTTAGGATATTTATTCTTGAAAGAAAAATTCAAAACTAAACAATTAGTAGGTTTTTTAATTGGCGCTTTAGGACTAATTGTGATAGGAGTTGCTTCAAGTACCATTGGAATATCATCGATACCTATTGGTGCTATTTTACTTACAATATGTGCTCCTATATTTTGGTCTATTTCAAATATTGTTGCAAAAACTGCATCAAAAAAATCAATGGAAAAAGATGAACAACTTGATATGTTAAGTTTAGTTGTATGGGGAAGTCTTGTACCCCCGATTCCCACTTTAATTCTAGCATTATTAATTGACTCTCCACAAACTCTTATTAATTCAATCTCTAATTTAGATATGATGTCCATATTTTCAGTTCTTTATTTAGCTTTTGGGTCAACACTATTTGGATATGGATTTTGGAGTATTTTAATATCTAAATATCCAATTAATAAGATTTCACCATTATCATTATTAGTTCCAATAACTGGACTACTTACAGCTAGAATTGTTTTGTTTGAAGAGCTCTCTAAACTACAATGGCTAGGGGTTTCTGTTATAATAATTGGGTTAATGGTTACAAATTTAGATGTTAAACAGATTTTAAATACTATTAACAAAAATAAAACAAAACAGATAGAATAGTTTTGTACCTTCATCCCCAAGTTAATATCACTTTAATTTGAAATTATTAGTTCCGAACACGACCGCCCTAGAATAAACTGGAAACGGTTCATTCTTATAGCAAAAAAACAAGAACTGCATTGAAAAATTTCAATGCAGTTCTTGCTTTTATTTTATGTATGTATAATAAATAATATTCTCTATTCTTCCTCTAGATTTTTTCCATCTAACAAATAATATTTATGAGCATATTTAGACTCATCTGAAATCTTCAGATCAGAATTTTTAGCAGCTTGTTTAACCTGAGCGCCAGCTATGCTAGGTTTGACAATACATCCAGCTCCAGCCACACAGCCACCCGGACATGCCATTCCTTCAAGGAGATATCCATCATACTTTCCTTTTATGGCATCATTACACATCTCCCTACATTCTCTCAGTCCATTTGCAGCTTCAATTTTCACTTCTAGCCCTGGATGTTCTTTTTTTATCAAATCAGCTACAGCCTTAGCGACTCCACCTACAACCGCAAAACCTCTCCCCGAACCAGTTGCTTCATTACTCAAGCTCATATCTGTACCAATTACTTTTACTTCTTTGGCTTCTAACATTCCAGATAACTCCTCATATGTAATTACAAAATCAACTTCACTTTTTACACTTTTTCTGGAAGCTTCTAATTTTTTCGCGCTGCATGGCCCAACAAAAACAATCATTGCATCTTTATGTTTTTCTCTCACAAGCCGAGCAGCAAAAACCATTGGTGTCAAAGTCATTGAAATATTTTCAGCATACTGCGGATATAATTTTTTAGCCATAACAGACCATGATGGGCAGCATGAGGTACCCATAAATGAAAATTTCTCAGGTACATTTTCTATAAATTCTTTTGCCTCATCAATTGTACAAATATCTGCACCAATGGCAACTTCAACAACATCTTTAAATCCCATTATAATCATCGCTCTTTTAAAATCATTAAATCCAACATTTCTACCAAACTGCCCCACATATGATGGAGCTACAATTGCAATTACTTCTTTCTTTTGATTAATTGCCTGAATTAGTTGAAATATCTGGCTTTTATCAGATATTGCTCCAAAAGGACAATTTACCAAACACATTCCACAGCTAACACATTTATCATAATCTATTGATGCTCTGCCATATTCATCTGTATATATTGCATCCACTCCACATGCCATGGCACATGGGCGCCCATGTTTTATTATTGCTGAATACGGACACACTTTAGCACATAAACCACACTTTATACATTTTTCCTGATCAATAACACTTTTCCCATTAACTATACTAACTGCGCCTTTAGGACAAACTTCTACACAAGGGTGTGCTAGGCAGCCACGGCACATATTTGTAACTTCATAGCTATTTGTTGGACAAGAATTACAAGCAAATTTTATAATATTTACAAGTGGCGGTTCATAATATTTTGAAGGTTTTGTTGCCCCTTCTAATCCCTCCGTGATTGCTCTTGATTTATCACTTGGTCTCAAATTTAGTCCCATTGCCAAACGGATTCTCTCACTAACTATTGCTCTTTCAAGAAATGTACTTTCTCTATACTTACCCACATCTCCAGGAATGATCTCATATGGAATATTCTCTATTTCTTTTAAATTGTCTTCAAAGGCCATCTTACTTACGGCCGTAAAAACTTTGTGTCTAATATCAGTAAGTGTTTTATATTCGTATTTCATTATAACTCCTTTTATGCTTTAATATTTATAAAAACTACATATATATTTTTTGTTATAATATCATATAGTAACAATTTAGTCAATTTTATTTGTGTATTTATTTAGCTTTTTATATTATAACTGGTTAATTATCATGAATTTTTCTTAGCTAATCTAATTTGGATCCACCCCCACTTGTTATTTTAATTTTACTTATGCCCTACTATACCTGATTAAATCCTTTTATTATATAATAAAACTTAATATCTTGTTAGATATATAATCCACTTGTGCCTGTAAAACATAACTTAACCCAACATTTATATCTATATTAGCAATTTCTATTCCTATAAAATGACCCTTAATATTCATCTTATACATATTTACTAGTTCCATTACCCCTAAAGAATGAATAGAACTACTCTGGACCTTAATGTTTTTTAGATCATCCAAACTTTTAAAAGTTACTGTGCCTGGTGAATTCCCATAATATGTTGCATCAATAATAAAAAACATATCTTCTTCATTTAATTTTGAAAAACAAAATTCCACATCTGTTTCTCCTATAATAGTCTCAATACCTTTATCCCCTAGGACATTCTTAATTTTTTCTACAATATATATTGCCACCGCGTCATCCATCATTAACCTATTACCTATAGCAATTACTTTTTTACCCATATTAACTAAATCCCTTCATATAAAAAATCCTGCAATAAACAGGACTTAAAAATTTGATTTGTGGCTACTTATTTTTTTCTTTACTTCTTGCAAAATCCATTCACTTAGTTCACTTATTCCTTGGTTTCTGGTGCAAGAGGTTTGAAAAATTTTTGCTTTATCATTTATTAATTTAATATCCTTATAAAACTCTTCTTCCTTAAAATCTGTAAATTGCATTAAATCAATTTTATTTAAAATTATCAACCTGCTTTTTTCAAATATCAGTGGGTATTTGAAAGGCTTGTCATTACCTTCCGTCACACTAAAAACGCATATCTTTATATCCTCGCCAATTTCGAATTCTGCCGGTGTTGATATATCTCCCACATTTTCTATAATAATAAGATCTATCTCCCTTAAATCAAAGTTTAATGATGCTTCCCTTACCATTCCTCCATCTAAATAACAAGGCCCCACAGTATTAATCTGTACTGTTGGAACTCCCATGGCTTCAATTCGCTCTGCATCGTTAGTGGTAAATAAATCCCCTTCAATTATTGCCATGTTTAAGTTTTGTTTAAGTTTTGGAATTAACTTCTCAAGTATGGAGGTTTTGCCAGATCCCGGAGCGCTCATTAAATTTATAACAAATATATTCTCTCCATCAAAAAGATCTTTATTTTCCGCATGTATCTCTTCATTTGTATTTATCATATTAATATTAATCTTTATTTCACTCATTTCACTATCCCCCTTTTATTGTATATAAATATAACACATATCTTCATCATTTTTTAAAATAACTTACCAGCATTATAGTCATTTTTTAGCGGATATCTTAAGTAATATTTATATAATAAGGGTCACCATATTCTGTATTAACATGGGTAGCACAAGATATACAAGGATCAAAAGAGCGTACGATACGACCTATTTCCACAGGATTGTTAATGTTTTGAATTTCAGTACCAATAAGAGCGCTCTCAAGGGCTCCGCGCTGACCCAATTCATCTATTGGTGAAAGGTTCCAAGCGGTGGGTGTAACTATATCGCAATTCTTTATAACCCCTTTTTCTATAGTAAGCCAGTGTCCGAGAGCTCCCCTAACAGCATCACAGAGCCCTATCCCTTGTGCACTTTCTGCAATAATATATTCATCCTGTACTGCTAGTATCGGCTCTATAGATTCAAGTATTATAAACATTTTCTCACAAATATTTTTCCCCTCGAGTACCCGAGCCATAAGCCTATCCATGGTAGATATATTATTTTTATATGAACCTGATAAAATCATTCGAGCAAGTGGACCAACCTGTACAACTTTACCTTTATATCTAGGTGCTTTTATAAATGTATATGCTCCTGGCTTTTTAATATCTGTTTCAGATGGATGCTTTGATGGTACTTCACTAGCTTTAGAATCTTTATACCAAGAAAATGCTGAGCTCTCTGTTATTGCTTTGGGGTCTAAGATAGCCACCTCACCATCAATGTAACTTGAAGGCTGGACGTACTGCATTTCTTTATTAGACAAATCATGAAATAGTCCATAGGTTAAAAGATTTTCTGTCCCGCCACCGATCTTAAAATACTCCGGATAATAATGAGCTATAATATTTATATCGTCAACCATATTTTTGCTCATAAATTCACTAATAGGGTGTAGTATGGATTTTAATCTCATAATTTTAGAAGCATCCATATTTGCAGTTGTGCCACCCACAAACACACCATGGTTATGGGGTACTTTCCCCCCTACAAGAGCTATAATTTCGTGGGCGAGGCGACTACATTCTAATGCCTTCACATAATCTATATTGATTTTTTCTGTGTATTTTTCTGAAATTCTAAAATCATAGTCTAAATTTCCTGGAGCTAATGTTATATCTACATAATCAGGAAATACAAAAATACAAATTTGCCTCATGATATTTTGGAGATACTCAGCTCCATGTACAAAATTTCTGATTTTTACTCCGTTCTCATTAGGCTTTACCTTTAGTGCATCCTCTAATACCAAACTTGCAACTAATCCATGAGACGTAGAACATATGCCACATATCCTTTCAGTAAAATATACTGCATCTAATGGTGGGCGCCCTATTAACATCTTTTCAAAACCTCTAAATTGAATTCCACCACTTTTAGCATCTACAATCTTATTTTTTTTAATTTCTACCTCTATACTTAAAGGACCCATTATTCTAGTTATAGGGTCTATAATTATTTTAGTAGTCACCACGATCACCTCACTCTAAATTATATTGTGAAATACAATATTTTTCTAACTATGTTTAAATAACCCACTTACTTAACAAATGGCTCTGTGCCATCCGGAAAAAACTCACTAGCACAACCTATACAAGGTGTATTAGCCTCAACTGGCCAATTTATTCTTGAATTCCATAATCCAAGAGGACAATAAGCTTTTGTAATAGGACCCTTGCATCCAACCTTTATCATGCATTCCTTATCTCCAAGCTTCTCTGCAAATACTTTATTATCAAAATACGAGCGTCTTGGGCAATTAGTATGATTTGTTTCTTTAAAAAACATTAGTGGACGCCCTTTTTCATCTATTTCAACCTTTCTATCAAGGATAATGCTAGCTATAGTTCCCATAACCCACAATGGATTCGCAGGGCATCCTGGAATATTTATTACTTCACGTCCAAGGAAATCGCCTAAACTTGTGCATCCTGTTGGATTAGGTCTAGCTGCTGATATTCCTCCAAATGATGCGCAAGTCCCTATAGCTATTATTGCTTTTGCTTTCTTTGCAGCTAAATTAATAGCTTCCGCTGTAGGTACACGTCTACCTTTATATGTTGCAAAAATATTATAAAAACCCTCATCCATATTAGTTAGGGCACCTTCTACTCCCAATATAAAATTTGTATCTAGAGCTTCTAAGAACTCTTCATATGCAACTTCACCTTCTGCCTGCATAAGGCTAGGGCTAAATTTTAAATTAACCATTTCCTTTAAGAAGTAAGAAGCATCGGGCTTATCCGCATTAAGAAAAGAAATAATATTCCCCATACACCCGTTAGCTTCCATCCATATAAAATTAATCTTTTTAACCCCTCCCATATGGATTTCATCTATTGCCCTTTTTATAAGTCCTCTCTCATGCAAAATATTCCCTCCTATTTATCTATTATTAATATATATTGAAAAAATCTTTTAATTATGCAGTATTTAGCACTAAACAATTATAGTCAAATAAATATAGCCAGAGAGTTATATAATCCCTGGCTTATCTTGCATAAAATTCAACATATTCTTGGAAGCTGAATTCCAGATGGCATATCAACTAATCTTTTTCCACCTACTATTGTATTTAAATAAACCCTTTGTCCAATTTCCTCCGTTACTTTTCCTATAATTGCAGCATTAGTACCTAGTGGGTGCTTTCTCATTGCACCAAGTACCTTCTGAGCATATGCCTCTGGTACAAAAGCACAAAGTTTCCCTTCGTTAGCAATATATAATGGGTCGAGTCCCAGCATCTCAGAAGCACCTTTTACTTCTTCTTTAAATGGTAAATTATTCTCTTCAAGTGCTATGGTTACATTGCTAAATTCACTAATTTCATTAAGTACTGCCGCAACTCCACCTCTTGTAGCATCCCGGATAACGTGAATACCCTCATATGCTTCAAGCATTGTATCTACCAATGAATTAAGGCATGCACAATCGCTCCTTAAATTTCCCTCTAGTCCAAGATTATTTCTCTGGCATATTATTGTCATTCCATGGTCTCCAAGTGTTCCATTTACTATAACAATGTCCCCTTCTCTTGCATTGGCACAATTAATATTCACATTTTCATAAATCCTACCAATGCCAGAAGTGTTAATAAAAATCCCATCAACATTTCCTTTTTCTACAACTTTTGTGTCACCAGCTACAATAATCACTCCTGCATTACTCGCCTCGTCTGCCATAGATATAACAATTTCTTCTAGTTTTTTAATAGAGAAGCCCTCTTCGATAATAAATGCACTTGTAATGTAAAGCGGTTTTGCTCCACTTACGGCTAAATCATTTACAGTACCACAAACTGCTAATTTACCAATATTCCCTCCATTAAAGAAGATTGGATTTACCACAAAAGAATCTGTAGTAAAAGCAAGTTTTTTAAAATCTATTTCTAGTTGAGCTGCATCATTCATTTGATTTAAGATATCATTGCCGAAATATTTGAAAAACACTTCACTAATCAATTTATTTGATTGCAAACCGCCACTTCCATGACTTAAAGTTATATTATCATTCATTTAAACCCCCTGCATTCCTTAAAAGTACGTAACAACTATTAATTGTTACTCCTCTAGTATTCCTTGTAAGCATGTATCTATTACATAGTGTCTTTGTGGTATCTATAATATGCAGCGCAAGTACCTTCTGATGAAACCATGCAGGAACCAACTGGATTTTCGGGTGTGCAGTGTTTTTTGAAAAGTGGACAATCTGTTGGTTTAATTTTTCCTTTAAGTATTTCTCCACATTTGCAACCAGGGCTACCATCATAATCCTCATACTCAATTCCAAAATGCTTAAGTGCATCATAACCTTCATACTTACTATTAAATTCCATACCACTTCCACTTATTCTGCCAATTCCTCTCCAGCTACTATCCACAATATTAAAAGTTTCGCTTAAATATTCCAAGGCATAGGGGTTACCCCCAGTTTTAACTATTCTTTTATATTCGTTCATAATCCTGTAATCTTTTTTGCTTATTAAATTTACTAATGTGTTTAACCCTTGAAGTATGTCTAATGGTTCAAACCCTGTAACTACAGCAGGTGTATTATACTTTCCACTTAGAAATTCATAGGGTTTCATTCCTATAATTGCACAAACATGCCCTGGTAATAAAAAACCATCTATATTTAAGTCTTTATCCTGAACTAAAGCCTCCATGATCGGTGGAACTATTTTATTGGCAGTAGCAAAAAATAAATTTTTTATATTATTTTTTTTAGCTTCAATAACTGTGAGTGAAGTTATAGGCGCCGTAGTTTCAAAACCTACTGATAAAAACACTATTTTTTTAGAGGGATTTTGTGATGCCATAACAAGGCAATCCATTGGAGAGTATACTATTCTTACATCAAAACCTTCTTCTTTTTTCTTACTCAGTGATCCCTTTTTTCCAGGTACTCTCATCATATCTCCAAAGGTTGCAATAATTACATCTTCTTTTGTACAAAGTGTTATCACTGCATCAATATAGCTTTGAGGTGTAACGCACACAGGGCAACCTGGACCTGAAATCAGATTTATATTTAAAGGAAGCACGTCCCTAATACCATATCTGAATATCGCCATAGTATGAGTACCGCAAACCTCCATAATGTTTATCCTTTTGCTGGAAATATTGTTTAACTTTTTTACAAGTTTTTTTGCATATTCTGAATTTCTAAATTCATCTGCGAACTTCATTATAAAGAAGCTCCTTAAAAGCATCTAATGTTATTTTTGCTTCTTCTTCATCTATGGTTTCAATTGCACAACCTGCATGTACAAGTACATATTCATCTACACAAACATCTGGCACGAGATGCATAAATATCTCCCGTCTAACATTCCCAATTTCTACAATTCCTTTATTTCCTTCTATTTTTACTACTTTCCCAGGGACTGCAAGGCACATTCTCTTTCCTCCTTTTTCTTCTTTAATTAAATCATGATCTGTGATGCAACAATATTATTTAATTAATTTTTTCTTATTTTCAATTTTCCCCATTAACCATGAACATACTTCATCTATACCCTGATTTTTAACACAGGATGTTTCAAATGTATCCGCATTAGCATTTAGAGATTTTATATCTCTGTAAAACTCTTTTTTATCAAAATCAGTAAATTCTATTAAATCTAATTTATTTAAAATAATAACACCACTTTTTTCAAACATTAGTGGATACTTCAAAGGTTTATCATTCCCTTCTGGAGTACTCAAAACACAAATCTTTATATCTTCCCCAATTTCAAATTCTGCGGGGCAAACTAAATTACCTACATTTTCTATTACAAGTAGATCAAGTTTATCAAGAGTTATTGAATTTAATGCATTTTTTATCATTGACCCATCAAGGTGGCAAGCTCCACCAGTGTTAATTTGAACCACTGGAACACCCTGCGCCTCTATTCTCTGTGCATCTTTAGTTGTATAAATATCTCCTTCAATTACAGCAATATTAATATTATTTTTAAGCTTTGTTATTATTCTTTCAAGTAGTGTAGTCTTACCTGAACCAGGCGAACTCATTAGATTTATTACATAGATTCCTTTATCATCCAGTAATTTTTTATTTTTAGCTGTTATCTCATTATTAGTTTGAAGAATGCTCGTAACAATATTTATTTTGCTCATATTTTAATCTCCTTCTATTGTATTTACATAAAGCTCATATCCATGAATTATACTAGAACAAAATTTATTACAGCATGGACAAAGTTTATTAAAATGATGTATCTGGAATTTTTGTTTACAATCAAAACATTCAGCTACTGCACTAACTTTCTCTATTTCTAAAGTTGAACCTTCAAGCATTGTATCAATAATACATATGTCGAATGCAAAATTTAAGCATTCTGCCGAGACTCCGGATAACTCGCCTATTTTTAGTGATACTTTGGTAACCTTAGTTAATTTATTTTCATTTGCCTTGTCTGTAACTATTTTAATAACATTTTCAATTATTGAAACTTCATGCATATTTATCTCCTAATTATTTGTAACTCTTTCTAATTAATATATATGTTAAATGTTTTACTAAAATGTTTTATACGAGAATCTTTGCTAAATCCTTATTCCATTATTTTCAATTATTGCATTAGCTATAATTATCTGCCCGATTGCTATCCCTCCATCATTAGAAGGTAAATTCTTATGAATATGTGCTTTAAACTTATTGTTTTGAAGATTACTGCATATTTTCGTAAGCAAAAAACAATTTTGAAAAACTCCTCCGCTTAGCACAACGTCATTTATCTTAAAGTCTTGTCTAATTAATTTACACATACTAACAGTTAAATTTACTATAGTGTTTTGAAATTTTGATGCAATGATTTTAGCAGATAACCCTTTTCTTTTATCTTTTAAAGCCTCAATAATTATTTCATAGGGTTCAATAATATACATACCTTGTTTTATTATTTTATAAGTATATGATTCTTCAATATCCATTTCTGATATAGCTTCAAGTTCAACGGATGCCTGTCCTTCATAAGTAACTGTATCTGTAATTCCAATCATATTTGACATAGCATCAAAAAGCCTACCCATACTTGAAGTCTCGATACAATTAATATTAGAATTTAAAATATTAATTAAGCTAATTCCTTTGCTACCATATAGCTCAAAAATTATATCATTAACTTCTATTTTATTTACCAAAGCACCTAAAGCCTTATAAATGTAGGAAACTGCCATTCGATATGGTTCTTTAATGGCTTTTTCTCCTCCAGGCATCTTAATATAATCAAGATGAGCTACTCTAGTAAACTTATGGTAATCACAAATCATGAATTCCCCACCCCATATTTTCCCATCGCTGCCATAACCAGTTCCATCAAAACAAATTCCAATAACTTTTTCTTTTAAATTGTTTTCGAACATATTACTAACTATGTGAGCATGATGATGCTGAACTGCTATCTTAGGCAAATCATATTCTAGCGCATATTTAGTTGACATATACCCTGGATGCAAATCATGAGCTATAAATTTTGGTGAAAAAGAAAATATATTTTTAAAATGTTCAACATTTTTGTTATAATTATCATAAGTTTCTAAATTCTCTAAATCACCATTAAATTGACTTAAGAACAAAAATCCTTCTTTACTAATACAAAAAGTATTTTTCATATTGGGTCCACAAGCCAAAATATTACGTGTACTGGTCCATTTAAAAGGTTCAGGCACAAAGCCACGAGACCTCCTTATAATTGTTTGCTCTTTATTTATAACTTTTAATACAGAATCATCAACTGGTTCATATATTTCACGGTTATTCATGAGAAAATAATCTGCAATACCGGAAAGGGCCTTTCTTGCGGAACTATCTTTATACTCTATAGGTAGACCATTAATATTCGCACTGGTCATAATAAGAACCTTAAGTTTTTCTGAAAACAATAAAATATGAATAGGTGTATATGGAAGCATTACTCCTATGGTCTTTTGATTCGGTGTGATTGTTTTAGGTAAATCGTAGCTTTTTCTTTGCTGCAAAATAACTATCGGTTTTTTAATTCCAGTTAGAATCTTCTCTTCTAATTGGTTAACCTTACAATATTTCTTTACCGTTTCTATATTTTTCATCATAACCGCTAGAGGCTTAAAGGATCTTTTTTTTCGCTCCCTTAAGTTACTCACGGAAGTCTCATTCATTCCATCACAGGCAAGGTGAAAACCTCCTAGCCCTTTTATTGCAAATATTTTTCCTTCCTTGAGCATGGTTTGAACAAAACTTATGAGATTCTCTATTTCTAATCTATTACCTTTTGAATCTTCTACCCAAAGTTCTGGACCACATGCCTTGCACGCATTTGGTTGTGCATGGAATCTTCTATTTGTAGGATCTAAATATTCACCATTACACTGGTTGCACATTTTAAAATTGTTCATTGTGGTTTTTTCTCTATCATAAGGTAGTTCTTTTATTATAGAAAACCTAGGGCCACAATTTGTACAATTAGTAAACACATATCCTAGTCTTCTATTATTAATATTTAATATATCTTCCTCGCATTCACTACAAATAGCTATATCTGGTGATATTAAAGTAATCTTATCTAAATTCACTTCACTTTCTTTAATTTCGAAATTAGAATAATTTAATACTTTATCTGCTTTTATAGTTATTTTTTCTATTCGAGCAAGAAGTGGAGGGTTATTTTCAAGACATTTTATTAATTTATGTATATCTTCCGCAAACCCCTCAACGTCTATATAAACTCCTTCAGAGTTATTATTCACCCAACCATTTAACCCAAATGCTTTTGCTAGATTATATACAAATGGACGGAAACCTACACCTTGTACTATTCCTTCAACCACAATAAAACATCTCTTTTTATCCATAAAACACACCTTTCATATATTTCCTAAGTTTTAAAGTTCAAATCAATCCATAAATCAATCTAAATAACAATATATGCATTTAAAAAATAACAAGAACTAAGAATGTACTTTATCTTAGTTCTTATATCATGCAGAATAACTCCTACATCAATTTTTCATCAATAAAACTTATATATCTTTTGAAACAATGTTAGAATTAACGCTTGTCTCTGCAGAATCTTTCAGGTAAGCAAACCAGTATACAGTTCCTACAAAAACAGCTCCCCCAATTATATTACCAATTGTTACTGGAATTAAGTTTTTAGTAACAAAAGTTCCCCAATTAAGCCCAGCTAATTTATCTGGTGTTACATGAGATGCTGCCACCCAAGCTGCGTTTGTTTTTGCCATTATTCCTGCTGTAATATAGTACATATTTGCAACACTATGCTCAAATCCTGATGTTATAAATAACCATATCGGAAAGAAAACAGCAAATATTTTTCCTATCATAGTTTTTGATCCATATGACATCCAAACAGCTAAACACACAAGCCAATTACACATAATTCCAAGGTATAGTGCAGGCATAAAGGACAACCCTACTTTATAAGCTGCAATTTTAATGGTAGCTCCTCCGAGTCCATTTGCCCCACTATTAAATAGTCCTGATTGTACCATCATAAAAGCAATAAATACTGAACCAATAAAATTTCCTAAATATACAATGGACCAATTTTTAAGCATTTTGCTCCATTTAACTTTACCTTTTAGTACACTTATAATAATTAATGTATTTCCCGTAAACAGTTCTCCACCAGCTATAACAACTAGCATTAATCCTGTTCCAAAAATTGCACCCGCAATGCATTTCCCTAAACCATAAGTTTCAGGTTTTGCAAATAAATTAAAAGCTGCCATATTTGACCCTTCGGAAGCAAATGCAATAAAAGCTCCCGCTAAAATACCTAAAATGAATGAGGTAGAAGTTGGCATACTTGTTTTTTTAATTCCCGCCTGCTCTGTATACGTTGCAATTTCCTTTGGTGTCAAAAATTCACTCATATTTTTACATCTCCATTTACATTATTTTGTAATATATACTTATAAAACCAACAATAATTATAAGTTCTATATCATCTTAAGTATTTTAAAAAATAATTCTCTGCTCATGCGTATAGTTATTCATTCTCTTTCTCCTTGCAAATCCTACTATTGTAATTTAATTTAAGCGCGCCTCTAGTGGCTTGTTCTTTTGAATTACTTCTTCTAGTTTTATAAAGTTTTCCTCGTTAAATCGTCTTTTACCATATTACATTTCCCTCTTATTCCTTAGCTCTTATTTCTTTCACATTTTTAATTAAGTTTATAATCTAAATCAAAATAATTATGATTATACCATGTTATTACTAATTACTTTTGATTTTTTTATTGCAAATCATAAGAAAACCCACAACTAATTAATTAGTTGCGGGTTTTACTGGTGGAGGCGAAGCACAGTCCCCTTTTATGATTAGGATATGCGATTTAGCATTCACCGTCTACATTAACAAGTAACTTTGATAGTTCCTGTATTTACAAACAAATGCCTTGATATTTTTAAAGCATTGTCAATCAATTCAATAGAAAAAATCTCATATTTATGATTGATTTATGATAATGTCTTACTATACCACATTTGATTTTGTCCCAAATATAAAAACATTGTATAATAAACCTCATAACTAGAGTGTTTTATTCTAAAATTCAGAAATCATCTATTTACTTATATGCTGAGTTTTATAAAGCTCAGCATATACACCATTTTCTTCCATTAAACATTCGTGATTTCCATCTTCAATAATATTTCCACTATCAAATACAAGAATTCTATCTGCATTTCTAACAGTAGATAATCTATGAGCAATAACAAAAGTTGTTCTGCCTATTATTAGGTTATCAAAAGTTTTTTGTATTTTAGCTTCAGTAACACTATCAAGGGCAGAAGTTGCTTCATCTAAAATTAGGAATGGTGGATTTTTTAGAAATATACGGGCTATAGAAATACGTTGTTTCTGTCCACCAGAAAGCATTGCACCACGTTCTCCAACAAAAGTATTAAATCCATCAGACATAGCAATAATATCATCATAAATCTCAGCCTGTTTTGCTGCTATTGCAACTTCCTTAGAAGTAGCATCAGGTCTACCGTATCTGATATTTTCTAAAATACTATCAGCAAAAAGGAATACATCTTGT
This sequence comes from Clostridium bowmanii, assembly GCF_018861315.1. GTDB lineage: Bacteria > Bacillota > Clostridia > Clostridiales > Clostridiaceae > Clostridium_AD > Clostridium_AD bowmanii. The sequence goes on along the minus strand of NZ_JAHLDL010000004.1, from coordinate 168,719 downwards.
TCTACAACTCCAATGTTTTTATGCAAAGATTCTTGTGTGACATTACGTATATCTACATGGTCAAGCAAAATTTTTCCTTCATCAACATCATAGAACCTGGGAATCAATTTACATAGTGTTGATTTTCCTCCACCTGATTGACCTACCACTGCAATTGTTTCGCCAGGATCCACGTGGAGAGAAATATTGTGTAATACTTGAATCCCTTTTTTGTAAGAAAAACTAATATTTTTAATATCTAATTCGCCTTTTACTCTGCCTATCTCTATAGCACTCGGATCATCTTTCATTTCAGTTTCAGTACGCATCATATCTACAAAACGTACAAGCCCAGCTCCACCTGTTGCAAATAGTTCAGCAAAGTTTGAAAGTTTTCTAATTGGAGTTATAAAAGTAGCAATATATAAAGTAAAAGTGATTAAATCAATTTGATTCATCTGTCCTTTCATAATTAATATACCACCTACTAAGATAACTGTTGCTGGCAAAATACAAAGGAAAAATTCCATTGTAGCATTGAAATATCCCATAGCCTTATAAAATTTGGTTTTAGATGTTTTGAAAGCATCATTTGATTCACTAAACTTATCAAATTCTGAATTCTCATTTGCAAATGCTTTTGCTGTTTTCATTCCTGAAATTCCTGATTCAATATTTACATTTATAGAAGCAGTTTTTTCTTTCACTTCAAGAGAAGCTTTTGACATTTCAGAACGTCTATACCATACAACTAATAAAAATATAGGTAAGATTAAAGCAATAACCAAAGTTAATTTCCACTGAATAGTAAATAAGATACCTAGTGATCCTATTATTGTCAAGGTGGATATAAAAACATCCTCAGGACCATGATGAGCAAGCTCAGTTATATCAAATAAATCTGCTGTAAGTCTACTCAGTAGTTGACCTGTACGGTTTTTATCAAAGTATCCATAAGACAATTCCTGCATATGTTGAAATAAATCGCTTCTTATATCCGCTTCTACTAATACACCAAAAGTGTGACCATAGTACGTTATTATATAGTAGAAAAAAGCTCTTAATGTATAAGCAATTAGCATAATCACCATAATAGTTATAAAAGTTTTATAAGCATTAATAGGTAATAGCTCATTTAGAGAATAACGAGTTATTGCTGGAAATGATAAGTCAATAACTGCAATTAAGAATGCACATGACATATCTAATATAAATAGTTTTTTGTGTGGTTTAAAATATGAGAAGAATATTGAAACTAGAGATCTTTTTTGGAATTCTTTTGTATCCATTTTGGTTATTTCCCTTTCTTTTATGCGTCTTGGCTTTTCTTTTAGTATAACATATTTATGTCCTGGTCAAGCTTTTTCTCTTTTTAGATCTTCAATTTGCTGCTACTTTAATTAAACTATCTTTAACCTTTTTTTATAAGTTTCATCTATATTTATTTCTTTGTTATTATTCAGTTCATTAAAACTTACAATTCTCTTTATCTTAATTCTTTTTTTCTTAAGGTGCCTAATCAATGGATCATATCCAGTATCTTTGGAGTAAATTATGAAGGTTTTATTGATTTTTTTTTCTTATATCTTCTAACAATCCTTCAAACCACTGAAAATTTACTATATGATGAGAAAGTGAATTTTCCAACATTTTTTTAAAATAAGTAGGCATAGTTTCGCAATGTTCAAGAGATTGTTCTAATAAATAAATTTTCTTTTTAGTTTGTTCGATTTGTATTTTTATTAGTTTTGTTAACTCCTCGCTTTTATATTCATTAGCAAATAGCATTGCCGCATAAAAAGATAAGTTTATATAATCTGTCTTAGAGCCATACTTATACATCAATTTTTCAAATTCTTTATCCCCTAGTTCAGTGATAATATAATTATGAGTATCTCTAGTATTATCTAATTGGTCAATTTTTTTAATATATCGTTTTTCTTCTAATTGTTGAAGATTATAATAGAATGACCCTTTAGTGAAATTTACTATATATTTATACTGTCGCTCCTCCATTAAGGCTAATAATTCGTATCCGTAGGAACCTGAGCTTTGTTTTAATAAACCTAAAATTAGTAATGGTATCAAAGAAACACCTTCTTTATATTCATCATCAAAATTGTGCTGATAGTTGTTCCGCAATTGTAAAGTTTAACCATTGTTGATTTGTATAAACTGAGATTCAAATTCATCATACGATATTTTCTCTAACGCAAAATCCATACTTTTTATATATATCTTTTCTGCTTTTGTATGTGTTCTAGCATTATTAATTTTTATCAACTCATTTTCATTAATCAATGGCTTCAACACATGTTGTTTATTAGAAAAGTCCTCAAAATAGCGCATCCCAAATTTTCTTTGAGAAATTGCATCAATATGAATACCATCAGGATTAGAAGTTAAACCTAATGCTGTGACAAAGCAACAATTATCTTGTTCGACAGTAAATTTCTGTAACTCTTGATTAATAAGGTTATATTCCGTGCAGCCTTTTCCAAATCCATTTTTGCCTAAAAAATCTCCTAACCCACCAATAATGACAGGAATATCTGGAGCATTCAACTCCTTTCTAAGAGCTTCAATAATTATAAGTAATTTTTTGTAATAGACTTTGTAGTTACCATTCATACTATCAGTTTCTCCTTGATGCCATAGAATTCCTGTTAACTTACTACTTTGCATAGCAAATTTAGCTTCAGTTATTGCATGTCTAAAAAGTATTTGATCTACAGCCCATTCATCCAGAGTGCTTCCACCCTCAGCACAAGGAATTAACCCAATAGTATCTTCTTCATTTTGACGACACCACGCATCTGCAAATGAACCGACCAGACTTATTCCTGAAACAGGACGGTCATAATTGATGGGTTCAGTCATCATTTGCCATCTACCATTACGCAACATTTGTATTCTTTCATTATAAATCGGGGTTACTTCATGAATAAACCCTCGTCCAGCCATATTCGACTGTCCTAGGATTAAAAACGATTTAACCATTTTTCTCATCCTTCCCTTTTGTTTAACATTTATAAAGATATGTTTCAGTTCTCAATAAATGTTACGCCATTGCTGATTTATTTAATTTTTTACTCATTAGACACATAGTCTAATTAGACTACTCTCGCTTATATATTATAGTCTAATTAGACTAATTGTCAATTATATTTTTTTTAAGAAGTAAACCCTATGATTGATTTACGACATGTTATTCACTGATAGACGTACTGTATTTGAATATAAACAGAAAAAATCCCCTTCAGTTGAAGAGGATACATTTACACAGTTTAGTTATGCGTGTAACCAATTGGGTATAGAAATTAGAACCAGTTTCCTAAATATTATTTATAATAGGAATGGTAATAGACTAATGTCGTGAAAAATTAAAATTCCACAGCTTAAAAGTATCCTTCCTATTAAATAAAACCCTTTTTTTAATAAAAAATTATTCTCGATAGTTTGATTGTATTAAATAAGTTTTAGTTGCATAATCCTTTTTTTGTACCATATCTATAAGAAAATCCGTTCCGCATATTACGATTTTACTTTACTATACTTATATTATCCTTAAGTACTAAAAGTAATCTTTTAATTTTCTTGGGCCTGCAAGTACCTCTCTATCTACGAACAAAGTTCCATCCTCCTTTGTGTTAATATACCATTTTACGAGTTTGATATTACTAAAACAAATTTCCATTGATGTTATGCATCTAGGATGAACACAGCTTCCATCGTTGAAATATGGAGGCTCACCTACTTCCGGGAACATAGGCCTATGTGTATGCCCTGCAACTAGCATCTGGTTTTCTTTTATTACCCATTTAATTAGTTTTTTTTCTACTGCTAGTTTTTTATGATAATTCTCTGCTGTTCTGGTTGGATCCTTTACTCCAAAGGAGTTAAGAGGTCTCCATAAATACCTGACCAAAAATCTGGTCAATCTCCACACTTTGTAATTTAAACAATCAACTTGATGTCCGTGTGTTAAAAAAATCTTATCGTTAGTAACCGTATTCCTTAATATTAATCCCTCGTGGAGTTTAATATTTTCGAACAAAGGAATATATCTTTCCTCCGGCTCATCAAAATATGTGTATAAATTTTCTTTCACAAATCTATCATTCTTTTTTACCATATCATGATTTCCATAAATAAAATAGAGCCTATCTTCTTTATAGAATTTAGACAGAAGCCAAAAAATATCGCTATGTATCCTCTTAATATCAGAAAGTTTTTTATTCTCCCAAAGCTCATCTCCGTCCCCAATCTCTATATAAGTGTAATGTTCATCATAGTAATGAGTTAAGGCGGCAAAATAAATGTTTTGATTGTTTGAAAAATCATCTGACCATCTTCCATCTCCTCTATGGCAGTCACTCATTAAAACAATCTTGGATGAATCGTCAATAAGAATTTCCTCCGATGACTTAAAAACTTTAGATAAGTGCTTTAATGTATTCATGCTCCCCCCCATTTTAACCATCAATTTACCTTTTTATATCTGTATATATTCTGATATTTGTAAATTCATGATTTTCTTATTATCACTGCTTCATACATTTAATAGTTACTCCAAAGATTATTACACTAGTATATATATATTCAAATAAGGCACAAATGGTGATAGTTGTTACTTTTATGTATGATATAAGTACTATATTTTGATATGATTTATTACCACATTTTTATTTGTGAAACATCTTTTTAGGAAAACCAACTAAAAAATGGAAATGGTCAGCTATTTTTGTTGACAAGGTGACGGTAGTAATCAAAGCGATGCACTATGAACAATATTATACAATTTTAGATGATAAGTTGATAATAATAATAATAATAATAATAATTGCCTCACTAGTATGGTATGCTCTTATCCCCCTATCTAACGAGAAATACCCTTAACTTTAATAAAGGTGGTCGCCCCCCAAGCATCAGTCTGAGGGAACCTAAAACACACTTCAATTTTCAGTTAAAAACCTCTAAATGCTTTGACACCAGCGTATCAAGCATTCTCTGAAATCCAAAAGTAGTAGTAAGTCCCGTTGTAAAAAACAATAAGATTCTACCTACCGCTGAAAAAACTCGAACAAAGCTACCCATCATAACTTTAAATGGATAAAACACGAACTTATTTCCAAACAAATGATAGGTGGGTATGGTTTTTTTGATCAATGCATATTTTAAAAAGCTTTGTTGCATTACAAAAAAAGATCACAAAAAAAATAAATAAAGCCTGTATATAACCAGGCTCATTCAAATAAACTAAAGTTATTAAATGTATATTATCACAGAACTAATAACAAACTGCAAATAAATTATATGTGTTTAGGTTCTTTTACCTTTTCCTAAAATTAAATCTATAATGAACACAATAACAGCAATTATAAGTAACAAATGAATCATACTACCGCCAATTCTAAGTATTAATCCTAGTACCCAAAAGAATACTATTATACCGCCTATCCAGCGTAAGAATACCATGTAAATCAACACCTTTCGTAATATATATTATGATAACTTAAATCTAATTATAATATTCTAATTAATTTTAAGGTCATCTTTCTCTTAAATTCAAATACAACAACTCCACCAATTATTGCTACCTGTAATTCACACTTTTTTTATTCTTGATTTTTTCCAAGCTATTTACGCTTTCGCTTTCGTTTTTCTAAATAATTTATTCCTGCTTTAATTATTTCACTTATAACTTGTACATAATCAACGGCTATTTCAGTCTTTTTTACTATTGAGCCTGAGGAGTCAGCTATGTTTTTTTCTATAGTTTCAGCTGTGGCTGCTATATTTGTAATTCCTTCGCTTACTTCTCCCGTTATAGCCTTAACATTAGAGGCTATAGCTGGTAATGAGGCAATCGTATTATCTAAGTTATTTTTATTTCTATCAACTATATACTTAATATCCTTTAGTATGCTATTTATATTTTTTAATGCAAATCCTAAATAAATTAATATAATAATACCCACAACAGAAAGTACAAATATTAAGACTTCACTAAGTGATATTGAAACTACCATATGCCCCATCTTCTATCCTCTTAGATTTTTTCAATGTTTTCCTTTGTATTTTGAAGCTTTGGTTTCAAACCTATATGGCTGTTATAATTTATTTTTATTAAATTTATCTATCAAAGGAATAATTAACTTATAAGAGTCATATTTTTTAATTTTTTCTTTGCTTTGAAAATATCTATTAATTGCATTTAATTCCCCCCCTAATAGGATAATTAAGGTACTAACATATAACCAGCTGATTAAAGCTATAATACCACCTAAACTTCCATAAACTTTTTGATAATTGGCAAAATTATTTACGTAAAAAGAAAATAACAAAGAAGTAGCGACCCACCCAACAGTCGTAAAAATAGTACCTTTTATAACAGTATTAAATTTCAACTTTCTATTTGGTACATACCTATATATTAAAGAGAATGTAGTAAACATTGTTAAAAGAGGAATACAGTATCTTAAAAATGACCAAATAATATTAAACAATAGAGTCGCTCCTATTAAACCAAAAACATAGTTTCCTATAATTTGTCCGAATACTATCATAAAAAATGACAGTATTATCATAATTATTATCCCAATAGTAGAAACAATGGCTATCAAATTAAGTTTAATAAAATTACGATTTTCCTCTATGTCATAGGCTTTATTGAGACATTTAATAATAGCGGATATTCCTTTAGAGGCTGCCCAAAGACTTCCTATCATACCTACAATCAAAAGAGTTTCACTTTTAGATTGTAAAGTCTCTACCACAACGCTTTTTACTAAAGCACCAGTCTCATTGGGAAGAAATTTATTAAAATTTGTAATAAGTATTTCACTTGAAAGAGGAGTAAAACTTAACAAATTAATTAGGAAAAGTAAAAAAGGAAAAAAAGCTAGTATTAAGTAATATGTCATTTGAGCACTCATCGATGGTAAATCATCATCCTTATACCTAAATATTAGTTGTTCCATATATCTAAATAAAAGGGAGCTTCTTAAATTTTCAATTGTAATTACCTCCTCTAAGATCAGTAGTAATCTGCCTTTTCTCGTTTACCTAAGATATAAAATTTTATCCTTAATAATGTAATATACGAATAGCACTTATATACTTTTAGTATTGAGTTTTTTATGAACTTGAATGATTTAAGAGCCGCCACACCAATTGGAACAATTTGGTCATTGTCACCATGAATGTTGGCCGGTTCACCAGTCCTTATAATAAATCTACGTACCATCTTTTGTAATGATCCTACCATTGATTTATCTCCTTTTTATTTATTATTCTAAAATAATTTATTTTTAATTTTTCAATTTTTTATTTTTTTCACATTGTTTTGAATATTCTTTCATTTCATTATATCACACTTTTAGCTATATTCCAACATTTTTCGACCCGGCAAGATCATCAAATTTGGATGTATTAAAAGCCTTTTGCTGAGTATTTTAAGTCGATGTAGTAACTAACCTCAAAAAAGTCCCTACACCCTACATTATAGGAACTTTTTGGCTCCACAATCTGTTATATTTTGTTGTTCCATTAAACTACCTCCTGTTGTTTTATTTCTCCAACTTTTAACTTATTCGTCACTTTTAATAATGTTACCTAAAAATGTATTGTAGCAAATTGGTATTATTTTCTTATTAACATATATTTGTATTAAATACATTTGTATTTAATATACTAAATTCTGCATACTTTTCATATGAGAGCTTTTATTTTAATTGGATAATATAGAAATAAAAAATGCTAAAGCTTCTTAAGCTTTAACATTTTTTAGATTACTTATTTATAATAATAAACACCATCTTTAAGTTCTAATTGTTATTTACCCATGAACATATCAATATCATCATCTACATTACTTATTCCACCAATGCCAAAGCTATCAACTAATACTTTTACCACGTTTGGCGATAGGAATGCAGGAAGGGTTGGCCCTAAATGAATATTCTTAACTCCTAAGTGTAATAATGCTAGTAATACTATAACTGCTTTTTGTTCATACCATGCAATATTATAAGAAATAGGAAGTTCATTTATATCATCGAGTCCAAATACTTCTTTAAGTTTAAGCGCAATTACAACTAATGAATATGAATCATTACATTGACCAGCATCTAGTACTCTTGGAATACCGCCAATATCACCTAAATTCAATTTGTTATATTTATATTTTGCACAACCAGCTGTAAGTATAACTGCATCCTTTGGGAGCTTCTGAGCAAATTCTGTATAATAATCACGGCTCTTCATACGTCCATCTCAGCCTGCCATTACAAAGAATCTCTTTATTGCTCCGCTTTTAACAGCATCCACAATTTTGTCTGCAAGAGTTATTACTTGATTATGAGCAAAGCCTCCTACTATTTCACCTTTTTCAATTTCTTTAGGTGCTGCACATTTTTTAGCTTTTTTAATTATTTGAGAAAAATCTTTCGCTTTTCCATTTACTCCGTCTTCTATATGCTTAACCTCTGGAAAACCTGTTACTCCGGTAGTGTATATTCTATCTTTATAAGATGGTTTTGGAATCACAATGCAGTTTGTAGTCCTAAGTATTGGACCGTTAAAGCTATCAAATTCCTGGTTTTGTTTCCACCATGCATTTCCGTAATTACCTACCAAGTGCTTGTACTTTTTAAATGCAGGATAATAGTTAGCAGTATTAGTTTTAACTCCTATATTAACTTTTGTTATTTCAGGGTTTCCGTAACTTGTGGTATTTGCTTTATCAAGTAGTGCCATGGCATCCACACCGTATTTACCACATTCAAGTACTAAAGCTACAAGTTCATCAACTCCTAGAGTATCGTCCAAAGTTGAAGCTAATCCCTTTTGAGTAAATGCATGAAGTCCTTCATCGTCATATCCAAGGTTATTGGCATGCTTAGCATATGCAGCCATTCCTTTAAGCCCATAAATTAGAAGTTCTCTTAAAGATCTTATATCTTCATTTTGCGTTGATAGTATGCCAACAGTTGCGGCTTTTTCATCAAATGCTTTTAAGTCATTAGAAAACCAAACTGCTGCATCAGGTAAATTTAATTCTTCCTCTTCTTTGCTAAAGCCAAATGTATTAAATCTACTGCAAAATCTTTTCCTTCTGAGTATAAATTGTCTGTTAAGTCGTTAGTATTTTTTGTTGACTTAGAAATTTCATTCATATGAATTTTTACTTTGTCATTGAGCTCATCTAAAATATTATGACCACTATCTACAATATGATGCTGCTTTACAGTCTCCGATAACAGCTTGCTCATATCTTGAATAAAAGCAGTAGTTTCATTGTGAAACAGGACTTCCATATGTGATGTTTCCTGTTATCTTAATTCTATAGGAGTTGTGCATTTTTCTTATTATATTTCCGTATCCCTAGCCTCAGAACTCTTTTTGATCACTACTACAAATACTCCAAAAAACAACAAAAACCCCTGAATTCAAGGGTTTTCCATTGTATCAAACTTGTTGTTTATGTATGGTGGAGGCGAACCGTACCTAACTATATCACTGTCCATTATAAGAAGTGAATTATATAAGTAACATCCACAAAATTCCCAACCTGAACTCTCAAGACTCCCAATGACAGGTTTTAGTTTCTTTAAGATTTTTTATTTACCACCATACCTACCAGATTTTAAAATAATACCAATTGCATCTGTTGTTGATACCCATTTTTGTGGAGATAATACAAATCCATTTTTACCTGCTTCATTTCTAAACCCATCGAATTCGGCGGGTTTAGAATTTAGATTATTCCTCTTCTCCCATAATCCTAAAAATTCTATAGTATCTTTATTTCTAAGCCAATTACGGATAACATCATTTGGTTCATCACTTTTATATTTCGCAATATCAGTTAAACTAATATAATCATCTTCATTTCCCTTTGAAACAACAGAAATCTCTGCTCCGTTTGCATTTATAGTTGCTTTGTATTCTTTATTCTTATGCATTAGTTACACGCGTAAGACCTGGGTATATTGGACATATAACCTTTCCAAGTATAACATTGGATTAATCATGGATACTTTTAGTCAATCTTCTCCTAGCATTTCACTTAGATACATTGGTATTAATCAAGAGCAAAAATATGAGTTGTATTCGATAGTACAGTTTTAAAGGAGATATCACTTAAGATATCTCCTTTAAAACTGTGCATACTCACTAACTATTGATATTAAATAAATAAGTAGCAAGAACCTGGTATTATTTACAATTACATTACATTTAGTCACCTATGCTTTTGTATTATTGAGCTTTTTTTTAAGGACTTTAATGCACTGTCCAATCCTAATTATAATTAAATATCTTGAAGTTAAGTTATTATTAAACCAATAATTATTACAATTACAAAAATTATAAATCCTACGGAAACTAGAGTTATTCCCCTTTTGTAGTTTTTGAATTTTAGATCACATATTTTTGAGCATATGTAAATTTGTGAGATTAAGTCATTCCTTTGTACAGCTTTAGTGCTTTTCCCAATGATTTTCTTAAAATCCTTGTATGATCTAGTGTTTGCTATTGTTGAAAAGAAAATCGATGAATCCACTTTTATTCCTGATTCTTTATATAAATTCATATCTGTTCGAGGCACTAATACTTTAAATAAATAGTGACATCCTTTACAAATAACGTATATAGAAATACCAAGAACAGCAAGATATAAGAACGAAAAAAAATTTTTACTATTAATCATACTGATTATTATATTTTTAAATTTAACAGCATAGTCTTTAGATAATAAAATCGCAAAAACAACTCCGATTGCACCAATTGCAATCGAAGTTTTTGTATCACTATTTTCAATCCATAGATTTATGCGGTCAAGTGTCTGGTATAGATCATCTTTTTCATATGCAAAACTCTCTTCATCCATGAATAGCCCCCTAATAGCCCATTAATTTAAGTTTGTCTATACATTTCACCAAATAATCTCGAGTTTCAGCGGTCAATGGTTTCAATAAACGCCTTTCGATAACACCTTTTATCTGAGAATGACAACCTGTCTTTCTTACAATGTTTTCTACGGTAGTGTCTAAAATCCATGAATTGTATTCAGCCTGAATGCATAATGCGAAGTATGCCTCTGTATTCATATTAAGATTTTGATATATATCTACTAAAGCATAGCATATTTCAGCTTTTACAATTGTTTCATTTTTATCAATTCTTGACCCTAGCTCTATTAAAAGTTTCAAATGCTTTTCCCAAAAATCTTTTCCCATTTCAACCTGTAAATTCTTTTTACAATGTACAATTGAGAATATTTTAAAATTAAGTTCATATTCATCTCTTTTATTTTTCGCATCAATACTGTTTACTGAAGACTGCTTTGCATTTAATTGCGATTGGAATTGATTTAATTTTGTTTCATTTTGTAAATTAATGGCCTCCTTTACTTTAATCTGTTCCTCTCTCTTTTTTAATTCATCGAGTTTGATCGCACCTTCTGCAGATTTTTTCGCAATCTCGTCAATGAGAGTCACAGCTTCTTTCGTCATCTGATCAAATATATCCTTAACAAACGAATTTTTACTATCTGTTGCCAATATTGCTTTTACATGGTCTACTTGTATACTTTCATCCAGTTCCAAGTAATAGTCTGTAGCTATATAACCCTTATACGTTCGCGTTCCTTTAACTCTTGATACCTCCACCCATTTACTATCATCTATTTCAAATTCATTAAATGTGTCCGCATCTATGAATATCTCACCGCCATAGGCTAAGCTGCAATATCTACTAGCATTATTGGTTGTTGAGCCTACCCATACAATTCCAAGTTCATTTTCGCAGCTTTCATCGGCTTCCTTGCCGCGCATACCTGCTTTTGCAATCATAATTGGTCCAGTACATATTCCAATGCCACACCCAATATTTATCCCTTTAATATGCTTTTTAAGTAATGGATTTAAACAATAATCTATAAGTGTTGTTATATACCTTCCAGCCTTTATAGCTTTTTGGGATGACAATTTATTTATGTCATTATCAATAGAATCCTGAAACACACCCATTATTCCATCGCCAGCGAATTGTCTGCTATACCCCCCTGAATATCTAATTGCTTGAATTATTAACCTAATAAATGAACGATAAATTTTAACCATCTTCTTTGATTTTAACTCATCAGTCAATTCAGACGATTTACGCATATCCACAAAAAGTATTGATAGTTTACCTTTAAATACTTTGTTAGAATCGGATACATCGGATAATGGTGGAATCCCATCAGTTAATTCAATATTCTCTATCGGATCAGATAATATCTTATCAATGGCAGATGAGACAAATTCATATTCATTTTTATTTATATCTACAGACATATAACTTCACCTCTATTTACAATTTGTTATGTACCAATCGTTCATTGCACTGTCCATAAGATTTCTTTCGTAACATAGACTTGTTTTATTATAAAGTTATAATTTCTCCTTTTATATAAAATCTTTTTATACGGTTTATATAGTCATAAAATTTATTATCATTATCTTCTCTTTGTTTATCGTCATTTTACTGAGTTTATTTTCCTCAATACGCCCCTTTAATATCGAATATAAAATAAAAATAAAATCAACAAGACGGTTATATAAATATCTTCATCCCTTTTGTAGCCCTCCTACAATTTTAGATTTCAATTCATCTATATCATAAAACCTTCCATCAATTTTAGAGTGCAAGGCTGAATGGCAATTAGGACAAACTGGTCTCAAATCCTTTATAGGATTAACTTCATAAGATTCATGAATTTCAGAAAGTGGCTTTACATGATGAACATGTATTATCCCTTCAAATTCCTCACCATAAACCTTTGCAAAATCAAAGCCACAAACTACACATATAAATCCATAATGTTCTATACATGCTTTTCTTGCTTTGTAGCTTCTTTCATAGGCATTAACAACAATCTGTCTTTTTGCTCCTTCAATAATTTTCCCGTTGTATTGCCTTGGAAGTTCATCAGGTAAAATCGGAATTTGCTTTGATTTAATTAAGTTACTAATTTTATCCAAAAATTGAGAATCTATTTTTTGTTTAGACTGTGAAAAAACAGTTATATTATTATCTATTCTATTTATTTCAGCTAACGTAATTGATTGAAATACCTTAACCGAATTCACATCAAACCTATATACCCCATAATTTTCACCATCCACAGGTGTATCAAACCTATCAATACTCAAAAGCTCTGCCGTGGCTATAATCAAATTATCAAATTGGAAGAGTACTAGAGAACCTTCATTTACGTCCATTCCATATTTCTTGAAATAATACATACCATTTTGATTATTTATAAGTCTTCCTAAAAAATAGTTATTCTGAACATCCTCTATACTCCATCTCGGAAATTCTGCTTTGCTCATTGGCAGTATTCTTATTGATAATTTAACATCATTATCTACTTTTGTTGTCGGTCTAGGCAAGTCAATATCTATTTTCAAATAATCTGCAAGCTTATACCATTCAGTAAATTCTCTAATTTTCTTACATTCTTCCTTAAATACCTCTCTAGGGGTTAATTTTTTAGCTTCAGGAAAATATTCAACATAAAGCTTATAAAATCCTGATCCAGCTACATCTCTACCTTTAGTAATAACTTTTGCTGAAAGAAATGGCAATCCCAATTCAAAGCACAGTTCTGAAATAACTCCAATGTTTCGTGGAACTTGCCTATGATGAATTATCGGTTCAACTCTATCCCCTAATTCTTTATATTCTACACAAGGTTCTTTTTTCATAACTGTAATCAAAAGCTGTTCTGCAAGCTTTATTTGCTCTACCGTTAGTTTAATCATACTCTAATCTCCTCATATTTCATATTTAATCACCTTAAGTACTTTTAATTATAACGAGATTATATTTTTAATGACACTGAATCATTGCTACAATTTGGCCTTCTTTCAGCCCAAGGCATATTTTGAACTCCACCGTATTTATTAAAAAGCTTTGATTCCAACTCGTTGCATTTATCTGTCGAACAATGTTGCCATGCTATAGTTATTCTATCTCTATTTTCATTATTGATATGTTTATTTAATCCACAAGCTGTGTTTAAACCATAATATTGCTGCATTCTTTTCTGCACTCCAATCACAGCACTTCCTACTTTCATTAATTCGCCATCTAATCTCAAAATGTACACTCCTGGGCTATTTTCTAGATTACTAGAATTAGCTGCGCTTTTTAATGTTGCAGTTCCACAACTACCTGTTCCAGTTTTTTTGTTGATTTCTATTTTAACATTTTCTAATTTTTGTTTCGCATCATTTATTCTTCTTGCATATTCTGGATTATTCATTTCCTTTGATTGCTGAGAATTTGATACTTTCCTCTCATATTCATTAATTCTATGCTCTGCATTTTTTAATGCTTGTCCTTGTTGTTTTGCACCTTTTTCAGCAAGTGCAGACAGTAATTCAGGTCCTTCCTCTATAATTGTTGCTGCAAATTTCCCAACTTTGTCCCAAAATCCCATATTAAGCCCCCAATAATTTTGATTATACCATAAGTTATACTACTATTTTATTACAAAATATGCAACGTTTTATTATTTATGTCAATATAACTATATGATGGGATTTTTAATTAACAACGGCATATTTAAGATAAGTTCTTAAATATACCGTTGCATTTGTGTTGTCTTGCATATAATTCAATTTTTTTTATGTATAAACCTACATAATAATTAGCCTATAAAATAGCATATATTTTAGGATTCGGACAGGAGTCGAACCTACGACCAACTTGTTCGTATGAAGCAAGTTTAATTAAATCCCAAAAGCCTTCTATCCCTTCCATATAGTCATTTAACTTTTTAACTAAGTTTAAGCAATCCCTATTAAATACAGTCTATACGTGGTAAAAAAAGGGGTAAACTTTATATACCCCTTTTATTTCTGTCATAATTAATTTAACAAAGACACTTCAATTGTTTTATATGCAGTCCTTATGTTAAATGTAGGCTATCTATCGAGATGTTATCATGTCCGACTTAATATATTAAGTTAATTAAATTGAAACTAGCACCGTTTTTTTTGTATTGTATATTTAAGAATGAATATTATATATTTAATGTGGTATAATTTAAATAAGTAATAGTTGTGAGATCTATTTATGAGATTAATAATTTAAACTAATTGTGAGTTTGAGTATGATGATAAGATTGCTGGTACTTTCTTATCATTCTTTTTTTGTTCGTTTTTTTGTATTTTCAATAAATCTAATTATGAGTAATATAACCATCAATACCATGCAATATGAAATTGTATATTATTATTGCTAAATGAAAACAAGAAATTTATTGAAATTGTTTAACTTAAGCTTTTGCTACAAACAACTAAAATAAAGTGCTATATATGAGTATATCAAATATTAGAAAAGGTGCTAGATATCCATGAAATCAATATATCAAATAAGAGAAATTTAAAAAAGAAAAATTAACGACAAAAAGTGTTAACTCTGTAGAGGATGCGTCCGAGTTTTATTATTTAGCAGGACAAATTATTCATTTCTTTTTAAGTAAGGATAAAAGAAGATTAAAGCAAACACAGGACATTTCTAATCTTATTAAATGTAAATAAAAAATAATGAAGTTCTATTTTCCGATTTGTGGATGCATGTCTCAAAATAATCATTTAATAATGCATATAATATATAAAATGCCCCTATGGATGAAGTTGTTTTTATCAATTGATTTATATATTTAAATTTATTATAAAAAGCAGTCAAAGGTAATAAACAATAACCATTGAGTCAACAATGTTTTGATAAATATTACTAGAAAACATAAGTATTTAGGGATACTATCCAAGTGATAGTATCCCCAAATGTCTGCTAGACCCTCTTTAAATATCGAATGTATAATTTATTTAGATTTCATTCGACAACGATATTATCTATGTTGCGCTTAACTTAAACCCACTTGATCTACCGGTATTTTCTATCAATATATCTATACTAGAATTCAGATTTTCAACATTAGCTGCAAACTCATTTCATTTAATCAGTAGACATAATTTTATAGCCAATACATTTTATTAAAGCTCCAAATTAACTTTAAACGATTAACACTATATCCTCTTAATATTTCACCTTCGCAAGTAGTTATATTACATTCTTTTTTCTTAAATCGAAATGCTATAATATAACCAATGTAGTATGAACCATCTTTTTTTGTGTACTTTACTAAATCTCTATGTCTAAATCCATTCATTTCTTTAATAATTGCTTTAGATTTTTTTCTAATAGGTTTAATTGCCCAATCTTTTATGTTGCAATCATCATTATTAATTGTTAAATTAGTTATTACAATAGCATCATTAGAGTGAGACTTTTTAATGTTCCATTTTATACGTTTATTGGCAGTATCTTTGCCAGTTGTTAAAACCAATTTCCCTAGTTTACTTAATTCATTTCTCAAATAAGTTTTCCCTTGCATTACATGTTGTGCATAATCATATCTTGTATTTTTACCACCAATAATTTTTTGGAATTTATCTATATATAATTCCTCTGTACCGGTTACTTTTTTATGGCAACTAATACATAAAGTAATTGAATTTTCTAATGTATCAGCACCTTTTAATCTCACTGGAACAATATGATGAGCTTGTAGCTTGCAATTAGTTTTACCACATTCCATGCACTTATAATTATCCCTTATAATTGTTGCTTTTCTTAAATTTTTATTCATTCTGTTAGGTTTTTGATATTGACCTATGTCTAACTTGTTCCCTTCGGTTAATAGTTTTATATCTATTACTACATCTTCCAAATGATATTCTCTTATATTGATATATTTGCTAAGTATATGTATCATTCTAAGGATAGTTTCACG
This sequence comes from Clostridium bowmanii, assembly GCF_018861315.1. Classification (GTDB taxonomy): domain Bacteria; phylum Bacillota; class Clostridia; order Clostridiales; family Clostridiaceae; genus Clostridium_AD; species Clostridium_AD bowmanii. Next base: position 151,885 of record NZ_JAHLDL010000004.1, on the reverse strand, counting down.
TTTTTGTTTAATAGTCGGAGATATTCTTTCTTTTTTATTACTGTTAAATCTGTTATTAACTCTCCTAGGTCTATATCTTTTATTAGACCTTCGATAAGCACGACGATGTCTTCTAACTCTCATTAAAGCACTAACATTTTGACGTAGTATAATAGTACCTTTCAACGTAGGTTTGTTTTTAGTTTTACATTTTTGTACAATTGATATACCAACATATTTTGAACCATCATCATGACCAAAAATGTGTTCTGAATTGTCTAACTCACAATTGAGTATTTCCCTTTTTAATTTAATAACCATAGGATATTTAATAATAATAGTTGCTTTTTGCTTTCTAATAAGAAACCAAGCATTTTTAATATTTGTAGGAGATAATTTCTTGTCGTTTATATCTAATACAAAGGCATATTCTTTATTTTTAATAATTTCGGTCATTTCTAACCACCCATCTTTTCAGAGAATTTTCCCCTTTGCCAATGACAATATAGAGTTCATATGTTTAGGTGTTTGACTACAGAACATTAGTAGTCGGTCATCCTGCCACATTCTTAGAGCATAGGACTAGAGAAATCCGATGGTAAGTCTTTAACTTTCTATATAATCGTAATTCATCATGCTATAAATTTTTCAATTTACTACACTCATTTAGGCTTGAAAACATCAAATAATCACCATAATATATCTAAATGTTCCGATTAATTACAATTTTCAATTATTTAAAGTTCCTTTTTTTAGCTTTAAAGTAAAAGGTTATAAAATTATTATGCAGTAAAAATAACAATAATATACATAGACATTGCTAATGCTAAATTAATAATAAAATAACAATAGATACATTCACTATATAAAACAGACATTTTAACTAGTGCCTTTTCAACACTTGCCAAATTGATAAAAATATAGTTCATAAAAGTCTACTTTTATAAACTATATATAGAACGTTCATATTAAATAATTAGTATTCTCAAATCACTACTAGTAAAATCATTATTAAACCTCAATTTGATAAGGTAAATATTTTTAGTGGAGGGTTAGCAATGGTTAAAGTTGGTTGTAAATATGGATTTACTATTAATCCTCTTACTAATAAATACTATATAAAAAAATATTATTCAGTAAGAGCATCTATATTAATTTATAGGTGCTTTCTTTAATTATTGATAGTAAACGCAATAGAGATAGATAGGTAGACACTTAACTAGGTTAAAATATGTCGTTCTCCTAGTGACCATTCACCTTCATATTTACTGCCACTAGTATAATAAAACATTCGTTTACTTTATAATTTTAAAAAATCCTCCCAATCCTCATAATAAATTACAAACCGAAAGGATAGTAACAATTTTCATATTTTATCTTACTACAAATAAACCCATCACTTCTTCTACATTAGTACTATCAATTTCCATTGATCCTTCTTTACCTTTGTATCTATTGTAATGCTTTATCTTTTCTTTTATTCGTTCCCATTTGTTTCTATTCAATGTTATATCCTGTTCTATCATCCCTTTGTACTGATGTGCATCTGTATTACCTGATAGTATAAATCTATCATTAATATATTCTATTTTTGCAAACTTAGCACCATCAACAGCTGATTTAATATTAACTCTGTCTTTGCTATAACTTGCTTGCTCAGTGTTACTAGCCCATAATTTATGTCCATAAGTACACAATATATTAAATACAAAGTCTTGCTCACATATATTGTGTCTTAGTTTAACTCCATCTAGCCACTCCTGAAATGATGTTGTTTTCATATTAATACCCCCATTTCTTTTTTTGGTTTATATATTCTCATGTAATATACATCTTTCATAAGGTCAGTTATACTATTGACATACCTTCAATAAGTGAAATTAATATAGCTACATCTGCTGCTGTTTGTACTGAATATTTATTTGTTTTAAAGAAATATTTTTTATATATTTCTTTAAACAATTCTCTATGATCAAGCGCAATAGATTTACCAAAAAGTATATCCTTAATAATTATTTGATTATCTTTTGCGAAGAAGCGAACTAGTACATCGTTTGTCCTATATTTTATATTTATATTTGAACTAACTCCAGCTAATATTATGCCATTATTTCTATCAATTAAATCTGAGAGTGAGTCTATCAATGTAGGCACAGCTTCATAAATATTGTAATTTTTACTATTGCTTAATGATCTTTTAAATTCATCACCTGTGCGACAATATGAAGGTGATAATATTTGTTTAGTTAGTTCATTATTGTCTTCATTAGCTTCAGTGGAAATTTGAATATCTTCTTCAATTATTATAAAATCATGAAATTTAATTTTAAAGTAATTTGCTATAGTAAGAAGGTCCCCAATGGCTAAAATACTAATATCATGATAATGCGATGTCTTTATTAATTTTAGGACATCTACTTTTAATAAAGTCACATCAGATATTTCCTGAAGTGTAATGCTGTGACCACTTTTACGTTCCTCCTCTTCTAAGCATCTGTTAAATAAAGTTTGAATTTTCAAAATACAAACCCCCTTAAAAATTTTATATATTTGATGTATTTTATAATTTAATGTATTTTACATATTTGATAATATAAATTTACCACAATAAATATGAATTAACAATAACCAATTATTGCGTTTTATAGCTATTATGTAAGTTAAGCTCACTATAATTCTATATATCGTTGAATATTGTTGAATTACTAATAATTTTAAAAAATACAGTTTATTTTAATGAGTTAATTATAATAGAAATTGAAAAACAAGCAATGTCGCGAAAGTTTAATTTCACGACATTGCTTATTTTTAATAATTTTAAATTATCCAAACACTTTAGCAAGCAGTTTTTGTTGAATGTCAATGCATTTAAAAATCAACTTTTCATCTCTAATATCAAGTTTTACTTCTTTTACGGTATTTCCATCTGGAATTTGTGTGATGTCAATATTGGGGAATGTCAAACCCTCCTCCCGGATTTTTAATAAAGGGTCTAATGCTTTAATCAAATAATCTAATTGAATTTTATTTTTACTGTAATCCTCATAAATTTGATTATTTTTATCAATAGTATCTTTAAGAATATGAAGTAACTCATCTGGATATATCACTTCATGGACTATAGGTAAAGTTCCATTATTATCACTCCTCAATATATTTTGTTTATATTAATAATAGAGCTAATATGGTATTTTTGTCTGTCTCTTAAACAAAAAATAAGACCGTTTTAATTAATGAAATTATTAATTAAAGTCCAGTTCTCAAAGAAATCACTTGCTGAAACGATACCATCTCTTTCTTCTGTGAGCAATAACTTACCATTTGCATCATTTTTAATGTTGAAGTAGAAGTGGTATAAATCTAATGAATCTTTGAGTTTATGGCTCATCAAGTCTATTAGTTCGTCCTTAGTCAATATAAATGCAGAGTAATTATCTTTAAATTCAATTATAAATACATTTATATCCGATACCTTAGATTTAGATATCCTGTGCCATCCACCCGCATGGTCATTAGAATATGACTTGGATGTGAATACCCTAATTTGTATTACATTATTAGGAGTATTAATTATTACATCGCAATTTTCAGCTCTCCTTGTTTTTCTTACTTTAGCATTAGGTACATCTTTTAAAATCAAATTAAATTTTTCGATACAATATATAATTGATTTCAATGTTGACACCCGAGTTTTCCCAGACCCATCATTTTCTTCAGAATGCTCATTTAAATTTGATTGTTCAAGTCCAACACTAAGGTAATTAATAGAGTTTTTTAAAGAGGTTATTTCCATTTCATGTTGACCAATGATCTTCTTCAATGTGGAAACATCCTCCAAGAGGTCCAAAATTAAATTTTTATGTTCCATAGCAATCACTCCTCGCATAATCTTAGATAAATTAAATGGTTACTTTAAACTTATTCATTATTTATCTTTAAACTTATTATATGCTAACGAAATCAAAGTGTCAATGATTATTTAGATAGATTTTAAATAACTTATGATAGAATTAGATAGTTTTAAAAGTAGCGGTAACCATTGCTATTGACTATACCTTAAAAATTTCATTTTGAATGTAACATAACGTGCTAATTCTTTACTTTGAATGTATTATAATATTTGTCCTATATAAACAAGTCTCAAAAACGAGACTGCTTCCAGATCAAATTTACCAGTTAAATGTAAAAGTTTCATTTTAGGACCTAAAATGAAACTTTTACTTATCAATATAAATTATTATACTTTAATAAAGCTTATTACAAACCATTATTTAACATTTATTAGAGTACCAGTATAACAAAAGCGCCATTTGTAAAACTTTGATTAAATAGTTTCACTATTCAGATAACATTTAGTATAACAAAAGGCGCAAAAATGAAACAAGTATTGAAAATGTTTTATACTCAATAGTGGCCTTCTAATAATATTTACTACTTTTTTATATTATTTATACCGTTTGGCTATATAAGATTAAAGAAGGTTTGAATTTTCGTATTTTTAAACAAACCAGCCGTGACAAAGGGGCTAAATACCTTGTACAAAAATTCTAAAGGAGCTATTAAAAATGATAAATGAAAATGAAGAAGAATTTTACGATGAATTAGGTAAATATACTCTGTACCGTACCTTGCTAGATGAGTTAAATAAGCATCCTATTAAAACATATCAAGATGTAAATATACAATATTATCATAATCTTTGTGAAAAATTTGAAACAATTAAAACAGATTACATTGAAGAAATGATACATTTACATGAGTTACAAATTATAACAGATGTAGTATTCCAAACAGCCTTAGACCCTATAATTCCTAAATGTTTCTATGATAGTAAAACTGAGATATTTACTATGGATTTTAACTTTGTCCCATTTTTAAAAATAGACTATTTGAAAAAGTTTGTTAAAATCAAAAATGCACTTATGTATTTAATTATTGAAGGCATAAATCGAATGGAAGAGAAACCAAATTACAATAAAGAACCAGTTCTTATTATATTCACTATAGCCAAATCTAGGTTCTTTGATGTGGACAACATAGAGATTAAATACATCATAGATTCTTTTAGATATTCACATTTTTTTTATGATGATAGTTATAACTATGTATCTTATTTAGTCGAGGGAAAAGAAACAAAAGGACAGGGTCTTATGACTGTTACAATTATTAAAAAAAGTGATATAAAATGCATACTATAACAGTGCATAAGTGCTAATATTTGGAATAATGAATATGTCTATAAATAACATTTTATTAATAAGCACTGCACCTAGTAAAAATTCAAATGTAGGCTTACCTTACTAATACCCTATATTTAAGCTTTGTCCAATACAATTTATTGCTTAATAATATAAAATTGTCATTTTTAAGAAAAGAAATAGGGGCATTTATATAATAAGCGTTGCACCACAATAAATTCCTACCACAAAACCCCAACAACGCGAACCCCTGTTACCTATAGAACTTTTTGCTTACAAAAAATAAACATTAAAAATAAATATTTCTATTTTTTATATAAAAAAAGAAAGATGACTATATAGATATATAAAGAAAAAAGAGATTCTTTTCTTTAAGAAAGAAGGTAATAAGAAATGAAAAAGATAAAAAATCAAAAGAAAAATTGAGGCAAGATTTACAAAGTAAATGTAGTAAAAAGTAGTGAGGTCTTTAGGAAAATTATCAAAGTAAATTATAATGTAATAATAATAAATAGAAGAAAGTAAACAAAGAAATTATTAAATGTTTTATATGTATTATGCTTAAAAATATAGATACAAAAGGAGATAAAAAATGATAAAACTAACCGAAAGAGATATGAAGTTTCTATTAGCTCTGAATGAAACCGGAGCTTGCAATGCTAAGCTACCTTTAACTATTTACCCTAAAAGGTACTGTAGAACCAAACTAGAAAAAATGGAAAAAGAAAAGATAATAATCAGAAAATATGATTTGATAACACTAGGTATAAAGGGTAAAGCATACTTAGAGAGTATAGGTGTGGTTCCCATAATAGTAGCTACTAAGCCAATACCTGCTCAAAGAAGATTAGCTAGGGCATCGGAACTAAAATACCTCCTTCCAAATATGAAAGTTTTTACTTCCGCTGAGTATAAAAAGGAAAACAATTTAAATAGAGGAATGCAATTTGTAGCTGCAGCCACAACTGCTGATAAGATAGCTTATCTAATATATGATGTTCCAAAAATTTTAACTTGTGAGGCAAAAACACAAATAATAAGAGAACTAAAAAACAAAAGAAATGTTATTAATAGGGTTATAATTTTTACAAAGAATAAAGACTTTGTACTAATGTTATCTACAAGCAATATTTATGTAAATGAACTTCTTCTAATACCACAAAAAGACTGTTTTATTAATCTTCTAAATCTAATGGGAACAGGTGATTTCGATAGAAAAATAATAGGTGTAGCATTTCCAGAATTATTAGAAAATCAAATATTTAATAAAAAACAAACACAATATATAGTTAAAGATAATACTTACATTAACTTAGTACTAAATAATTTAAGCGCTTTAGATATGTTACGTAGTTTGGATATTCAGGCAATAAAAACCAATAGTACAACAAATCAGATTTATAATGTTGTGTGCCTATATTCGCAAAAATTATACATCCAATACTGCATTCAAGAATTACACATGAAAAAACTCAATGTACAACTAACAACTATATCTGATGAACAAATTTCTTCAATTGAATAACACCCTGGATAGATAATATAAGCCTTGTCCAAACATATTGTATTAGCTTAGCACTGGCCATAGTTAAACTCTGCCAGAGGTACAACTATTCTATTCTAGATTGATCCAAAAGGTATGTGACATTAAAATCACATATCCTTTTGTGTTTTTAGCCAATTTATAGCTTTGTAATAAAATAAAATGGTTTATAGCTAATTTTTCACCGCAACCATTTATTGGAATCAACAGTCGTTTTGTTTTTCTACTTCATCATTTCCTTTTTTATTTCAAGTATTGTTTCTGTTGGTAAGTTCGTTCATCAGTCTAAATTTGTTTAATCTCCTTCAGATTCATTATCTGTGCCTTAAATAATAAGTAACCATTACTTAAAATTTAACTCCCTAAGTTGCGATTTACGAATAATTAATAACTAATGTTTCTGATTTATTCTTTTTTGCATCTTCAATTATTATTTCAAGCTTTAAGGCTATATTGTTTTCTACATAATACCCACCACATTGTTTACAAATATTAGCTGGTACACCTTTAATTATAATTGTATGTCCGTCAAAGTTAAGTGGGGTGTTTTTGATGGCTATTGCGCATAAAACATTTATTTCTTTTGGCCTTGTTGCTATTCCAATTTCGCTGTACTCTGCTACACAAGATAATGACATTCATTTTAACCAACTCCACAAAGATGATAATTCAAGGATAAAATATAAAAATACTTGCGGTCATTGTGAGATGCAAGGTGCATTTTTTAATTACGGCATAATAATACCGTAAAATTCTTTCAAATAATACGGTATTATTATGAATTATTCAGTTTTATAAATATGTTAATTAACTTTACTTACCTCTGCCTTTAATATTTCCACAGATTTAAGTAGCATTTCCAAACCATCAATAAATAATTTCCAAGTAGCTAATACATCGCCAATAGCTTCATCAAACTTTATTTCTTTTTCTAATGGAATTGCCGATTTGATTACATAGTTTAATTCCTTAGCATTTTTTATTCCTTGCTCAGTATCAAAATGTATTTGCATTTTACGTGTTAAATCATCTACTTTTTTAAATTCAAAGCTTCTCAATCCAAGACAATCTATTCCTGGATTACTTCTATGTGTAAACGGGTGCCTAATTTCCTTGAATATTTTCACATGTTCACTGGTACTAAGTTGATTAATAACATCTTTTATTAATTCAAACTCATCATTATTAATCCAAGTAATGTTTTCCTCATAAATATCAATGTTTTGTAATCCAATATTGATTTTTTCAAAACTAATTTCATTTTTTTCTAATTTCTTTAATTTTTTTACTTTCTCTATTTTATTGTTAATGCATATGTAATTGTTTTTAAAAATTTTAATTTGCCTGTTAAATATTTGGTAAATTAAAAGTGCCAGTTTCTCTCTAAATGTAAATAAATCGTAGATTGATAATTTTAAAAACCGCTCTCTCTCGATGAATTTTAATGAACCCCTTATTGGACTATTAAATTCAGAATATATCCTGTCATATGCCAAGCATAATGATATTTCATCAATTATATTGCCCTTTAACTGTTGTATTTCTTTTAACCACACATAAATATTAGCAGTAAATTTCCTACTAATTATTATATCTCTGTCTGGTGTATAAAAAAGTCCTTGCTCAATTAATTTATAGTCTATATTCGATATGATCTCTTCTTTAAATATATTTTCGATTGCATCATACAATTTATCTTGAACAGCAAAGAATTCCTTTTTCGATGAATATTTCATTTAGTCACCTCTTTTTTATTATATACCATTAATAGATGATATTATATGTTAAAAAAGTACGAATTGCTATGATTAAAAATTTCACAACTTAAATTCATATAAATCAATAAGAGGCTATCTTTAAATATACTTAAATCATGTAATATAAAATTCTTTTGAATAATCCGGTATTTTAAGAAATCAATTGGAGCTTAATTGTATTCTGATATTGTCTGTCTAAGAGATTCATTGTAATTTTGTAATAATTCATCATTTTCATCCCTAATAGCACAATTTATTCTATCAAGTAATTGAAATAATTCTATAAAATAGTTTCTAACCTCGTCCCTATGCCTATCTGTCTCAATAGTGTAAGTTATTGTCTTTTCACTAATATCTATTATTGTCTTAATATCTTTAATCAAAATACTTATTGTCTCAATTTCACTTAAAAGCTGTTGAATATTAGTTGTATTTCTTATTTCCATAGAAATGTTTGTCAAATTGTTTATATACGTTTGTAAATTACCTTAAATTTCTTCTCCCAAAACAAATAAAACTATTTCTCTATTCATAATGCTGCCCCCTGTTAAATTTAGATACTACAATTATAATACATCTTAAATATCTATGTCCAATCCCAAAACAAAACTTAGATACTTTTTCTTATTTCCCATATTAATCACCTTAGGAAATATTATTATAGATATATTTTAATTCAATCAATTAAAAGTATTATGTTGTTGTTGATAGAAAAATATGGTTATATAATTATTCCAAAACAAAAACTATGAACTTTTACTTTATGGTGATATTATTACAATAGATATGTTGTTTCAACATCGATTGCTTCTCCTATAGCTCTTCCTACATTATCACCATAATACTTACTTAACAGCATGCTTAATCCATACTTTTCAAAAGCTTTTCTGTCAATTTCTTCATCTTGTTCTTTCATTCTAATAATCAACCATTTCACAGCACTAATTCTATTATTTTCACTTTCCCATGTACCATTAGGAACTTCACCATTTATTATTTCCCAGGGACATACATCAAAATGATATACAGCTTTAAATATTTTAAATAAACTAGGATAATATCTGTGTAACGTACCTAACCTATTTTCTTCAAGAACACTCCAAGATAATTTTTCTCTTACATTCTTTATATTCCATTGCAATTCTACCTCAAATAAGTATTGTAAAGCATCAACTCTATTTTTTTCAATTGTCCAGTAACTCTGTGGTACTTTATCTTGCTTAAACTTCCAAGGTTGATAATTCATCTCTGGATACGTACATATTATGTAACGAATAGCTGAACGTCCAAATAACTTTGAAGCAGTATGAAGCTTGTACCTAGTTAAGAACTTCTTGCAAACTTCTCTCTCTACCGCCTCTTTGTTGAATTTAAGTCTTTCATCAATTAAATATTTCAATAACTTAATAGCAACATCTTTTGCTTCTTCTGTACTTCTATTAGCCCAAAAACCCGATGGGAAGTTCGAAATTCTACCTTGTAATAAACATTCGTATATCTCTAAATCCTCTAAACTAGTAAAATCAACTTTTAAATTGTTAAGCATACCAATAACCCCCTTAACTTTCTAAATTATTGACAAACCTTTTAAATATCAATCAGTATTAAAAACAAAAAAATAAAGAGCCTTGTATCAATAGGCTCTTAAGGGAAGATATATAATTAATTGGTTAAATATATTAAATAATTTGTCCACTTTCCTTATAAATATTCAAGCTAAAAAAAATTTTATCTTATGTCGCTTCGATTTATTGATTCATAATGAAATTTTACCCTTACCCTTACCTTTTCTAAATTTTCATCACAATATACAATATGCTCCAAACAATATGGAATACATTTATAAGTCCATAAAATATTAAACACCCATTAACAATAATGCTTGATTGGTATAGTTGTTTTTCTGTAGCTTCTTTGATTCTTTTGTATACCCCCAGCAATAATACAAATGGAATTACTACCTTAAGTATTATACTTAATAATTGCCTATTGTTTACAAATGGCGCCATAACAGCATTAACTTCTAAGAACATACCTGTGTTGACTAGTAAAATCGTAAATATAATATCTGTTACATTTAATATGTACATAGTAATTAATTTTCTCTTTATTGAACCTAAATCTCTTGTTTTTAATACAGCAATAATAAAAGACATGTCCATCACCTCTATTTAGAAGTATTGGCAATGTCTCAATATTTTAAACCTAGCAAATTACTTACCTAACATGAGCAACCTTCAATAGATAATGTACACGTATGACCTATCAATAAGCTTATATATTATACAAAATAAAAAATTTGAAGTTAGATTTTTTCAACTTCAATCTTTGCTATACTTATTTAGGTGTAAATGAGGTTTTAGTAGTATATACCTTGCCTTTGTAAGTTACAGATACATTAGTAACTACTGCATATCCCTTAGTGGCCCGGCTTATCTTAACTGGTATTATTGCTTTACCATTCGTACCTATAGTTGCATTATATGTAGTATTGGTAGACTTATAATGGCAAACTATTTTAACAGAACCTTTTGCAGGGCCATTTACTGTAACATTAACTGTTGAATTTTGTTTAGGTGTCTTGTTATTTACACTTGCAGTAACTTTTACAGCAGCCTGTACTTGTTTGGATGTAGTTGCTTCTACTGGTACTGCAAAATTGGTTAATAAATAAAATGAGAAGATACAAATTAAAACGACACTCAAGTCTTTTAGCTTATTCCTCATATGTTCACCCCCCTTTTTACTCATTAATGCACCTAATAATTTCTACATAAATATTCCATTTCCTGCTAAACATAAAAATAAAGCTCCAGTCTCCTGGAACTCCTAATTATTCTTTAACACGATAGATACTTCTTCATTACATTTCTTACAGGCCATTACTAAAATACCACCTTCACTGCTTCTAAATATAAACTTTTCAACATTTATGTCAGTTTTAATATCTTCTATATTCCCACACTTACACATTAATTTCATCATATATCCCTCATCCTATCAGATTTTAAATAATATCCACCTACAGGTACCTAACTCATACTTAATCTCAAATAGTTTTGTTGTATTTTCAATTAAGCTTTGACACTTATACACAAGCATAATGTTACCTGCAAGTCTTTCAGTCTCTTTTACTATTACTTTATCTATTTTTATAACTTGCATAGGCTCCTCGCCTACTTGCATTCTAAACCTTATAGGTTTTATATTTCCTTTGTTATCTGTATAAGAAACCATTTCTATTGGTAATGCTATAACCTTCATCTACTATTAATATCTCCTTCCTCTATAGCATGGCACTCATTAATGGGTAATCATCTTCTCCATCTGCCATTCCACCACACATTGCACTTAGCCCTGAATGTAGAAAACATGACTTAACTATAATTGCTGAACCGAATTTAACTCTTAACTCATCTATAGTTTTATTAATTTCTCTATCTTTCTCATAATTAAATGTATCAAGTAAAGAACACTGATAAAAATCATTCCCACAAAACCCTGTTATGTGTATACCTAGTTGCCTTATTGCATTACCCTTCCACACATTGTCAAATAGATAACATGCTATTTCGTATATTCTACGAGTAGAATCAGTTGCTACTTCTAATTTCTTTTGGCGAGAATAAAAGATTAAGTCACTGCCTCTAACACTTATGCTCACTACTGTACAACAGTTCTGTGAATCTCTTAAACGCATAGCTACAGTTTCACATAGGGAGAGTAACACTTTATGAGCTGTATCTTTATCTTCAACATCAAATCTTATAGTTGTTGAATTACCTATACCCTTCATTTGAATATAATTACTTTTTCGCACTTCTGAAAATTCTATCCCATTGGCGAAATTCCAAATTACTTGACCATGACTTTTTAATTTATATTTTAAAGTTTCTAAATCATAGTTTGCTAAATCACCAATAGTATTAATGTTTAAATTATGTAGTTTGGGAGCTGTAGCTCTACCTACCATAAATAAATCCTCCACAGGAAGTGGCCACATCTTTTTTTTTATTTCATGTGGAAATAAGGTGTGAATCTTATCCGGTTTCTTAAAATCTGATGCTATTTTAGCAAGCAACTTATTATTTGAAATCCCTATATTTACTGTAAATCCAAGTTCCTTTTTTATTCTTTCGCTTATAGTTTCAGCGAGTACCATATAGTCAGGATATAAATGCTCCATATTTGAAAAGTCTAAAAAACTTTCATCTACACTAAATCTTTGAATCTGTGGAGTATATTCCTGAAATATTTTATTCATAGCTGAACTGCATTTCATATACAGCCAATACCTTGGTGGTACTACTACTAGCCCTGGACACTTTGCCCTAGCATTATATAAAGTTTCTCCCGTTTTAATATTAAATTTTTTAGCAGGTATTGATTTAGTTAATACAATACCATGTCTACTCTCTTCATCTCCACCTATTACAGAAGGTACCGTTCTAAGATCCAATTTCTCTCCTTGTTGAAGTCTATATGATGCTTCCCATGAGAGGTAAGCACTATTTGCATCTATATGAAATATCAGTCTGCTCATAAGCATCCTCCTTTTTGCAGCTCATTATAATTATTAGAACATCAGTTCGTATTTATTATATACTACTTTCTTAATTTTTAGAAGTATTTTCATTTGCCAAATTAGGACATTATTTTAGCACTTTCATAAATTTAACAACAATTAAATGATTAATATTAAAAAGGTGACACTATGGTTATACTAACTAAAAAAGTGAGGTGTTTTTAAATGGCTGTAGCTCATAAAACGGTAATATCATTTGGTCTTGTTGCTATTCCAATATCAATGTATACCGCTACTCAAGATAACGACATACATTTTAATCAACTACACAAGGAAGATAATTCGAGAATAAAATACAAAAAATCTTGTAGTCATTGCGGACAGGAAATTACAACAAAAGATATTATTAAAGGATATGAATATGATAAAAATCATTATGTTGTCGTAACAGATGAGGACTTAGATAAAATTAAAACTGAAAAAGAAAGATCTATACAAATACTGCACTTTGCACAACTAAATCAAATATCACCTATTTATTATGATAAAACATATCAGGCTACTCCTGAAGCTGGTGGAGATAAAGCATTTGAGCTTCTACGTGCTGCACTTATGTCCGAACAAAAAATTGCAATAGGTAAAACTGTTATGGGAACAAAAGAGACTTTACTTGCTATAATTCCACGTGAAGACGGGATATTAATTTCTACTATGTATTACGAAGACGAAATAAAAGATGTTGTAAAATCTTATAATAAACCAGCTATAGTAGATGCTGAACTTACGATGGCAAAAGCTCTAGTTAACTCTATGATAACTCCTTTTGAGCCAGCAACATACAAGGATGAATACCAGATAAAGCTGCGTGAACTACTTGAAACAAAAATAGCTGGTAAAGAAATTGTTGCTTCTAAATCTGAAACTCCAGATAATATTATTAACCTTATGGATGCATTAAAGGCTAGCATTGAACAAAATAAAGCTAAAGAAATACCTAAGACACCAAAGTCTAAGACAAAACGTAAAGTTCCAAAAGGCGCATAATGGATATGTTCGATATTAAAGGAATTAAGCCAATGTTAATCGGTGAAATGCAAGACGCATTTGATAGCCCTAGTTATATCTATGAGCTAAAATTAGACGGTCACAGATGTATTGCTTATCTTAATAATGATTCGACAGATATACGTAACAAACGAGATGTTAAAATGATTTCTAAGGTTCCAGAACTGTCCAATATACATAAACAAGTTAAAAAACGTTGTATTTTAGATGGTGAATTAATAGTCATTAAGGATGGAAAACCAGATTTTTTTGAGATTCAAAGGAGGTCTGTATTGGCAAATACATTTAAAATTCAACTTGCTGCAGCTAAACTTCCAGCCACTTTCACGGCCTTTGATATTCTCTACTATGACGATCATCAAGTTATGGATTTACCATTAATGCAACGTAAAAAGTTACTTGAAAAGGTTATTAAAGAAAATGAACGTATTGCTATTTCTAGATATATAGAGGAACAGGGAATACAATTTTATCAACTCGCTAAACAAAATGATCTAGAAGGAATAGTTGCTAAACAAAAGGATAGTAAATATTATCAGGACAAGAAAACTAAAGACTGGATAAAAATTAAATATTTATTGGATGATGATTTTGTGGTATGTGGATATATCCTTAAAGGAAAAGGTGTAATTAGCATTGTCCTTGGACAATATTCGGGTAATCAACTAATATACAAAGGACATGTTACTATGGGAATATCATCAGAAGATTTTCAAGTAATTGAATCAACCCCTAAATTAAATTCCCATCCTTTTAATGATTTACCTACAGGAAATGATACTGCTGCGTGGATAGAGCTTAGTCTTGTATGTGTGGTAAAATTTATGATGAAAACAGCTAGCGGTGGTTTGCGACAACCAATATTCAAAGGTTTGAGAAATGATAAAGCCCCTAAGGAATGTATCGTAAAATTATAAGGAGTGGCTATTATGGATAAGAAAGAAGCTAAAGAGTTTTCGAATGATGCTATATATGGACTTTCAGAAATGCTAGCTCTTATAGATAGTCAAACAAACGAAATTGATTATTTAAAAGATAAGCTTGCTAATAATATCAACATCAACGTAAATATGGCGGATAAGATTACTAATTTGGAAAATCAAATAGAAGATATAAACGAGTACCCTAGTTGTCATACTGAAAAAATTGAATTTGATGGTGAATATGATTTTTACGATAAATAACCCCCACCAAAGAGCCAATTGGCTCTTTGGTTCTTGGGTTAATAAGCATCTTATGAAAACTGGAGCCTGTAAATAATTTTGTGTAAACAGAATAAGAAGTACTCTTTCTTGGCAATAATTGAGATGAGCTATTTATCCCAAAATTGTAAGGAGTATTTTTATGTCGGAAATTTCTAAGAATATTTTAAGAGATTATATTAATGAGCAAAAGTTTGCAAACCCAAATGAGGTTCTAGTTGCAATGAAAGGCATGAAATCCTTTGGATGTGCTGAATAAAAAGAATTTAAAGATTAGACTGAAAATAAATAAAGCATAAAGATGTAGAATGTCAAATGTATCATAATATTTTTAGACCTGAGGCTAATAAATATAGCTTCAGGTCTTTAATATTTTTGAAGAAAAATGAACTTAAATATAACAAGAAAGGAAAGAGATTTAGTTCGGAACAACATTTTTTAAAAACTCTATATATTCTGTATTTCCATATTCTTTCAAAGATTGTAAAATCATTTCAGGATTTTGTTGATATGACAAAATAACTATATTTGTATTAATAAATTCATTCATTTTTAAAGATATTTTAAGCTTTTTTTCAAATTCGCTAGTAGCTACTCCTTCTTCAGCAAAAATCTCTATATTTAACGAGGAATGGCATAGATATAATTTCGTATAACACGTTTGTCATGTCAATTATAGATATAACAAGCTTTAAAAAGGCTTCATCAGTAAATTCAGGTAAGAAAAGTCCACCTAAATCACTCTGTGAAATTGATTTTGTTTTAAGATGCGTATAGCCACTTAGCATTGAATATAATGTACCTGAATCTTGATTATGGTCCATTGCGTATCGTGTTTTGCTTACAGGAATAAAGTCTTTATTTTTTTTGCCAGTTAACCATGGTACAATTTCACTTGAATTTTTCTTGAAATAGTTTAGTAGCCATATAATCTCATAACTTTGTCTATATAAAGTACAAATTCACTTTGCATATTAGCGCATAGTAGATTATAACTAGAAACAACACAGTTTATATATTTATTGCGTAGAATGGTAATAGGGGATTGTAGTGAATCTTTTGTGGAATCAGAAGCTAAATCACTAATTAGATATAATGAATTAATGCAATCCCAAAAGAAAACGTCCCTATCCTTTAAGTATTTTAAAGAGGTTTTTACTTTTAAATCAATATTAAAGTAGTTTTCTATCTTCGGGCTTATTTTATTAAAATTAATAATATCTAAATTGCTTATATCCATAATATACCTCCATTTAAATTTATATAATACATATTCTATATTAAAAAATAAATTCCTTTATAAATTGATAAGCTTCATAAAGTTATAAGTTTTAAAAAATAGTAATGTTCAGTTGAAGTTTAATATGCCAGCATCATATCATGCTAATCATTGTTATAAATACACAGCTAACGTTTATCTAATGTTTTAACAACTTTTAAAGGAATTATAATATATATTGTAAAGCACCTATTTTAGTATTTATAGGTGCTTATTATGTGTATTAAAAATAATTATATTAGAGTATAAGCGAAAATATTATTATTTTGTTATGTCAAAAAGTCAATGTGTAATATTTATAAGTTAATGGAAGGATTTAATTAGAATATGTAGAATATGGAATATATATAAGATATAGGAGGGACGCAATGAGAAAGATAACAATAACAATAGATAATTATTTAAAAATATTATTGGCACTGATACTTACATTAATACTGATGATGCCAATATATATAGGTATCAATAGAATTAGTTATAGTAGTGACTATAACAAGATTGAAGTGCTTGAGAATACATTAAAACAAGAACATCTTGAAATGATTGATGCAAAAATAATAGACAAGGATAGGGCAAGTACTCTCCAATATAATATTGATAAAAAAGAAGTTGAATTACAATATTTAAATGAGAAAGTAAAACCATTTAATTTCTTGAACAAATAATATTGAGTTTAAATTAATCTATATATAAAGGGGAAGGCGTACAATGAAAAAGATTATTAAATCTAAATTATTAATATTGTTTATTTTAGCTATTATATCTATTGGTTTAATTGCTTGTGGTAGTACAAATAATGATAATTCTACATCAATACCATCAACTTCAACAACAAACACCACTAATACATCAACATCTTATATATATGTTGGGTCTTCGAAGTCGGACAAATATCATTTACCATCTTGCACATGGGCTGAAAAGATTAAATCAAGTAATTTAGTTGAATTTACAAGCAAGGAAGATGCTGATAGCAAAGGATATCAACCATGTAAGGTATGTAAGCCATAATGTAAGAGGGGAGAAATATTGTGAAGAGTAAGAAAATAATTATAATAAGTATTGGATTTATTACTTCTATTTTAATAGTTCTAGTGTTTTTATTAAATTACAATAAAAATAAATTAATTGAAGATAAAATTTATACAATTCTAAAAATAACTAATGTTGGTACAACACCTTCTGTTGTTGTAGAGTGTCGCAATGACCATACTGTTAGATGTTTTAAATTAAAAAATAATTATAGCTATAATGTAAAATTACCACAAGAAAGTTTGATTAGAGAGGATGAAAATGTTTATTATAAAAAATATGGGAACTTTGTTTTTCATAAAGAAGAGTTAGAAATAAAGGATGATACAGAGGATACAGGGAAGGCATCATTAAAACTTAATTTCGATAACTTAAGTGAACAATTAGAAGATATTAAAAGTCAGATGAATGGTTCAGATGAACAATTATTGGATATACAAGGTAAAATATCAGATATAATGATTGAAATGGGACTATAAGATAATATGAATGGATTTTAATAGCAATATATTAGGTATGGGAATAGTATTAGACTCTTTAGCATTACTAGCAAGACCAATTATATATTACATACTATAAAATCATTATAGTTTTAGAAAGTAAATTAATATAAATAATCAAGGAAGATAATGAAAGGATGTTTCGAAATGTTTATGTTTTTAGGAATTATCTCTGTATTGGCATTTTTAGTATTTACAGGAATGAGTATTAAATCTATTTTTAGACCGAAGCTACGAAATAAAAAATTGTATGTTGCTTTACCCTTAACATTTATAATGTTTTGTACTTTTGCTTTTTTAGATGGTGGGAATGATAAAACGGTAAATACTACAAATAAACAAGTAGCTTCAAAAGTTGAAGAAAAGAAAGCAGCTATACTTCCAGTGGTAGCGAAACCTACTACAGTTAAAAAAGAAGCCACATTAGCATTAGGAGAGCTAAAAGTACAT
Source organism: Clostridium bowmanii (assembly GCF_018861315.1). Classification (GTDB taxonomy): domain Bacteria; phylum Bacillota; class Clostridia; order Clostridiales; family Clostridiaceae; genus Clostridium_AD; species Clostridium_AD bowmanii. The sequence continues at coordinate 133,355 of NZ_JAHLDL010000004.1, read as the reverse complement.
TATATTGATGTTGGTCAAGCCGATTCAATATTGGTTCAACAAGGCACTCAAAACATGCTTATAGATGCGGGAAATAATGCTGATGATAAATTAGTAGTGGATTATCTAAATAAACAAGGTGTTAAAAAGATTGACGTACTAATAGGGACTCACACAGATGAAGACCACATAGGTGGACTTGACACTGTAATTAAAACATTTGATATAGGTAAAATTTATATGCCTAAAGCAGTGTCAACAACTGATACATTCAAAGATGTAATATTAGCAATTAAGGCTAAAAATATGAAAATATCTGTACCGAAAGTAGGAGAAATATTTAAAATAGGAAATTCAGAATGTACAATAATAGCACCTAATGCGTTAACATACGGTAATGATAATAATTATTCTATAATTACTAAACTCAAGTTTGGAAATAAAAGTTTTATATTTATGGGAGATGCTGAAGACATATCAGAAGGGCAAATACTTGCTAAACAATTAGATATTTCAGCAGATGTAATAAAAATAGGTCATCACGGAAGTGATACATCAACAACACAAGAATTCTTAGATGCAGTTAATCCAAAGTATGCAGTAATAAGTGTAGGAAAAGGGAATAGTTATGGACACCCAACACAGTTAGTAATGGATAGACTTAAGGCTAAAAATATAGAAGTATATAGAACAGATGAAAATGGTACTGTAATTGCTACATCAAATGGTGAAGATATTAGTTTTAATGTAAAGCCTGCTAGTTATAATGGATTTGAAGAAAAAGTTGCTGTTAAAAATGAAGCAACAGTAGTTAGTAAAAGTGTAGTCGTCGTTGTGCCTAAAACGGTTGTAAAGCCAACTCCTAAACCAAGTGTAAAACCTAAGCAAACAAATAGTAGTGTAATGGTGTGGTTATCTGCCACAGGAACTAAATATCATTCAATAAATAATTGTGGTCGAATGAACCCAGATAATGCTAGGCAAATTACATTAGAAGAAGCTAAAAGTGGTGGTTATAGCCCATGCTCTAAATGTAGTCCACCGCAATAATACTTAATGATTTGCGGATGAGACTTAGTATAACAATATAATGAGACTTATTTATATTATAGTAAGTTATATGGAGTAATATAGGGAGGATTTATTTATTTGAATTACTAATAATATATTAAAAGAAAAATATTGGTAATAATATTATGAAACCGAGAAAGAATTATGAAAGAATATACTTACTATTTATACGATTTCAGAATATGTAGAAGTAAACTTAAGTCACTTATATGATTTGATTATACATAGAACTTAAGATTGTTAAAATTATTTAGATTCTTTGGGTAGTTGAATAAGTAAAATCAAGGAACTGTTAAGCTACCGAAACAAAGGGTTAGCTATGATTTATTATTAGTTTAAAATTAAAGGGGGATTTATCAATGAATAAGTTGAGAAATAAAGTTACTTGTTTAGTATTGGCAGGAATGGTTGTAGGTATGCCATTTATTAGAGACAATCAAATTAGTGTAGGACAAACTAAAAATATAAATGTATTGGCTACAGCTTATAAGATACAATATGGAAAAACAACCATAGCAAACTTAGTTTTAAGAAGTACAGCAAGTATTTCATCTAAAATAGTTGGTAAACTGAATAAAGGAACTAATGTAGTTATTGCAGGAAAGATAGGCAGTTTTTATAAAATAACCTATTTAAATAAACCTGCTTATGTAAGTGTTCAATATATTAAAATAGGACCAAAACCTGTAGTTAAGATAGTTCTTACTGATGCACAGGTACGTGCAAAATATCAGCCTTATGAGGGAAAGCTGGGTGGACTTACGGCACCTAAACCTATACACATAGACACATCGTTTGAAGCAATGAAGGAAAAGATTAGACCTTATTTCAAGGACGGTTGTGTAGATTTTGTTGTTCAATATCGTAACATAAATACACCAAATGAAATATTTTTAACTCAACAAGGTACAGAAACGATTTCAAAACAGTTGATAGAAGAGTTAGATTTAACAGATATTGTATCAGCAAGAGCAATGGTAAGTGGACCATATTTGTATTGGAATGTAATAGATAAAACAGAAGCGTTAAGACTTAAAGTAGCACATCAAGAAGGTGGAGACGGTTATCCTAATGATTCTTATTATGGATTAATAGATAAAATAAAAGCTTCTATATTAGCAAGAGATGAGAATTTTTCTATAGATTATGATAGTGTGTTTAGTGGAGCTATAAAGGATGCTAATGGTATTGATGGACTTAGTGCATTTGAGAGAGCAAATAGAAGTACATGCATGGATTCTGTGGATCATTGTACAGTAAGACATAATGTGGTAGGAAGTGGATTAAATTTTATAGTACAGTATAACAATAATAATAGAGTTGGAGAAGAAGATTAGTAGGAGAATTTTTTTAGAGAGAGTTTAAATATAAGGGGGGAATTATTAATGTTTGGAATGTCTAAAAAAGAACAAGTAACTAGTGTTGTTAATAAAATAGAGAGAGTTTAAGAATTGTGGATATGAGAAGGACTCTACATTAGTTCAAACTTTTGATTTAGAAAACAATAAAAATAACAATACATTACTCAATGAGATAAGCTATATGAGTTGGCTACTTGTAGGTGGATTTTATTTAAGATTTAGAACTTAGATTATCTATAATAGATTTAACTAATAGTTAGGAGCTCTGGGAGACCAGAGTTTTATTTTTTTGAAGATAAGGAAATATAAGGTTTACGTTGAAGTTACTAGGTGTATTAAAATTATTGGGGGGGGTGAGGATAATGAAAGGTTTTAAGATTAAACTCATATCATTTTTAACTGCATTATTTGTCTTAATTGGTACAGGGTTACAAACTTCAGAGGTTAACGCAACCGTAAATACAACAAACTACAAGTCTTCTTATTCAACAAAAGCTACTAAGAGCTACACTGTATACATTACAAATACAGGGGGGAAATACCACAAGAAAGGTTGTCGATATTTAAAAAAGAGTAGTATTGCAATTAAGAAAAGCAGCGCAGTAAGTCAAGGATACACTGCTTGCAAAATTTGTAAACCTTGATAAGTAACAAATAGATTGTAAATTATAAAAAATAGAAATAAAAATACTGCACCGGAGGAATCCAGTACAGTATGGTTTTCTTTAGTTCACAGTTCACTATGAAAAATAATAAAAGGATATTTAAATTATAGACAATTTTGAAAATTATATTCACTTATCTATCTTTAAAAGAAGTATACATTTAGGCATTAAATTACTTTGTAAGCTCATGAAATTAATCTGAAAATCAATTTAGGTACAATTGCATGAAGAACATAGGAAAAGTGGCTTAAAATTGATTTCTCATGGTGAGAAATATATTCGTAGGATATAGGTTTACTAGCTGCAAACTGTATCTTCATACTAAAGAATTTCATAATAGTAACAAGTGAGCCTATTTACCCAATGAAGATGACCACAATAGTGTATTAGCACTACTAAATATTGTCATATTAATTGAATTTAAATTATTTTGTTAGTTTCCATGCTATAAGTGAACCTATTGCCCCAATGATTGAGCCTCCGATTAATGTACCTCCAATCCATTTTAACCACCATAATGTTTTTTTTCTTTTACATTTTTCTACTTTCTTATCTTCAGGTCCAAAATCAAATTCTATAGATGACCACAACTTGTACAACAATAAGTTGTTTATTGGTTTTACAATGAATAAATATCCTAAATAGGTTACTGTAAAAAGTGTTATTATAGACAAATAGAATGGGACATTAGGCTTTAATATACCTAAATAGGCAGTTATTAAAAAGCTAATAATGGAATTGATTACAAGTAAAATATTAGAAATTGATGATTTGTATTTATAAAAGAAGTTATTCTGTGTTTTTACATATTTTAAAGCTTCATGAAATGAGTGAATAATAGAGCAAGACCATTCTTTATTATCACTACTTATTAGTATTTCGCTTGCATTAAATCTCGCTTGTATAAGTGAGAGGGTTATATCTCTATTTTCCTTAAGGTCATAAAAAGAGAAACGTAATCTTGTAGTTTTTTCATTATCTAAAGTTTCATTATTTTCTTCTAATATTTCTGTTGATTCAGTCTGTAATAAACTACCATCTTCTAATGTCCAACTAAAGTTAAGAACTGCCCTTTGGTTATCATTATCACAGCATTTTTTATGTTCATCTATAAATATCTTACTGATTCTTTTCAAATCTTTTTTAGTGAATATTTTTGAACTGATGGGAATTGGTGTTGTCTTCATTATTTTTGTTACTTTTATTAGCTCAGTCATTTTAACTCCTTTGTATTTATATTATCATACATATTATACAATATTTATTATTCTCTCATATAATAATATCAAAAAATAACAAGGTGTTCAAGAAGTTATCCACATACACCTATTTTACTTGAAGAGAAAATATCAACACTCCAGTTAATCCAAAAGATTACTGGAAGAGATTTTTCCAAGTGCCCAAACTGCGGTTCCAACAAACTTAACCGCTGTACTTTATTTCCTAAATCCCCCCATACCACTTTACAAACTGCATAGTATTAAAACAATCAGATTATGGGGAAGGGGAAACTATGCCTATATTACTATAACTAATATAATTTTTATATGTTTTTCACTACGAATTTAAATATTCCTTCATCGTATCAATCAAATGTGGGAAAGGTCGGTTATTGAATCCCCATAGATTCTAATTATAGCCCCGCGGTTTCGTTCTATTTTAATTATCCTAAGTTAGGCATACTTCTATATTTTTACTAGACTCAGACTCTTATCTAGGGTTTGAGTTTTTTTCGCGCCTAACTTCGTATAATTCGCTAAGAATAATGGGAAGTTAGTTTTAATGTTTTCCTAGTGTTTTTTTAAAAAGTTAGCAACACATCTATTATCTATAAGAGATATAGCTTTTTAGTCTGGCTCCGATCTTTGCCCACATGATAGGCACATAACTCCATTCCATGGACCATAATTACCACAGTATGGACACATAAAAGATATATCTGGATTTTGTTGAGAACTTGTATAACCCGCTCTTTTTCCATCAGTAACGAATGCGATATTCCCATCAATTTTCTTGATATTCCAGTAATCCGGTACGCATAATTTAGAACCCATAGTATTAACTTTACTTGCATCCATTTGTTCTTTTTCTATTTTAACAATCTCCTCATTTGGTTGCTCACCAATTGATTTTAATGCATCTGTTATGCTTTCTGTAATTTTCAATATCTTTCTACCTGTAACTTGTTTATATTCCTCATTAATAATATAAGCATTTTGGGAATATGTAGAATCTCTAGAAATTATAACAAGATCACTTTTGACACCAAATAATATACATTCCCATATCACTTCATCGCCAATACAAAATTTATTACTTCCAGGTGGATTGCCTAATAACTGTCTAATCTTTGCCTTTTCAATAATGCTGTTATCTGCACTAATTATCATAATTCCATCTGATTCAAATATATCTTTTACTTTATTAAATATTAAATCTTTACTTGGGTCGTCTATCATTTCCTGTACTTTACCTATAAGTGCTTTTAAGTTATCTTCATATAATCTTTTTGTTTTTTGTAACTCTTTAAATTCATCCAAATCGTTTATTATTGAAGTTGAGTATGATCCAACTTTCATAATTCTTTTTAAATTAAGTAAAATTTTCTCTAGTTCCTCAACCCTATTTCTATTATATTCACCATATACTTGCAGAGGAAAAACTATATGCTTTGCATATTTTTTTAATTCATCTAGAACTTTTAATGTTTCCTTATTAGCTCGATAAAAATCAAGAAAAATATTGGTATCTATAAATATTTTCGACATTATATACCTCCTATTGTAAAAGATGTCATTCCTTCAACTCTAAATTATAGGGAATTCTGTATGTTATATTGATAATGGGTGTTTGCAACTCAGCAAACCATATCTGGTAATAATCATAATAGGAAGTTCATTAAGGTCAAATCTAAGGCTTCCTACATAAGAATCGCTTTATAAATTAATTATTTGGCTCAAGTTTACTTGGTTAGGTGATACTGTGCATTTGGAACAGGCTCCATTAATTCCTTTTCCATTACAATTCATACAATTCATCATATATATTTTAGTAATAGATGTATTACTAAAATATTCAGGAGATATTGTAGATTTATCGCCAGTATCAGCCATCGTAATTAGGACTTCACAATTACTCGCCGCTGCCTTTAGTGGCCAGCTTTCTGTTCCATGATGTGGAGCTTTAATAAAGAGATATTTGCTTGATAATAAGGGAAATAACTCACAGCAAGATCCGGGCTCATCGACTAGGATTGAATTAGTTATATAAGCATTAAACTTATCACTAGCATCCCCAGCAAAAAGACACCATTTATCGTTTATCCCTTTCACTTCGAACACTAAGCATGTATCATGTTCACCAATCAGACCAGGTGATGGAGGAACTTCATTAATTTGATGCCAATTTGGAAATTGTATATCCAAAAAATTTTGTTTGTTTGATAACTTATCAAAAACTTTATTTGGCCAAAGAATATTTATTTTTTCACATTGTCCATTAGGATATTGATAAATTGTGTAATCATCTTTTTTCTCCAAGTAATCTATAGTAATCTTTCGAAAATTAATAAATTGTATCAAGTCATTTGGTATATCTTTCCTTGATACAAATATTTTTTTAATATTTAGATTTTCAAAAGCGCTTGCTCTATTAATTCCATTATAATGATCTTCATGAAAATGAGTTACAAGAATATCCATATTACTGCCATTTACAATTCTGGCTATTTGATTCCCAACTATTTCTATCAAATCTTGTTTATCACCATTTTTACTTTCCCTGTGGGATGTTAATATACTGGAAATCTGTTGATTCGAAGTATTTTTTCGAATACCAAAATCCACTAGTAGGTAATATTTTTCATTAATATGTGATTCATTTTCAAAATGTAATAATATACAATCTCCATAACCTACATTATAAGCAATTATTTCCTTTAAAGACATATTATCACTTCCTCTAACTTTTCTATATTTCAATTATAGTATACACTATTCATTTGAATATTTCCTATTTTATACTCTATATAAAAATATCTAAATTTAATGTATTTATCTTTTATTATTTCTTTAACTGTTACCTTGTTCTTACTAATGATACCTATATCACTAAACTTGCCATTATTTATCCATATTAAAATCTGCCTTGAAGACTGTGTGTTTTGCTACTTTTAAAAATTATCCTTAGCTTTAACTGCATTATAATTTCCTAAAGAGTAAAAAAATGATTACATTTAGTTCTTTTATCCTTTATTTGTTTTAGTCACATAGAAATAGACGTAATACTATAGCATAGCATTGCCTCTATATTTAAATTTTCCATATTTAGGTTCATTATGTAACTATATCAACTTCCTATTATTAACCTAATTTTCAGCTATAGCTTTCCACGGTTTATGATAAATAGATAGCTTGCAACTTTATGTATATTTAAGAAAGACATCTCCATCCATCACTGTGATTTGAGATGGTTCTCTAAGAACTTTTTCAAACCAATAAAAAGCTGATTGAGAATATAAAGTTGTCCTACCATCATGTAGAACTATTTTTTCCAAGTCCATATTTTCTTCTGGCTGCTTAGTTCCAGTAAACAAGCCAATACCACGTTGAGGAATAACTAATTGTAATGTCCGTCCAGAAATTGAACTTGATATATTAAATAAATTTTGCAGATCTGAACATAACCCTGATCTTTTACTTTTTTTAATAGGAAATACATAATTAGTATACATTCTAGGATAATTCAATCTTAATTGATTAGTAGTTCTCCCTTCACTATTAGACTTTACTGAAAAATATTTTATACCACGTACATTGTATGACATCCTACTTGTGTTGTCCTCTGTTATTAACCACTGAAGAAGCATTTGAGGTATAATATATTCTGGTTTAAAAGAACCAACTTCGTCGAAAACACAAATTGAACAAACAGCAATTAGTGGCCATATTTTTAAATAATTAATGATAAATTCATCATTGGAGTTATTTGTATATTCAGCTTTTATACTTGTTGGTGTGCGATTTAAATCAAGAACTTTAATATTTTTATTACTAACTTTCTCTATCCTTGCAACATTAAGACTATCATATGATGGTCTATTCATTTCCAACCAGCATACATAAGGTGATGCACCTAAATACAAGCAAGGTAGCCCTGGAAAACTATACCTTTGTGTTGTAACTTTAGTTCTTAGCTGAAATGGAATATGAAACATTTGCTCTTTACTAAAATCTTCAGCACTTTCATTATTTACTCTTGCCCTGAAAAATTCAGTTTCCTCAAATTCTAAAACTAAATTCTTTAACTCAGGATCAATCACTAACATTGCTTCCTTAAACGAATTATATGCAGTACTCTGGTCACCTGAAAAGTAGCTTTCAAGAGCTAGCAAAATATGTTCTCTAAAATTTGATATCGTCCCAACAATATTGGGGTTTATATCAAAATTTATTAATTGATTTTCAAACTCAAAATATCTGAAACATAACTTGGAAAATACTCATTTGTATTTTGTTTTATTATTGGCAACTGTATATCGGGGTGATCAAGTATATCCACTAATCTCATTATTATATTCCTCCTAAAAATTACTTCATAATAATTTTTTACCTTAAGTAATAATTTTTTTTCATAAACAATCTCAACTGTGCATTATAGACATTATCAGCAGTATATTATTTTCTTGCTTATAGTACATTCTATTGCGTACTTAAACATATTAATTCAACATAAATCTATCTATTCCTGCAATATTTGTAAAATTAGGTAAAAATGAAGCTCTGAGATTACCCCAGAGCTTCATTAACTATGCCTTAACTTATCAGTTTTTAGGTCTTTAGCATAACAACATTCATTTCTGAGAACATACCTATGTTAACTAAATATAATGTAAATATAATATATGTTACATTTAATATATATCGCAATTAACTTCTTCTATATAATCCTATTTTTTGATTTTTGTAACTGTTCTATAAAAAACCTGTCCACCACCTCTATTTAGAAGTATTGACATGTAAATTTTTTGTTATATACTTTATTTGTTTTAATTAGTACACTATTTTCTTGAATTTAAAAATTACAGCAAAACTATTATCTTGTTATAACGCATCTTCTATTTATTTACATTAAATTACTAAGTACTCCTGATACAAACATACCACCGGCCCTTATATCAGGTATTACAGTAATTCATCTTTTAAAGTCCTTTTGCGATTGCATATCTTACTTTATTTCTTTTAGTATAAATAATACTTCATTGTACAGTTCGCTTTCGTTTATAATAGTAACCTCTCTTGCCATATTATTTGTACCATCCAACTTGTCAGATGCAATTTTAATAGTTTTCTCTTCGTCATCGCATTAGTTTCAATATATTTTAAAATGGTGTTAATGAAGCATTGCTTACAGATTTAAAATTGAAAGCAGGTGACTTCATTAGATTTGCTAATGGCAGTCATATAAATATTATCAAATCTAATTCTACATATAATGACTATGCAACTAATGTTGAATTTTCTAAACTGTAGTAAAATTCAAAATAAAAAAGTACCCAAGGGATACTTTCTAAATTTATAACTGTTTCGTTCCTGTTTATTATTGTAATTAGCACATCAAATAACATGTATTTTAAGAATATAAAAGGCACAACTTGACTATACCCTATCTACCTTCATACTCTTTAACCTTCCTATAGAATGTAGCTTTAGACATATTGTTCAATTCCATTGATTTAACTGCTGTTATTTCTCCATCTTTCCATTGTTTATATATAATCTTGAAGTTATCGTTTATCTTAATTGTAGTTGGTCTACCGTAATTATCCCATTCCCCTCTATCCTTCATGGCTTGAATACCTTCTGTTTGTCTCTTTTGTCTTTTCATCATTTCAGCGTGTGCAAATGATGCATACATTTCTATTAGCATATTATTAATTGTTTCCATCATCATTTCAGCCATATCATTTTTCATAATACTATAATTAACTAATGTAGTAGGAAGCTCTAATATCATAATTCTTATGCCATTATCCTTAAAGTATCTTAATTCATCTAATGTGCTTTGTTTATTTCTACCCAATCTATCAACTTCACTTATAATTATAATATCATTTTTCTTAGCTTGTTTCTTAAGTTGAATATAATCTGGTCTATCAAAATTCTTTCCTGTAGCTTGGTCGGTAAATGTGTATTCTAGTTCCATGTTGTTTATAATACAGTATTCTTTAATTGCATTTATACCTCTATCTAAATGTTGTTCTTGTGTGGATGTTCTATGATAACCATATACTCTCATATCATTAATACCTCTCTTTAAATAATTAACTAAGTATATTGTATCATATATGTTCCTTAATGTAAGCACTTTTTAGTGATACGTATTAAATGTTATATACATACATTATGACACTTCAAATGTGTTGATGTATGGTAATGCTAATAGTGTATCGAATTGTATACATTTTGATACTTACATTGTATAATCGAAAGTTTGACAACCAACAAATAAACATGAATAAATTAGATTTTTAAAAAGCATTAATCATTTAAACAAGCTACATCCTTGTTCTTTAAATTGTTGTATACTTTCCAACAATTCATCAGGAGTTATTTCTAAATAATCAGCCAAACAGGCAAGGCAAAAAAACTTCTCAATATTTCGTCCAAGTACCTTTTTATTCAAGGCCACTATATCTTTCACAATAATTGAATTACATGCAAAACATTTTTTTAATTGAGTTTTCATTATATATTTAACCCCTTTATTTCAAAACGAGGCATATTTTTACCTCTAAATTCAATGTCCAAAATCCCAAGTTGATTCTTTATTATACTTCTCATTGTAATAGAAGGTCTTAGGCAATACTTTTTAAACTCACCCAAGTCAACTTCAGACGTATTTCTAATATTAGGAAATAGTAATTTTACATATGCAGTACATATTCGCTTCACAGCTTCAGTATCTCTAGTGTCTGCTTTTGGCGGAACAATAACAAGCTCATCGACTATTGCTCGGTAGCTAATATCGTCTCTAAGCAAATGCATAATTTCTGAAAAATACTCCGAATTCAATGCCCAGCCATTCACTTTTAGATCATCATGCATTCTGGGTATGTCCCACCCTTTTATAAATCCATGAAATCTATCAATTAGAGCACTCTCCTGAAAGATTTTTGGGAGTTCACCCAACATGTTATCATATTCGCTCATATTTTCTTCTTTAATATTTCCTAATAAAACCACACCTGAATCAGCTGTACCTTCGTAACTTCCTACAGTAAATACTCCTGTTTCCATGTATCCCTTGAGTGCCGCTCTCATTTCATCAACATTTGTAAATGATATTGTCTGGACTTCATCAAGAGCTACAAAATCGTTCCCACAAACTAAGCCTTGTTCTTTTTTTGTCTGGTCATAAAACATCTTAGCTCTAGACATTACCCCCCCTGAAGAAAGCCAACCATACTTACTTACTCTTCCAAAAATATAAGATTTTCCTGTTCCTTTTGGTGCAAGCTCAATTAGATTCAGTCTTTTCTCAATAAAAGGCAATAATCGTGTAAGCATTGTTATTTTTTCTATTTCCCTTTCATACCCATCTGCATTATAATCTATTGCACCGAGTAAAACATCTATCCATTCCTTCGTTGTAAAGTTCTTCCTAACATCCTTATAATATTCAATATCAATCTGATATGGACAAAAGGTTTGAAAGTCTGTCAATTTTATTTTCCCAGGTTCAATATTGCTTTCATACGGACGATATCCTAACTCGACTATACCCCACGTTTCTTTACCACCGATTAATTCTTCTTTACAACTATCCCAGACATGCTGCTCAATAATTGTTTGTTTTTTTGTTAACCCAAAATCAGGCAACGAAAAAGAAACTATAGAAGTTTTTATATCAATATCCACACTTACCTTAGCTAAAAATTTAACCTTTTCTTGGTCAATAATAATTCTATCTTTTATACTAATCCAATCATCTTTTTTAGGAATAACCCGTTTTATGTATTCACTCAATTCTTCTATATTAAATTCTCCATTATCATCTGCAAAACGTTTTAGTAGCCAATCCCTTAAAAATGATGGTAAACTAAGTGCTGAGAAAAAATTGCTTTTTCTTAAATTTTTATAAACTATCATGTCATCAAAATATTCTCGAAGATCATTATCCACTGTATTCACCCCTTATATTCCTAAATCACGTTCCTTAGTTTCTGATTTTTTAATAGAAAAAAAGATATTATCAACATAGTTGTCACCTATATAAACTTCTCCTAAATACTTTCCAATTTTAGTAATGTCATGAATAGGTACAATAAAAAAGTCGCCATCAAATTTGGTGGAATGATAATCTTTATTGTTAATTCGTATACGTATACTATCACTCTTTTGGGTAACAAATACCTTGAGCTCAGCTTTATTTCTAAAGCTTGACTCGATAACATTCTCTATCAGTGTAACTGAAACCTTATCATTTGAATTTGTTAGTATAATTATTGGAACAATAAGTTCTTCTAAGGTAGCTCCGCCATGCGTTTCAACCCTTGCATAACAACTAAATCTTTCATAATTTGCGAGTGTAAGTTGCCCATTTTCAATTGTAGCAAATTCTGGTATTTGCATTCCTTCAACAAATTTGCAACAACGTCCACCCTTTGTTCCATTAGATTCAACATTAAAACTTATTTTCTTATTATTGATAACTACTAGCCTACTTGCTCCATGATCAGATACAAGAATAACCTTAGCCTTTCTTGATAATTCAGACTTGATTTTTGTCAGAATATCTTTTATAAGTTCTAGTTCAACAGGTATATGAATCGGTAACTTTGTTTTTTGATAATTAAAAGTACTTTCGCCACTGTGCTTAAGTTTATCTAAATCTGGAATATCAACAAGAATGTTTTTATATTCATCCAAAAATCCTTTGTTATTATACGTTGTTGTTGGAATGTTTGCCTTTGCTATTGTAACATCAATATTCAAGCCTATCTTTTTAGACCAAACACTAATAAATCCTAAAAATTCTACACCTAAAGCATCGACAAAGAATATTGTGGAATCAGTTTTGTCTATTTTTTCAAAAACCTCATTACGGGTAGGGATCAGCTTGTTATACTCCCTAGTTTTTGCATATGTATTTACAATATCAATAAACCCATCATAGATTTTATTATTAATTTTCTGGAGTTTATATATACTAAAATAGTTATTTAAGCCCTCATTTTTCAAATCAAAGAACTTCATATAAGCGCTTAAATCTTCATAAACTATATAAATGATCTTTTTAATGTTATCATCTATAACACTCTGATTTGACAACCACTCAATTATTTCTTCCCTTTCAACAGAAGTCAAATCTGTTAAGTAAAATATTTTTTTATTTCCTTTAATCTTAACTTTTTTAACAAAATTATTAATGGCATCTAAATCAACTATATATCTCAAAATCTGTTTGCGTTGATCATACATAGATCTGTAATCTTTATTTTCGATATCTAAATCTAGTAATTTAGAGAAAATATTTTCGGAAAAATTCTCATAGTTAGGTGAATTTTCAATTACATATGATAAATAGGTGTTTTTAATTGTACCTATCTGTAGTCCAATATAAAACTTCCATTTTTGATAATCATTCCATTCACCCCATAGATAAAACATATTATGCAAATTATTCAAATCACCAAATTCATTTTCAAGATAATTATAAATATTAACTTGTCCTATATCATCACATAACTTTGTCCAATAATCATCATTCCCCATGGATATAATTAAGTGAGATGGCAGTTCACAAATTGATCCTAATAAATCAAATCCACCTTCTATTGCTTTTACATCAAAAAGTGATTTTGCAAAATCACTTTTGTACAATGACGAGGATACTATTAAATTGCTTTCACAAAAATTTTCAAATCTATCTAAATAGCTAGCATATCCATAAACTAGATTTCCCTTTTTTAAAAAACTTATATCATTCTGAACAAAATACAATTTGCTAAGTTCATCATTAACACCTCTAGTTAAACATATTGATGAATCAAGTCTTTTGTCTTCACAAAGATACTGCTTCAATTTATGTTCCAGTTTATAGCACAAAACTATTATCTTAGCCTTTGACCCCCTTATAGATAAAATATTACTTATACCCATGCTAAGTGTATTCTCTCCCAATAGTTTCCAATGTTGGCTTAATCCCAGCACTAAACTGTTTTGTGTGGCTGTTCTGATGTCTGAAATACAATTTTCGACATCAGGCATTCCATCTTTTGAAGTAGCATATCTAGATAATTTTATACATGTAATTTCATCTGCAATGCTATTTTTTATTATCATATAATCATGTTGATTATTTACGTTCACAATCAACATCATTTTGAGACATACCTCACTAGACATATGTTGTCTAATTTTTAAGATTGCTTCACTTGCAGATTTCACTATCATGCTTATCCCCCCCTATTTATCTTTCATTATTTCCATTCCCACTTTAACGTTTTCACGAACTAATATCTTTAAATAATTCTTTAGAGTTGCATCATCCATCGCCTCAATCTTAGTAAGTGCTTTTTCAAATTCTGTTGTTAAATACAGTTTTTCTGCATATTGATTTAAAAATTCAATGGCTCTTGGATTTGGATACCATTCATATTCCTCACACATCATTCGCTCACTAAGTATATTTTTTGCTTGTTCTATATCACTAATCAAGATTACATTCTCACCAAGAATTTTATTTTTGAATGCTTCATTCCTCAATTTTTCGTCGTTTAGTCGTTCAAAAATATCTGATGAATTTAGATATTCTAATGCTGACTTAATTTCTGCATCAGTTGATGCTTTCCTATTCAAAGTATCAAAAGTTCTCTTAACTATTTCAAAATCTTTATCCGCAAGACATAAAATTGGAGTTCTATTCTTTTTAGACCATTCAATTGGGGAAGAGCTTCCAGTTTTAGAAATCCATAGTTTGTGTAATTCATTTATTTTCAAACTTTTATTATAATGATCTATAATCTTACCAGCTGAAGTTTTATATTCAGAGTTAGATTTAGTAAATGAACCCAATGAAATCTCATTAAATATCTTTGCAATAGCTTCATCAGATAAATTGAAAAGTTCAAATTCACATTTTTTCTTAAACAAAGTTACTTGATTATTAAAAAAGACAGCAAAATCATCACCGTAATTTTGAAGTGAACAAAGAAACTTAAGTTTGTTAAAGTCACTAATATCTCCGCTGATTTTAATTTCATATAAGCACTCAAAAAGTTCTTTTAGGTTTCCTAAATCATTTTTAACACCATCAAAAGGCAACTTAAAAAACTGCATCTTATCAACCCAAGCATCGACCATCTCTTTATAACTCGTAGTCCTTGTTATATATTTATTACTAATATCAACAATCTTGTATTCTAATATGAGTTTATCTATCTCTGCATTTATTGTATCAACATGCCAGAGCCATGAAGATGCATCATTCATTTTACTTTTCAATGCGTTAATATAGTATCCCCCATCATTAATCTTATCTGCGAGTTCCTTTAGCTCTCCACTGTTATACTTGTCAAGGTACAGAACCATTCCCATTCTGCAGTTTTCAAAGGTTACAAGTTCTTTCAAATAAATAACAATCTGATCATTTTGTGTAAATGTTTTACCAATATAAGTCACTATATCTACGTCTCTTTTCCCAGATTTCCCGTTATTGGTAAAATCACAATAAGACTCCACTATTTCTTTCATATCAACATAGCCAATTGGTTGCAATACATCCAATTGTAATCCTATCGCCCAAAGAGGAAAACCTAAGGTTTTAATCTTTGCACGTATTTCGTTCCTCGTTTTATCTATTGTCGCACATGCACTTTCACTTATCTTAAAAATAGTGGCTGTACCCTTTAAAAATGCTTTTTCCTCACTTGACATTTTTACTATATATTTATCAAGATATCTGTTACTTGGTGTGGTCTGCAGTTTTATTATTTCATCAATCATCTCTGCCATCTTATCCACCGACATAACTTCGCTTACTTGTTCATTACTCCAACTATAAGTATCATTTGCATACTCTTTAAGTAAAAAGCCTAAAATAAATGCAGTTAAATTGCAAGGCAAAAATCCCCAAGGTGTAATTTTAAAATGGTCATATATTGATTTAATCGATACTTTCCCTTTCTTGTCAAATGAGTCAGCCATAAAGCCTTCTAAATTGTTTTTTATTCTTGAAATTAGATGATGCTTGTTTTTATTGACATAATCATCTACAAGCCACACTCCCTTAAGGACATTTTCAAGTTTTGTAGCTTCGTTAGAAGAACGATACTGAAACTTCACTGTTTGTGTTATCCCGCAAATCGAACCTGACTTAAATGCATTGGCATCAAACATTGTTCCCACGACACTAAAGTTTTCAATACAATCCGGAAATCTTTCAGTATTTATTTCTCTCAATTTATTAAAAACTTCTGTTACACCAAATGCCTTTTGCTCTTGGTTTTTAGTAATTACTCTTATTTCCGCAGTGAGTAAGCTTTCTTTCCATCTTTCAATAACTTCTTTTGCCATTTCATCATATTTCTTTGCTTGACCCTTATCAGGACCCATCCAATAATCACATTCTGCAACGTTCTTTATATACTCTTCAAATTTTTCATCTGTCAAATCACACAAGGAATTATCTATAAAAATTATCTCTTGCTCGTTAGATTTTACAAGTTCCCTAATCCTTCCGATAACTGCAGCACTCTCCGTATCATCTTTAGCAAACACAATAACCACTGGTATTGTGTTTTGATAATACTTATTTCTTATTTTCCCTGATATTTGACTTATATTTTCAATAGTAGCAAGGTTGGTCTCAAATCTAAGTTTTAATGCTCCATTAAAACCCATAAATTCTGCAACATTATAATTTTCAATAATATCTTTTAATTTCTTTGTCTCCCTTAACTTTTCAATTTTCTTACTTACATCAACTTCATTACTTCCTGATCGCATTGCTACAAATTGATACTCATTATTACCAATTTGCTGTTTAAACAGCCTTCCTTCTTTTACAAGGCGCTCTGCAATTTGCACAGCATTCAAACTTCCTATATCAGTACCTTCATAAGCATTACCTATATTTTTAGCAATTGGTCTAAAGAGACCTACCTTATCACCAGTTTTTTCTGAAATACCTTGTAAAAGCAAAACTGTTTTAAGTACTCTTTTTCGATCATCATTTAACTGGTCATTGTTACCACCCATTTCAAATACAGAAAGCAAATTTTTTATAGCCGACTCCAAATTGACTTTACCATTTTCATAGAAGTACTCCCAAAGCATATCTATTGTTAATAAATTAGGATCAGAATCTGGCCCATAATTTTCTATAAACCATTGGAAACTCCTATCTGTTTCGTCGTCTTTTCTATTTTTGATAAAGTCGAACATACTTCTCTGATTAGATCCAAACATTGAAGATAAGTGCTTTAGAATAATTGCTGTGTATGGATGAATAGGTAGAATTCCTTTCAAATCATCTTCATCAATTTTAGCTGATTTAATTACCATGTTACTAGAAGATGGCACCCCCTCATATAAATCATCAGCAATGTTTTTCCAATCATTTTTAGCTATTTCCTTTTTCTTCATTGCATTGCCCATAAGTTTAAATGCCATATTTTCAGGCAGAGTAATATTACAAGTAATGAATCTATCTACTATTTTTCTATCATTGTCCTTATCGTTAAATAGACCACCACTTTTGTGTGTTACGATAATGAAATGAAAAGGTATAGTCGCACTTAATTCTGCAAGTGTTTGAAACCCAGTAATAGAGTTTTTATTCTGGGTAAAATATTCAGTAAATTCATCCCAAATAAATATAATTGATTTAAGTTTATTCCTCTCAATAATATCATTTATCCATTTACCCAGGTCCTTCGTATCTAGCTTAATTGCAGAAATATCCTCTTTCTCTGCAACCATAAATATCTTTCGAATTAAATCAGCCACATCATTTTCGCTGTATGTAGATAGCTTATGAATAATGCTCTCTGCATTATCAGCTCCAAATTCTAGTTTATATCTTGATACTATTAGATCATTAAAGAACCTTGCAAACACAGGATCTCCAAGCTTTTTGATAATTGCATCTTTAAGTGATTCTTCACATTTATACTCAATATCTTTTTTTAAAAGCTCTTCTTTTATGCTTTCTTGTATTGCCATAATTAAACTATTATCACCTTTAATACCTGATGATCCGACACGATGTATAGTTAGAATCTTCCCCTGAGCTTTTGCACCTTGAATGATGTTAAACAAGTCCATTTCCAGATTATGTTCTACAAAGTATTTCTCCACTTCAGTCTCAGGAGCATCAAGTATATGCTTTAGAGTTAGTACAGCATGGGATTTACCCGTACCATATGCTCCCTCAACCCATATTGAAAGCTTTTGCTGTCGTCTTAATATGCTTGCTGTATTCTTAAGTAATTCAATAAAAGTTGCATGTGGGTAAAAACTGTTCCAGTCGACAAACCCACCAGCTAATAATTCATCACTAACCGATGGAAAGTAATTTTCATCGATATCAAAATAATTCTTATAAGCATTTTTAACTTCCATCTCTTAGCACCCCTCAATAAATAGTCTCAATACATCTGATGATGTTTTTTCGCTGTTCAAGTTTATATTATCCAAATCGTGAGTGAAACCCACAGTTATAAATTCAGGATGATTCACCGCCAAGCCACTAAGTATTTTTGTTATAGTTTCTTCATCAATACCAAAAATAAGTGTTGGACTTATGCCTTCACTGTCAATATCATAATTCATCAATCTGCTTAGTGAAAACTGATAGTAATCACCACAAATTTCTGCAAATTTATATAACCCATATAGCACAACTTTTGAATCAGGATTTTTCCATGAAGTACGGGTAATAGATACTAATGAATCTTTACCCCCAATTTTTCTTGTTTCGCATATTGCTGCAACCTCAATGTCTCCTTCTAATGGTTTCTTAGTAATATCTCTTCCTAGTGGTGTCTTTGTAAGAATATTTTTCAATGATGATGCAATATTATTCTTTGAGCCTTTACTGTAGTTATCGCTAATCATTGCTTTTATTTGTTCAGAAAGATATCTTTCATTTAAGGATAATTCTTTTGTAAACCAATTGAACTGAGGAGTATATACTAAATTACATAATATCAGAGCCCAAGATGATGTACTATTTAAACCTAATTTACAAATTGTTTTATTCATAATATCAGATTTCTCTGCTCCATTTTTATTATTACCCCTTTCAGGTTTAATCATTGCATCTTTCAGAAACCTCTTTAGTGCCGTAATTTTAACAGAACCTAAATCATTGTCTTTAGATTTCCAAAAATCCTCTTGATATTTTAAATACTTAATTACCCATTCTTTTTCTACCCCAAAACTTGCATAACAATCTAAACTCATTTTTCTTCCAACCCCTTTTAAATCTTTTAGTGAATTATAAACCAAACAACCACTGTCAATATTATGGCATTTTCTACATTTTAAACATTTATCATCAATATATAATCCATTCTCCATATTAATATAACCCATTATGCAATTTGCTTCGCACACTCCACATTTTACGCAATATACTGTTTTTTTAAATACTATTTTAAATGCTGAAACAAATAGTATCTCTTCTTTCGTTTTAGATTTACAATTCAGCTCAATATTTAGCTTATTCAAACTTGTAGTTACTGAAAAAATATACTCTTTACCATTTGCTAATATAGAATATCTATCTTTATCGATTTGAATAAGAACTCCTATTGTCTTCATCCAAATTTTCCACTCTGTATTTTCTTGAATGTTTATTCTAATTGTATTATCACTTATTATTTCCTCATAAACATCCATATTGTGTTCTATGTCTCTACCGTTATTTCTCATTTTCCAACCACCACTATAAAAAAAATCATTTTCCTTTTGTTGATTATCAAATTTTCTATTGCTTTTATTTTTAATTATTTCCATAAAGGAACTTACCTGCCCAGGATAGTTTACTCCTTTTATAAATTCATGTTTTCCAGACGACATCGGACAAACAATGCATCCTACTCTACTATTTCCTTTTTTATATGCTTCATTTATCATTAAATTTTCTTTATAAATATATAAATATAGTTCAGCCGTACTCCAAGCATCAATAGCATTCATTGAATACTGTCCTTCATGTTTTTTACCAACATTTATCGTGTCGTATTCACTTCTAACAGGACTCTCATCTTTTCTTATTCCAGTAAAAGCCATGCCCCTAAAATTTGGTTTCCTCAAAATCTTTCTAAGCAGATTTATTTGAGGGGTAGTTTTATGCACAGTACAACACCATCTCAACCTATGTGCCGGAGGACCAAATATATTCCAAGATTCCGTTGATTTTAAGTGGGATTTAGCCGTATAAAACTTTATATCTTCATAATTAGTAAACCTTTCTATTTCATCTCTAACTTTATATGTATCTTCGCATTCCATATCTGTGTCACCAAACACAACTACGAATTCATTATGTGGCAATGCCTTTTGTACTACATCAAGAAGAACAATGGAGTCCTTACCCCCGCTAAAAGCAACATAGAAAACATCTATTTTGCTCTTATATGAAATGTAAGCATTATACACTTTTTTTATTGTGTCATTAACCAAAGCATCCATGATTACTATATTTTTCTCAACCATTGCATCCACATCTACAAATCTAAGCTTTAAGTTCTCTTCATATACTTCGAGTTTTGGAGCTGTATATAAACCTCCGCCGATAGTCTTTGCTACCATTTTTCCTCTATAATAATAATAACTTGATTCTGCCCACATATATGGCAGGCTATCATCTTTCTCGTAGTCCCAGAACGCATCAAAGCCCAGTATATCAAGTTCTTTATAATATACTGGTCTGGGTTCTTTGCTAAACTTTGATGCAGTTGTATTTAATATATAGCCCCCAGTAGTGCTATCCCAGTCATAATTATACATATTCTTACTCCTTATCTATAAGGCATTAATTGCCTGTTTATTTTTAAACTTAGCCAATGCGAACACTCTATCAAAGTTTACCATTCTTCTTTGAGCCAAATAACCATTATTAAACAAATATTTTAGTGCTTCTTTCTCATCAGAAAAATGTTTTTTTAAATCCTGTATTGCAATTTCTTCAACCAAAATTTCATCATAACTATCAAACCCAAAGGAATTATCAACAATTACACCTATTGGTTTTGTAATACTTCTTGAATGAGAGTAAATCTTTAGGTCATTACAATATCCCTCAACAATGCTTTGGAGTAAAAAAATATTCCATCTCAAATCTATAGTTGGAAATATAGTAAAACTGTCAATACTGCTCAGTGTAACATAACCATTTATCAAATATTTTTTTGTTGCATTTTCTATTGCTTTAATCAAATCAATATTAATATTTAGCTTTTCTTTTAAAAGAAAGTTATCTTCATCTGTTCTAATGTACAATTTACTTGCTTCTTCAATAAATAAACTGTTGATTGCCTGCAAATCATTCTCTTCAACAAAGTTAGACAATTCAGTTAACTTAAACATCTCTTTCCCTTCAATAAACTTTTGCATTGCAAAGTTTGCTGACATCTCTTCTCCCACTTTTCCAATAAAAGTATATTTAAATCCAAATTCACCAGCAAAGTAACATTTTAAAATATCCCGTAAACAAACGTAGTTTATAATGCAATTACTTTCAATAAACCCAGCAGCTTTTTCTTTAAGTATTTCATACAACTTCTTTACCGAAATAAATCCATCCCTTGTTTCATACCATATAATATCTCTTATCAAATTTTTTTCTTGCTCAGATATATCAATCCTTTCAATATGCCAATACTCATTTATTTGCCAATAAAGAATATTGTTATTGTAATTTAAAGTTTCAATAATTTTCTTCTTAGATATATGTGGAAGCAACTTCAGAATATCATACTTACTAATAGGGGCATCACTATTTTTTACTGTTTCTTCAATTTCTTCTTGTACATCTATTATGACTTCATCTGAAAGCGAAATATAGCTGTTTTGAATGCAAAAACAATCTTCAAAGTAATATTCAAGGAGCCCTTTTAAAACAGTTTGATTATAAATATTTGTGTATGTAAGTTCATCTTTAAAACGATTGAATATCCCGTCGAAATATATAACTTTTTTTGTTTTAAATGTATCTAACACAAAACTAAGTATTTTTTCTAATAGCACCTTCTCTTCTACTATTTTATTTGGCGACATATAAAAACTCTCCTCACAACGTACTGCAATTGTTTGCAATTCATCTATAATCATTTCATTATCACAATTCAATATTTGAGAATTTATTTGTTGTGCTAATTTTTTAAATTTATTAACTTGAATTGAACTAGATACTCTAATACCTTTAGGAAAATATTCATCTAGTGTTTCTATATAAATCTTTTGCTTTTTATTGTATTGCTTTTGATTAATATAAAACTCTACTTCTTCAATTACAATTTCACTGCTTTTAAGGAGCAATTGTAATTCTATGTCTATATCTGGTGATTCCCCTTTTAAAGCATAATAAATATTCACATTTTCTGTACTAATTTTGTACTCATCAAGTAGCCACTTGCATGTTTTTACAATATTGTTTGCGCTGAAGTTTGTTTCTATCCATAATCCATTGGACAGCCGTTTACCAGCTATAAGTAACAACGAGTCATAACTAAAGCATTTCCATTTTGCACTGTTGACTATAGAATTCAATGGAAATTCACTTGCAGAATCTGGGCACATTATTATTAACTCTTCACAGAGCTTAACTAAAACATCCGTCCAATTATGAACATTTATCGAAACATCATCTATATTTAACTTATATGGGTGACTGTGAGTATACGTTTGGTTTTGGTTGTTAAAATTAACTATATGCTCGCCTTTAACCGATTCTGTAATAGAAACACTTTCATTCAAATTCATACCTATTTCCACTTCGGTGCAATCCTGAATCTGGTGTTCTTGGTTCAATTCATTTGATTGATCATTAAACTTACAGTAAGATAAAAATTCTCTGTATTTGTTGATTGCTAAACCGTACTTATAGTTTGCATTTTTATTATTATTTTGAAACGGCTTATTTAGCCACATAATATCAATTATACGGTTATAATCTTCTATCATAGTAATTTCTAAAAGTGGTTTGTTGGATATATTTTTAATTCTGCAAACTTTAGCAATATTTTCAAGCGCATAAATATAGCTTTTCGCTATAGTATCAGACAGAAATATAATATCTTCGAGATAGGCTAAAAACTTTTGTTTCTGACTTTCTGGTATTACATCCAAATCTCTATCTGACACTTTTCTGCTATTGCACTCCACAACGTCTTCAAGTTGCTTGGGCTTATATGGTATATTTTGTTGGTGAAATTGTATGAATTTTAAGTACTGTAGATAAAATTCTATAGCTTCGTTGTATTTCTTTTTACTTACATTGTCTATAGCAACAAAAGTTTTATTCCTGTTTAGTTTATGAATAACATAACTAAAATCTTTAGGTAAATTCATATCCAGTATAGATGTTTGTGATATATTAAATTTCAATGCAGCATCTGCTGCTGATTGAACATACTCTGCTATGTTACTAATTGTTTGGCTACTGACAATTTCTTTATTATTATATAACCATACTTTAAAGGTGATCATATTGTTCACCAAAATGTCATCTCTCTCTTTTGTATATCCTTGATTTGGGTTATGAAAATTAACTATTTGTTCTCCTTGAACTGGTTCTATAACTAAAACACTTTCATCTGTTTCTTCATCTGTTTCTTCATCTGTACGATCATCTGTCTTGGTTACTAAATTCAGTTCATTACATGTCATTTTTCTGAAATTGCACTCCACTTGTTTCTCTGATTGCTTTGAAATATTTGGTTCGTCTAATTGCTGAGATATTACAAATTTCAAATACTGTAGATAAAACTCTATAGATTTAGAGTATTTATTTTTAGCTACATTATCTTTTACAATAAAATTTCTACTCTTATTTAGCTTATTAATAGCATCAATAAAATCATTAGGTAATTTTATTTTTAACAAAGAGGTTTGTAATATATGAAAACCCAAAGCAAAACTTGCTATAATTTGTATGTTTTCAGATATGCTGTTGACTGTTTTACTGTTGACAATTTCTTTTTTATTATATAACCACATTTTAAAGTTAATCATACTATTCTCCAAAAGGTCATCTGTCTCTTTTGTATACTCTAGATTTCGGTCATTAGAACTAACTAACTGCTCTCCTTGAACTGCTTCCATAATTGGAACACTTTCTTTCAAATTTACATCTATTTCTTCTTCGTTGCAAACATCTGTCTGGGTTACTGAATTTAATTCATAAGATTGATTTTTCCTTTTATCGTAATCTAAAAATAGCCCGTATTTGTTAAACACTAATCCGTATTGATAGTTTGCATTTTTATTTATATTTACGAATGCTTTATTTAGCCAAATAGTATTATCTATTAGTTTATAATCTTTTGTTGTAGTTATATTCAGAAGTGGTGTAATGGATAAATTCATAACTTTGAAACATTCCGAAATATTTTTAAGTGTATTAACATAGCTTTCAGCTATGGTCTCTGATACCCCAATAATATCTTTTAAATAATCTAAAAACTTTTGTTCCTGACTTTGTGATATTCTATCCAATTCTATCTCTAGTGCTTTTCTGTCATTGCACCCCACAATTTCATTCTTTTGTTTCGAGATATTGGGTTCGATCAGTTGCTGAGATTGTGTACATTTCAAATACTCTATATAAAAATCTAAAGATTTTGAGTATTTTGTTTTATTGGGGCATTTAAAAGTATAACGTTTTTCCTTATTTATCTTATCAATAATATCAATGAAATCCTTAGGTACATTTATTTCTAACAATGGGGTCTTTGATATACTAAATTTCAATGCAAAATTTGCTATAGATTCAATGTACCATACTATGCCCTCGATTGTGTAAAGGTTAGCAATTCCTTTTTTATTTTGTAACCATTCTTTGAAATTAATCATTCTGTTATCCAAAAAAATCATATCCTCTTTTCAAAATTAGTATCATTATGCTATTCTGCTTATCCCATAATAAGGGCTACAACTTCTCACCCACTAATACTTCCATAATATCACCAATGTCACATTCAAGAACATTACAAATTTTCACTATAACCTCCATGCTCACAAATAAAGTAGTTGTAAATATTATACAATATATTGTGATATACCGCAAAACATTTCGCAAAACGGCAATTTATTTGTTATTATATAATTAATTTACTATTATTGTTATAGTGCTATTGAGATGTACCAACGTGGTAATATTTTCATAAATAGATATTATTATCAATTCTCTATAAATAGATAAATTCCTTCAATTTATTCATTATTTTTATATTTCTATAGTGATTAATGATGTATTATATATTATATATAACCATAGAATTTTCTAAGCTTAAACAAAATATAGTTAATCAATAATTATCATGGTCAATGATTAACTTGCGTTAATTGTATTTATGTATACCATGGCTCAATATTTTATTATACTCTACTTATAATTTAGAAAGGATTTGAGTAATTTGAAATCTTTTAATAAGAGCTTTAATAAATATAACTACTATAAGCTTACTCCTATAGAAACATATGAATTGGTTAGAAGTGGAAAAATAAAGAAATTCCCGAAACATTTTTGGGAATGCGATGATAGTGATGAATATGCTCCTCAGCTTACACGATACTTAATTGAAAAAATACTTAAGTGGAAAGATGATGACGTTAGGGAAAAACTTAGAAAGACAACATTTAAAGAGCATAAACTTGGTGGGTTATTATTGTGCAAATATAAAGATAGTTGCTATGAAGCAATTACAAAAGCTTATCCTAAAAAAAACTTTCATGCATGGGATTTTGTTAATGCACCTAATGATTACTGGCAAGGGGAACAAGGAAAAGAAAATGCTATATATGCTACAAAGTGGCTAATTGAAGAAAAGCTTAAATGGTCTGAAAATGAAATTGTTGAAAATTTAAACCAGAATGTATTCACAGAAAACCATTTACTTGGCATGTTAAAAAAAGCATTTAACTGTACTCTATTTGAAGCTATAGATGCAGCTTATCCAGGCAAATTTAAGAATTGGGAAATTGGTACCCATGTAAAAAATAATTATTGGGATAAAGATAAAGGTGTACTAGCCGTTAAATGGCTTATTGAGCATAGATTAAAATGGACCGATACCGATATTAAAGAAAATTACTCTAAACAAATTTACAAAGATAATAATCTATATGGAATGTTACAATGTTGCTTTAATACAAGCCCATTCGAAGCTATAAACACTACATACCCTAATAGATTTATGGAATGGGAGTTACATAATGTTCCAAGGAAATTCTGGGCTTCACATGAAAATTGTGTTAAGGCTACAACGTGGCTAATTGTAGAAAAGCTGAAAATTGATATTTCTACTTCAAAACAAAAACTATCAAAAAAACACTTTAAAGCTAATAATTTAATCAGCCTTTATGAGAAATACTCTGTGGCTGAATTAATAGAACTAGTGGAAGAGAAAAAGACCATCAAATAATTGACCTTTCTCCCCTCCTAATCTCAAATAATTCAATTGCCCTTAAATTATCGGTGCTATATCTTGTATATCCATATAACATATATAGAAGAAAAAAGAATTGTGGAAGTCACTCCCACAATTCTTTTTCCAAAGTTTTATTTTTTATTATTACCTTTTTATTATTACCTTTTTATTGTCCATAAAAAAGGTAAGGTCAACAAATTGTCTATAGAATCACCGAAACATTGAAAGATACTCATACTAAACTGTTCTTTTCAAATAAACATTATTTAAATTAAGACATTCTATTGACCTTTAGGTACAATAATTATTATACCTATGCTGCACCTCTCATTGGATTTACCAAATATATTTGATATCTACTCTTATGCTTTATTTGTATGGTCAGTTAATGCTTCCATATCTTCCACATCTAAGCTGTAAGTATGCTTAATTCCTTATGATGGATACCTATTATTTTTTTACATCAATACAGAATGTATGACATTTACATCCAACAATACTCTCTACTCTTTTCGTAAAATATACAATCTTAAATGTATTATATTAAAACTAAATTTACAACATATAATTCTAACTTTTAACTATTCGAATAAACGATTATATATATGTTTGTGACTTTATTATTTAAAACTGATTCTAGATTATTAATTTTACATAAAATAAGAACTAATTAGCTCTTAAGTAGTTTTCTATTTTCATTAAGTTTCCATCAATATAATTAAGTATATCTGTCTTACTTATTTCATTAACAGGCGAATTTAACTCTTTCTGCAAATTGAGTCTCTCGAATCTTTTATATAACTCACATAATTCTGTAAATTTATCTTGATCTAATATTTCTATTCCTTCAGTAAATATTTTAAATTTAAACTTATCCCATACATCAACTTTAAATTTGTTCTTAAGTTTTAAATCTAAAGACCCAGCTTTAATTTTCTCTTTATTATAATGCTCATTAAAAATAATTCCATTTTCATAAATTTCGTTTTCTAGTAAATTTAGCATATTCTTCTTCAACGTTACTGCTTTTATCTTTTGATTATCCGCATCTATTTTTTTTGATACATAATACCCTCCACATATTCCTATAGAACTAGACGTACTACTTATTAATACATTTGTTAAAATATTTTTATCTATGTAGTTTAGCAATGAGATAAAAGAAACTATAACGACCGTTAGTGATATTGCAAATACACTTTTTACCTTAATTTGAAAATTTCTTACCTTGATTGTATTTTCCATAATTTCACCTCTTCCACATTAATTATGGACAAGAAGTAGAATTATATACATGAAAAAGAGCCCCTTATCAGTTCTTTAATGATATATAATATATACAGTTTTTCTCTTGTCAGTAAATCCAGTAGTTTCGACGATATGTATTGAATCTACTTTTATGCTAGTTTGCTGCAGCCTCTCCCTTTCACAAACATTTATATGTCGAATGAATTAACGTAACTTATAATAATTAAACTTACCAAATCTCAACCAAAACTACCATAAGTATTAATTATATTAAAACCACCTAAATATAAATAGTTAAATTTAAATAAATACTTAATAACCCAAATAAATCATCACTTTATGAAAAAAAAATTAAAATGTGATAATAATAAAATAGATAACATCTTATGGCTTAAATTAAGCTAAAATCTTAAGGAGGATGGTAAAAATGGCATCACAAATTAAATTTAAAGATAAGGTACATGAAAAAGGATTTAAGGATTATATGGCAAGGTCAAAAGTGCAAGACTGGGATAAAGAGGAGCATATATCTAAAACTAAAATGGAAATATTGCAGAAAAAACAAGAAATCTCTGAACAAAATTTAAGAATTAAAAAATTAAAATCATTATTTGAGTTAGAATCTTTAAATAAATGGATAATTAAAAATTTAAATGAAGATGAATTAATTTCTTTCTTTATAAGTAAAAAACATATTGAAAAAATAAAAGTAACTGTAACGAAAAAACAAGACCTGTATAATATTAGTCTAGGTACTAAAAATATTAGGGAATTCTTTACTGATGAATTATTTTCAAATTTTGTAACAATATGTGGAATGGCTAATTTAAGAGAAATTTCAGTTTACCAAATTATGTTATATCGTGAAAACAAAGATGAATTTGTTGAACACTACTCAATATCAGATGGGGACTTATGGTAAACTTTTAAATAATATTAGTATGAACTATAATTCAGCCTATAATGGGTTGTTTTTTTTTTATTTACAGTCTCTTTTTTTTCTATTATCATACCTAATTTAAATTATTTCCATATATGTGCCATCACAAAATTTTATAATAAGGTTATAGTTGATGGAATAGAAGAGTTAGATATATATTTTTGCTAATAAAGAAATAAAATTCAATAGGATCTAATATAGGTTATTTAATGTGTTACAAATACTACAGCGGTAAAAAGCATTTACCATTATATGTGTTTTAGAGAACAAAAACATTTAAACTGAGCCTATTTGTATTTTTTTATAAATTCTAACAATGCAAGTGAAATAAGATCCTTTTGTGTTTCCTTTCTACGATCTGCAAAATCGGAGAAATCTTCTGCTATTTCTTTATAAATTTTAAAGCTTCTTGTCACCACTTCTCCATCTAATTTATCAATATTTATATTAATCTCCGGAATTTCAATTAAACTTGTGTTAGTTTGTTTTCTATACCAGCCTAACATTTCTTTTAGATCTCCTGTTAAAGATAAAATTTCTTTAAGCTCATTTGGTAGTTGCAAAGTATTCTTTGGTATACTTTGAATTTCATTTGAACTACTTTGGGTAGTTATTTGGTATACTTCCTGTTTTACCAATGGTTTAGAGACAGTTGTTTTCTCATTTCTTTGGATTACTTCTTCTGAATCAACTTTCTTAGGCAAAAAATCTAATTGTCTACTACCTTCAATATTGTAATTAAAAGTTGATTTATTATATTTTATATTTGTATCTTTAATCATTTCAGAAAAATATTTTCTATTTATTCCAAACTGTTTAATAAATTTATCTGTTGAAATTTTATCTTCTTTACTTTTATTTCTATTAGCAGCTGTGTTTTTATTTATTGATTGAGCTATTTCTTTTAATTTTTCAATTGTTAAGTCTAGTTTATTTGGTTTACTCATTTTCTTAACCTCCATTATTCATGGTTTACTTTTAAACTACTTTAGTATACTTTTATATTATCATAAAAAAAAATATTTTAAAATAAAAAATCAGTAAACTTAATTACTACTCTGAATATATTCAACCCCTTATACTGCCATTGCAATTCCCTCTATCTGACGTTCTAGCATATTCTCACGTTCAAAGGCATTAATATAGCCTCTATCATAGTTAACATTAGTTTGCCAGTAGCTGTGTTAGTCTCTATGCTCTCTTTGCTGCTTACTAGGTGTATTCCCTTTACTTGTAACTGTTCCCCTATATCTAATAGGTTATTTGTACTTCTTGCTAACCTATCAAGACTTTCACAAATAAATATTTATTAATTCTAAAAACAACTCTATATAAACAGTTTATTATTCTGTTTCTTACACTGTTTAGACTATGGTCTATATAAACACTATAAATAATTATAAGATAACGTGAGTTATCCCACTATTAAAAACCACTAGCTGTACAAAATATGATGGTTCTCTTTCTTCAATTACTCCAATAATGTCTCCCAAATTCATTATTTTTTCTCCCTCATGCCAGTCGTTCTGTTTTTCTAAAAATAAAAAGCCATGGGATAAACATAATCTCACAGCTAATAGTTACCTCTTAATTAACAATTTGAATAATAGTTATTTACTATATTATTCTCATTTTATATTTTTCAGACACCAATTATAATATTTAGAAGTTAGACTAATTAAAATTCAGAACCTATTCAAATTACTAATTATGCCAAACCTAATTAATATTAACCTCCCTATCAGACTAGTATCTCAAAGGAATGCCGGACCTTCGTATAGTTACATCTTTCTTTTTCAACCAGTAAAGAAGAAAGTCAATACCATGTTCTGCGATATCTAAATTGTTTTTGGGACCAACCATGAGTTCTCTTACAGGTAAGTAACCTTTGTCATTAGTCATAGGAACCTCTATATAAGGAATAATTATACCATTCCTATCTCTAAATTTAATTTCATGATTTAGTTTAGTACTTAACCCCTCATTCACTAAATGAAAAAACACGATTCTATATTCTTGTTCCTGAGAGAATAGGGGGTCTTTAAAAAACAAACCATATGCGCCCAAAGCAACTGACATTAAAGATATCTCATCTTTCAACTCCTTAATTAGTTCAGTATTCTTTGATTTAAGATATTTATTATATAACAAAGGTATTTTTGTTATATTTATCTCATCTCTAACTATCTGACATTGTATAGCTTTATCATAGATAACTTTTCCGTGAATACCAAGAGGAGTTTCATTTTGTAAATTTGACATTATCTGAGCTAAATCGCTCCCATCAAGACCAATATTATAACCAAAGCAATTTGAATAGGTAGACCACAATGCTAATGAATCCGGATTTTCTGTTAGCGACAAAATATAATAGTTTTGTTCTTTAACATTCATGCTCTTACCAAAGTTTAAAAAATGTACTTCTTCTAATATCATTCCAGCTATTAACTCATATTCATCGGTAAACATATCTTTACAAATAATTTTAATAACTGTATCTATATAACTAATTTCTGAGAAATCATTAAGAAAATTACTCTTTGATACCCAAAATAACTCATTCTGTAAAATTCCTAGCAAACCAGCAGCATCTGTATAATGGTATAGCATTCCAGCGGATATTTGCTCTAATTTAAGATATTCTTCTAATTTATATTTATTTTTTTTCATTTCTACACCATCCTATTAAATATGATTTTAGATAACAATTGAATAAATTTTTATTTTTGTCATCTTTATTTAAATTTATAGTATACTTCAAAACTATTATTGATTTTATCTAACGGTATAAATTTAACATTTAATACATCACAATCATCTGCAAACTCAAATTTTTTTAAAGTTTTTTCTTTATTATCCACTACTGCATTATAATAATTTATTTTTTTCTCTTTAAAAACTATGCTTTGTCCAAAAATTTCAACTTTCTCACCAATAAATACGCATTCTACATTTTGTCCAATATCTTTGTTAATGGCTTCTATCTGGTTAAAATTGGAATTTACTGTTAATGAAACTGTCAATTTACTGTATGTCCCAGTAATAGGCTTATTATTCATGCTTTTTTCCAAAACTAATAAATTCTCACAATCATCTTCAGTTATTTTTTCTGGTAATGTAAAAACCACACCATAATATTTTTCTAAAACATAAAGTCTTTCTAATAATCCTATTTCTTTTTCAATCCCTCTAATATTTGTATAATTTATATTTGAGTCTGAAAAAACCATAAATTCACTATCATCTTTTAATACAACAAGTTTTTTAACTCCTTCTTGTCCAATATTAGATAAAAATTTATTCATTTTTAGGTTAACTTCTACATTATCTATATATTTTTCAGATACTTTTATATTGAGTCTATCATCAGAAATATTAGACCTATTTATGGATAATGATAAAATTAACTTGGCACCTTCTTGCATTTCATTACTTAATATTAAATAATCATTTTCAATTCTTACAAGTCCCATTTCCAGATAATCCAATTTAAATGATGTGTTTTGGAATTCGAACTTCATTGGGATAGGCTGAGGAAATTTCTTTGTTATTATATTCACTTCACTTACTGATTTAAATTCTTCCATCAAATATTCTCCAAGCCACAATTTAATACCTTCTGCTTTCAACTTAATAGGAATTTGGTTTTCATAACCATAAACTATTAATTCATTTATGTTTTTTGCCCATTTATATTCATCTGGAATTATAAACTTTATATTTCCATGTGGCGGATACTTTTTAATAGCCTCTTCGTTATTACCTACTACTTTAATAGATACTCCTTTTTCATTCATATTTAAACTATATCTAAAATCAGGATACAATGGATGCATTGCACCAAAACATCTTTGAAGCATTCCCATCTTTCTCAATGCCCCTATGTTATCCCCTTCTCTAGCAAGTTCTAATACTTCATCCATACCTTTATTAATCTTTATATTCGAATTTTGTATATTAACATTTCCATTACCTTCAGTTTTATTTTTTGAAATACTTTTATTATCTTTAGGACCTAGCATACTAATCAATTTCCCTTCAAATTTGAATTTTGAATTACTATATTTTTATTACCTTTTGTTTTATTTTTTGATTTTTTAATTACTTTTTTTTCATATGTTCTTCCTGAAAAGAATCCAATAATTACACCACTAATTAATCCTCCCATTATTCCAATTAGTAATGCTCCATGAACTGTTGATGGATCTAATAAACTCATAATTATGTACACTCCTCTTAAATAAATCTACTACAATACAAAAAAAGTTATCAATTTCATAAATTAGCGTATTTTCCAACCGCATATTATAGATATTATCTACAATATTATTTACTTGCTTAAATACATATAAGCTGCTTTCTATAACATATTTATTCAACACAAATTTATCTTTTCCTGCAATATTTATAAAAATGCGTAAAAATGTAACTCTGAGGTCATTACCCCAGAGTTAAGTACAAACCACTCAGAAAACTTTTTAACCTAAAAGAATTTCATCGTAATGGTCAAGTCTATTTATTGCTTCAAGATATTCTTTTAATGCGTCGTCACCTTCGAGTAATCTGCCACAAGAATGGCTTCCTAGAAATTGAGAATATTCATCTGTAACGTAATTGCCATCTTTCATTTTGCCGATTTTTACATGATTACATTTATTGCAAGTACAAAATTCATTTCCATCAAACTCATCAATATTAATAAAATTTATCTCGTCATTATCATACTCACAAATTTCTTGCCATCCATTACATCCATCTAAAATTTCCGTATTCCAATTACTTCCATCATGCCATTCATAAATTTCAATCTCTATAAAAAGATTTGAGTTCATTTTGTCTTCAAGATTTCCATCTATTGTGACTAACACTTCCCAATCTTTAGATGTTTCGTAATCATTACAATATTCAAATTCTCCATATCCTATAGTTTGTGAAAATTCATTTACCATCTCTAAACAATGTGTCTCGCCCTCTTTTTCTAGCCATGCTATATAGCCACTAATAAAATCATCTGATATAACTGGATTACTTGTGTTCCTTACATAATCAGCACCTGTAAAATCTACTACTTTCATAATCTCAGATACGTTAATTGTCATTGTCTTTGGCTCATTATATCCATCATCCATTTGATAAACTCTCATTAAATCCATTTAATACATCCCCTTTTAAATTTATTTTGGTAATGGAATGGTACTTGTTAAACACAAATACCCTAGAAAGCTTTGATATTTTCTCTATCTATTTCTTCTAATTTTTTCTCAAGTTCCTGACTTGTATTTAGAATAAAAGCTAATTTTCTATTTATAGTTAAATTTTAATTAAATTTAATTAAAATTTAATTAAAATTTAATTAAGAAACCTTTTATAAAACTCCCCCATATATCACTAGGATTTTATATACTATTTATTAGCTTTGATTAATTCACTACCCTTTTTAATGATTTTATATTTTATACTTTTATTCTCAATCTCTTCCAATAATACTTTATATTTATTTTGATATTTTTCTATTTCAATATTATATTTCATTTGCTGCTGGTTTAATTTATTATTCAAATCCTCTTTTACTTCTGCTACTTCTAATTTAACATGTAATTCATTTTCTTTTTTTACCTGTTCCAATTCCTTATGATGATCTTGTGGTAACTTCTTAAGGGTTACGTTTAGCTGATTAATGTTAAAATCCTTATCTTTAATACTATTGCTTAAATCAATATTTCTGGTCTGAGAATCTGCAAGTAACTTCTTATATTCTTCCAGCTCAATTTTAAAATTCTTATATTCAGTTACAATGCTTAATAGATCATCATTCTTACACTTATATTCATTTACAAGTAAATCCTTATCTTTCAAGTTGCCATCTAACTGCTCTATTTGTTTATTATGTTCAATTTTAGTATTCAAAACTTCATTTTTATGTTCTTTATCTTCATTTTGAAGTGCAAGTAGATTACTATAAACTTCTTGTAATTCTTGTTTTTGTTCCGCAATAAATATTTCTTTATTTAACAGCATGTCTTTATATTTTGCCTTTAAAAGTTCAAGTTCTACATCTTTATTACTTATTAAAGTGTTGCTGCCATCTGCAATGCTTATAAATGAATTTAATATCGAATCTAAACTACTTTGTATAATAGTTGTGTCTTTAGCTAAAAAACTGTTTTGCTTCACATTTTCCAGTTCCATAATCCTTACTACTTTATTAAAATACTGCTCCTGCGTCATGTCTAAGTCTTTCAACTGTTGTTGTAACTTATCTTTTGCCTGCTGTGATAATCTATAACTAGTAACTACACTTTTATTTTCTTTTACTTTTTCCACATTATCATCACCCCATAATATATTTTGTATTTATAACATGCATATATACTCGTTAACACGTTGTAATTACTACGTTTATGCTGTAATACTATATTTCTTTAAAATAAATCACAATATAATAATCTACTATTAACAACTAGAAGCACTTATATTTTTATTTTTTTATGCTATCAATAAATATAATGTTCTAATAAAACTGTATATACCGACGTTCACTAAGTGCTTCCAGTTATTGAATAAATTATCACTACGTATTATGAAATTTCCTTTAAGTAAAGATGTTCTTCTTAATTAGCCCACCCCAATAACTTCTTTTCTAAAAGATCATAGTCATAATCTCTTGTCATACAATTTTCCACAAAATTACTTTTATTTTTGTTACTCACATATTTAGGCTCTTTCATTTGTAATATTAATGTCTCATAATGTTGCCTTAGTTTGCCTGGTGATAAGATGATTTTATACCAGAACTCATGTTTTTGACTAAATATTATTAATTTTTTAATATCGTCAATTGTTTTTTTATCTAATCTTAGAATTAAATCAAATACTTTTGACCATTTCTGCATATTAGGTTCTTTTGCTTGTTCATTATTATTTTTAATATATTCCCATAGAAATGTAGATAATCTGTATTCATCCGAATCAGATGAAAAAGTTTTCTCTTTCTTTATCTCTATCTCTATCTCTTTCTCTATCTCTTTCTCTTTCTTTATCTCTATCTCTTTCTTTGGTGTACATTTGTCGTACATTTGTACACCTTCAGTATTTTCACTTAGTTGTAATAATTTTTTATCTTCTATAGATTTTCTATAAGTCTTTATTCTATCAGCTTCTGTACTACTTTTACCGATATAACATTGAATATTAAGAATAAATATTTCTCCGCTTTCTAACAATTCTATTAAATTGAGCTCATCAAATATCTTAATCGCTTTTTCTATAATCGCTATATTATGTCCTAGTACGATTGATAACATTTTAGGATTATATGGTATTGTATCCTGAAAGATTAACTTACCATCATTTTTAAGTGATTTAAGGTACATTTCTAATAAAATGCAAGCATATTCATATCCATTATCCATTGCCTTAACAATTTTCATTTCTTCACTGTCAAAAAAATTGTCTTTTAATTTCAGATAATAATATTTTTTATTATCACTCATTTTTTATATCTCCCTCGTATGTTATAATGTTATTGAATGTTTACCTGGACCCTCTGTAAAGGGTTCTTTTTTATACAGATAGATATTTTTTTATAGTTCCTGCTACTGGGTAGCTATAAAAATATAGTCTAACCTTTTTTTGTGTTTTTACATTATTGCTTTTTTCCATTTTCACCTTCCTTTAAATCATCTGTTATCATTCACTATTATTGAAACTCTTCATCACTAGGATGTTTGACACTATTCTTTTTTTTCTTAGCATGTTTTTCTTTATATATAAATTAAATGTTTCTATATATATATAGATAATCTCTAAATACTACCGCTACATAATTGAACTTCAATTTATAACTTAGTACCATTTTCACTTTATATTTATTGAATTTTAAAATTTAGAAAAGAATTTAATTAGCTTTTTAGGCTATTTCTCTTTCGAATATTTTTCAGCTAACGAATTTATGAGTCCTGAATAATCAATTTTTTGATTACCTTCTTCTATCTTTACTTTAATGATTAGTCCAGTTTTTCTATTAAGAGTTATAGTCTTTAACATTTAACTACACTCCTTTTTATCATCCGGAAAAAATATTGACTGTACACTTTCACAAAGCACATTCGATATTTTTTGCATTACTTCTCTAGATGGATTCCTTCTATTATTATTTTCTAAATTCGAAATATAACTTGCTGTTAAACCGCACATTTCAGCTACTTTATAAACTGTTAACCCCATATTTTTCCTGTAAAATTTAATTTTATTCAATTTGACACCCCCTAATTTATTATCCATGAGATAATAATATTCTATTATCTGTTGGATATCAAATCATAAATATCCCTCAGATAGCAGTTGATAGAGTATATCATTATCCACGGGATGTTTTTCATTGATTTGCTTCAAATTCCTTTGACTTTCATTATCCAATAGATTAATATGTGTTCTAAGAGATAATATAAAACGGAGGAATTAAAAATGCTGGGAGATAACATAAAGCGGATAAGAAAATCGAGAAAATTAGGATTGAACGAATTAGCCAAAAAATCTGATATCAGTGGAAGTTACTTAAGCAACATAGAAAAAGGAATTAAAACAAATCCATCTATTGATGCTTTAAATAACATTGCAAAAGCACTAGGTATTTCAGTTGATGAACTTTTCAAAAACCAGTTAGATTTTTTTGAAGAATTAGGCCTTGGAGAAGACAATCATGAAAATGAAAAACATAAACCAGAGCAATTAACTACTACTTTAGAAATTATTCCAGAAGTGTTTACAGATCCTATTGAAACTAGATATTATATAAGTAAGCATAAAATTTTTTCTGCAGGAGGCTTTAATGTTAACAAATTATCGGATGATGAGGTCTTGGAATTTGGAAATGCTCTTTTAGAACAAATGAAAATGGTAAGCTATAAATATAAAAAATAAGTAAGCGCCATAATGGATTAGATTATTCAAATAATAATTGGAATATTTGATATTTACAGTGCAAATGAGCCTTTGATATTTTCAATTAAATAGATATAGAAGTTTTTGAAACCCAAAAACCTAACCTTATGTTATTTGAGGAGAATTGAATTTATATTATTGGACTTAATAAAATTATTATAAGAAATAACTTAGTCTTAAATTATGAGCTATTTTATTTAAGAGATAAACTAGAATATAACCTGATACGTATTGATATTAGTAATACTTTTATAATAAATGATAAAATTTTGAAAAATAATCCAACTATTTTGCTTTAAATCTAAGCAAAATTATATTTGATAAAGCTGAATTATACCAAGTAACATTAGGACAAATTTGTTTCTCATTGAAGCAACGATTCAGCATGATTACCAATTCATATAGAGAGGAATGTGAACAATATGATAAAAGCAGTTGCTTATTGTAGATACAGTTCTGATAATCAAAGGGAAGAATCAATTGATGCCCAGGTTAGAGCTATAAGAGAATACTGTTCACGAAATAACTATTCTTTAATTAGAATATATACGGATGAAGCTAAAACAGGTACCAATGATAACCGTAAGGGTTTTTTAGATATGATAGATGATAGTTCAAACCGCACATTCAATATATGCATAGTCCATAAACTAGACCGTTTTACTAGAAGTAAATATGACAGTGCAATTTATAAAAAACTATTAAGAGATAATGATGTTAGGGTAGTTTCAGTTTTAGAAAATCTTGATGATTCACCTGAAAGTATTATCTTAGAGTCAGTATTAGAGGGCATGGCTGAGTACTACTCTAAAAATTTAGCTAGAGAAGTAATGAAAGGCATGAAAGAAACCGCTTTACAATGTAAACATAATGGAGGCATGGCACCTACTGGATATGATGTTTCTACTGATAAGACTTATATAATAAATGATAAAGAAGCTGAAATAGTAAAAAAAATATTTAAAATGTATATTGCCGGTAATGGTTATGGAATAATAGCACAAAATCTCAATGACCATGGACAGTGTACAAAATTGGGAAGGTTATTTACTAAAGGCAGCATAAGAGATATACTTCTAAATGAAAAATATACTGGAACTTATATCTTTAATAAGCGACTCTCTAAAAAGGATAATCATAAATATAAAGATGATGCTGAAATTATTAGAATTGAAGATGCTATTCCAATTATAATATCTAAAGAAGATTTTCTAGTTGTTAAATCTAAAATGGATGGAAAGAAGGTAGGTCCTAGAATGAATCAGAAGAGATTTTATTTGCTTACGGGCAAAATTGAATGTGGAGAATGTGGAGCTTCTTATGTAGGTGCTGGCTATGTCCCAGGCAGAAACGGCAAAAAATATCCTATTTACTCCTGTACAAATAAAAGAAGTCATACTTGCAGTAATAAAAATATAAGACAGGATATTATTGAGAATTATGTTATAGCACAATTGAAAGAAAATATTTTTAACAATGAAGCTATAAATAAAATCACCTGTGGGATATATATAAAATTAAAAGAAATAAATTCTTCTACTGAAAAAGAAAACAAATCTCTTATTAAACAAAATAAATCTATTCAAACCAAAATCGATATGGCTTTCGATATGGCTTTTGATGGTAAAATTTCTAAAGTATTACTAGCTAAAAAAACAAACGAATTGGAAATGCAACTAAATGATATAATACAAAAACAGTCAGTTCTTAAAAATAAAGACTATTCTTGGCTTGATGAAAAGAAAATAAAAAAATTCCTCCTAGCATCAATGGAAAACCTCGAAGTAGAGGATCCAATAGCTAAAAGGAAAGTCATTGAAACATTTGTACATAAAATAATAATCTATGTTGACCGCATTGATGTTACTTACAAGGTTGAACCTAGTAGTAGCAACAAGAATGCGGACAGTGATATGGTTGGTGGAGGCGAGGGGTGTCGAACCCCTGTCCGAAAGCCATAACACCTAGGCATCTACGAGCGTAGCCAATACTTTAAAATTCCCTCTACTAAGCCCCTACTGGCCGGGTTTTAGTTTTGGTAGCTTCATATTTTCCGTTTCCAGGTCAAAGCTTTCCCAGACTCGGTTCACCGCTGTCGGCGCCCTATCCTAAGTCGCGGTAATCAAAGGTAAGACGTAGCAGAACTAAGCTGCTAGTGCTAAATTATCGTTTGCGTTTAAATTGTCCCTATAGTTGTTTACGCGGGTCCATAGGTTCCCCCGGCTCGCTTCCTCGATGCAACGTACCCCCGTCGAAACCAAGTACGCCCCCGTATTGTCAAAAGATTTAATTCAAATCTCTTGCAATGCAATAATATATGAAGCTTATTGCATATTTATAACGCAATTTATATTTACTAATTTAAAAAACTGTTATAAATAAACTATAACTCAGTTTTTCATATCCTACTGTCTATGTACCTAATAATACACTATATTAGGTGCTTTATCAAGTGCTAATATTATGGAATTTAAGTGTATTGCTGCTTATTATCTCATACTTTCCTTGAACTGCCTAGCCATGTCTCTCTTAGCATCTTTTTCAAGCATCGCATCTCTTTTATCATAATCTTTCTTACCTCGAACAATACCAAGATTAACTTTAACTTTGGTGTTTTTAAGGTAAAGAGATAATGGAACTAGAGTAAAACCCTTTTGCGCTGTAAATCCTACAAGTCTACTTATTTGCTCTTTATGAAGCAATAACCTTCTGACTCTTAATGGATCAGCATTAAATTGATTTCCATTTTCATAATGGCTTATGTGCATATTTTTAATAAATACTTCACCATCTATAACATCTGCATAACTGTCTTTCAAATTTGCCTTTCCAGCTCTAATAGACTTTACCTCTGTACCAACAAGTTCTATACCAGCTTCCATTGCATCCTCTATAAAATAATCATGTCTTGCTTTTCTATTTTCTACTAGTGTTTTATTTCCTGTTTCCTTTGACATAACTTCACCTACTTTATTCTTATTAATATATTATTATACTATATACTGTACTCTTTTTCAAGAATATATAGATTATTCTCCCACTACCTATATCCCCATAACAATAAATAATAAACAGAAGAGGGGTAATCCTCTTCTGTATTTTCATTTTTCTATTGTTCTACTATATATTGTCCTTATTTTGTAGAATCGTCCTTTATAAGTTCATCTAAATCCTTAACCGTATATTCTTCATTGTCTTCTTCCTCATCTTCAGCTTTAAGTATATCAAAATAAACTTCATGGGAAGCTAAATCAACCTTACTAACTACGATTTTTACTGCTTCTCCTAATTTATACATTTTCTTAGTTCTCTCTCCAACAAGGGTTAAATGTCTTTCATCAAAAACATAATAATCATCATCTAAGCTGCTCATATGAACTAATCCTTCTACAGTATTAGGAAGTTCCACAAACAATCCAAAGTTAGTTACTGAAGAAATAATGCCTTCAAATTCTTGACCAATTCTTTCATTCATGTACTCTGCTTTCTTTAAGTCATCTACTTCTCTCTCAGCTTCCATAGCTACTCTTTCCATATCTGAAGATTGTTTTGATGCTATCTCTACTTCTTTTTTTAATCTTTCTGTTCTTTTTTCGCTTAAGCCACCATTAATAACTTCTTTAATTATTCTATGAATCATGAGGTCTGGATATCTTCTAATCGGTGAAGTAAAATGGCAATAATATTTAGATGCCAAACCAAAATGCCCAACACATTCTGGGGAATATTTTGCTTTCATCATAGAACGAAGTAACAGTGTACTTAGAACCATCTCTTCTTTCTTTCCTTTTACACTTGCTATTACTTCCTGAAGCATTCTAGGATGTATCTCTTTTCCCCACTTCATAGCATAACCTAAATTATGTGCAAATTCGCTAAAGTGTATTAGTTTCTCTTCATCTGGATCCTCATGGATTCTGTATACAAATGGTACATTAAGCCAGAACATATGCTCAGCTACTGTTTCATTAGCTATTAACATAAATTCCTCAATGATTCTATTAGCAGTTCCTCTTTCATAAGGTACAATATCTACAGGTTTTCCAAATTCATTTAGTATTATTTTACACTCTGTGAAATCAAAATCTATGGCACCTCTTCCCATTCTCTTTTTATTAAGAATTGAGCATAAATCTTCCATATGTTTAAAATCTTCATACAAATAATCATATTTTTTTATTGTTTCTTCATCTTTATCCCTTAGTATTTTTGTAACATCAGTATAAGTCATTCTTTCATTAGTTTTTATAACTGACTCTACTATCTCATGATCTACTGTTTTACCACTTTTGTCTATTTCCATAAAGCAAGTAAGAGCCAACCTATCTAATTTAGGATTTAAGCTACAAACTCCATTGGATAATTTTTTAGGAAGCATTGGAATAACCCTATCAATTAAGTATACAGAAGTAGCTCTGTTTAGTGCTTCTATATCCAGTGGGTTTTTCTCCTTTACATAATTAGAAACATCCGCTATATGTACTCCTAAACGATAGTTGCCATTAGCTAAAACTTCAATAGACACAGCATCATCTAAATCTTTAGCATCTTCTCCATCGATAGTTACCATTTGCAGATTTCTTAAATCTGTTCTTCGTGCATATTCTTCTTTTGGGATTTCTTCAACTATATTGGCTGCAAAATCTTCAACCTTTTGTGGAAACTCTTCTGGCAGCTTATGCTTTTTAATTATAGTTAATATATCAATGCCTTGATCTCCTTTATCGCCTAGGATTTCAATAATTCTCCCTTCAGGATTTCTTCTTTGTTCTGGCCACTCAGTTATTTCAGCTATTACTATTTGACCTGTTTTAGCACCATTTCTTTCCGCTTTCGGAATGAATATATCCTGAGCAATCCTCTTGTCATCTGCTACTACAAAACCAAAGTTTTTGCTGTCATCATATGTTCCTATTATTGTTTTATTGGATCTTTCTATTATTCTTGTAATTTCACCTTCACATTTCTTACCTTTATTTTCTTCTTTTAAGATTTTAGCAAGAACTTTATCACCATTCATTGCGCCATTCACATTATCTGCTGGAATAAATATATCCGGTCTTTCAACTTCCGCTATTACAAATCCAAATCCTCTTTGATGACCTTGAAATTTACCAATTACAAGACCCATCTTTTCTGGAATACCATAATGCTGCGTTCGTGTTTTAACTATTTCTCCGCTTTTCTCCATTTCAGATAATAAATCAGTAAACTCTTTTATATCTGATTTATTAATATGGAACATTTTTGAAAGTTCTTTTATATTCATTGGTTTATATGCTTGTTCTGTCATAAGACTTATCAATGTTTCTTTTATCTCCATACGATTTTCCCTCCTGCTTAATTTTTATATTAATACTATATTTTTTTGTATTATTATATTTTTTTGAATTCCCCTAAAAAATATTCATTATTACTTTAACCCTTCATAATATGCTGTGCTAATATATTCATTTATTTCTATAATTGCTCACTTTTATTATAATGCAAAACATACCTCTAGTATATACTTTAATTGTATTGTTCCCAATTATACATTAAAAAATGCCCACATTAAATAGTTCTATTTAATGTGGGCGTTTTGTCGAAATATATTATATAAACAATTCTTCACAGAAATCGACTTTTTTTTGCAAAATAAAACAGCCCTTGGGGTTGGGCTGTTTTATAATAAATAAAAAGGGGGCTATTTATCTCTCTATTTATCTTTACTCTTTAATTATATTAAACTTAGCTTAATTTTGCAAGGGGTTTTTAATGTTTTTTTGTAAATAATTTTTAAAATAGTGGTATTTTATTCATATTTTATTCATGTTTTATGTATACTATTATATTATTGACTTAATTAAACCAATTTTAATGAATTTAGCTCTTCTTCTGAAAGTTCCCTGTATTGTCCCTCAGCTAAATTTTCATCTAATTTTAATGGTCCAAAACTAGTTCTTCTCAAAAATACAACTTTCTTATCTACACTTTCAAACATTCTCTTTACCTGATGAAATTTACCTTCTTGAATAGTAATCATAACTTCAGATCCATTTTCATCTGCATTTAATACTTTGAGTATTGCAGGCATACATTTATATCCATCATCTATCACTACTCCTCTTTTGAAGGTAGCTATATCCGTCGCATCTATAAATTTATTGATTTCAGCATAATATACCTTATCTACATGATTCTTAGGCGCTATTAACTTATGATTTAATTCACCATCATTAGTAATTAGTAATAATCCTACTGTATCTTTATCCAGTCTTCCTATTGGAAATGGTT
The DNA here is from genome assembly GCF_018861315.1 of Clostridium bowmanii. Classification (GTDB taxonomy): domain Bacteria; phylum Bacillota; class Clostridia; order Clostridiales; family Clostridiaceae; genus Clostridium_AD; species Clostridium_AD bowmanii. The sequence goes on along the minus strand of NZ_JAHLDL010000004.1, from coordinate 89,210 downwards.
TAAAAGCATGGTACTGCTCATCTATTAAATCAATTACAGTTTCATCATGATTATCTACAGTAGCAGAAATAACTCCAGCTGGTTTATTCATAATTAAATATATATTTTTTCTATATCTAATCTCTTCGCCGTCTACCTTAATTACAGACTTATCTGGATTAATCTTCATAGCACTATCAGATGCTAATACTCCATCAACCTCTACTCTGCCCTTCTTTAATAACCCCTTTACTTCTTTCCTTGTTCCATGACCTAAATTGGACAATATTTTATCTATTCTTTCCATTTATATTCATCTCCTTAAAATATCTAGTGCACTTGTTTCTTAAACCTTCAGTTCACAAAATACAACATACAAAATAGCCATTGTATATTGTTAGTATAAACCCTTTTCTCATAAAAAAAACAGCCTTAAAGAGCTGTTTTTAATTTATTCTACTACTTTTATCTCCATTATATCATAATCTTCATATGAAATACTCTTATAAAAATTTTTTGATAAAACTAGTATTTTATAAATACCTTTAGTAAATGGCATAAATGTGTAGTCATTTTTTCTGCTAAAGCTTTGTGCCAATGCCCAGTCCCCTTTTTCCATAAGATAGAACTCATATATAACATCTTTGCCCCCATGATTTTCTGCCATAAATGTTATTGCTTCGTTAGCAATAAAGCTTGTTTTATCACATAAAATCTTTGTATTTGTTATGGGCAGAGTCTCATGCACTTCTATTTCTATTTCCTTCATACTATCATATGCCTCTGCACTAGATTTGTTTTTTGCTCTAAGCTCTATTGAATAGGTTCCACTGCATTTAGGTTTAAGTTCATAATTCATATGTTGTACAAAATTAGTTTGTTCCACGTAATGACCATTTATTTTCAAAACATAATTAATAAGAATATTTCTAGTGTTTTCAGAGATCACTTGAAGCGCAATAGTATCTCCAACCATGTAATATTCTTTTGGCGGCATTAAGACATAATCTATTTTAGCTGGTATACATTCTAATGCTTCAATATATACCACTGCGTGGCAATCAAATTCACGCTTGGAATATTTATCTTTTACTTTTACCTCTAATTTGAATTTACCACTTTCTTCCGGAGTAAAATCCACAAAGTCAAAGATTCCATATTCAATTCTTTCTATTTCACTATCATTTTGAAAAACCGTAAACCCATATCTTAATGAAGTTCCTCCTGTAGCTTTAACTTTTACATGAATAGCCTGTCCTACTAATACTATGTTTTTATTATCTAAAATAACATCTTCAATAACTACATTTCCATTACCTATATTATCAATTATAAAGTTTAAACAAGCTTTTTTCTCATATTCTCCCTTAAATGATACATCCTTAACCCATAGTGAAACACTATACTCTCCTGCTTCTTTAGGTCTCCATATATAATTATTTTTTCTAATATAACCAGAGTTCTCCGGACAAATTCCATTAACCTCGAATTTATACAATAAATGTTTTCCACCTCTAACAATGCACTTGAAAATAATAGGTGTATCACATAACTGAGGCGAACTTAAGTCACTAGTGAAACTTTGTATATTTATTTCTTCATATGGCTTTACGGTATAATGAATTAATGCTCTATCATCAAATTCAAGCAGAGAATACATATCCTTTGCCATACATAACAGCTTATAATCCCCACTATTTTCTTCAACATAACCGACTAATTTTTTAGTAGAAAAATCTTGTATACAAGTGCTATTTCCATCAGAATTAATTTTCACGAATTTGTATAAAACCATCCTGTTATCTTCATAGTTCGCACCCACCTCAAAAACTAATTCCCTATCTTCAAATATGTCTTCAGTCAAACATTCAAAGTTCATAATTTCTAAGGATTTCATAGCTTTTACATTAAACTCTATTTTCATAAAATCATCAAAAGAATTTTTAGAATCTAAATCCTTACATTCTACCAAAAACTCCTGCTTACCCGAATGTTTTGAAGCCCAAGTTAGCACATTTTCTGTTGAATAATCCTTTAAAAGTAACCAATTATCATCTTCATGTACCCAATATCTATACATAATAGGAATTTTTGTGGAATCTACTGTTAAGGTGATTTTCTCACCTACCCTTATCTCATTTTTGTCTATGTAAATTTCACTTATTAGCTTTTCACAAACAGTACCCACTGTATATTCTGTTTTTGAAATAAAATCAAAGGGCTTTTTACTTTCTTTTCGTTTAGCTTGTACCATTATAGAATACTTATCCTCTGTATCCGGTTTCCATATAGCTGCACTAGCTTCACTTAAATCCTTTAAAGTGGTCCAGGTACCCTTTAAACCTATAAGAAACTTATAGCTTAAATTATCCTCTACTTCATTTTCAACACTTATTACTATTTCTTTTTGTTTTTCTTGAATATTTTCTGTACTAAATAATATATTCATTTCATTCATATAAATTCACCTACCTTTATAAATAAGCTATATGCTAGAAAAATTTTTATAAAAATCACTGTCTATACTGATATATTATACTATATTACCATTATTTGTAACAGCATATAATCCGATTTCAACCTTTTTTTTATAGACATAAACACTCATGATTTTATTTTAAAACAATCTTATTTTAAATTTTATATCTTTTTATGGCATTAAATTTGTTATTATAAAATTTAATAATAGGGTAAAACTATTATAGATATAGATTTTAAATAATTGAAGGAAGGAGAACTATTATGTCAGATGAAAAACTAGACCATTATAATCCAGATTATCCATATAAAAAAGAAAATGTAACAATTGATAAAAAAAATAAAAATGGTTATCCTATGCTAGAAAGCCTAAATAATGGTGCACTATTTCCTGATTCTCTTAAAAATAGTGTTGATATGCAACAGCTAAAAGATACTGATTAATTTTTTAGAGAGTTAAACAATCCTTAACCATTTAGCCCTCTAAATTTTATAAAGGGACTAGTAATTTTCATTACTAGTCCCTTTATATATTTTAAATATTATATAGCAATCATACTCATGCTATGACTTAGCCTTTATAATCAATTTAACTAAATTATAATAAAGTTTTTCATCATCTTCTGAGGTTCTTTTTTTAGGACCAAAGGTTTTACCCCCACTACGTCTTAATTTTCCAGACATATGTCTTTCAAATAATAATTTATCAATATTACTATCGTCATATATATGTCCTTTAGGTCCCATAGCATAGGCTCCTTTAGCTAAAACCATAGCGGCAACACCAAAATCTTGAGTAATTACTATATCCTTAGGTTTTGCTTCATTAGCTACTTTCATATCAACACTTTGAAATCCGCTATCCACATACCTTATTTGCGCATAATCACTACTTAAAACATGATTAATATCACAATACATAATAAGCTCTACACAGTGCTCTACAGCTGCTTTTTCTATTAGATTTTTTCCAGGACACCCATCTGCATCTACTATAATTCTCATATGTGTTTTCTCATTTTTCTAAAGTCTTTTTTCAAGTTCTGCTTTAGTTTCTTCATATCCTGATTTTCCAAGAAGAGCAAACATATTCTTCTTATATGCTTCAACTCCCGGTTGATCAAATGGATTTACACCTGACAAATATCCACTTATTGCACAAGCTTTTTCAAAGAAATAAGCCATATGACCAAAATTATATGCTGTGAGTGTTGGTACATTTAATATAATATTAGGTACATCTCCATCATTATGTGCAAGTACTGTTCCTTGAAAAGCTTTTTTATTAACAAAATCCATAGTTTTGCCTGCTAAAAAGTTCAATCCATCTAAATCGCCCTTTTCCTCTTTAATTATGAATTCTCTTCTTGGCTTTTCTACATTGATAACTGTTTCAAATATATTTCTCACACCTTCTTGGATATATTGTCCCATAGAATGCAAATCTGTAGAGAAATTAACAGCTGCTGGGAATATTCCCTTTTGATCCTTTCCTTCGCTTTCGCCATAAAGCTGTTTCCACCATTCTCCAAAATATTGAAGCGCTGGCTCATAGTTAACTAAAATTTCTGTAACCTTACCTTTTCTATATAATGCATTTCTAGCTGCTGCATACTTATAACAATCATTTTCATTTATATCTTCATTGCTATATGCTATTCTTGCATCTGCTGCACCCTTCATCATTTCATCAATATCTATTCCTGCTGCTGCTATTGGAAGTAATCCTACAGGAGTTAATACTGTAAATCTTCCTCCTACATCATCTGGAATAACAAAAGTTTCATAGCCTTCTACATCTGCTAATTTTTTTAAAGCTCCTTTTGATTTATCAGTAGTAGCAAAAATTCTTTCTTTTGCTCCTTCTTTTCCGTATTTCTTTTCTAATAGTTCTTTGAATACTCTAAAAGCAATAGCAGGTTCTGTTGTAGTTCCTGATTTTGATATTACATTTACAGAAATATCTTTTCCTTCTACAGCATCAAGTAAATCAGCCATATATGTAGAGCTTATATTATTTCCTGCAAAAAATATTGCTGGAGATTTTCTTTTGTCGTTTGAAAGACTGTTGTAAAAGCTATGCGTTAATGCTTCTATAGCCGCTCTAGCTCCTAGGTAAGATCCGCCTATTCCAATTACTATTAAGACCTCAGAATTACTTCTTATTTTTTTTGCTGCTTTTTTAATTCTTTCGAATTCTGCTTTATCATAGTTTATAGGAAGGTCTATCCATCCTAAAAAATCATTTCCTTGGCCTGATTTATCCATAAGCATTTTGTGTGCTGTAGACACCATTGGTTGAAAATAAGAAACTTCATGCTCACCTAAATAGGGAACTGTTTTGCTTAGATCTAAAGATAAAATTTTTTCCATTAATATTCCTCCTTGTTTGTTTCACTACAGTGAAACAATTAACCACTGATTTGCTCTTTATATTTTTATTTAGTAGATAAAAATTATAAACTTCTATTCACTTATACGTTAAATTAATAAAACAACATACAATAATTTTAGTTTATTCCATTAGATAAATCAAGTTTTTAAATATAATATAGTACTTATTACATATAATGTTATTAAAATTGCCTAAACTTATATATTTAACTAAAATAAAAACATTACAAAATTATCAAATCCATTCACTTACTATCTTTAGTATTTTCTGTGTACAATATATATATTCTAATGATCTTTGAATTTTAAATTAAAAATGAGATAGGATGTACTCACATGCATTATGTTGCATATATTGAAGTATATTACTAAATGAGGTGTGATTTTTTTTGATTATTCATGTTGTAAAAAGCGGTGAAAGCTTATATGGAATCTCTAAACTATATGGAGTTTCATATAATAAAATTGCTTCTGATAATGAGCTTACAAACCCAAATGACCTTGTGGTAGGTCAAACCATTGTAGTACTTGAAGGCACAAGATCACATAAAATCCTTCCTGGTCAATCACTTTACATGATAGCTAAAATGTATGGTGTAACAGTTTCTGATTTACTTACTGCAAATCCTAAACTTAAAAATACTCCATTAATTTATCCTGGTGAAATTATTATAATACCATCATCTACGCAAAAATTAGGTTCCCTTGAAGCTAATGGTTATGCTCTTCCTACTACAGATATGGCTGTTCTAGCAAAAACTCTTCCCAGTCTTACTTACCTTAGTATATTCAGCTATCAGATACTTGCAAACGGCACTCTAAAAGGTATTAATGATGCCCCACTAATACAAGCCGCTAGGAGTGCTAAAGTAGCTCCTATGATGGTAATTACCAATTTAAAAGAGGGTGGGGGATTTGATAGTAACCTAGCCAATACTATACTTACTGATGAAAAAGTACAAAACACATTATTAGATAACATAACTACTACATTAAAAAATAAAAATTATTACGGTTTAGATATGGATATAGAATACGTTTTCCCAGAAGATAGAGAAAAATATAATAATTTTCTGCGTAAAACAGTAAGTAAACTAAGACCTTTAGGCTATGTTGTTACTACAGCCTTGGCTCCTAAAACTTCTGGTGATCTGAAGGGCCTACTCTACGAAGCACATGATTATCCAGTTCATGGTGCACTAGCTGACCATGTTATACTGATGACTTATGAATGGGGATATACTTCTGGTCCTGCAATGGCAGTGGCGCCTATTAACCAAGTTAAAAAAATTCTTGATTATGCTGTAACAGTAATCCCAAGTAAAAAGATTTTTATGGGAATACCTAATTATGGTTATGATTGGACACTACCTTATGTGAAAGGAACTAAAGCAACTGCACTTGGTAATGTAGAAGCCGTAGACCTTGCCAGAAAAGTATTTGCATCTATTCAATATGACTATATCTCGCAAGCACCATTTTTTAACTATTATGATACTGATGGGAAAAGACATGTAGTTTGGTTTGAAGATGCTAGAAGTATAGATGCTAAGTTTAGGACTGCTAATGCTTATAATTTAGGTGGAGTTAGTTATTGGACAGTGGGAAAATACTTCCCTCAAGCTTGGCTGGTTCAAAATTCACTATTCGATATAAAAAAATTACTTTAGTTAAAAATCTAATTTCAAGCTCAAATTATCAAGTTTTTCTCAGATTATGCTTTAACTAAAAGGGTATGTTACTGGAATGATTTCCTCGCAACATATCCTTTTGTTAGAATTCTCTATTTTAACTTAAAAGTTCTTGGCGCCACTCTATAGGTTAAAATCAAAGCCATGCCCATATATACAATAGTTGTTATAATAATCCCTACAGTAAAATAATATGGGGGTGTCTTAATTTGAAGACATGCATAGCAAACAAAATACATAACCATATTCACGATTTTAAATAGTGGGCTTTTTACCGTTAACTCTGCTGTATAAGGCTGCAGAACATAGTACATAAACAAATGATGTATTGAGAAAAAACAAGCTAAGCAAAGTATGCACAAAAATAGCGGTATCATTCCAGTAAGATCGTAGCCGTAACCACTAGCTAATATAATGCAAACTATAGCAGCACATAAAGTTAAAGCTGGTATCAAATTGAGAATAACTACCCTCTTAAGCCTTGATGTAAAATTGGCTAAAATTACATTACCCTCTCGATAATAACCATATCGTAATAATCCTGCATCACAATTATAAAACATGGCCTTGCAAATTCTTTCCCCCGTTGACATTATATACATAACGAATATTAATATCGGAATACTTTTTTTAATTTCAGTCACTAGCATTATCTTTTTACTCGGCATAAAAAATACTACATAGATACCAATTAAGAATATAATACCTATGATGGCAACCCTTCTCTCTATAGGTTTTACCATTATTCTTCTAAACCGAAGAAAAAATAATGAGTTTAAATATTCATATCCTTGCTTTTCATTATATTTTTTTGTGTTTAAGTCTTCTTTACTCATATTTTTTTCATCTAATTTTACATTTGCAAAAGCCGCTCCCTTTCTAATAGCTTCTACATTAAATAATTTATCTTTAGTTAATAAAACCTTTGCAATAGGTGTATATTTTGTATATTTCCATAAATATATAAACGCTACAGCTCCTAGACCTAATATAATAATTGCCACATAAACATTAAACAATATTGGATTAAAATTAATTATGACACCATAAAATGGCAATGCATAGGCAAGGAGAAGTCCACTAATAACTAGTAACGATATTAATATTGCTTTCTTTTTGAGCATTACTTCTGTCTTATCATATATAAAGAGCTGTAGACCTTCGCCAATTAATTTTAAAGCTATTAATTCCGCAACCATAGCGACAGCTTTTAGAGGCGAAAATCCTATTACTAATCCTATAATGATTACTGGAATTACAAAGTATATAAAATCTGTTATATTTCTATATACTATCTCTGAAAGATAGTATTCTCTCGCATCCGCCTTCATTAAGGTTATCATATTAAAGGCAGCTTTATTGTTTTCATCAAAAATTATACTTTTTATAATTGGTCCTAAAACAAAACTTAAAAAGAAAAGTATATGTATGAAAATAGGCTGCATCTTTGCTATATCTTTAGTAATTAAATATGAAGGTAAAATGATCATTATACCTAAATATATAGTTTTTCCTATGATTCCCCCAAACACTCCTAAAATCTCACGTATAACCCCTATAATCAGTTTAGCTCTGGTTTTTTTATATAAATTATCGGGAATTTTTTTCCCCACAAGGGGTATCCTTTTAAGAAAATATATAAAGGTATTCGCCTGTTCTACAAAAGATACCTTAAAACTATTTATAAATGTGTTAAACATCATCCTTCTCCTTCAAAATCTCCATGATTTTTGTTTCGAATTCAGTACTCTTTAGAACTTCACTATCCACTTCTTCTAAAATGCAATTATTTAGAACCAATATTTCATCACATAAATCTGTAGCCAGTTGAAGAATATGAGTTGAAAAAATAATAATGTGCTCACTTTTCATTTTCTTTAACAAATTCTTGATTTCCAGAGCCACCACTACATCAAAAGATGTTAATGGTTCATCTAGCAAAATTACATCAGGCTGAGTTATTAAAAGACAAACCATCTGCATTTTATTTTTCATTCCATGGGAGTATCCCTTCATCAAACGATATCTGTCGTCTTCCTTAATCTTTATAATGTCAAAATACTCATCTATTGTAAGTAAATTTTCGATTTTGTCCTTATTAATATCAATATAAAATTTTAAAAACTCATATCCAGTTAAAAACTCTGGTATCACTGGATCTGAAAAAACATATCCTACTTTTCTATAATCTATCTCCTTTGCTGCTTGTCCATCTTCAATAATACTAACACTGCCATTTTCATATTTAGTTTCTCCGCTAATACAGTTAAAAAGAGTTGTTTTACCTGCTCCATTTCTTCCTAATAGTCCATATATCTTCCCCTTTTCAAAGGTAAAGGATGCTTTTTTAAGCACCTGCTTATCTCCATAACTTTTTTCTATACTTTCAATTATTAATTTCACTTAATTTTCCTCCCCTAGCTTACTATTTTACAGTATTCCTTAGACAACATTTATTAATTCATACTTTTATTACTAAATATAGTAATAAATATAATATCTAAACTGTACATTAAAACCAATATCCCAAATAAAATGTAACATGGATTTACATTTAAATTAATTATTCCAGTAGCAGTTACCATAACTAAGGCAAATATAATCATTAGGGTTACATGAAAGGCACGATGAGAAGCTTTTTGCCTTAATGCTACAAGCATTTCATCATCCTTATTTACTCGTCCAATACTTTTTAATGGATACTTTTTTAAATGTGATGAAGTTAAAATCACCAAAATACTAACCCCTATTAACGTTACTGATATTGCAAAAACTGTTAAACTTTCCGCTCCTTTTATGCCCTTTTCTTTTCCATATAAGTAACATAAGACTCCAAAGCATCCCATAAGAATATTAACAATTGAACCTCTAGTTTCACTACTTAATTTTTTACTATTCATAATTAATTTTCCTCCTTAAAAATAAAAATATCCTCAATTGTACAACTGAATATATTAGATAACTTAAATGCAAGTTGGATTGAAGGATCATATTTTTCCCTCTCAAGTGAAATTATAGTTTGTCTTGATACATCTACTAACGTTGCAAGCTGATCTTGAGTAAATCCAAAATTTTCTCGTAATAATTTTAACTTATTTTTCATTTTCCTGTCCTCCTATTGTAAAGTCAACTTTACATTATTATATCACTGGTAATATTATCTTGTCAAGTTAGCTTTACAATAAAAAAACTGAGAAGTTTTTATATATGTTTCAAAACCCTCAGCTATGCTTAAACTTAAGTACTACTTTTTATATTCTATTTCTTAATTTAATTTTTGTGGAATCCAGCAAGCAAAAACTGTACTATTGTCATCTGAGAATATCCTTACTTCGCCCTTATGCTTGTCTATCACTAAATTAACAATGCTGAGGCCAAGGCCCACACCCTTACTTGTCTTTTTACTTCTGGAGTCATCGCACTGGTAAAAAGGTAAAAATATCTTTTCTTTGTCCTCTTTTGATATGCTTACACCATCGTTTTTAATTAAAAGTACAAGCCCTTCCCTTTTTATAAGATTTAGCTCGTTGATATTCTTACTTCTAAGCCACTCTATGAAACTCCCACTCCTAAAGGCCTGGGGTTCTTAGGTACTAAATAACTTTCTTTAATATCACGAATAATATTAACACTAATTAGTTTCCCTAAGAATTTCACTACCAAGCAATCCATTGACCACATTTTTTCCACGAGCTGTTTCCTTTATAATCAAGAAAGGCACAGTTTAATCATTATAGTTTTCTAATTAGAGTAATCAAAAAATAAAAAAGACTGGCAAAATTATGCCAGTCCATTACTAGTTTCATATTTATATATTTAATTAAAGGGGGACTCTAATTAAAAATCAATCAATAGCTACTTGCTATATATTTATAATAACAGCTCTTTGTGTCATCATAATGTCCAAAGCAAAAATAATTTGTAAATTTAATAAAGATCCCTTATTATTTATTGAAAAATATCAAAAAAGTGGTTATGATATACTAAATTAATAGCATACATCATAACCACTTATTATCTACTTATTTTTTAATATATCTAGGTATACCAACATTCTGACCTATTCCCACTCAATAGTTGAAGGTGGTTTACTCGTTACGTCATAAACAATTCTGTTTACTCCCTTAACTTCATTAACAATCCTTCTGGACACTTTATCTAATACTTCATATGGTATTCTAGCCCAATCTGAAGTCATTCCATCTGAGCTAGTTACAGCTCTTAGAGCAACTGTATGACAATAAGTACGTTCATCTCCCATTACTCCAACAGATTTAATGTTAGGAAGACATGCAAAGTATTGCCATATTTCGCTTTCTAGTCCTGCTTTAGCTACTTCATCTCTAAATATTGCATCTGCTTCGCTAGTTATAAATAATTTTTCTGGTGTTATTTCTCCAAGTACTCTTATAGCAAGGCCTGGTCCTGGGAATGGCTGTCTCCACACTAGATAATGAGGAATTCCAATTTCTTCTCCCACTGCTCTAACTTCATCTTTAAATAATTCTCGCAGTGGCTCTATTAATTTAAAGTGCATATCTTCTGGAAGGCCTCCAACATTATGATGGCTTTTTATAGTAGCAGAAGTTGTGGTACCACTTTCAACTACATCGGGATATATAGTGCCTTGCACAAGGAAATCTAATTGTCCAAGTTTATTAGATTCCTCTTCAAAAACTCTTATAAACTCTTCTCCAATTATCTTTCTCTTTTGCTCTGGATCACTTATACCTTTAAGTTTACCTAAAAATCTTTCCTGAGCATTAACTCTTATTATATTCATTTTAAATTCGCCTTTGAATATTGTTTCAACTTGGTCGCCTTCATCTTTTCTGAGCAAACCATGATCTACGAATACGCAAGTTAAATTGTCTCCTATAGCTTTATGTACAAGTACTGCAGCCACGGAAGAATCTACTCCCCCTGATAGAGCACAAAGTACTTTTTTGTCTCCAACTAGTTCACGTATAGCCTTGATTTTTTCTTCTGCAAAAGAAGACATTGACCAATCGCCCTTAACTTCGCATACATCATATAGGAATTTTCTAATCATTTCTTCACCAAAAAGTGTATGTTTCACTTCTGGGTGAAATTGAACTCCATAGAGTTTTTTAGAAACATTAGCCATAGCAGCTACTGGACAATCTTTTGTAGTTGCAATTATATCAAATCCTTCTGGAGCCACAGAAATATGGTCTGTATGGCTCATCCAGCATTGATTTTCTTCTATCCCGTTAAAAATCAATGCATCCTTGTTTAAGTCAACTTCTATTTTCCCATACTCACGAACATCAGGTGTTATAACCTTTCCACCAAAAGACTGCGCCATTAATTGAGCACCATAGCATATCCCTAAAATAGGGACACCCATCTCAAATATTTCATTTTCCACCTTTGGAGCACCTTTTGCATAAACACTATTGGGACCACCAGTGAATATTATTCCTTTTGGATTCATTTTTTTTATTTTTTCCACGGAAAATGTGTATGGTATTATCTCGCAATAAACATTATTTTCTCTAACTCTTCTTGCAATAAGCTGATTATATTGACCACCAAAGTCAACTACTAAAACTAATTCTCTATTAATCAATGTTTTTCCTCCTGTGCATTTAAACTTTATTCTTATCTATTCTAGCTGTTCTCATCTATTCTAGCTGTTCTCATCTATCCTAGCTGTTCTCATCTATCCTAGCTGTTCTCATCTATCCTAGCTGTTCTCATCTATCCTAGCTGTTCTCATCTATCCTAGCTGTTCACACTATAATTTGGTGCTTCTTTTGTAATTGATACATCATGTGGATGGCTTTCTCTGAGTCCTGCTGAACTTTGTACAACAAATGTTGAAGTCTCAAACAGTTGACCAAGTGTTGCTGAACCTAAATAACCCATTCCTGAACGTATACCACCTATTAGCTGATATATAGTGTCTATAACACTTCCCTTAAAAGGTAATCTTCCTTCTACACCTTCTGGAACTAATTTTTTGTTTCCTTCTTGGAAGTATCTATCCTTACTACCTGAAGCCATAGCACTTAGTGAACCCATACCTCTATATACCTTATAGCTTCTTCCTTGATATATTTCCATCTCACCTGGTGCTTCCTCACATCCTGCAAACATAGAGCCCATCATTACTACTTTAGCTCCTGCGGCCAGTGCCTTAACTATGTCTCCTGAGTACTTTATACCACCATCTGCGATTACAGGTATTCCGTATTTATTCCCCATTTCCACACAGTCCATTACTGCTGTAAGCTGTGGAACTCCTACCCCTGCTACAATTCTTGTAGTACAAATTGATCCAGGACCTATTCCTACCTTTACACAGTCTGCCCCTGCTTCAATTAAATCTTTGGTTGCCTGCGCTGTTGCAATGTTTCCTGCAATTATTTGAAGTTCTGGGTAAGCAGATTTAATTCTTCGTACTGCGTCTAATACTCCAAAAGAATGTCCATGAGCTGTATCTATTGTTATTACATCTACTCCAGCTTTTACAAGCGCTGCTACTCTATCCATAACATCTGCAGTTACACCAACAGTTGCACCACACAATAATCTTCCTCTAGAGTCTTTTGCAGCATCAGGAAATTTTATGGTTTTCTCTATATCTTTTATAGTAATAAGTCCTCTTAAATAATTTTCACTATCTACTAAAGGTAACTTCTCTATTTTATGTTTTTTTAGAAGTTCCTTAGCCTCTTGCATGCTTGTTCCTTCTGGCGCTGTAATTAAGTTTTCACTTGTCATTATGTCTTTTATTTTCTTACTATAATCAGTTTCAAAAACTATATCTCTGTTAGTAATTATTCCAACTAATTTACCATGCGTAGTAATTGGAACTCCTGATATCCTATATTTTTTCATTAGTGCTAAAGCATCTTCTAGAATATTATCAGGTGACAGAAAAAACGGATCTGTAATTACACCATTTTCTTGTCTCTTAACTCTGTCCACTTCAATAGCTTGGTTTTCAATGCTCATGTTCTTATGTATAATACCTATTCCACCTTCTCTAGCCATAGCAATCGCCATTCTAGACTCGGTAACAGTATCCATAGCTGCACTCATTAGAGGTATATTAAGTTTTATCGTTTTTGTAAGATTAGTAACTAAACTAACATCCCTAGGTAATATTTCTGACTTATTTGGAACTAGCAATACATCATCAAATGTATAAGCTTGCTTTATTATCTTTGCCATTTCATCAACGCCCTTTCACAGTTATAATTTAGATAAATAAAAACAAATAAACTAACCTACTGACATGTTGTTTATTTAAGTGTGCCTTATTGTTTTATAATTAGCATAAAAATATTTATATATACTGAATTTTAAAAAAAGCGAGAAAATATAAAAGGGCATACTAATCCTACTTTGGCTAAAGTAAAATTAGCATGCCTAAAATAAGTTCACACTAAAATTACCCATAGTGGTCAATTTGTGGCTGACCGTAGATACTCCTTGCCATATTCAAGGGATATATGAGTTGCGATATTGTTTTTTAAAGTTAGTATAATGATAGTTAATGTTTAAAGATTTGTCAATGAATAATTCTTACTAATTCACCAAAATATTAAAATTTCAAACATATAAATCGAATATAAAAAAATAACTAGGACTAGGCCCTAGTTATTTTTTTAAATTGAATATTTTATTTAAATAATTAACATTCAATTTTTTTAGTACATTCCATCCATTCCCATTCCTGGTGCGCCCATTGGTGCTGAATTCTTTTCTGGAATATCTGCTACTGCAACTTCTGTGGTTAAGAATGTTGCTGCAACTGATGCTGCATTTTGAAGTGCTGATCTTACAACTTTTGTTGGATCAACAATTCCTGCTTTTATCATATTTACCATTTCTCCACGCAATGCATCGTATCCAACTTCCCCTGCGCTTGCTCTTACTTTTTCTATTATAACTGAAGCTTCTGCTCCAGCATTTGTAGCTATTTGTCTTAATGGTTCTTCTAGTGCTCTTTTAATTATGTTAATACCAACTTGAACATCTGGTGTATCTGATGTTAATTTTGCAATTTCTACAATGGCATTAATATAAACTGTTCCACCACCAGGAAGAATTCCCTCTTCAACTGCTGCTTTTGTAGCCGCAAGAGCATCTTCTATTCTCAATTTCTTTTCTTTTAATTCAGTTTCAGTAGCAGCTCCAACTTTTATTACAGCTACTCCTCCTGCAAGTTTTGCAAGTCTTTCTTGTAATTTTTCTCTATCAAAATCTGAAGTAGTATCTTCAATTTGTTTTTTAATTTGAGAAACTCTATCATGTATAGCTGTCTTATCACCTTTTCCGTTTACTATTGTAGTGTTTTCTTTAGTAATTTTAACACTTTCAGCTTTTCCAAGCATTTCAACAGTAACATCTTTAAGCTCTTTTCCTAATTCTTCACATATAACTTCTCCACCAGTTAGTGTTGCTATATCCTGAAGCATTTCTTTTCTTCTATCACCAAAACCTGGAGCTTTAACAGCTACGCAAGTAAATGTTCCTCTTAATTTATTAACAACAAGTGTACTTAAAGCTTCGCCTTCAATATCCTCAGCAACTATCAATAATTTTTTACCTTGTTGAACAATTTGCTCAAGTATTGGAAGTATATCTTGTATGTTAGTAATTTTCTTATCTGTTATTAAAATATATGGCTCATCAAGATTTGCTTCCATTTTTTCTGCATCAGTAACCATATATGCACTTAAATATCCTCTATCAAACTGCATTCCTTCAACAACATCTAGTTCAGTTCCCATAGATTTTGATTCTTCTACAGTTATAACACCTTCATTACCTACTTTTTCCATTGCATCGGCTATTAATGTTCCAATTACTTCATCACTAGCTGAAATAGCAGCAATTCTTGCTATATCTTCCTTACCATTAACTGGTTTAGATGCTTTTTTAATTTCTTCAACTGCTTTATCTACAGCCATTTTTATACCAGTTCTTATTAGCATTGGATTAGCTCCAGCTGTAACATTTTTAAGTCCTTCTCTTATTATAGCTTGAGCAAGAAGTGTAGCTGTAGTTGTTCCATCTCCTGCTACATCATTTGTCTTTGTAGCAACTTCTTTAACAAGTTGTGCTCCCATATTTTCGTAGGGATCTTCAAGTTCTATTTCTCTAGCTATAGTAACACCATCATTTGTTATAAGTGGTGATCCAAATTTCTTATCTAAAATAACATTTCTTCCCTTTGGTCCTAATGTAATTTTAACGGTATCTGCAAGCTTATCTACACCTCTTTGCATAGCTCTTCTTGCTTCTTCTCCAAATAATATATTTTTAGCCATTTAAAACCCTCCTATACGCCAATAATTAAATATAACTTTAAAGTTATATTTAATTGTTTTTACGTTTATTTAAAATTATTTTTCAATTATAGCTAATAGTTCCTCTTCTTTTAATATGATATACTCAACACCATCATATTTTATTTCACTTCCTGAATATTTAGAGAATAGTATTATATCTCCTACTTTAACTTCCATTTTTCTTTGTATTCCATCTTCAACTTTTCCTGGTCCTACTGCAATTACCTCAGCCTCTTGTGGTTTTTCTTTTGAAGCTCCTGCAAGAAGTATTCCACTCTTTGTAGTTTCTTCTGCTTCTAACCTTTTAATTAATACTCTATCACTAAGTGGTCTAATGTTCATTTTAAACCCCTCCTTTTATATTTTTATTTCTATTGTTAGCACTCAACACATCTGAGTGCTAATATGTTCTATAACTTATATACTAATTAATAATGGGTATAATATCAACTTCGCCTACCTTATATATTATACCATTTATAGTCATTGTACCAAATTAGCTTCTATTTTCGCTGATTTTTATAGTTTATCTTATGTTTGCTTGGTTTTTCTGTTTTTTGTAATTTTTTACAATTTTTATAAGCTTTAAGATGATTTCTATTTTTAATAGAATACTATTTAAATCATTGAATATAGTTTAATTTTTTGTTAAAATTAATATATAGAGGTGATTTTGTGAATATCAAAACTTTTTTAAAATTTTTATTAAAAACGTTTTTTATTTTGTGTTTTACTTTTTGTTTTATATCATTAACAGTAAATTTCACTTTAATTTTTAAGCCGCTTTACTATATGGATATTGAAGTTTTAAACATCGAAGAATCCTCAAGTTTAAGCAAATATGAACTAAAGTCTAATTATAACTACCTTATTACATATTTAACGCAAAATAAACAAGAAGAATTTAACCTTCCAACACTAGCCTCATCTGATAATGGTAAAACTCATTTTAAAGAGGTAAAAGTAATATTTGATAAACTTAAAGTAATGCTATTATTTTCAATACTAGTAAGCATCATAGGAATACTTGTGAATAAGAAGCACAAAAAAATAAAATACTTATTAA
Source organism: Clostridium bowmanii (assembly GCF_018861315.1). Lineage (GTDB taxonomy): Bacteria > Bacillota > Clostridia > Clostridiales > Clostridiaceae > Clostridium_AD > Clostridium_AD bowmanii. Next base: position 72,273 of record NZ_JAHLDL010000004.1, on the reverse strand, counting down.
CTAGTTCTGTAGTTCTAATAATATTACCAATAATGTTACTTATACCATTTGTCATAAATTTTGATAAAAGCTTTACCGCCTTTCATCATATCTTCTTCAACAATGATTACTGGCTATTTGATATTAACACTGACCCAATAATAACAATCCTTCCACAAAATTTCTTCTTTCATTGTGCGTTACTAATAATATTTTGCATTATTATAATCAGCATATTATTAAGATGTATATACAAGTCACAATATAAAAAACTAAACTACTAATAATATTCGTCTAAAAGAAATGGCCTTATTGATTTTTTCAATAAGTTTTTTTCTTTTTTATGGTAGCCTTGATTATAGTATTACCTTTAAATATACCTATTATGGATAATATACTCATGATTATTCCTATTGTAATTAAACTTGTAACATCCCATGAAAATATTTTTTGCCCAAAAAAAGAGGAAATAAAAATCCCAGGAATTCTACCTAAGGTTGAATATACAAAAAAATCTTTAAAAGAAATATCCGACACTCCACAAATATATGTTATTGCATCCTTTGGTATTCCAGGGATCAAAAAAAACATGAATACTACGTTTTTTTTGCTTCCTTCTTTTAATACCTTTTTAAATAGTTTCACTTTTTTATTTAGTATGATTTTTTCTACAAAAGGCTTACCGTAGCTATTAGAAATTAGATATACTATCATGCTTCCTAATGTAATACCCATCAAAGATATTATACCACCTAAAAAAGCACCAAAAATATATCCTCCTGCTACTTGTATAAACTCCCCTGGAATAAAAAAAACAACTACTTGTATAATCTGCATAAGAACGAAAACTAAAACACTGAAATTTCCATAAGAACGAATAACTTCTTTTAATGCACTCGGATTTTTCAATATGTATGAATACTTGAAATAATATTCATATCCAATATATATGAATATTATTAAAACTGCTGACAGTACTATATATTGTTTATTTTCCGATAATTTTATTCTAATAGCATTCCATATTTTATTCATATTTTTCATCCTCTTCATTCGTATATCATTAAACATTTATCCATAAGTTTATATATTCTATGTTATTTTGCTTAGTTTTCAATAATTTATTCTATTTTTATATTATTCTCTCTGGCATAATAAAATAAGTACTGTTGTGCAAATCCAGCAGTGTTTTCAAATTTATCTCTAGCAAAAACTCTTATCTTAGGTAATGAAACATCTGGTGCTAAATAAAAAAATTGCATTGCCCTTTTAACCCATACATCCACTGGGAATGCAGAATATTTTTGCATAGAAAATAACATTATACAATCTGAAACCTTTGGACCAATACCATTAAGTTTTTTTAATTCTTCATGACAAATATCATCTTCCTGGGATTTGATAGATTCCAAATTCACTTCGCCAGTATATACCCTATGCACCGTGTCTTTTACATATTTAGATCTAAATCCTAGACTACAACTCTGAATATCCTCTAAAGAAGCTCCCTCTAAATCGGATACTGTTGGAAATGTATAATAGGTTTCACCTCTATATTCTATTTCTTTTCCCCATTTTTTGCTCAAATTGTTTATGGCCCTTTTTATCATTGGTATTCTATTATTTGAAGAAATTATAAATGACATAGTAAGTTCAAATGGTTCCTGTTGAAGTAGTCTAATACCATATCCAAAATCAACAGATTTCTTAAGAAGAGGATCTTTCATAAATTCTTCTTTGATAGCAGAGTAATCTCTTTTAAGGTCAAAATAATCACACCAAATGGAATTAAATTCTTCCTCGTTTATATTGTATATCTTTACATCCTTATCCTTTTTTTTCAATTCTATTACCTTACCATAGGCTACCCCAATGTAATTACCATTAGATTCTCTGTTCCATCTAAAGCATTGACCACATTCAAATATATGGTCTAATTCAAAGTTCTCTACATCTTTTATAATGATGCCCTTATCAAATGATTCAATACTTTTGTAATCCATAATATTTCCTTTCTTTATATCAATTATTAACTTTTAATTCTCTTATAACAATTTCATCTAATATTTCTGCAGCAGTTTCAATCATAATCCTACAACCAATATCTGGTTTCTTATATTTTTCTTTAAGTTTTGCACAATTATTTGTACCTAACTTTGCTTCAAATTTTCTGAAGAATTCTTGACATAGCTTTTTAACTCTGTCTCCTTCATGAGCTTTTTCCTTAGTGAATAATATACCTATAACTGAAAGGGAACCTGTTATTGCCCCACATATGCTCTCAATGCCCATTCCGCCACCAAAAGATGCCATGGCTTTAAAGGTTTCACTTTTTAAATTCATATTATATTCTTCACTAGCAGCATAAATCATCACTTCAGAACAGCTTAAATTATATTCTGCAGTATAATATTTATTTATTTTATCCATTAACATGTATATCCCCCCTATTGTTTACCTTTATTATATCAAATTATTAACCCTTAAATGTGAACTTTTTATGTTTTTTATTTTTTTTCGGAGACAGTTAATAACTTTTATTTTTTTATGGCCTAAATGTCATATAGTAATTAACTGTCCCCACAATTCACAACACAATTCACAATTTAATCACCCTTTAGATATAAACAGCTCCTTAAACTTTCATTTAAGGAGCTGTTTATATTTAACATTTATTTATTCCCATAGACTTAAAATTCAATATTTATCTTATTATTATTTTGTTAACATTTCATTTATAGCATAAGCCGCTTTCTTGCCTGCTTCCATAGCCAATATAACCGTAGCAGCTCCTGAAACAGCATCTCCACCGGCATACACATTTTGTTTGGAAGTTAAGCCTGTTTCATCTTCTGCAACTATACACTTCCATTTATTAATTTCTAATCCCTCTGTGGTTGAAGCTATTAATGGATTCGGTGATGTTCCAAGAGACATTATAACTGTATCTAAATCCATTATAAATTCTGAACCCTTAATAGCAATAGGTCTTCTTCTGCCTGTTGCATCTGGTTCACCAAGTTCCATTCTTATGCACTTCATACCTATAACATTTCCTTTTTCGTCTCCTAGGATCTCAACTGGATTCACAAGTAAATCCATTATAACTCCTTCCTCTTTTGCATGATGCACTTCTTCAGCTCTTGCAGGAAGCTCTGATTCTGATCTTCTGTATACTATATGGCCCTCTGCTCCTAATCTTACTGCTGTACGTACAGAGTCCATAGCAACGTTACCTCCACCTACAACAGCAACCTTGTTACCTGTTCTAATAGGGGTGTTATAGCCCTCTTTATATGCTTTCATTAAATTATTTCTAGTTAAATATTCATTAGCAGAGAATACTCCATTTAAATTTTCTCCTGGTATTCCCATGAACATTGGAAGTCCTGCACCTGATCCAATAAATACAGCAACAAAATCTTCTTCTTCCATCAACTGATTTATTGTTACAGTTCTTCCCACAATAACATTTGTTTCTATTTTAACTCCTAATTTCTTTACATTTTCAACTTCATGTTTAACAACTGTATCCTTTGGTAATCTAAATTCTGGAATTCCATATACCAAAACTCCGCCGGCTTCATGAAGTGCTTCGAAAATAGTTACATCATATCCATCTTTAGCGAGTTCTCCTGCGCAAGTAAGTCCAGCTGGGCCACTTCCTATAACAGCAATCTTAATGCCTGTTTTAGGTTTTGTCTCTGAAATATCAACATTATGTACTCTTGAATAATCGCCTACAAATCTTTCAAGCTTACCAATAGCTATGGCATCTCCCTTTATTCCTAATATACATTTACTTTCACATTGGGTCTCTTGTGGACAGACTCTTCCACAAACAGCTGGCAATGCACTATATTTTGCTATTACTTTAACTGCCTCTTCAAACTCTCTATTTTTAACATGTTGAATGAACCCTGGAATATCTATTGCTACTGGGCATTTTGTAACACACTGTGGATTTTTACAGTTTAAGCATCTTGTAGCTTCTTCAACTGCCTCATCCTCTGTATATCCTAAACATACTTCTTCAAAATTAGTAGCTCTTATCTTTGGATCTTGTTCTGCTATTGGAATTCTCTTCATTCTATCCATTATTTAATACCTCCTACTAAACCGCATCCTGGTTTAATGCCTTCATCTTTCAAACTTTCTTGTGATTTGTACATTGTTTGTCTTCTCATTGCTTCTTCGAAATTAACCTTGTGACCATCAAATTCTGGTCCATCTACACAAGCAAACTTAGTTTCACCATCCACAGTAAGTCTGCAAGCTCCACACATTCCTGTACCATCTACCATAATAGGATTCATACTTACAATAGTTGTTATTCCAAGTTCTTCAGTTAATTTACAAACGAATTTCATCATTATCATAGGTCCAATAGCAATAACTAGATCATATTTCTTGCCTTCATTTTGAACTAATTCTTTTAATTTATTTGTAACAAGTCCCTTATATCCATAAGAACCATCATCAGTACATGGATAAACTGTTCCTGCTACACTCTTCATTTCTTCTTCCATAATCACATATTCTTTAGCCTTTGCGCCTATTATTACGTCAGCCTTTACACCTTGCGCGTTAAGCCATTTAACTTGAGGATAAACTGGAGCTGTTCCAAGTCCACCTGCTATAAACATTATTTTCTTTTTCTTTAGATCTTCAATACTTTCACTCATAAGTTCTGATGCTTGTCCAAGGGGTCCTACAAAATCTAAGAATGAATCACCAACTTCGTAGTTTTCCATTTCTTTTGTTGAACAGCCTATTGTTTGAACTACTATAGTAACTGTACCTCTTTTAGTATCGAAGTCAGAGATTGTTAAAGGAATTCTTTCACCTTTTTCATCCATTTTAATAATTACAAACTGACCTGGTTTTGCTGATTTAGCTACTCTTGGTGCCTCAATGTCCATTAAAAATATTTGAGGTGCTAATGCTCTTTTTTCAATAATTTTATACATTTTTCATCCTCCATGTTCATCTGTGATTTTGTGTGTTTATATTAAGTACATTAAAAACAATTATTGTAATATATATAATGCTCATTATAACTTCATTTTACCACAAAGAGTAAAAGTCTATGACTTATCATAAATCTTTTACAACATCTTTATTAGTATAACGATTTCAAGGCATCTTTACTAGAGGTCTAAATTAAATAGACAGGCGGTAAAGAGCATAGAAATACCAATGCTATTCACTACCTGTCCTGTTATCTGAAAGTTTCCTCAAATCTAACAACCTTTGAGTTTCTTCTTCGATGCCCATATTAAATGGATCTCTCCAGGGACATGTCCAATTATTGTATTCAACCTGAAAGCTTCCGAGTATTTCTTAGCAAAATTTACTCATTTCTTCTTCGGTTATCCCAAAATGCACGGGATATCTCCAACAATTTTCATCCATTTATATTAAATTATACTTATATTTTAAATCTTTTTACAAGTATAGTCAATATAAACATATCTTTTGTTATTTTTAAAAGGTAACTTTTTCACCATTAAACGAACATTTTAGTATTTTTTTCATCTCATCTAAATTTATTGGTCTCGGGTTAGATCCTGTACATGCATCTTTTAAAGCATTTTCAGCTATAAAATCTAAATTAGCATCAAACTCTTCTTTAGTCATACCATTCTCAGAAAAAGATACTGGTATATTTAAAGTCTTATTTAAATCTTTAATCATATCAGTTAATGAATTTATTAATTCATCATCCGTATTACCAGCTAGTTTTAATGTTCTAGCAATTGTTGCATATCTATCTCCACAAGATTTTTTATTAAAATCTATAACATGTGGAAGAAGTATTGCATTTGCGAGTCCATGTGCAACGTGGAATACACCACCTATTTTATGCGCCATACTATGAGATATCCCTAGTAATGCATTTGAAAATGCCATTCCAGCAAGGCATTGAGCCATATGCATCTCATTTCTTGCCTCAACATCTCCATTAAATGATTTTACTAAATTCTCTTTAATCATAGTAATAGCTTGCATTGCAAGAGGATCTGAGAAATATGAATGAAGTCCCGCAACATAAGCCTCAAGTGCATGAGTTAATGCATCCATACCTGTATGTGCTACTAATTTTGGTGGCATTGTTTGAGCAAGTGATGGATCAATTATAGCTATATCTGGTGTTAAATTAAAATCTGCTAAAGGATATTTTATTTTTGCTTTATAGTCAGTAATTACTGAAAATGCTGTAACTTCTGTTGCTGTTCCACTAGTTGATGGTATAGCTATAAATTTAGCCTTTTGTCTTAAATCTGGAATACCAAAAGGTATAATCGCCTTCTCAAAAGTAAATTCTGGATATTCATAGAAAATCCACATTGCCTTTGCAGCATCTATTGGTGAACCCCCACCAATGGATACGATCCAGTCTGGCTTAAATTCACTCATTACTTCTGCGCCCTTCATAACTGTTTCTACTGATGGATCTGGTTCTACACCAGTAATATGCTTAACTTCAATTCCTGCCTCTTTTAAATAAGCTTCAACTTTATCTAAAAATCCAAACTTTTTCATAGAGCTTCCACCAGTGACTATTACTGCTTTTTTACCTTTTATGGTTTTTAGCACCTCTAGTGAGTTATCTCCAAAATAAATATCTCTTGGTAGTGTAAATCTATTCATTATATTTTCCTCCCTCGTATTTAAACCCGTACTATCTGTTTCTGAACTTATATTCTTAACAACAATTATACTTTCTTTGTTATTTTGCTACTTCATTGTTACTGATATAACATTAACAATTCAAATGTATTACTTAGCAATAAAACTATGAAATATTAATTTAGCATGGACTAACTATTACTAATGCGTAAAAAACAATAGCATTTCTAGTATTAATCCAAATATTATTGTAGTAACTCCAAATTTTTACTATTATTATAACACTAGCAAGCACTTTATATTATATATAATTAAAGTTTAGAGAGCATTATAACTCTCTATAAGTTATAATACTCTCTAAATTCATTACTCAAAAGAAGATTCTATCTTGTATAAACAAAGAATCCTTTTTTAGTTTTTCTTCCTAATAGTCCGCCTCTAACATATTTTCTTAAAAGGCTATGAGCTCTGTATTTAGAGTCTCCAGTTTCTGTGTATAAAACATCCATTATAGCAAGACATACGTCAAGTCCTATAAGGTCTCCTAGTGCTAGTGGTCCCATTGGATGATTAGCTCCAAGCATCATTGCTTTATCTATATCTTCTGCAGATGCAATACCTTCAGCAAGTATTCCTACTGCCTCATTTACCATTGGTATTAATATTCTATTTACAACAAATCCTGGTGCTTCTGCAACTTCTACAGGATCTTTTCCAATAGATATTGCTACTTCTTTAACTGCATCGAAAGTTTCAGTGGATGTAGCCATTCCTTTAATGATTTCTACAAGTTTCATCATTGGAGCTGGATTAAAGAAATGCATTCCTATAACTTTATCAGGTCTATTTGTAGCTGCTGCTACTTCTGTTATAGAAAGTGAAGATGTATTTGATGATAAAATAGTTTCTGGTTTACAGATTGTATCAAGTTCTGCAAAAATTTCTTTCTTTATTTTCATAATTTCTACAGCTGCTTCCACTACTAAATCACAGTCTGCTGCTAAATTCATATCAGTAGTTCCTGTAACTCTTGAAAGTATTTCTTCCATTTGTGCTTCAGTCATTTTTTCTTTTTTTACTAATCTTTCTAAGTTCTTTTTAATTGTTGCAAGTCCTCTATCTACAAATTCATCTTTAATATCTCTCATTATTACTTCGTATCCCTTAGCTGCAAATGTTTGAACAATACCTGCTCCCATAGTTCCAGCTCCAAGCACAAAAATCTTTTCCATAATAACACGCTCCTCGAATTTTATTTTATTTGAAAATAAAACAATTACTTTTTTTAAAACTTACTCTAATACTAAATTTTAGCATTAGAGCAAGTTCACTTTAATTCAAACTATTTAAGAATTATTTTTCCTCATTTAATGCATTTAGTTGAGCTACCATTTCTGGTATAACCTTCATTAAATCTCCAGCTATTGCTATATCTGCGACTTTCATGATAGGTGCTGTTGCATCTTTGTTTATAGCTATTATAAAATCAGAATCTTGCATTCCAGCTAAATGCTGAATTGCGCCTGAAATACCGCAAGCTATGTACACAGTAGGTCTAACTGTTTTTCCTGTTTGTCCTACTTGAAGGTTTTTATCTACCCAACCATTTTCAACTGAAGCTCTAGATCCACCAACAACTCCACCAAGGCTAGTTGCAAGAGTTTCAAGTAGTGTGAAGTTTTCTACGCATCCAACTCCACGTCCACCAGATACTATGATATTAGCTTCTCCTATATCTGCTATATCTTTAGTAAGTTTTACAACTTCTAAAGTCTTAGTTCTGATATCTGATTCTTTTAGGTTTACATTGATTTTCTCAATTTTGCAAGTTCTGTTTTTATCTCTAGCTAATTTTTCAAAAACTCCTGGTCTAATAGTAGCCATTTGTGGTCTATGCTCTCCACAAACTATAGTAGCCATTAAGTTTCCTCCAAATGCTGGTCTTGTCATAAGTAAGTTTTTAGTTTCAGTATCTACATCTAGTGAAGTACAATCAGCTGTAAGTCCTGTTGCAAGTCTTGCAGATACTCTTGGCCCTAAGTCTCTTCCTAGATAACTTGCTCCAATAAATATTATTTCTGGTTTTCTCTCCGCTGCTAGTTCACAAATAACTTTTGCATAAGCATCAGTTGAAAAGTGACGGAGTAGTGGACTTTCAGCAACAATTACTTTATCAGCGCCATAAGCTACTAATTCTTTTACCATAGCATCTGTTTTGTCTCCAAGTACTACAGCTGTTAATTCTTCTCCTAATTTATCCGCTATTTCACGGCCTTTACCTAATATTTCAAGTGATACCTTTTGAAGTTCTCCGTCTCTTTGCTCAGCAAAGACCCAGACTCCTTTATAATCTTCTATATTCATTGCTCGATCCCTCCTTAAATAAAGTGGTTTTCTTTTAATTTTGAAATTACATACGTTGCCGCTTCTTTAGGTTGCAACTTTATTAATTCGCCGTTTCCTTTAGGTTCTTTAGTCATAGACTTCTTAACCTTTGTTGGTGAACCACTTAGTCCAAGAAGAGCTTTGTCTGCATCAATACTATCTGCATTCCAAATTTTAACTTCTTTATTTTGATACATATTAAATATGTTTTTTATGTTCATGTATCTTGGCTCGTTTAACTCTTTTATAGCTGTTAAAAGAACTGGAGTTTTAACCTCGATGTCTTCATATCCATCTTCCCAAGCTTTTCTAACTTTTAGGCCACCCTTAATTACTTCAACTTTTTCAACGTAAGTTATTTGAGCAAGACCTAAATGTTCTGCTATTTCTGGACCAACTTGCGCTGTATCACCATCTATAGCTTGTCTACCTGCGAAAACTACATCGTAGTCTAATTTTCTGAGTGTTGCAGCAAGCGCATGTGATGTAGCTAATGTATCTGCTCCTGCAAAAGCTCTGTCAGATATCAATATTGCGGCGTCTGCTCCCATAGCTAGTGCTTCTCTTAGTGCTTTTTCTGCTTGTGGGGGTCCCATACTTATTACTGTTACATGCGCACCACTATTATCTTTTAATGTTAGTGCTTCTTCTAGTGCATTTTTATCATCTGGATTTATAATTGATGGAACTCCTTCTCTTATAAGGGTTCCTGTTTTTGGATCTATTTTAACTTCGTTTGTATCTGGAACTTGTTTCATACATACAACTATATTCATTGCCTAATCCCTCCTACTTTAATAAGTTTGCAGCGATAACCATCTTTTGAACTTGAGAAGTTCCTTCATAAATTTCAGTTATCTTAGCATCTCTCATCATTCTTTCTATTGGGTATTCTTTTGTATATCCATATCCACCGAAGATTTGAACTGCTTTAGTTGTAACTTCCATTGCTGTTTCTGATGCATATAATTTTGCTCTAGCTGCTTCTAAGCTATATGAAAGTCCATTATCCTTATTCCATGCTGCCTTGTATACTAAAAGTTTTGAAGCTTCTACTTTAACATCAAGTTCTGCCATCATCCATTGAAGTCCTTGGAATGCTGATAGAGGCTTTCCAAATTGTTTTCTTTCTTTCATGTATTTAGCAGCTGCGTCTAGTGCTCCTTCTGCAATTCCTAGTGCTTGAGCCGCTATGCCAATTCTTCCTCCGTCAAGAGATTTCATTGCTATACCAAAGCCTCTTCCTTCTTTTCCAAGCATGTTTTCTTTTGGCACTATACAATTTTCAAATATAAGCTCACCAGTTGATGATGCTCTTATTCCTAATTTATCTTCTATTTTACCAATTGAGAATCCTTTAAACTCTTTTTCTACTATGAAAGCAGTAATTCCTTTTGTTCCTTTACTCTTATCTGTCATAGCAAAAACTATGAATGTATCGGCTACTGCAGCATTAGTGATAAATATTTTTGAACCATTTAATATATAATTATCGCCGTCTATTACTGCTGTAGTTTGTTGCTCTGATGCATCTGTTCCTGCATTAGGTTCCGTTAATCCGAAAGCTCCTAATTTTTCACCCTTTGCAAGTGGAATTAAATATTTGCTCTTTTGTTCTGGTGTACCAAACATATCTAATGGTCCACAACATAATGATGTATGTGCTGATAAAATAACTCCTGTAGTACCACATGCTTTTGATAATTCCTCAACAGCAATAACGTAAGATAAATTATCTCCGCCAGCTCCACCAAATTCAGTAGAAATTGGAATACCAAGCATATGGTATCTAGCCATCTTCTCTACTGTTTCTGAAGGAAATCTTTCTGTTCTATCTATTTCCGCAGCTATTGGTTCTACTTCGTTTATTGTAAATTCCCTTACCATTTGTTTTACAAATTCTTGTTGTTTTGTCAATGAAAAATCCATAAACCTTCCTCCTCACTATTCTCGGGCATAGATGACAATTAATATAATTGTTATCTTTCTCTTGTTTCTTTTAAAAATTATTTACTTATTTTTAAAGCATTTTTCTGTTTTTTCAAGAAATGCTATCATTCCGTTCTTTTGATCTTCTGTTGAAAAACATTCTCCAAATATTTCTGACTCATAAGAAAGTGCCGTGTCTATATCTATCTGTATTCCCTTGTTGATTGCTGCTTTACAAAAACTTACGGCCATAGGTGCTTGTCCTGCAATCGTATTCGCAAGTGCTTTAGCTTCTATTAATAAATTTTCAGGTTCAACTACTTTATTTACAAGTCCAATTCTTAATGCCTCTTCTGCATTAATAATCTTTGCTGTATAAATTAGTTCTTTGGCCATTCCAAGTCCTACAAGTCTAGGAAGTCTTTGAGTTCCTCCAAAACCAGGTGTTATGCCTAGGCCTACCTCAGGCTGTCCAAATTTCGCTTTTGATGAGGCTATTCTAATATCACAAGCCATAGAAAGCTCGCATCCGCCACCTAGCGCAAAACCGTTTACTGCTGCTATTATAGGTTTTTCTAAAGTTTCTAGTTTTCTAAATACTTTGTTTCCTAAATTTCCAAATCTTCTACCACCCATTACATTAAGGTCTTTCATTTCTGTGATATCAGCTCCTGCAACAAAAGCTTTTCCTTCTCCTGTTAAAATCACTGCATAGATTTGGTCATCTTCAGCAATTTCATCAATTGCTGAATCTAGCTCTTTTAATGTTTCTGTGTTTAATGCATTTAGAGCTTTGGGTCTGCTAATTGTTAGCACTGCAACTTTGTCTTCCTTTTGAAGAACAATATTTTTGTATTTCACAACAATCCACTCCTTACGAATTAATCAGTTCATTAACTATTTGTTAATAATATAACAATTACACCTAAAAACTAATTGAAGCTTTTTAGCTTCAATTACAGTATATATCTTTGCCGTGTATATTTCAACAGAAATCACCACTTTTTTTTAAAAGAATGATTTTCCAGTATTTAAATGTTATTAGTAAAATGCATTAATTTTATGGATATGTCCTATCATTCATTAAACAACTAAGAGTTAATAAACTTTCACTTAAATGAACATTCTCCACTATTATTTGTTCCGGCACCTCTAAATCCACAGGTGCAAAATTCCATATACCCTTAACCCCATTTGCTACCATAATATCAGCAACTGTTTGAGCATTGTTTTTCGACACACAAATCACACCAATATCTATTAGTGTGGCTTTAAGGAATTCCACTAATTCATCTATGTCTTTCACTTCAACATCTCTAATTTTGAGTCCTATTAGCTTTGGGTTAATATCAAAAATACCCACTAAGTTAAATGCTAACTTTTCAAAACGAGTATAATTAGCAATAGCCTGCCCTATATTCCCTGCACCTATTATTATCATCTTGTACTCTTTTGTTAAACCTAGTATTCCGCTGATTTCATTTAATAGTTCTTTCACATTATATCCATATCCTTGTTGCCCAAAATCTCCAAAACAGTTTAAGTCTTGTCTAATTTGAGATGCTGTAAAGCCAATTTTTTCTCCTAATTCTTTTGAAGATATTCTATCTACATCGTTTTTTAAAAGTTCCCTTAAATATCTATGGTATTTAGGTAATCTTTTAATAACCGCCATTGATATATTTTTTTTTCTTTCCACAATTACACCCCTTTGCAAACATCATAAATTTCATAATATTAATATTACCACACTATTATGTATTATCACTACCTTTTGCTAGAAATTTATTAGTTCTTATAAGATTCTGCCCATTTTAGTTATTTTTAGATGTGTTTTTTAAAATTAATGCTACATATATTTATTTTTCACTACAATAATTCAATATAAATAGTACAATAATATAGAAATGGACTATAATTAATATCTATAACAACTAAATTTTAAATTGTTTAAAAGTTCATATACATAAATTTTTCCAAATAATATTGCCCTTTATGATCTTGAAACCATTATATAATTTAAATTATACAGAGCAGGGAAGGTGAAAATAATGATAGTTCTAAGTTGCAAAGATATTCACAAAAGTTATGGAATAGATGTTATTTTAGATAAAATAACTTTTAGTATAAATGAAGGTGAAAGAATAGGTTTTATTGGTGCTAATGGGGCAGGTAAATCTACACTTTTTAAAATAATCACAAGTCAATTAGATTATGATAATGGTGAGTTATTTATAGATAAAAATAAAAGAGTTGGTTATCTTTCTCAGGATCTAAAATTAGATTCCAGTAACACTATATATGAAGAAACCATTTTAGTATTTGACAATCTATTAAGTCTCGAAAAAAAGCTTAAAGAATTAGAAACAATAATGAATGAGCCATATGATGCGTCAAGAGAAGAATATACTAATAGAATAATAAAAGAATATACATTAACTTATGACCTTTATAATAACAGAGGTGGGTACACCTATAAGGCAGAAATCGGTAAAGTTCTCAAAGGTCTTGGCTTTATGGAAGAAGATTATAATAAGCCAATAAACATATTAAGTGGAGGTCAAAAGACCAGAGTTGCATTATGTAAGTTACTACTAAATAATCCAGATGTACTATTACTGGATGAACCTACTAATCACTTAGATTTAGATGCTATTGAGTGGTTAGAAGAGTATTTGAAATCCTATAAAGGAACTATGTTTATAATATCTCATGATAGATTCTTTTTAGATGCCATTTCTAATAAAACCTATGAACTTATTAATGGTCATGTAGATTGCTACAATGGTAACTATACAAGTTTTATAGAGCTTAAGAAAATAAATTATGAAATTAAGTTAAAAGCCTACAATTTACAACAGTCAGAAATTAAAAGGCAAGAAGACATTATAACAAAATATAGGTCCTTTAATAGAGAAAAAAGTGTAAGAGCTGCGGAGAGTAGACAAAAATCCTTAGACAAAATGGAGAGAATTAATATTCCTGACAAAGATCCTAGGGAAACTAGAATTAATTTTGAGACAGAAATCAAAAGTGGTAATGACGTGCTTCATATAGAAAATTTATCAAAATCATTTGGAGACAATCTTTTGTTTAAAAATTTAAATCTAGATATGAAAAGGTCGGATAAAATTGCTCTTATTGGTGAAAATGGAAGAGGAAAAACAACTCTTTTCAAAATTATAATGGATAAAATCCCTAGTGATACAGGCATAAAAATATTAGGAAAAAATATTTTTGTAGGATATTATGACCAAGAACAATCGGATTTAAACGAAGAAAAAACTATAATAGATGAAGTTTGGGATGACTTTCCTAAACTTACTACCACAGAACTTCGTACAGCTCTCGCTGCATTTTTATTCATAGGAGAAGATGTATTTAAAAATATTTCCGCATTAAGTGGTGGAGAACGCTGCAGGATTAATCTCCTTAAAATCATGTTATCTAAATCTAACTTCTTGCTATTAGACGAGCCAACCAATCACTTAGATATTATGTCCCGTGAGGCACTAGAAGATTCAATCCTATCATATGACGGTACAGTTATTGTAATATCTCATGATAGATATTTTTTAAATAAAGTAATAACTAGAATCCTTGAATTAAATCAAGGAGGCCTCAAAGAATATTTAGGTAATTATAATTATTATGTAGAAAAGAAGAAAAATCCTCTTAGGTTCCAGGAAGAAGAAGCCACGGCTGGAATGTCAAAAACCCAAATTAACTTTGATAAAAAGAAAAAGAGAGAGGAAGAAAAATTAGAAAAACAAAAAAAAGTAGACCTAAAAGATCTAGAAGATAAAATTTCTTCACTAGAACAAGAATCAGAAAAGCTGAATAACGATCTTTGCACGGAAGAAGTATATTCAAACCCTATTAAAAGCTCCGACGTAAACAATCAGCTTGCAAATGTAAAAAAAGAACTCCTAGATCTTTATGTAACTTGGGAATACTTTATAGATGCCGCAGAATAAAAATTAAAAAGTATGAAATTAATCCTACGCGCCTTGCAACCGAACTCCAAATAGGAAATTAAATTTGTTCGTTTCTTGTTGCAAGTCACTCCGGATAAATTTCATACTTTTTTTAACTACTACTTTATCCACATCTAAATGTTTGGCATGCAGGATATTTAGATGTTGAGATTAGAATAGTCCTTTACTTAACGTTGCCACAATTTTAACAACCATTGAAGGTTCAACATGTGAATGTGGCAAAAGGTATAAAATAAGTTTGCAGAATCTTAGTTTATGTATAAAAAATAATAAATATTAGTATTTTTTTCTCGGATTATGCTAACAAAAGTATATATTGCGTATAATGCATTTGAATAAGCCTTAGTAATTCAAAATTCATTTTATTTGCAGTTGCGTAAAGAAAAAAGCATGTTTGAGCGACAGCGAGTTTGCTTTTTTTAGCAGATGCAGATAAAATAAATTTTAGAATTACTTGGCGAAGTGAAAGCATTTTAGCAATATCTACTTTTTGTTATAGCATAATCTAAGAAAAAACTTTTAATTTAATATTTATATACTGTTAAACCACCGCTCCTTCTAATAATACTTTGATATTATCCTTATAAATTACATTAAATTGACTTATCGGTAGAGGATTTTCTCCAAGTCCAACTTCAATGGTATATCCCGGCTTTCTAAATTTATCTATAAACCAATCCTTATATCCGGAATAGCTTGTAATTCCAGTGGTTTCTGCCAATTCGTAACCACTTAACCCCGAAAATATCTCTCCTATTTTTCTAGCTTCATTGCTAGCCAAATTTTCAAAATCCCAGTATATTACCTCCCCTTGACTGTGATAAGCTATTACTAATCTAAAATTATTTTTCCTTGTAAAATCCGCTACAGCTTTAGACTCAGGTTCTGATTCTGGCGCGGTACCTGAATATCTTGACGGACCTGGTCCATATACTCCATAAGTTTTTTCTGCATCTTTTGACTCTTGCCACAGAGCATTATAATTATGATTAAGGTCTACCCCCCTTATATTTGCACTCCAAGTTTTAGAAAAATCATCACTTCCATTATTCCACTTAATTAAATCATTGTAATATGGGTTACTCCTATCTAAGCCATTAAGCACTAAATCGACTCCATCTGGGTTTACCATAGGCATCACATATATACTACTTTTATTCCATATATCCTGGACATTATAACCTTCCAAAGGTTGTCCCAAAGCATAGACTTTAGCAAAATTTTCAATAAATTTCATTAAAAGTACAGTAGTTATCCATTCAATAGCATGATGGGTTCCATTATAAAAAACTTTATTAGGTCCATTTCCCAATTTTACATAATAAAGTTCTTTTCCTAGCTGACTCTTACCTGCACTAGCGACTTCAATAAATGGATACCTAGCCTTTAGCCCTTCTAAGTCTCTTTTCATAATGTCATAAGTGTAGTCGATATTTGTATAAACCACCTCCAATGAATGAGGAACTATAATCTCCCTCCCAACTTTTAAATTATTGGGGTTTATTTCAGGATTAGCAGTAATTATACTTTGGACTGTTGTATAATACCTCCTTGCTATAATATATATTGTATCGCCCGGTCTAATTCTATAAGTATCATAACCTATTAAAAAACTATTCATAAGTTTATAAGTTTCATCATTTACTACACCTGTAGGTGATAGTCCAAAATTTCTCTGGAGCCTGGCAACTGCAGCCGATGTTTTAGGTCCATAAATTCCATCTACCCCGCCCACACTATAACCTAATTTATTAAGTAGTGCTTGTATTTCCATTACCTCTGTTCCTCTTGAACCTATCTTTAGGATTTGCAAATCAATCCTCCTAAAATTTCTTATAGTATTATTTTATGAAATTTATTGAAAAAGGTTACAGTTTTAAATAAACACATCAAAAATAATGATGAAAACCAAAGTTAATGTTACATAATAGTAATTGAGTTATATTCACTTTGAATTAAAGCTATTGCATATTTCTTAAAAATAATTTTAAATTAACATATAGTATTAATTTGTTACGTTCTATGTATTTCAAATTGTTTCTTATACCAACTGATTCAATGACTACTCATACTACAATTGCAATTACTAGATATCTTATGAAAATTAATATCTACTAATGTTTATAATTCTACCAAATAAAAATGCACCCCTAGAGTAATTTTTTTTACTTTAGGGGTGTACTTTGATTTCTATAAATATTTTTCTCCTTAAACGAGACCTCTCTCAACCATCTCTGTAATAGCAAAACTTGCTACATCATCAGCAAATTTACCTGGCCCGAAACCTGCATCATATCCAAGTTCTTTAGCCAGTTCATGAGTTATTCTTGGACCTCCACAAATTAGCACAACTTTATCTCTTATTCCTTCTGCTTCTAATAATTCTACTAAATTAGTAAGGTTTTGGATGTGTATATCTTTTTGAGTTACTGTTTGAGAAACTAGAAGAACATCGGCCTTAAGTTCTATAGCTTTTCTAATGAATTCCTCATTTTCAACTTGGCTTCCTAAGTTCAGCGCTTCTATCATAGGGTACCTCTCAAGGCCATAGTGACCTGCAAAGCCCTTCATGTTCATAACAGCATCTATTCCAACTGTATGTGCGTCTGTTCCTGTACTAGCTCCAATTATTACTACTTCACGTTTAATGTTTTCTTTTATATACTCACCAATTTGTTTCATATCCATTACTTCTCCCTCTACAGTTTGAACATGGACTTCTTCATAGTTTACGTAATGCACTAATGAACCATAAATCACATAGAAACTAAATTCACTATCTAAAGCGCGATGATGAGCACAGTTTGGGTCAATAAGACCCATAGATTTAGCAAGCTGAAGTGCTGCCTCTACACCTCTTTCATTATTTTCAACTGGAAGTGTAAAACTCACTTGAACCTTACCATCATTCATGGTATCTCCATAGGGTTTAAGCTTTGTTAGGTCTAAACTTTTATCATAATCTTTGACTTCTAATGAATATTGTCCTTCGCTCATTACTTAATCCCCCTTACATGCTCATTTTGCACACAACAATTATCAGCTGCCTTAGACCCTAACATTAAATCTACAAATGGATTGAAGTAAGCTTTATCTTTTTCTACAACTCCTGCAAGTCCTTTTCCACCATTTAGAGGCCTCTTAATTCCTGCAAATTTCCCTTGTTGCAGTGTGCTGAATAAACCTTCTTTTTCGATTTCCCCAATTAGATCTGCAGCTTTATTTAATACTTCATCTACTCTTGTTTCCATAATGCCACCTTTTTTGAAGGTAATTTCTGAGCCTAAATCTTTCATAGTTCTAAATATATATTGAGCATTGTCTATTGCAAGGGCTCTATCTGACATAAATGGAGTGTGTATTGCTTCTGTAAGCATTCCAAGAAGATGCAATTTTTGTCCTGTCATGATGGTAACCATATTAAATAAAGCATCTTGTACTTGCCCCTTAAATATATCTCCAGTCATAAACTTAGTTGGAGGCATATATTTCAGTGGTGCTCTAGGGAATATTTCTCTTGCCATTTGTGCTTGTGCCAGTTCAAATAAGAACCCATTTTCAACATCTGGACTTATTTCAAATGCATGTCCAAGTCCCATTTGCTGCTCTGGAATTCCAGCAACTAATGCAAATTGCTCATTTATGAATTGTGAAGCAAGTACAGTATGAGCTTCTTCTACTGCATCTGACGTGGTTAAGTAGTTATCTTCTCCAGTGTTTATTATAACTCCAGCGAATCCATTGATTATTCTTGAGAAATATTGGTCAACTATAGTTCTCTGCATGTTTATATCGCGGAAAAGAATTCCATATAAAGCGTCATTGAGCATAACGTCTAATCTTTCTATAGCTCCCATAGCAGCTATTTCAGGCATACAAAGTCCTGAGCAATAGTTACAAAGTCTTATATATCTTCCTAGCTGCTCCCCTACTTTATCAAGGGCTTCTCTCATAAGTCTAAAGTTTTCTTGTGATGCTACTGTTCCTCCGAAGCCTTCCGTTGTTGCTCCATATGGAACATAGTCCAGTAAGCTTTGACCTGTAGTTCTTATAACTGCAATTATATCTGCGCCTTGCTTTGCTGCTGCTATTGCTTGGGTTATATCCTCGTAGATATTACCTGTAGCAACTATTGCGTAAAGATATGGTCCACTCTTATCGCCAAATTTTTCAAGATATGCTTCTCTCTTGCCTCTATTTACTTTGATCTTAGCAACCATTTCTTTAGCTACTTTATCTACCGCCATTTTGATCTCAAATTCATCATGCATGGGAAGTTTAGTTAAATCAATTTCACCTTTTGCTACAGACTCCGCAATTTTTTGTGGTGCAAGGCCAGTTTCAACCATAGCATTTCCTATAAACATTGCAGCACCAAGTGCCAATCCATTACCATTTTTAATATTATCCACGACGATATTAGGAATAGGTACTCCCACTTCATCTACACCATCAATTCCTAAAAGTCTACAAACGGTTCTTTCTACTGTTACTGTAGTATGTATATCAATAAATTCCTGTGTATCTTTTGCTATATTTTTAGCTGATTTTCTAGCTTTATCAACAATAGCCCAGTTTAAATTTAATTTACTCTCCATTTTGTTCCTCCTGATTATAGAATTCTTTTGCTATATCAACTATTTCATTTTGAAGTCCTAGTAATAATGCTATATTAAGTGCATCTTTTGGTACTTTATTTTCTTTTGAAACCTTCTCTAACTTATAATCCATATGTTCTTGTATTAATTCAACAGAATGAGTTTTATTTTCATTTATTTTATATTTTAATTCATTAAAATCCACATTTTTTAGTCCCATCACCTGATAATGCTCCATATTATCTTGGACCACTCCATCATAATGAGTTGAAATTAAGCTGGCTGAATTAAATTTAGTCAAGTATTTACAAAGAGCTTTCACAAGGTAATACCCTTCTTTTGGATTAGTACCTCTGGCAAATTCATCTAAAGCTATAAAACCGTCCTCTCTTTTCACACACTCTACCACTTCTTTTAACTTTATTATTTCTGCTCCAAATGTACTAAGCCCCTTGGATACTGACTGCATATCATCTGAAACAAAGTGAATAAAATTAAGGATTGGAAACTCCGCATCCTTTGCAAATACAAAAAAACCCATTTGTCCCAGTAATAGATTCAAAGCAATAGTCTTTAGAGTAACACTTTTCCCTCCCATATTTGCACCTGTTATAATAGTTGTCCCTGCATTTAAATCTATACTAACAGTGGTAAATCGCTTTTTATCCTTCTCTAATATTTCTTTAATTTCAGGACTCGAAGCATCAGAAAGTCGAATCTTCATTTCACTACAAATTTTTGGTCTTGTCCCATTATAAGCTATTGATAGATTAGCTTTAGCAATTAAAAAATCTAATCTACCTATGGCTTTTATATTCTGGTTTAGGGACTTGGTTTCTTTAGAAATATCTGTGGTTAACTCTTTTCTAATCCTAAGTTCTTCTGCTTCTTCCTCTATAACTAAATCTAGCCTTTGCTGCTTTAGTAGGCTTCTTTCTTCCTCGGTTTTAGCAGTGAAAATTTCCTTTTCCTTTTGTTTTTTATTTTCACGAATGCTTTTCAAAATTTTAGAATATTCATCATAAACATAAAAAGTAGGTATTCCTGTGTCTCCTGGGTCTAGAGTATAAATAATTCCATGTAATGAGTTTAGATTAAGTTCTCCGATATTAAGATGTAATTCATCCAGCACATCTTTTAACTGCGCTACCAGCATTGAAAAATATTTAATTTCGTATAATTCAATCTCATCTAACGTTTCACCTTCACTACATCTTTTAATGGAATTTCTAATATCTTTAAGCTTACAGAATATTCTTCCTATTGAGTTATACTCCTCAGTATGAGAATTTATAGAATTAATTACAGTATCTAAACTATTTAATTCATGATTTAATATATCTATTTCTGAATGTTTAAAAGGCACAATATTTTTTCTTTCTTGGAGTCCATAGGGAGTAGTTATTCCTAATTTATCCATAACAAAAGAAAAGCCAATTTGTTCCCTCTGCTGTGCATCTAAAAATTTCATTTTACTCCCCCCCAATTACATCAAATACAGGTACATTTAAATTATTCCTAAGTCCATCTAAAAACTTATGCCTATCAAATTCATACCCATAAGGTGATTTGGGATTGCTAGTAACACAAACTATTTTAATGGGATTTATTGTTTTTATAATCCCACCTTGCACTTTAAATTTATAAAGGGTGTCCCTAGTTAAAAACAGCTTTGTTCCATCTTCAACTAGGAAAGTTACCCCTCTATACATTTTTGTAATAGCCATAATATTCTCTAAGAGGTTGTCTGAAACCACACCCTTAATAACTACATGGGATGTATTTTCGTCTATTGCTCGTGCGATTTCCTTAGAAGCTCCTAATGCTGTAACCACATCTAAATTTTTCATTGTATTATCCCTGTGTATAATACCTACTCTACCACTTCGCAAAACTACACCCGCCAGCTTTAATATTTCATGGTCCATTTCATTTTCTATGGATAATAAATTAATAGTATGACTGGTTTCTTCTATAACCACTCTCATACTTTTTGAAACTGCGGCCCCAGTTGATAAAATTGTAGCATTAGTAATTGATGGACAAGCAGACGTTTTTCTACTAAGAGCTCCATCCACAATTACAAGCTTACTTCCAAAATTTTTAAGCTCATCACATATTAATGCCATATGTGAGTTTACAGATGGACCTCCAAGTTCTACGTATCCATCACTTAATGCCCTACATATAATTATTTCTCCCAGGGGAGTATTAAATCCTGTTGTTTTTAAAATCTCTCTGGTAATATCACTATTTAATAAGCACTGTTTTGCAGTAGCAATTATAGTTCCATTTTCTACGTAAATTTTAGGTTTTTCCGTAGCTGTTACTAGATCTTTTTCTTCTCCGTCTCTTCCTATTGATGTAAGCCCAAGGGACATTGTCCCTCTGGCTTCTTTCAATATATGATTTAAAGTGGTTGTTTTTCCTACATTTTTATTCATTCCTATAATTGAAATACTGTCATATTTTTGAACCATTTGGAAAATACTCAGCATTCCCTTATTATCTCTCATTTTACTCGTGATTTCCTCTTAAATTTCTTTCAAGTCCAACTGGTTCCATAGACATTTTTTCACGGTTTAATAGCCCTGCTACTCCTACTTTATGAACCACTTTCTTACCTTCACATACGTCGCAATGACAGCCCGAAGTATAGCTAGTTGGTTGCTCATAAGAAGTAATAACACCCTCAAAATTCCTAAGTACTACTTTTTCAGGACTTTGAGATATAAGGTAACTTGGCATTACTGGAATTTTTCCACCACCCCCTGGTGCATCAACAACAAAGGTTGGTATACAAAATCCTGAAGTATGACCTCTTAATGCTTCAATAATTTCTATTCCTTTAGATACTGGTGTTCTAAAGTGCTCAAGTCCCATGGAAAGGTCACATTGATAGATATAATATGGTCTAACTCTAATTTTAACAAGCTCATGAACTAAATCCATCATTACATGTGTACAGTCATTAACACCCTTTAAAAGAACTGTTTGATTACCTAAAGGTATTCCTGCATTTGCCATCCTCTCGCAAGCAAGTTTTGACTCTTCCGTAATTTCATTTGGATGGTTAAAGTGAGTGTTTACCCAAACCGGGTGATATTTTTTTAGCATATTTACGAGTTCCGGTGTAATTCTTTGTGGAAGAACTACAGGTATTCTTGAACCCAATCTTATTATTTCAACGTGTGGTATTTCTCTTAATTTTTTGATTATATATTCTAATCTATCATCTGAAAGAAGTAGCGCATCGCCACCTGATAATAATACATCCCTAACTTCTGGAGTATTTCTGATATACTCAATGGCTTTATCTATTCTATCCATTGGAAGTTCATCATCACTTTGCCCTGCGAATCTTCTTCTTGTACAATGCCTACAGTACATTGAGCACTGATCAGTTACGAGTAGTAATACTCTATCTGGGTATCTATGAGTGAGTCCTGGCACTGGAGCATCTGCATCTTCATGTAGTGGGTCCAACAAATCAGCATCTGCCTTATGCAATTCATTAGCTGTTGGTATAGCTTGCTTTCTTATTGGATCATATGGATCACTAGGGTCTATTAATGCTAAGTAATAAGGAGTTATAGCCATTCTTAATGTTTGAACGCATTTTTTAACTCCTTCTTCTTCATCTTCTGTTAGTGGTATATATTTTTTAAGTTCATCTACAGTTTCAATTCTATTTTTAACTTGCCATTTCCAATCATTCCACTGCTCATCTGTTACATCTTTAAATAATTCAACTCTTCTATTAATTTTCATATTGGTACCTCCATCGTATAATAATTTTTGATTTCATTATCCATCGTTGATATACTAATAAGCTTTAGAGAGCATCTAATTTAACTTTATATGGCATCTCTAAATCATAATTAAATCATGACCTGGGGTGCTAAAATGTGTTTAAACGTATAATTCTTCAAATACACTTCTTAATGTTTCATTTTCTCTTAACTCTTCGAGAGTTATCTCTGCATGACCTTTAGTATACCCATTTCCTACAATCATAGTAACATCTTTACCTACACCTTCAGCTCCAAGTGCTGCTTTTGTAAAGCTTGTAGCCATTGAAAAAAAGTATACAATGCCATTGTCTTTTACTGGCAGTATTGTTGACATTTCAGTATTTGGAACGTTAACTATGTTTATTGCTACATCAACTTCTTGCCCATTATTATGCCTCAGTGTAGTGTTCATTACATCAATAGCATTTCTAGCATCTCCAATAACTATTTGCATTCTTAAGTTTAATCTTGCAAGTCTTACTTTCTCTTCTTGATTTCTTACAAGCCCTATAACGTTTCCTGTTGGTCCTACTCTTTTAACCGCTTCATAGCAGCAAAGCATTCCCGATTTTCCTGCTGCACCTAAAAGTAGAACTGATTGTCCTGGTTTAACAAGCTTAGCAACTTGAGCTGGCGCTCCTGCAACGTCTAATGCTGCTAATGCTAAGTTTTCATCCATGTCTTTAGGAAGTTTTGCATATAAGCCGCTTTGGAATAAAATAGCTTTTCCCTTTATTACAACTCTATCTATGTCTGGTTTAATATCTATAATTTCATCTATTCTAAGTGGAGTTAATGATAATGAGACTAAAGTAGAAATTTTGTCTCCAACTTTAAGATCAGTTATTAAAGTCAGTGCTTCACCTATTTTTTCAACCCTTCCAATAAGCATTCCACCTGATCCTGTTACAGGATTTTGCATCTTTCCACGTTCATCCACAATTTCAATAATTTTAGCTTTTATTTTTTCAATATCGTGACCGGCCTCTTCCTCTATTTGAGTAAAGCTAGCTGAGTCTATATTTAGCGCTTGAACATCAATTAAAATTTCATTATCAAATATATTCATATCATTTGAGATTTTAGTTGCTGGTTGTGGTAACACACCTTTTGGTTCTAGTACCCTATGAGTTCCATATTTACATCCTTTATTCATCATGAGTTCCCCCTATATATCCATTATTTTTAGATCTTCTGATATGATGAGCTCTGCCTCTGTAAGTGATTTAACCTCATCTATTGTTGTATCCTTGTGTATTTCCTTTAAAACAAGTCCTTTTTTAGTAACTTCAATTACGCAAAGTTCTGTTACTATTAAGTTAACTTTTCCCTTAGCCGTTAGTGGAAGAGTACATTTTTTAAGAATCTTTGGTTCTCCTTTTCCCGTATGCAGCATTGATACGATAACCTTTTTAGCTCCCGTAACAAGATCCATTGCTCCGCCCATGCCAGGAACCATTTTACCTGGTATAATCCAATTTGCTAGATTTCCTTCTTCATCTACCTCTAAGGCTCCAAGCACTGTAATATCAACGTGCCCCCCTCTAATTAATGCAAAAGACATTGCACTATCAAAGTAAGCTCCACCGGGAAGTATGCTGCAATACTGTCCACCCGCATTTTGAATATCCTCACTATCCTTGCCAGCCTCTGCAATGGGTCCCATGCCAACCATTCCATTTTCAGAGTGAAACGTAATCATTAGTCCCTCAGGAACATAGTTTGAAACCATTGTAGGAAGTCCAATTCCTAGGTTAACAAGCTGTCCATCCTTAAGTTCCATTGCAACCCTTTTTGCAATTATCTGTTTTGCAATCTTGCTATCTATAATCATATTACTCAATACCTCCCAATATATAATCAACTAAAACTCCAGGAGTCATTACCAAGTCAGCATCAAGTTCACCTATTTTTACCAATTTTTCTGTTTCAACTATTACTATGTCTGCGGCCGTGGCTATAGTAGGGTTATAGTTCTTTGTAGTTCCCCGATAGAATGTATTCCCAAATTCATCTGATATACTACCTTTAACTATTGCGATATCAGCCCTTAATGGCAGCTCAAGCAAATATTCTTTGCCTTCTACTATAAGCTTTTGTTTCCCTTCTTCGACAATGGTACCTACCCCTGTTGGTGTTAAAACACCTCCAAGTCCCGCTCCACCACATCTTATTCTTTCTATTAATGTTCCTTGTGGTACAAGCTGAACCTCCAATTTGCCTTCATTCATAAGTCTTCCAGTCTCAGAATTTGTACCTATATGCGAAGTTATAACCTTCTTAACCTGGCCACTCACCACCAGTCTTCCCAGCCCTTTATCTGCAAAACTCGTATCATTTGCAATAATAGTTAAATCTTTAACATTTAATTCAATTAGTATGTCAATTATCTTATGCGGAGTTCCACAACCTAAAAATCCACCTATCATAAGTGTGATGCCATCTTTAAAAAGAGGTTTTAATTTATCAGGAGTAACTACCTTATTCATGATTTGCCCCCCATACTTTATTTAAGTTTATCTATTTTCTTTGCTGCTACATATCTTTAAACCTTTTGCAATCCCAAAATTTGTCTCGCCTCTGCTGGAGTAGCTATCTCCCTACCTAATTCCCTGGCAATCCGTACAACCTTTTCAACTAACTCTCCGTTTGACTTTGCTAGAACTCCCTTTGAAATATAGACGTTATCCTCAAATCCAACTCTTACGTGTCCACCCATTATTATTGACATTGCTGCCATTTCAAATTCGCTTTTTCCTACACCTGAAACTGTGAAGGTGCTTCCTGTAGGAATGCTTCCTGCCATAAATACTAAATCTCTTGGAGTTGCACTTATACCACCATTTACACCCATAACGAAGTTAAAATGCATAGGAGCTTTTATAAAACCTTTTTTCTGAAGCCTTATAGCAATATCTATCATTCCCTTATCAAAAACTTCAACTTCTGGCTTTACTGAAAGTTTAATCATTTTTTCACCAAATTCTTTAATAGTATTTTCAGTGTTTACAAATACATCGTCCCCACCAAAATTACAAGTACCTGAATCTAGAGTTGCCATCTCTGGTCTTAAGTCAACAGGTTGTAATCTTTCTGCATTACTCATACCAACAGCTCCACCTGTAGATGGTTGGATTATTGCTTCCGGACATCTACTTTTAATTTCTTCCATACACATTCTAAATCTCTGTCTATCTTGCGTTGGAGTTCCATCATCCAGTCTTACATGTAAATGGATAATACTAGCGCCCGCTCTGTAGGCTATTTCAGCTTCCCTTCCAATCTCCTCTACAGTATAAGGAACAGCTGAATTATGCTCTTTTGTAACTTCTGCTCCGCATATAGCTGCAGTAATTATTAATTTTTCCATGTTGTCCTCCTTGTAGTGCTCTGGAGTAGATAACAATTATTAATTGTTATCCCTCCTGTATTCCTCTGGGGCAGATAACAATTATTAATTGTTATCCCTCTTGTAGTGCTATTTCCTTTGTTTATCTTTTAGGACTACGCAAGTTCCACTTGCCTTGCAAACAACTATTGGCTCTTCTAATACATCACAAGCCGAGTCATTTATATCTGGTCTTGGCACTATAACCTTTCTCGCCTCAAAAATCATTTTCCTTGATGAATTTCCTGTGCTTACTATTTCTCCAACAGCTTCTATAAAATCACCTGCATAAACCGGTGCTAAGAATTCGATAGAATCATAAGCCTTAAATAATCCTTCGTCACCATCGTTTAAGATTAAAAGTTCAGTTGCTACATCTCCAAATAATTGAAGCATCCTTGCTCCATCCACGAGGTTTCCACCATAATGTGCATCATGGGCACTCATTCTTAATCTGATTAAAGATTTCATTTTAACTTCCTCCTCTTTTATTTTACTTATCCGCTTTATATCACTTACTTATTAGAAAAAATAATCCATCATTATTGCTAGTGTATTTTTATATTGTGCCTAGTACTTTATTATTTAGCACGCAAAAAAGGCACTGAATTTTCAGTGCCTTAATAAACAAAAATACTTAAGCTATTAATGCAATGAAAAATTATTTTTTCATTACATAAATAGCCCTCCATAAAAATCTTTATGGCAGTGATAGAAATCTAATCTCTACCCCCAAGAATAAGCTTACGAACCAACATATTCTTTCGGCAAACAAATACTTCATTTTTGATATTGGATGTTCATATCCTTATCATTCAAAAACTACCTCTTTATCTGCACCTCTATTTATGTGAAATTATTAAATTTTATTTTTAGTATCCGCAATTATTATAATCTGTTAATAATTCAAATACAATACTTTTTTCAGAAAATTAAATTAATTTTTCAAACCAATAAGAAAATACACTTTCCTTTTCAAATCCCTTGTTTTTATACAATTTAACTGCAATGTTGTTAGATGTAATTACTAAAAGTTTGATTTCATTTAACTTTTTCTCGTATAATTTTTCAATGCATTTTATTATTAAGGAGCTCCCTAAACCGCTATTTTGGACCTTGGGTGTAATGCCTAATGTATCCACCCAGCCTGTATTTCCATCCATAGATAACTCATATATACCACAAGGTTTTTTTTCAAAATAACATATTCCTATCATATCTTCATTGTTAGCATATTGGACTATATAATCTTTTACTTCCACCTCATCTATAGTTCCTCCATTGGGACTACTTTCAAAAGCCTCATTATAAATATTCATATATTCATGTGAATTCAAAATGCAAAGAGGCCTAAGCTCAATCTCCTTGTTTACTTTTAAATGCATATTTTCATCCTCTTTATATCTCATAATTACCGCATCATAAATATGATTAAATTCCAATTTATTAATAAATGGAATGAGATATATTTCGCTTTCACGAATACCAGCTTTAATACTTTTACAACTGAATTTATTGCAATATTTGACTACTGTTTCTATCAAAAGTTGCAAAAACATTTCCGTGTTTGGAATTTTTAATTTACTTTTTAAATAACTATTTTCATTTCCCACATTTTCTTCTTCAACACAAATATCTGTGATAAAAGCTTCTCCATTAATGCTTATTTCCTTGGTTATTAAAGCTGCACTTCCTCTAATTTTCCCTTTATGAAATAAAACAAAAACACTATTACCCTCATTAAATGTATCACTTTCGTATATTTTAGTCATTTCTATATATGTTTTATTATAAGTTAAATCTGTACACTTAATAAAATTATATAGTTCCTTCTTCTGCAGTGAAGATATTAAATTAAATTGTTTAATCTCCATTCACTCATCCCCTTTTGATTGTATCGTAAAGATAATATCCATTTAGAGTATTATGTATTTTTTCTTGGATTATGCTAACAAAAGTATATATTGTGCAGAATG
The DNA here is from genome assembly GCF_018861315.1 of Clostridium bowmanii. Taxonomy (GTDB): domain Bacteria; phylum Bacillota; class Clostridia; order Clostridiales; family Clostridiaceae; genus Clostridium_AD; species Clostridium_AD bowmanii. The sequence goes on along the minus strand of NZ_JAHLDL010000004.1, from coordinate 43,593 downwards.
CATTTGAATAAGCCTTAGTAATTCACAATTTATTTTATTTGCAACTGCGTAAGAAAAATGCATTTTTGCGCAAAGCGAGTTTGCATTTTTTAGCAGATACGGATAAAATAAACTTTAGAATTACTTGGCGAAGTGAAGGCATTCTAACAATATATACTTTTAGTTATAGCATAATCTAAGAAAAACGCTAAACTTAGATTTATTTTAGACAATCATTATTTCATTTTAGTTTTATTTACTTCCATTATTTTATGCACTATATGCTCATATCCATTTTCAGAATGTGGAATAATGCAAGATGAGCAATCTTTAACACCATTTACAAATTTTTTATTTCCCCCACAATCCTCAAGAAAATATAGCGCACAATAGCAAAATAAGCAATTAAAATTTTCATCATTTTTAACTTCGTGACACGGAAAATATTCGCAATCAATATTTCTAAAGAATTTGTAATTGTTCTTCATTTTTATATCCCCTATTCGTATTCTATTTATATAAGGCACCTTCAAAAACAACTAGCCATTTCGCTAGTCTACTTTTGAAAATGCCTAATTAATGAATTTAAATATATATTACTTGTAATTATACAAGTATTTTATATATAGCTTGTCCTAAATAGGTACATGCTATAATTGTTAATATTGATAATATTACTTGAAACGTTCCTTTCTTTATTAACGAAGAAAAGTTTCTTCTCTTTTCATTATATCCTAATTTTTTTTTATTGATTAATGAATTATCATGCTGTACCGCTTTAATATTAGGATAAATAATTTCATCTTTTAAAAAAGCAGCTATACTTATGATAAGAACAAAAAGTGATAAAATTCTTGCAATAGAGAAAAAATTCACATTCATAGAGTACCCTATTAATGCAGCTACGGGTATAATGAGTCCTAGTAACATAAGTAATTTGCTACCTATTGATTTTGGTATAGACTTTGGTTTAAACTCTGCCTTGGTTTTTGTGCTTACAGACTTATAAGTATTTTTCTTTTTCATAATAACCCTTCTTTCATATTTTTACCAAAACTCTTAAGGTTATTATACCAAATTTTTAATAATTTGTTAACATTTTTTTATAATTGAAATTTAAAAAAACTATAATCTTTAATCTTTAAACTATATCTAAAATTCAGAATGCTTCCATGTTATATACATCTATATCCTCTAACACTGTTTCTTCTGAAATAACGTCCTCTGGAAATTGCTTAGCCAAAACTTTCTTAAATTTTGTAAGTTGCTGAGTGGAAAGTTCTGGTATCTTTGGCAATGTATTTTCTTCTTTAATAAGACTTCCGGACTTTAATTTATATATAAATTGATTGCCAACAATACTTACATTGTTTTCATTATCAAACTTCATCTCTCCATTTGTATCGCCACTTATAGTTATCTTCTTTAAATCGCTAATAGATTTTCCATCACTATTAACCTTAGCTAGACTAAGATAGCCGGTTGCCTCACCATTTGAATTTACTTCATTTTCTACATAACTTCTAAAGGCAAGCATTTTGCCATCCTTAGATATGACCCCATCATAAATTTCTTCCTTAACATCAATTGTTTCAAAAATCTTATTACCATTAACATATAAATTGGCCTTTGGTTTTGGAAATATATGAGGTGTATTGCTGTAAAGAATATTTTTTTTGTCTATAATAATATCTCTTAGGGTGCCTAAACAAGCTATTATCTCCTGTTTACTTTCTATGCTGTATACTGCATAACCTGAAACTGATGGATTAATGTGACCTGTAACCAAAACATTTTCATTATCAATCCATTTTAAGGCAATAATTTGTTGAAGGTTTGTATTATTTATAACAATATCTGTTAGACTTTCAGTTTTAATATCATAAACAATTACATGTGGAGGATATATTGCTTTTTCACTATTAAAGTATCTAAATACAATTTTTGTTTTATCTGGAGAAATACTTAACAAATCCTTCCACTTTAATTTATCCCCGATGGATTTAATTTGTTCATTAGTTTCATCATAAAGATAAACATTATTATTTTTCTCAAATGCTATCTTTGTTAGTTTCGTATTGGCTGCAACTTGTTCTTCACCTTTAATTTCAGTACTTTTATTCGAATTTCCTTTGTTTTCTGTTGCATTTTTATCTGTTTTCCAAATTCTATTTGAACTAGACATTGAAATGAATATGCTTAAAAATAAACATACTGCCACAATGGATAGTTTTAAATTCTTTTTTACCTTTTTATCATGGATAGTCATAATTTTGCTCCTCTTAAGTCATAAAAATAACTACTATTTTAAATCATTTAAACTTAAACTATTATACCCCACTTATATTAGTGTATCAACTAGAATGTTTTATATTTAACACAATTTCCACATGCTATGATATAATATTCACAATAATTATTTATCCGTAAGCTCTTAATTTTTACATCACTTATGGTTAAAGAAAATAAATAATGAGTGTAGGATTATTTAAAAACCCTACACTCATTAACTAAAATTTATATTTTTCACCACAGTATTTACAATATATTGCTTGTTTTTCACTATGTTCTACTTTTTCTCCACAATAAGTGCAGAATGAAGGTATCCTCTTGCTTTTGTGTTCACTAAATGATTGTGCATCTTTTAGCATTATTTTTTTTAGTTTTTCTTTAGTTACAGGTGTATGTATAAACCCATCTATTACACTGCTTTCAAAATCCTCTAATCTCATATCATTGCTGGAAGATAAAACACACTTTGTTTCAGGATACATGTATTTTATCTGTTGCAATATCTTATCTCCTGTTTTTTCTTTCATAATGAAATTTGCTATAATGCTATTACAGTTTAACTCTCGGAAGTCACTAATAGCATTAAATTCATTGCTTATAATAACTTCATACCCTAAATTTACAAGCATGTCCCTCATAATTAAATTTTCAAATTTACAATCATTAACTAAGAGCACCGTATCCATATTTTCTTCTCCTATTCAAAATATTTCTTACTCTTTTAATATTTATTTTACTAACAACCAGGGTTTTTAATATTCTGTCCAAGTTGCAATATTAGTACTTAATTAGTAATTATTATATTTAAGAAAAGTGTACCATTATATTTAAAACTTTACAATTTATTTTACATCAAAAAAAATACAGATCGCTGATATTTTATATCTATCCACAATCTGTATTTCTAAGTTTGTTATTATTTTGTTGCTTGATTGTCACTTCCAAACAGATTCTTTAGTTTGAAGCATCAAACCTTATGATAGTCTTAAAATTATTATAAATATCTTTTAAATTCATTATTTATGATATAATTATTTTATAGTATTATTACTAAAATAATCATTAATGAAGGAAGTGAATTAAGCTTGTTTAACGATAAAAAAATCCCTTATTTAAAATTGGTTCCTATAATTTTATTATCATTTATATTATTTAGAATAGTAAATAATATAGAATTACTAACCGGCGCCTTTAGCATTTTCCTATCCTACGTAAGCTCCTTTATATGGGCATTCGGTATAGCTTACTTATTAAATCCTATAATGGTCAGTATGGAAAAAAGATTTCATACAAAACGTGCTCTAACACTACTTATAATATATATATGTGTTATAGGCATATCGTTCTTTAGTATAACCATATTAACTCCTAATATAGGTGTAAGTATTCGTGAATTAACAGACTCCACCCCTGAATATATAACTAAAACGCAAACTTGGTTTTCTAACAATATGGATAAAGTTCAATCACTTGATAAATATGGTATAACCAAATATTTAGAGGAAGCAACCTCCACATTCATGTCTAATTTAAGTGAGTATTTAAATACCGGTATTAATTTTGCTTTTCTAACAGCAGTAGGTTTTACTTCTTCTTTTATGAAGTTTTTGCTGGGATTTGTTGTGTCTTTGTATCTTTTAAAGGATAAAGAAGCCTTGATATTAAATATAAAAAAACTGATTTATGCAGTATTAAAAAAAGAAAATGCAGATGGCCTATTAAAATTTAGTAATGAAGCGAATAATATTTTTTCAGGTTTTGTTATAGGTAAATTTATAGACTCCGTTATTATTGGTCTTATATGCTTTGTGGGACTTAGCATTTTAAAAATGCCTTATGTTATACTTATAAGCTTAATAGTTGGAGTTACAAATATGATCCCTTATTTTGGACCTTTAATTGGTATGGTTCCTGCTTTTTTCATTACCCTACTTGATAGCCCTGTAAAAGCTTTTTGGGTACTTTTGTTTATTATTATTCTTCAACAGTTTGACGGATTATATTTAGGTCCAAAGATTCTCGGAAAATCTGTAGGTTTAAGCCCACTACTTATTATTCTTTCCATATTAATTGGTGGTGGAACCTTTGGTGTTCTTGGCATGTTCCTTGCAGTACCCACCATGGCCATTGTTCTAATGATAGCTGAAAGATTCATAAATAGAAGACTAAAAGAAAAGGATATTAAATTATAATATCCTATCTTTCTCCAAGTTTTAAGTTGGGTATTGCATTAAGTTTTAGACCCGAAACTCTCCCTTTAATCAATTCAAAATATGCTGCACTACCAATCATGGCTGCATTATCAGTGCAAAGTATCATTTCTGGAAACAAAACTTTTATATCTTTCTTTTGTCCTTGTTTTATCATTGTATCTCTAAGGCAAGAATTTGATGCTACACCACCTGCTATTGCTATTTTGTGTACCCCTTTTATTGCACATGCATCTAAAGCATTATGGACCAGAACATCAACTACAGCCTTTTGAAAAGATGCTGCCACATCAGGTACACTAATCTTTTCATTTTTCATATTCATCTTATTTAAGTAATTTAGCACAGAAGATTTAACTCCACTAAAAGAAAAATCTAAAGTATTATCATGAAAATTAGCTCTTGGAAACTTTATAGCATCAGCATTGCCCTCTTTTGATATCTTATCTATTTTAGGTCCACCAGGGTAACCAAGTCCGATAGCGCGGGCTACCTTATCAAAAGCTTCTCCCGCAGCATCATCTCTAGTTTGTCCCATGACCTCAAAATCACCGTGATCCTTCATATATACAATAAAAGTATGACCACCTGAAGCTACCAAACATACAAATGGTGGTTCAAGCTCCTTATATTGAATAAAATTGGCACTTATATGACCTTCTATATGATTAACTCCAATTAAGGGTTTATTAGTTGCATATGCAAGGCCCTTAGCATATTGAACTCCTACCAGTAATGCTCCTACGAGCCCCGGTCCATAAGTTACTCCAATTGCATCTATATCCTTTAATGTCACTTTAGCTTCATCTAATGCTTCTTGAACTACAGCACTTATTGCTTCTATATGTTTTCTAGAAGCCACTTCCGGAACAACACCTCCAAATTTTTCATGTATATCTATCTGTGATGCAATTATGTTTGATAGAATCTGGCGACCATTAACTACCACTGCAGCTGCTGTCTCATCACAGCTTGATTCGATTGCAAGTATTTTAATCTGCTTTTCCATTGTTTTTACCCACCTTTAATATAGTTTATAATTACTTTTATTATTTATAAAAACATTCTAAAAATGTTTAATTTAAAAAAGTTATCTTTTAAGAAAGTTAATATTTAAGAGTTGCGTTAATAATACAAATTAATTATACTTTATTAACTTTAGCATATCAAATTTTTATATGTATTTTTATATGTATTTTTATATGTATTTTTAAAAGGTATATGCTTATTCAAGTGCACTCATTTATTTAATTGCGTCTACTTATTTAAGTTTACTAAGGTACATATAATAATATTTTTTCTTTTTCTATGATATAATTGCGTATGTGATTGTATCATAAAAAATTCAATTAATGCATCAGAAAAATATAACAAGTAGATCCTGGGGGGAAAATATGAGTAACACCTACGCAAAAGTCATAATAAAAGGCTCACCTATTTCAAAATCTAATTTTAAGCTTTTTAACATGAATGGCAGAGCTATTTTACCTTATAATTCCGGTAAGTACCATGATAGATATGCTTTATATGAAGAAGAAATTGCTTATCAATGTAGAATCCAAAATTCCAATATTTTTTTAACAGAATCGCTTATTGCTGTTTTAAAGGTATATTATAAAAGTATAAAAAGACATCCTGATACAAACAACATAACAAAAAGTATTTTCGATGGTATAGAGAAAAGTGGTCTTATAGTAAATGATGCCCAGATCACTAGACTTATTATCGAGGAATTTTATGATACAGAGAATCCCAGATTTGAACTGGAACTTTTTGGTGAAAGTACCTATGCTATGAATTATGGGATTGTAGAAAAAACAGAAAAGCAGCAACCTATTAATTATGACCCACCTTCAAATAAAAAAAATACCATAGGTTCTAAAACAAATAAATCAAGTTCAGTGGTTTCTAATAGTAATTCTTCAGCTTTTATATGTGAGGTATGTAAAAAATCAGTATTAAAAGATAACTGTATTTCTGCCAACAAAGGCAAAACTATATTATGTAAAAAATGTTTCAAAAAATTATTTTAAAGACAGTCACTCCATTAAATTTGAGGAAAGATAAAAAAATAGTCCTGAAAGATTAAAGTAGTATCCCTTAATATATTTAACACTAAATAGAGAGTTGCATTAATAAATAAAAATTTTTATTTATTAATGCAACTTTTTATTCATTTTAAAAGTATTCTGAACTTAATTTATTAAAATACTTATTATAATATAACATGTCCATATTATATGTTATAATACTGTTATAAAAATGTTCTAATTAAAGAAACTACATATTAGGGAGGTTCATATGAGCATAAATGCTAACATCGATTGGAGTAAATTAGGTTTTACTTATACGAAGACAGATTTACGTTATGTTTCAAAATGGAAAGATGGAAAATGGGATGATGGAAAACTAGTTGAAGATAACAATATTACTATAAGTGAAGCTTCAACTGCTCTTCACTATGGGCAACAATGTTTTGAAGGTTTAAAAGCTTATCGTACAAGATCTGGTAAAATTCAATTGTTCAGACCTGATGAAAATGCTAAACGTATTAGAAAAAGTTGTAAACGTATTCTTATGCCTGAAATTCCTATTGAAAAATTTGTTGATGCATGTGTACAAGTTGTTAAAGCAAACGAATCCTTTGTTCCGCCCTATGGAACTGGTGCAACTCTTTATCTTAGACCTTATGTCATAGGTATTGGAGACAATCTTGGAGTAAGATCGGCCCCAGAATTTTTATTTAGCATATTCTGTTGTCCTGTAGGTCCTTACTTCAAAGGCGGAATGGCCCCTGTAAACTTTATGATTGCAGAAGAATTCGATAGAGCTGCACCTCATGGAACAGGAGCTGCAAAAGTTGGTGGTAACTATGCTGCAAGTCTTCTTGCTCATACCAATGCTGTAGAAAAAGGATTTGCAGATTGCATTTATCTTGATCCTGCAACTCATACCAAAATTGAAGAAGTCGGTGCTGCAAACTTCTTTGGAATTACAAATGATAATGTATTTGTAACTCCAAAATCACCATCAATACTTCCTAGTATAACTAAATATTCACTAATGCATATTGCAAAAGAATATTTAAAACTTGAAGTCCAGGAAAGAGATGTTCCAATAAATAATCTTAGTGACTTTAAAGAAGCAGGTGCATGTGGAACTGCTGCTGTAATAACTCCTATTGGTGGAATAGCATATAATAATGAGCTCCATGTTTTCCACAGTGAGACAGAAGTAGGTCCAGTTATAAAAAAACTTTATGATACTCTTTATGGCATCCAATTTGGAGAAGTAGAAGCTCCAGAAGGATGGCTTGTAGAAGTAAAATAATAATTCATATAATAAAAGGTTTACCAGTACAAAATTGGTAAGCCTTTTATTTATATATCCTGAAAACCCAATTCATTATTATAAATATCTCTTGTTTTATATAAGGTGAAACTCAATATAAATCTCACTACTAAGTCTAAACCCATATCTACCCATATAGCATTTATACTCATATTAAATTTAAATGTTAAAAGTAGTGATAAGGGAATTCTTATTACCCAAATTCCAACACCGGCTACAATCATTGGTACCTTAATATATCCTGCCCCTCTTAAAGCCCCATTAAAAACTCCTGCAATATTTTGGGGAAGTTAAACAATTCCCATTACTATTAGATATATTACCCCCATTTTAATTATTTCCGTATCATTTGTAAGAAGTCTCATAACTGAGCCAGGAAAAAATATTAATATAAACGCGCTTACACTAGTAAGCATAGCGGAGCCTTGATTTCTCATGGCTTTTTCTATTATTTTATATACATTTTATTATAATATTCATCAAGCATTCTCTCAACTGAGAATTCATAGCTTGTAGTTTTAATGCTTTCCTTCATCATCTCTACCCATTTTTCTCTATTACCATAATAAGTAGTCATAACTCTATTTATTAGAGTATCATAAAGTGCCTGCGTATCATGCTTATCTAATTCTACAGGAGATAAATCATCAAGACCTACTGCATCTCCAAACTGCCATCCATTCACATCGTCATTGCAAGCCTCTGGCCACCAGCCATCTAGAATAGAGCAGTTAAGCACACCATTCATTGCAGCTTTCATTCCTGAAGTTCCACTAGCTTCTAATGGTCTCCTAGGATTATTTAACCAAATATCTGATCCCCTAGTTAGCATTCTTCCTATATTCATGTCATAGTTTTCTAAAAATACTACACTGTTTGGATATTTTTTCATCATTCTTACAAGCTTAGCTACTATTTCTTTTCCTGTATCATCAAGTGGATGGGCTTTTCCTGAAAATACTATTTGAACTTTTCCACTTTTAAGCAGTGGAGAAATAATTTCTTCATTTGTAAATATCAAATCACTTCTCTTATATGGTGCAGCTCTTCTTGAAAATCCAATAAGTAACTTATCTGCATCCAGCTCAACATTTGTTCTTTCTTTAATAAATGCTATTAATTCCTTTTTAACAGTTTGGTGGGTCACCCATAGGTCTCCATTGTTTTCATAAGCCTCAGTAATTCGACGATCTACCCAAGTTGGTTTATGAATTCCATTAGTTATACCAATAATAACAGACCTTCCAGCAACAGTTTTCCACATTTTATTCGCAGTTAACTTGTGAAGCTGCGCTACTGCATTGGACTTCCTTGAAAGTCTAAGTCCTGCTACCGTCATATTAAATGGTTCTCCACCAAATCTAATCATTTGCTCTCTAGTTAATCCATTAAATGCTCCCATATATTCTAATTTAGAAACATCATGAGATTCATTTCCTTCAACTATTGGCGTATGAGTTGTAAATACTACCTCTTCGCGGGTTTTATTCCAAGACTCTTCAAAGCTAAATCCTGATTGCATTTTTTCTTTTATAAGCTCTGTAGCCGCTAGTGCTGCATGACCTTCGTTGAAATGGTATACATCTATAGGGATATCCAAAGCTCTTAATGCTTTTACTCCACCTATGCCCAACACTATTTCTTGAGCTATTCGTTCTTCTCCAAACCATCCATACAATTGACCTGTTATCCAAGTATCACCATTTTCTGGTATATCAGTATCTAAAAGGTACAATGGATTGTTTCCAAATTCATCTAATTTCCAAACCTTACATATTACATCTAAATTTCTAATTTTAACAGTTACTTTTACCCCTGTATCTTTTAAAAAATTATAAGTATAATTATGATATGTATCATATGCTTTCCCATTTTTATCTATAAGTTGTTCTGTATATCCTTGTTTCCACTTAAGACCTATTCCCACCAGTGGAAGATTTAAATCTTTAGCTCCTTTTAAATGATCACCTGCAAGTATTCCTAGTCCACCTGCATAAGCCTTAAAATCTGAATTGAGCCCATACTCCATACAAAAATAAGCAACTCTTGGAAGATTGTTAATATCCATTAAATTTCCCCTCCTATATTTTTCGTTTATTTTATCTTTAAGTTTTATAATTATTATACATAATTTTTTTCATTTGTGCAACCGTTTGCACGAAATATTTTTCTTTATAGTACTTCCATCAAATATTATACTTTTTATAAAAGTAAATCACTTACCTTCTGAAACGTCATGGACTCCCATATAATATAATACCATGTTTCTATAATTATTTGATTTTACTTTATTTAATATTATAAGGAGTTGTTTTAATATGCATCTAAAATCAGTCTGTAACCATATAAAACACAAAAACAAACTAGTCTTTGTAATTGTACTCATATGCTCAACTATCTGGGCAATAATTATTTATTCCACCATAAACAATTTTAAAAATGATAAAGTTATAAATACTACAATCATTGCAGAAAGATTATCCAAAATATCTGAGCTTTCCACCATAAAATATAACTATTCAAATATAATTTCTCTAAAAAACAGTAAAACTTTCAAAGATTTCTCTATTCCATTTACAGAAAAATCTTTTTTAATAAAATACAGTGGCTATATTAAAGCTGGAGTAGATTTGAAAGATTTAAATGTTGTAGTTAACAAAGAAAGTGTTACTATCACTTTGAAAAAGTCTAAAATTCTAGATCATGTAATAAATAATGGTGACTTATTTGTTTATGATGAGAAATCCTCAATGTTTAATAAGCTTAGTATGCAAGATATGATAAATGAAATCAGTAATGAAAAATACAAGGTTGAGGCTGATTTAATTAAAACAGGATTTTTAGATATGGCTGACACTAATTGTAAATTACTTTTACAAGGTATTTTATTGGATATGGGTTTTAAAAATATAACAATAATTTTAGATTAAAATAATTTCAGAAGGAAACCCTCCTCCTGAAACATGCTTAAGCTTATAGTATATCTAACATGGCTGCTCCAATAATACCTGCATCATTTCCTAAATCTGCAATTTTTATGTAACAAACCGGTATTTCTTTAAACAATTTATATTTTTTTATATCGCTTATTAGTAATTCCATGAAAAATTCCCCAGCTGCAGAAACTCCACCGCCAATACCTATCATCGATACATCTAAAATATTTACTATATTACAGATTCCTATAGCAAAATATTTAACAAATCTTTCTACAACTAAATTAGCCAATTTATCTCCTTGTTTTGCACAGTCAAAAATTATTTTAGCATCAATTTCATCAAAGACAGTGTTTTTGAGTATTAATGTATCCTGAGGATCTTCCTTTATCAATTTTTTAGCAAATTTAATTAATGCTGTAGCAGAAGTAAAAGTTTCAAGGCAACCATTATTACCGCAGGCACAATCATAAAAATTTTCTCCTACTATCATGTGTCCTATTTCTGCTCCTGATCCATTTATTCCTCTATGTAGTTTACCATTTAAAATTATTCCTCCACCTACACCAGTCCCCAAAGTTAAAAAAACTGAGTTTAAATGATTTTTCATTGTTCCAAAAAGAAATTCTGCACCAGCCGCAGCATTTGCATCATTATCTATAAAAATTTTTTTACCTGTTTTTTCTTTAAGTATTGTACATATATCTACATTTCCCCAACCTAGATTTACACATTCTTTTATTAATCCACTTTTATAGTCAACAAGTCCCGGAACCCCAATACCAATAAGTTCAATGTCCTCCATAGAAATATGGGACACATCTAATGTCTTATATATTAACTTGACCATATCATCTATTATTATTGCTGCTCCTCTTGTAACTAATGTTGGTGTACTTTTTTTAATTAGTATCTTCCCTTCATTTGTAACTATACCTACTACTATATTAGTTCCACCTAAATCAATCCCTATACGCATAATTCCACCTATCCTCTCACCGCTAATTGCAAACTTCAAAAAAAATAACTAGTCATAATGCTAGTCCATCTTTTAAATATATCTTAATATAAATTTGCAAATATTAAAAGCAGAAAATAAATTGTTTTTCTGCTTTTAATATTTAATTCTCCTAGTAGGGGTCCTAGAGAGCACATTCAAATAAATAACAAGTCATTAAGTTTTTCTATCTAATGTGCCTTATTAATATTATACTTTTAATTTCATAAAATTAAAACTGTAATATAATACAATAATTTATGTGATTTTTAATATATTCTACTAAATCAATTTATTACCACCCGCCAGAGGATCCTCCTCCACTTGACGAGCCTCCTCCAAAGCCTCCAGATCCGCCACCCGAACCGCCTCCAAACCCACCACCATTTCTTCCACCTCGTCTACCTATTGAGCTCCAAAATAGCACTGTAATAATAAATCTAGTTACTCTTCCTCTATTAAGAATAAAGTCAAGAAAGATTAATAGGATTAAACCTATTAATAAAAATCCATTACCTTTTTTTGGTGCACTTGAATTTCGAACATTTTCATTGTATTTTGGAACATTAATATTCTTATCTAATTTCACCTTATATTCTTTAGCTATACTATCGGAAATGATTGAATACGCTGCCCTAAGTCCCTGACCGTATTGATTCTGTTTAAACTTTGGGACTGCAAAATCATTCATAACACTTGCAGAATATATATCCGTAATAGCGCCTTCAAGGCCCGTACCTACTTCTACTCTCCATCTTTTTTCTTGCATTGACAATAGAATTAATAACCCATTGTTTTTATCCTTTTGCCCTATACCCCAGTTTCTAAAAAGGCCATTAGCATACGATTCTATAGATTCACCTTGTAGCGAAGCTATGACCACAACAGTAGCCTGCGCTCCAGTTTTATTTTCTAGTTCCTTACCTACTGACAAGATATATTGTGCAGATTCATTATCAATCACTTTAACATAATCATTAACATATTTTAACTCTGTAGCCACAGGAAATTTAGGCTCTGCATTCACAAACGTCATAGCTAATATTCCACTTAATAAAAATGTACTTATCATAGTCAACATAAGATTTCTAATTTTAATCTTATGTCTTGTATCTATAATCCAATGAATTTTGTAATTATTTTTCAATGATTTTACTAAATAGTTTTTCATAATTTAACTCCTATTTGCTAAAGTCAACCTTTGGTAATTCTTTAGCAGATTCACTAGCTTTATAATATGCTTTTTCTTGGAATCTGAAAATACCTGCTATAATACTGCCAGGGAATTTTTTAATGGTAGTGTTAAAGTTATCAACACTTTTATTATAATCCAGCCTCGCTATACCTATTCTATTTTCTGTACCTTCTAGAGCAACAGTTAAATCCCTAAAATTCTGACTAGATTTCAAATCCGGATACTTTTCTACAACTACTAAAAGCCTTGAAAGTGCACTGCCAAGTTCGCTATCCGCTTGTGCTTTGTCCCCTACCGTTTGGGCTCCTCCTAGTTTAGCCCTTGCTTCGGCTATTTTTATAAAAATATCTTTTTCTTGAGATGCATAACCCTTCACTGTTTCTACCAAATTTGGAATTAACTCTGACCTTCTCTGCAATTGAGTATCTATGTTTCCTTCCGCTACCTTTACCTTTTGTTCTAAACTCACCATCTTATTATATCCTCCAATAATAGGCATGGTTATTACCAGAATTACTGCTACAACAATTGCAATGGTTCTTAACGTTTTAGTCATCTCATTACCACCTTTCTATTTTATGGAATATATATTGATTAATTATTTAGCACATTTAACTATGTCAAAAAAATTCATTATACAATAAGTTATGAATTTTAATTGTATACTATACTAATTTGCTATTTTTTCTTATTAATTATGTATTATAAGATAAATATATTTTTAATATATTTCATATGCAGGCTTTTATTTTTATAGGAAGCATAATAGCAAAAAATATAAAAAGTGATTACAAAAATCATAATCACTTTTGAAAATACCAATATTACAATGCTTTTCTTTTAATAATATTAAAAGTTCTTTTAATATATTCTTCCGTTTTGTAATTTCCCAATGTAATATTCATTCTCATTAAAAGAGAATTTAAATTTAAAATTTCTCCGAAACTTATGTCTTTTAATTCTTGAAAGATTAATAGTGTCTTTTGATTTTTCTTATAGTCTTCTATTACCAGAGTTTCTCCTTGCTGCGTTATGTCTAAATAATGAGCATTTTTAATAGAAGCTTTTTCTTTATGAATAAAATGCTTATTATTTAAATTTTTTACTATTACATGAACCGTAGAAGGTGACCAAAAGCTAATTTCACTTAATTCACTTGAAGTAATGCCTGGGAATGCAGCAATTATCCATAAAGCTCTAATTTGAGGATAGGTGACATTAAACTCCTTAAGTGGTTCTCTGTGAGTATCATTAACAGTTAATATGAATGTTCTTAAAAGATTATACACACTAATTGTTTTTTTTATAATACTAATTGTATTTATATCAAAATCCTTAAAATCAACTTTTAAATTCATTTCATTAATCTTCTCGATATAGTCAAAAATAAAATTTTTCTCTTCTTTTATTATAATTCCAGTAAAAATAGCAATAATAAAATCTAATTCACTATGTGAAAATAAACCTATTAAGTCAATAAGATAGAATTTTTTATTCTTGTCTTGTTTATTTATATAGATTAACCAGTTACCCATTTGTGTTAATTGAAATTTATATACCTTTTTATTAATAGTTTCTTCGTTATATATCAATTTTTTATTCATTAAAATTTTAATCATATTACTAACTGTAGGCGAAGTCCAGCATCCTATCCTAGCAATGTTGCTAAGTGAAGTCCCCGGATAAACTTTTATAATCCAAAGGACCCTAAGTTGTGGCAGTGTTATTCCTGAAGTTTCAACCATCCTCGAATAATTAGATTCAATTTTCAAAAAAGCATATCTTGCTAAATTATATAGCGAATATACATTAAATAAATACTCATCTTGTTCCATAAAATATCCCCTTACATATCTTTAAATATTAATTAACGTTTGTGTGAATTATTATTTTTACTATCCCTCTATCCTGCAATAGATTGTACCAATAATATTATATCAAATCAACAAAAGGATTTTACCTTATTAAAAAGCAAAAATTCTAAATTGTTTTTCTCCTTGAAATGTGATATTATTAAATATATTATGTAGTATCAAATATTATATATAATCTATCTTGCTTTTACTTTTCAGAAAAATAATCAAAGTCAATGGGTTTAAAATAAAATAATATTAAGAATAATATATTTTTCAAGTAAAATAATACTTGAAAAATTTATTTAATTTTCAATATTCGAATACTAATTAAATAGAGGAGTGAAAATATGTTCGTACCAAAACTGGTTACCTGTATGAAAGACTATTCAAAAGATCAATTTATTAAAGATTTTATTGCTGGAATTATTGTTGCAATTATTGCTTTACCTTTAGCTATAGCACTTGCCATAGCTTCAGGCGTCTCTCCTGAAAAAGGAATTTATACAGCCATTGTTGGCGGCTTTATAGTCTCTTTACTGGGAGGAAGTCGAGTTCAAATCGGAGGTCCCACTGGAGCCTTTGTAGTTATTGTATTTGGTATTGTTGAAAAATTTGGCATTGATGGCCTAATTGTATCTACAATAATGGCAGGTATCTTTCTTATAATAATGGGCCTTCTAAAATTTGGTGGTATGCTAAAGTTCATTCCATATCCTATCACAACTGGATTTACAAGTGGTATCGCTATTATTATTTTTTCCACACAAATTAAAGACTTCTTTGGGCTAAACATGAAAGTCGTACCTTCAGCCTTCATTCCTAAATGGGCTGCTTATTTTAATAGTTTTAGCACTTTAAATTTACAAAGTATGGGTGTCGGTATTGTTTCACTCTTAATAATCGTATTTTGGCCTAAAATAAATAAAAGAATTCCAGGAACACTTATTGCAATAGTATTCACCACCGTAATAACTCTCCTATTTAATTTAAATATAGAAACAATTGGAAGTCGTTTTGGAGATATTTCAAGCGCGTTGCCTACCATTTCTCTTCCTCATACTTCTTTTGCTATGATAAAACAGCTAATGCTCCCAGCCCTAACAATTGCAATTTTAGGTTCAATTGAATCGCTTTTATCTGCAGTAGTAGCTGATGGTATGATTGGTGGTTCACATCGTTCTAACATGGAACTTGTGGCTCAAGGTATGGCTAATATTTGTTCTGGTCTTGTGGGTGGTATTCCGGTAACTGGTGCCATAGCAAGAACTGCAGCTAATGTAAAAAACGGTGGTAGAACTCCTATTGCTGGTATAGTTCATGCATTAGCTCTATTGGTAATACTTTTAGTATGCATGCCTTATGTAAAGCTTGTACCTATGTCATCTTTAGCTGCTGTACTAATTATAGTATCTTACAATATGGGCGAATGGGAGTCTTTTCAAAAAATATTTAAAGCTCCTAAAAGTGATGCCTTAGTATTACTGGTAACTTTTTCACTCACAATTTTCTTTGATCTTGTAATTGCAATTGGAGTAGGCCTACTTCTTGCCTCATTGTTATTCATGAAAAGAATGGCTGATGTTTCTGATGTTCGGTATATTCTTGATGAACATGAGGATTTAGACCAGATTGAGCTTATTGACAGCATAAAAACTCCAGAAAATGTATCACTATATGAAATTAATGGTCCTTTCTTTTTCGGTGCAGCAGACAAATTTATGCATGCAATTAAAGAAATAGGTATTCCTACTAAAATCTTAATTGTAAAAATGTCCAATGTTCCCGCTATGGATGCTACAGGATACCATGCGTTAGAAATGCTTTATGGTATTTGTAAAAAACACCGAACTCAATTAATAATATTAAATCTTCAAGAACAGCCTACTACAGTTCTTTGTAACTATGGATTTATAGATAAATTAGGCGAAGCAAACATATGTAGTAACCTTGATGAAGCTATTGAAAGAGCTAATATCTTACTTGAAAAGCCAAATGCAGTAGTAAAGGCATAAAGCTCTGCAAAATAGTAAAAGTACATTGGCATATAAAGCTAGTGTGCTTTTACTATTTAAACCCAATATTTTCTATTCAAAAGACACTTATGTCTGGTGTATTTTAAGTCTTTTTATCAACTAATATAAATAAAATAATAATTTTTGTTTTGGTAATACAATATTCTATAATAATGTATTATAATATTAAGTGTAGCCTTTATATTCAATGAGCTACACCAATAGAATTATTAAAGTTATAAAGGAGAGTCAAAATGATATTTTCTAGTGATACACCCATTGATACTATAGAAGAAGATTTAAGATATCTTAAGTTATTGGCTAGCAAGTATCCTACGATTCCTGATGCTTGTACTGAAATTATAAATCTGCAAGCTATATTAAATCTACCTAAAGGAACTGAACATTTTCTTACAGATATTCATGGTGAATATGAATCCTTTAATCATGTTCTTAGAAATGCCTCTGGAGTAATCAAAAGGAAGATTAACGATATTTTTGGTAATTCTCTTAGAGAAACAGAAAAGAAAGAACTAGCCACCATTATATATTATCCTGAGCAAAAGCTAGACCTAGCGCTTAGGGAAGAGGATGATATAGACGATTGGTACAAAATTACCCTTCATAAACTTATTAAAATTTGTCGGACTATTTCCTCTAAATATACTAGATCTAAAGTAAGAAAAGCACTCCCTGCAGATTTTTCTTACATTATTGAAGAATTACTTCACGAACAACAAAATACTTTTAATAAGCAGGAGTATTACAATGGAATTATTCAAACTATAATAAAAATTGGGAGAGCTAAAGAGTTTATAATTGCTATTGCAAACCTAATTCAAAGACTTACTATAGATAGACTTCATATTTTAGGTGATATTTATGATAGAGGACCTGGAGCACATATAATCTTAGACACTCTTATGCACTACCATTCAATCGATATACAGTGGGGCAATCACGATATACTTTGGATGGGTGCTGCCGCGGGCTCTGAAAGCTCTATGGCTAATGTTCTTCGTATTTCAACTAGATATGCAAACTTAGATACTATAGAGGAAGGTTATGGCATTAACCTATTACCCCTTGCAACCTTTGCTTTAGATTTCTATAGTGATGACCCCTGTAACTCTTTTAAGCCTAAAGTTTTGTCTGAAAATAATTATAGAGAAAACGACCTAAATTTAATGGCTCAGATGCATAAAGCCATTTCTATAATTCAATTTAAACTTGAAGGCGCAATAATAAAAAGGCGCCCTAATTATGAAATGCAAAACAGATTACTTCTCCATAAAATAAATTATGAAAAGGGTACCATAGATATTAGTGGAAAAGAATACACACTAAACGATATTAATTTTCCAACTATAGATCCTAATGACCCTTATAAATTAACACAGGAGGAAATAGAACTTATTGACAAACTTAAGTCTTCTTTCTTAAATAGTGAAAAGCTTCAAAAACATGTGCGTTTTTTATACTCTAAAGGCAGTATGTACTTAAAATATAACTCGAATTTACTTTATCATGGTTGTATTGCACTAAATGCAGATGGTAGTTTTAAAAAAATGAAAATAGATAATATTACTTATAGTGGAAAATCCTATATAGATCGAACTGAACGATTAGCAAGAGAAGCCTACTTTGGCAAAGCCAATTCAGACTCTAAGCTTTATGCCCTGGACTCTATATGGTATTTGTGGTGCGGCTCAAATTCTCCATTATTTGGTAAAGATAAAATGACTACCTTTGAAAGGTATTTTATAAATGACAAAATCACTCATAAAGAGATTAAGAATCCTTACTATAAATATAGAGATGATGAAACAATATGCAATAATGTATTAGCTGAATTCGAATTAAACCCCAATGACTCACACATTATAAATGGGCATGTTCCTGTAAAGACTAAACAAGGCGAGAGCCCTATAAAAGCTAATGGTAAACTTTTAGTTATTGATGGTGGTTTTTCAAAGGCCTATCAACCAGAAACAGGCATAGCAGGATATACTCTTATTTATAATTCCTATGGACTACTTTTAGCCTCCCATGCCCCTTTTGAATCTACTCAGAAGGCTATTGATGAAGGTGTGGACATACTTTCTTCCACTATAGTTTTAGAAAAATCTACAAACCGTATCCGTGTAACGGATACAGATGTAGGCCTAGATATTATGGAGCAAATTAAAGATTTAGAGCTGCTTCTTACCGCATATAGGAAAGGACTTATTAAAGAGCAGAGGGTAACCTTATAATATTAGTCATTAACTAATCTACCATCTGTAGTTAAATATGGTAAATAAAATCAGTTAGGAATATTAACATTCCTAACTGATTTTATTTACCATGTATTTAATTTATTCAGAAAGTGTTAAATTTATTTTTACTGTCTTGCTATTTCTAACTAATTCTATTTTAACAACATCTCCAGATTTATGTGTACCTTTAATCTTATTTAGTTCGTCCACAGTTTTAATCTTTTTGCCATCAAATTTCACTATAATATCCCCAGATGTTATACCTGACTTTTCTGCAGCACTAAACTCTTTAATTTGTGAAACATATACTCCTACTGGCATATTGTATTGCTTAGAAATATCTGCTGTAATGTCTCTGCAAGAAATTCCTATACTGAGAATTGGTTTAATTAACGCATCCATTTTAGGATTTACTGTATTAATTGGTATTGCAAAACCCAATCCCTCTACTCCTTCTACACTTATTTTGGCAGTGTTTATTCCTACAACTTCACCCTTAGAATTCACAAGTGGGCCACCACTATTACCTGGATTAATAGCTGCATCCGTTTGAATAAATTTCAAATCTTTATTTTCAATGCTTACTTGCCTATTAACTGCACTAACAATTCCTGTAGTAACAGATCCTATTAATTCTTTTCCTAGAGGATTTCCAATTGCAACTACCGTTTCTCCAACTTCAAGTGTATCTGAATCTCCAAACGAAGCCACACCTGGCACTACAGTATTATCAGCTAATTTAATTACAGCTACATCAGCTTCAGCATCATAATTGATTACTTTTGCAGAAACTTCCTTTCCATCACTAAGCATAACTTTAATAGTTTGCGCTCCACTTATAACATGGTAATTCGTTAAAATATATCCATCTTTGTTAAATATCATTCCAGTGCCCACACCTTCCTGCTGTGCATCCTGTCCTCTAACCGCAGTACTTACACTAGTGCTACTTGTAGAAATTGCAACTACCGCTGGACTTACCTTTTTCACAATTTCAGGTGTAGTTAAAGTTTTTGTACTATTAGTAGTTATAAGCTTTGCTTTTGAATTGCTAGAAACCGATGTAGCAGTTGTTCTAGCTGCATTCGGTGTACTTGTAGCACTTGTATTTTTCATCATATTCATTGTAACAACAGCTGATCCTGCACCTGCGAGGGTAGAACATATTGCCCCTACTAGTATATAGGACATTATTCTCTTTCTCATACCACCTTCATTTTTTTTCACCTTTTTATCATTTATTTCTGTGTAATTAGAATTTTCTAATTGGATAGGTAAAGTTCTACTTTCTTCTTCGGAAAGCTCATTATTAGATACATTTTCGGTGAAATCTTCTTTAGATCCTTCATTTATGTTTACTTGTGAATCATTTATATTATCATCACAATTTTCGTTTTCACTAGGAATTATATTATCATTTGCTTCATCATTATGCATAGTTTCATTTATTCGATTCACTTCATCTGGTTCATTCACTTCATTTGATTCATCATTATTCTTATTTTCATTCATACTATTTTCCTCCTTGTACTTTCGTAATTATATAGCATTTAGATACTATTATTTAAAAGAATTTTATTATACCGAATTTCTATACATATTATTGAATTCAAACTTTTATTTTACCTTTAAGTATATATTAAGGCTTCTATGTTACAGTTTTATGTCAACTTTATTAACAAACCTTTAATAAATTATGTTAATAATAAAAACAAAGGAGCCATAATATAAAAATATGGCTCCTTTGTTTTAAATAACCTTATTTCGCAGCATATAGCTCAACTATTTTAATTATTACCCCCACCGCACTTTCCATAGCAAATGTAGGTATGAATTCATATTTACCATGAAAATTATGTCCACCTGTAAATATATTTGGTGTTGGAAGTCCCATAAAGGAAAGCCTTGAACCATCTGTACCACCTCTAATTGGAACCATTATAGGGTCTATTCCTACTTCCTTCATAGCCAAGAATGCCGTATCTACTATATGTTTAACTGGCTCTATTTTTTCTTTCATATTGTAATATTGATCCTTAACTTCTATATCAACTGTTCCCTTGCCATATTTATCATTTAATACATCTACTATATTTTTCATGAATATTTTTCTATTTTCAAATCCTTCACTAGCAAAATCCCTTATAATATATTGAAGCTTTGTTTCTTCAACATCCCCATTAAGAGCGATCAAATGATAGAACCCTTCATAGCCTTCAGTAGTAGCTGGTGTTTCATTTGGTGGTAATGAACTCATAAATTCATTTGCTATAAGTGTAGAGTGAATCATCTTCCCTTTTGCTGAACCTGGATGAACATTTCTGCCATGAATAGATATTTTTGCTGATGCGGCATTAAAATTCTCAGACTCTAATTCCCCAATAGTTCCACCATCCATAGTGTATGCAAAATCTGCGCCAAATTTTTTTACATCAAAAATATCTGCACCACGTCCCACTTCTTCGTCTGGTGTAAATCCAATACTAATTGGACCATGTGAAAACTTAGGGTTTTCAAATAAATACTCTACTGCAGACATTATTTCTGAAATTCCAGCTTTATCGTCAGCTCCTAGCAGTGTAGTACCATCAGTAGTTATAAGAGTTTTCCCTATGTAATTCTTTAATTCTGGGAAGTCCTTTGGAGATAATACTATGTTATTTTCACTATTTAATATTATATCTCCTCCATCATAATTTTCTACAAATTTAGGTTTAACATCTTTTCCAGACATATCTGGAGCAGTATCTATATGTGCTATGAATCCTATAGTTGGTATAACTTTTTCTACATTAGATGGAATTGTTGCCATTACATATCCATTATCATCTACACTTACCTCTTGTACACCCATTTCTTTTAATTCTTTAACTAATTCCTTTGCAAGTTTCATTTGACCCTCTGTACTTGGAACAGTAGATGATTCCTCATCAGATTTACTATCGTAACTTACATATTTTAAAAATTTTTCTACAACTTTTGACATATGACCATCTCCTTATTTTAATATAAGCACATAAAACATAAAAAGAATTAAATATAATAGCCTATTATAATGTGTGTAAATAATTCAATTTATTGTATACCATTACATTATATTATACTACATTGATACCAAGTTTTAAACAGTCATAATGATTTCTATTCATAGAAATAGTTAATAAATCTTGTGAAAATCATCATTTTTTCTTTAAGAAATTATCAATTAATTTTTCAGCCATTCTCTTTTGCATATTAGCTTTATTAATAAGTAACAATACCAATAATATTACTTCTATTAATTCTCCATCCACTTTTCCCATTTCTTTAATTCTATCTTTTATAAATGATCTATCTGTATCAATATCACATGCAAAATTTTGGTTTTGTATTTCTTTTATATCTATAAAATTGTTGTATAAATCTTCTAATGAAAGACTTATATCTTTTGCATCCTTTACATCGATAATGGAATCAAATACTGTATTAATATCACTAAGTGATATAGTTTGCTTTAAATTATATATAAGCATAAGTAGTATCATATGCTCATTAGTATATTTCTTATTTTTTGCTGGCATCAATACTTTACCTTTGGTATAGTTATTTATCATAGTCTTTGTAAGAATTTTATCGTCTTCGTTTCTCTTAAGACTTCCAAGTTTTTCATTAAAAAAAGTTGTAACTTGATCCATATATAAATCTACGCAAGGTATTTCCATTAAAGTAACATCTTTTGTTCCTATAATCTCTTCTATTAAATTATTTAAGCTTTCCTTGTTGTAATCCATTTATTTTACCTCTCCTTCATTATATAGCATTAATTACACGTAATGTAAATATATATATAAGCTAGTCCTTAAAACTATGTATAGGACTTTTATTACTGGATACTATATTTGTTTCGCAGATATCACATGAGTTTTACACTAGGTATTCATATTACTACCTTTAGATGCTAGATTATATTCTTTTGAGGGGTGAGAGATTTGTTATCAAAGTTCAGAGAACCTATAAGTAGCCTTACACATTTAGTGGGTGCCATTTTATCCGCAATAGGTTTAATCCTGCTAATTAAGTATTCCTTAAACACAACAAATCCATACAACGCTGTTATTCTTGCAGTGTTCGGAATAAGTGCAATATTACTTTACTGTGCAAGTTCAATTTATCATAAGTCTACATCATCAAAAAAAGTTATAAAAGTACTTAGAAGAGTATATCATTCTATGATATACGTTTTAATTGCAGGAACTTACACCCCTATATGCTTAATAGCATTAAAAGGAACATTGGGTACAATTCTTTTCCTAGCTATTTGGTTTCTAGCTCTTGTGGGAATCATTTTGAAAATAGTTTGGTTTGATGCCCCTAGATGGTTATATACCGGCTTTTATATATTAATGGGTTGGATTTCCGTTGTTGCCATTGTACCAATAATAAAAGCTATATCCTTAGGTGGCTTTATATGTCTACTAGTAGGTGGACTTTTTTATACTGTAGGTGGTGTTAAATATGCCACTAAATGGCCTAAAATAAATTTAAAGCTTTTTGGATTTCACGAAATATTTCATATTTTTATTATGCTATGAAGTCTTTGTCATTACATTCTTATGTTTAAATACATAATCTACATTAACTAGATTTGTATTGTATAATATTAAATGGTAAAATTATAATTAATAATTCCATTGAAAGGGTGATATTAATTATGATAAACTTATTAAAAGGCCTAACTTTTGAAGCATATTTAGAAAAATCAAAACTTGAACATGGTGACATACAACTTATAGCTTATAATTCTACTAATCTTTCTTCAAGCACTAAAGATTCTCTTAAGAAATTAACTTCTGTTATTAATGTAGCAATTTTTTCTGAAGGTTACTGTCCTGATTGCATCGTTACTTTACCCTTTATAAAGAGAATGGCAGAAGAAAACAAAAACATAAACTTATTCTGTTTTCCCAAAAGTGGCTATGAAAATTTTTTAGAGGAATACACTGGTCAATCTAGAATCCCAACTATTATAACTTTTGATTCGGAAATGAATCCAAAGGGAGCCTATATAGAGTTTCCAAAAAAATTATTAGAGATGATGACTTCACTAAAAATAGAAGAAAAGAAAGATTTAGTTAATGATTATAGACAAGGAAAATATAATCACCTTATTGAAGATGAACTTTTAAATATTATTCTATAATTCTCATAAAAATCAAAGGCCCTTTAATATTTACAAAATATTAGAGGACTTTTATTTTTCAACTATTAATTTTCGCATGAAAAGCTACAACTATTTATTTTCCATTTAAAAATTCACAATAAGGTGCTATAGGACACATATTACAATTAGGTTTCCTAGCTTTACATATTTTTCTACCATGCCATATAATATAATGATGAGCATCACTCCACATTTTTATAGGAATATTCTTCATAAGCTCCTGCTCTACCTCTTCCACGTTTTTCCCTGATGCAAGCCCTATTCTTTTTGAAACTCTAAAAACGTGAGTATCTACAGCAATAGCTGGAATGCCAAAAGCATTAGATAGTACCACATTAGCAGTTTTTCTACCTACTCCTGGAAGCTCTATCAATTCTTCCATTGTTCTTGGAACCTCACCCTTATGTTTTTCTAATATAAGTTTTGTAGCTCCTAAAATATTTTTACTTTTATTGTTATAAAATCCACAACTTTTAATTTTTTCTCCGAGTTCCATTTGTGATAAATTAATCATATCCTCCGGTGTATTATATTCCTTATACAGATCTTTTGTAACAATATTTACTCTCTCATCTGTGCATTGTGCTGATAATATAGTTGAAACCAAAAGCTCATAATGGTTTGTAAAATCAAGTCCACATTTTGCACCTTTATATGTTTCATTAAGAATTTCAAGCACAGCTTTAATTGATTTTTTATTCATATAAATCACCTACTTTTTATGAATCAAACTATTTCTATATTATTATTTTATCATACTATATACCAAAATAATCTAATACCACACTAATTAATAAAATACGCCGCTTACCCTATGGGCAAACAGCGTATAGTGTTCAAATATTATTTAGTGCCAATTCCTTTATCACGTAATTTTTGTAGCATATCAGTAGTCATTTTTTCCAAATCATATTCAGCAGCAAAACCCCACTCATTTTTGGCACAAGTTGAATCAATAAAATTTGGCCATGAATTAGCTATATCTTGTCTTATTGGATCTACGTCATAATCCATAATAAATCCTGGTATATGTTTTTTTATTTCAGCAGCTATTTCTTCTGGTTCAAAACTCATTGCTGCAATATTAAATGCATTTCTGTGTATTAATTTTGATCCATCAGCTTCCATTAACTTAATTATTGCATTTATTGCATCTGGCATATACATCATATCCATTTTTGTTCCTTTTGCAATGAATGAAGTGTATTTACCTGACTTTAATGCTTCGTAATATATATCAACAGCATAGTCAGTTGTTCCTCCTCCTGGAAGAACTTCATATGAAATTAACCCTGGGAAACGCACTCCTCTTGTATCAACACCAAATTTTTTATGATAATAATTGCATAACAACTCACCTGCAACTTTATTTACACCGTACATAGTAGTTGGTCTTTGAATTGTATCCTGTGGAGTATTATCTTTAGGTGTAGATGGTCCAAAAGCACCTATAGAGCTTGGTGTAAAGAACTTGCAATTAAGTTCTCTTGCAACTTCTAATGCATTTACAAGTCCACCCATGTTTATATTCCAAGCCAGTAAAGGTTTTGCCTCCGCTGTAGCTGATAACAGTGCTGCTAAATGAACTAGTGTATCTATTTCGTATTTTTTAGCTATTCCAAGCATTGCACTATGATCTGTCACATCTAGTATTTCAAAAGGTCCTGTGGTAACTACAGGGCTGCTCTCTAGCTTTCTTAAATCCGTAGCAATTACATTGTCATTACCATATATTTCTCTCATTTTCATTACCAATTCTGAACCTATTTGTCCTAAGGCTCCTGTTACTAATATTTTTTTCATTATGTTCCCTCCATATT
Organism: Clostridium bowmanii; assembly: GCF_018861315.1. Taxonomy (GTDB): domain Bacteria; phylum Bacillota; class Clostridia; order Clostridiales; family Clostridiaceae; genus Clostridium_AD; species Clostridium_AD bowmanii. The sequence continues at coordinate 17,487 of NZ_JAHLDL010000004.1, read as the reverse complement.
CAACTAAATAATATATATGTGTAACCGTTTAATATTATATGGCACAACACCTATTAACTAGGAGCTATGCCTATACTTTATATATTATTTTATTATGTTCATTTCCTTACCAACTTTTGCATAAATAGTTAGTGCTTTATCTAACATTTCTTTTGTATGTGCTGCAGTAGGCATATTTCTTACTCTTCCAGTACCTTTTCTAACAGTTGGGAATACTATTGATTTTGCATAAACTCCCTCTTCGAAAAGCTTCTTACTAAATTCTTGAGTTTTAACTTCATCTCCTATTATACATGGAGTAATTGGAGTTTCACTGTTTCCAATATCAAAACCAAGTTCTTTTAAACCCTTCTTTAAGTAATTTGCATTTTCCCATAATTTATCATTTAGCTCAGTGCTTTCTGTAAGAATATTAATTGCTTCAATAGAAGCACCTGCAGCTCCTGGAGTTAATGATGTAGAGAATAGGAATGGTCTAGCGCGAACCATAAGCCAATCAATAAGATCTCTTGTTCCAGCTACGTATCCGCCTACAGCACCAATAGCCTTTGATAGTGTTCCAATTTGGAAGTCTATCTTGTCTGACAAACCAAAGTGATGAACAGTACCAGTACCTTTTCCAAGCACTCCTGAACCATGAGCATCATCTACATATGTTATTAAGTCAAACTCCTCTGCTATCTTAACGATTTCAGGAAGTTTAGCAATATCACCATCCATAGAGAATACACCATCAGTAATAACCATGATTTTTTCATATAATCCTGATTCTACTGCTTCTTTTGCTTTATTTCTTAAATCTACCATATCAGAATGTTCTACTCTTATAATTTTAGCACCAGATAATCTACATCCATCTATTATTGATGCATGATTTAATGAATCTGAAAGAATAGCATCTTTTTTATTCATTACTGCTGAAATTGCTCCCATATTGCAATTGAACCCTGACTGGAATGCAATAGCCGCCTGCGTATGTTTAAATTTAGCAAGTTTTTGTTCTAATTCAGTATGAATCTCTAAAGTACCATTTATAGTTCTAACAGCGCCTGCACCTGCACCATATTTCTTAGTTGCATCAATTGTTGCTTGGATCATTCTAGGATCAGTAGCAAGCCCTAAATAGTTATTTGAAGATAAGTTTATTAATTCTTTATCTCCAACTTCAATAACAGGTCCATTTGCACCTTTTAGCACATTTATTACATTATATAAACCTTTACTTTTTAAATCTTCTAAATTTTCTTTTAAGAATTTGCCTAATACTTTACTTCCCATTGTAAAACGCCTCCAACCTCTTATTTTGTGTGTCCTTATAAAAATCTATAAGAATTTCATATTTAATCACAAGTCTATTATATATCTTTTAGTTCAAAATACCAAACTAAATCATTAAATTATCCTTCAAATGCATTATTTATTTTATTTTTTTCAAATTAATGAATGTTTACCATCATTTGTAATGATGATAATAATATCATTTATAATATATACGATACATTTATAAAACAAGATTTCAGTTTTTAAACATAATTTCTTATTTTCAAGTGCTTTATTTTTTTACTTATTCTCATTATTACCTATTTGGAATTAGCATATACTCCTCTATACTGCGCAGGAAGAAGTATAGCTATCCTCGACATTATTTCATTCATAACCCTATCTTGATATCGATTTTTATCTTCATCTTCATTTTTACTTGGAAGAATAATCGGATCACCTATGCTAATATTTATATCTGCGTAATTAAATTTTTCAGAAGCCATTCCTTTATCATTGATTGGCAATAATTTTTCTGTGCCCCAAATGCCCATTGGAATAATTGTTGCCTTTGATAACTTAGCCATTAATAGAATACCCTTTTTACCCTCTGCCATTTTCCCATTTCTACTCCTAGTACCCTCTGGAAATATAAATATGTTATTACCTTGTTTTAGAGTATTAACTATTTTAGATATAGCTTCCTTGTCTGCGGAATTAGGTTTTATATTTATAGTCTTAGCCAAATGAAACCCAAGTTTAGTGAGCTTATTATCTGTTAGTTTTATACCTGCAACAAAAGTTACATTATTATCCTTTAATAGTCTGTTCATAATTAAACCATCAGCATTACTTAAATGATTACATATAAAAATTATAGGAGCCTTCGCACCCGCAATTTTCTCCATTCCATAAGTTTTTATATTTGCGTATTTATTCATATATGTATCCAGCATTTTTTTTGCTATAAAAGATACCACTTTATCTGGTAAAATGTCTATTATTCTTAATAACATTGGAGAAATCATCAAAATTCCACCTTTCATAAAAAAGTATTTATATATTTATTATAATTTGAAAAACTTTAAAAGTCTATAATAATAATCCCTTATATATGGTGATGCATCCTTCTCTATAGTTTCAATTTTACTTTTATCTATATTTATTGCATTAATAATAGCATTCCGCTTAAGTATACTCTTACCTCTCCACCCAGCAGAAGTCATTTTGTACTTATCTTTAAATAGTTTATTATCCATATTTATTAGTGCTTCAAGATCTATGTTTCTCATGTGTTCATATGGCTTAAACTCACTAATTTTACTAAGCTCAATCCCTTTATTGTATGGGCAGATGCTCTGACAAGTATCACAACCAAATAACCTACCATTTAATTTTTCAAACCAGTGATCTTCTAGACTTTTTTTCTGAGTTATGTAAGATAAACAAATATTTGGATTATTATTCATTCCTGATTTCCCTTTAACTATAGAATTTGTAGGGCATGCTTGTAAGCATATATGGCAATTACCACATTTTTGAAGGAGTGGTTTATCTGGTTGGATAATTAAATCTGTTATAATTTCTCCTAGGAAAACATAAGATCCGTATTTTTCAGTTATCAATGCATTATTTTTACCTATAAATCCTACTCCACTATTGCAGGCAATATATCTCTCCGGCAGCGCATTACTATCCACAAAACATAAAGCTTTGCAACCCATAGCCTCAATAAATTTACAAATTTTATTCATATATTCAGTTAAAACTACGTGATAATCTCTTCCCAATGTATATTTAGAAAAATGCGTTTTTTCATTAAAATCCAAGCTATATAAATATGGAAAGGCAATAGAAATTATAGTTTTCCCTTCTGGCATATATAAAAATGGATTTAATCTATTATCTATATTCTGCTGCTCAAACTCATTTTCAAGACCAAGCTTTTTTCTTCTCTCAAAATAAGGATTTAGCTCATGAAAAATCTTACATTCGCTAAATCCTATTGTATCTAAACCATTTTTTTTACAAAACTCAATTATTTCTTCCTTTTTACCCATATCGTCATCCTTTTTATATTATCATATCATTGTATATTTTTCTTGTTTTACCAACATAATCTTTAATCTCTATTATAGGGACAGCTTTGCCAAAAATCACTCTAGCAGGTATCCCCACAGCAGTTGCCTTAGCTAATACATCTTTTAAAACTACAGCATTGGCACCAATTTTACTTCCAGTTCCAATTTTGATTGGCCCCAAAATCTTTGCACCAGCACCTACCACCACATCATCACCTAAAGTAGGATGCCTTTTCCCTTTATCTTTTCCTGTTCCACCTAGTGTAACTCCTTGATACAAGGTCACATTGTCTCCTATTTCCGTAGTTTCTCCGATTACTACTCCCATTCCATGGTCTATAAATAATCCTTTTCCTATTATAGCCCCAGGATGAATTTCTATTCCAGTAAAAAATCTAGCTATTTGAGATAGTGCTCTAGATATGAAATATATTTTATGCTTGTATAGTAAATGAGCTACTCTATATAATATTATAGCATGTGTAGAAGGATATAATAATATTACTTCCACCCAATTCTTAGCTGCTGGGTCCTTTTCTAATACATTTTTAATCTCATATTTTAACATTTTAAGCATACAATCATTCACTCCTATAGAATTATATTGCGAATTTAGTCATAAATACCCATTGAAATATACTTTTCCCCACCATCAGGTGCAATAGTAACTACTTTTTTACCTTTACCTAACTTTTTAGCAATTTTTATAGCTGCTGCAATATTAGCCCCTGTTGAAATTCCTACTAATACACCCTCTTCACTAGCCATTAGTTTTGCCATTTCAAAAGACTCTTCATCAGATATTTTTATTATTTCATCAACTACACTTGCATCATAAATATCTGGGGTAAACCCTGCCCCTATTCCTTGTATTTTATGCGGTCCAGGTTCGCCTCCCGATAATACAGGCGAGTTTTCTGGTTCAACCGCAACTACTTTAATGTCTTTTTTAATTTCTTTTAGTCTTCTGCCTACACCAGTTATTGTTCCTCCAGTTCCTACTCCGGTTACAAAAACATCTAAATCTTCAATGTCTTCCATGATTTCTTCTGCAGTAGTAGCATAATGTTTTTCTGGATTTGCTAAATTAGTAAATTGCTGTGGCATAAAAAATGTAGGACTTTCATCTGCTATTTCTTTTGCCTTGTTAATAGCACCCTTCATCCCTTTTGTACCATCTGTAAGCACAAGTCGTGCGCCATAAGCCTTGATTAAATTCCTTCTTTCAACACTCATGGTATCTGGCATAACAATAATTACATCATATCCTTTGATTCTTCCAATCATAGCCAAAGCTATTCCCATATTTCCACTTGTTGGTTCCACTATAGTAAAGCCTTCTTTTAAAAGTTCTAATTTTTCAGCTTTTTCTATCATACCTAGGGCTGCCCTATCTTTTATGCTCCCAGCTGGATTATATTTTTCTAGTTTCACATAAATGTCAGCCATGTCACCCACCACTAATTTGTTTAATTTTAAAACCGGTGTTGCTCCTATCATATTTAAAACATTGTTATACATCATAATAATATCCCTCCAAATTTAAAACAATTGACTTAACTTCAAACACTATTTATATTCCTATATTTCTATATTTCTATATTTATACAATTTTCCAAAATAAAAAAAACTGTTTTATATTGTAAGTGCATTGCTAAAATATTTTTAAATACAAAAAAACTCCCTCTAAATTAGAGACGAAGTTTTACTTCGTGGTCCCACTCTAAGTTATAATCACTTTAGTGATTATAAAGCCACTCTTTCAAGCACAGCGCTATGCTCTATCCCTATAACGGGGGAATCCCGATGCAGCCTACCCAAGTCACATTAAAATAAATAACAGTTAATATACTTGTTATTTATTTTAGTACGCCTAATTCGGTGCACAACTCCAAAGGGCACTTCATATAAGTTTTCCGTAAGAATCTTCTCAGCTATAGACTCTCTCTCTGTAAGTTTTTCTTATATTACTTTCCTTTTTCACAGTATTTCCTAGTATTTTAGTATGAATTACTTTTCTTTATTATATTGTATGCTTAACCTTAAAATATGTCAACACTATTTTAAGGTTTTGAAAATCATGAAAATTATTGAAGATTATGTAGATTGAAATTTATTGAATATTATTTTTCTCAGTATAGGCAGTAGATATTTATAATTTCCTATAAACATATAAAAAAAAAACTGTTAGAATAAACTAACAGTTAAACCTTAAAAAATAGAATCCTTTAAGTATTTTGAAGTAACAGTCCCTACCTTTTGACTTTGTTTTATCACATTCTCAGAAAAATCATACCCAAGAGCTACATTTCCACAAGCAAAGATTCCAGCAATATTAGTTTGTGAATCCTCATTTAACTCAATTTGACCTGTTGCTGAATTAATCACTATTTTTGCTTGTTTTGCTAATTCATTATCAGGATATAATTTTACAGATAAAAGTAGAGCATCACAAGGAATATATTCTTCACTTCCACCAATAACTTTATCATTATTATCTAGCTTTACTAAAGTAACACCCTCAATTCTGCCTTTGCCTTTAATATCAGCGACCTTATGTTTTGTTCTTAAAGGTATATTAAAATCATTTAACAAACCACCTAGTCTTTTATCACTTGCTTCAATAAAGTCTTTACTTTCTACTACAGCCTTAACATTAGCCCCTTCAATTGAAAGTCTACTTGCCATAGTTAATGCAATATCTCCCGTGCCCAAGATAACTATTTCTTTTCCTGGCATATACCCTTCTATATTTACAAATTTCTGTGCAGAACCAACTGTATATATACCTGCACATGTACTACCTGGCAGATTAGAAAATCCTCTTGGTCTCTCTCTGCACCCCGTGGCAATTATTATAGCTTTCGCTGCAATTTTAAAAACTCCGCCTTCAGCATTTACTACATTCATTTCTTTATTATTGCTTATACTTAAAACCGTTGTATCTAATTTATATGAGATATTTAACTTGTTAACCTTATCTATAAATTTTTGTATAAACTCTGGACCTGTCAAATCTTCATTAAAAACATTTATACCAAATCCATCATGAATACACTGATTTAAATTCCCGCCTAATTGATTTTCTCTTTCTAAAATCAAAATTTCACTTTCATAGTGTTCTTTAGCTGAAATAGCAGCTGCAAGGCCTGCTGGACCTCCTCCAATTACTACTATGTCATATTGCTGCATTACATACCCTCCAATTACAAGGCATCTTAAAAAATCACTAGTTAAAAACCCAGTATATTTTTTTGGGCTACCTAATATTAAAATTTGATGATTCATTATAAATAAACGTAAAAACCCGTGAAAATAATTTCACAGGTTTTGTTTGGCAGGGGTAGTAGGACTCGAACCTACAACCAATGGTTTTGGAGACCACTACTCTACCAATTGAGCCATACCCCTTTATTGCGTATAAAATTTTTAGAAAATGGCAGGGGTAGTAGGGCTCGAACCTACGGCCAACGGTTTTGGAGACCGCTACTCCACCAACTGAGCTATACCCCTAAAATACATTCAAATCATACCATGTATTTTTTTAAAATGCAAGTCTTTTATATTTTAACTTATTAAGAAACACAGATTAATCATATAATTCACACTCTGCGCTTCCTAATATTTATTTTTATGATTTGCAAATTACTCCACTTTAAAACCAGCAGCCTTTACTTTTGCAACGATGTCATCAAAATTATCGGTCTCAAGTCTCACAACGATTTCTTTGACCTCAGTAAGACTTTTGGGATCAATGACTACAAAACTAATTATATCGCCTTTATTTTCAGTTATTATTTTTGAAAGCTTAGAAATCTGACCTTGAATATCATAAGCTATAACCCCTAATCGTTTTCCCTTATCAAGACCAAACAATTCAGTAAATTGATGAAATATAGCATGATGTGTAACTATGCCCTTAAAATTACCATTGTTATCAACTACGGCAACGAAGGAAACACTCCTTGTCTCTAAAAAATGAGCTGCTTCTTCTGCCTGTTGCATTGGATTAATAATAGGCACATCAGTCCTCATTACATTTTCAACTATAAAATCTGATAACAAGCATTTTTTCTCAAGACAATTTTCATAATAATAAGTATAAATCCGTTCTTTTGATATTGAACCAATAAATTTATTACCCTCAGCCACTGGTATTGATAGAAAATTATTTTCTTCCATAATTTCTAAAGCTTTACCTATAGTCACCTTTGGTGTTACCATAATTAATTTTTCTTTTAAGAGCATCAAATTATTAACAAACATTATTTTCCCCTCCTTAATAGGTATATAAGCTATTATACATTATTTTAGAATTTAAGTATAAACAATTGTTTTTAATTTTACAAATATAATTAGTAAAAATAAATCTATATATTACAGGTAATATTCTAGATTTCCTTTTCTTTTTTTATTTTATAGGATAAAATATCTAGTGAGGTGAAACTTATGGAATTCGTAGTAACTACAGTAGATGAAACTTATAAAATAGGTGAGCAAATAGGTATGCTTGTAAATTCAGGTGACATAATCTGCTTAATTGGTGATTTAGGTACTGGTAAAACTCATTTAACAAAGGGAATTGCAAAAGGCTTAGAGATTGAAGACCATGTAACAAGCCCTACATTTACAATTGTAAATGAGTATACAGGTCGTTTAAAATTATATCATTTTGATGTATACAGGGTAAATGATCCCGACGAAATAGAAGCTATAGGCTTTGATGAATATATATTTAGTGATGCAGTTAGCATAATTGAATGGGCTAATTATATTGAGGAATTGATTCCCCCAAATAATTTAACCATCACCATAGAAAAACTCCCCGAATTTGGAGATAATTACAGGAAAATCAGTTTTATATATTCTGATAATAGATATGATTATATAAAGGAGATAAAAATATGAAAATTTTAAGCATAGATTCTGCAACAGCAGCAGCAACATGCGCAATCCTTGAGGATGAAAATGTGCTTGGCGAAATAACCTTTAATTATAAAAAGCAGCACTCTTTAATACTTATGCCAATAATTGATAAATTATTTAATAACACTGGGATGTGCATAAATGATATTGATGCCTTTGTAGCCTCAAAGGGGCCTGGTTCCTTTACAGGTCTTAGAATAGGGCTTGCTACAGTTAAGGGTCTCAGCCAAGGTACAGATAAGCCATTTGTAACTGTATCTACTTTAGATTCCTTAGCATACAACCTAGCATATACAGATGGGGTTATTTGTCCCATATTAGATGCGCTACGAGATAATGTTTATACCGCCTTATATACTTTTGATAATCAGGAATTAATCCGCACAAGTGAATATATGAATATTTCTATAGATGAATTAATAACCATGCTTAAAGAAAAAAATTGTGCTATATCATTTGTAGGAGATGGGGTTCCAAAATTCAAAGAAAACATCATAACACATTTACCTAAGGCTAGGTTTGCTCCAGCGCATTTAAATTTAGCTAAAGCCTCATCTCTTGGAGAATTAGGCCTTAAACTTTTATCTAAGGGAGTTTTCGATGATATATATGCATCAGTGCCTATTTACCTTAGGAAACCACAAGCTGAAAGAGAATATGAAGAAAAAATGAGGCAAAAGATTAATGAATAGCGATTTTAAAATTTTTTCAATGGATAGTTCATCTATTAAATCTATACTCAACATTAGTGAACTAAGCTTTCCTATTTCATGGAGTTTTGAATCCCTACAAAGTGAGTTAGATAATAAATTTGCTAGATATGTTGTTTTAAAAAAGGGCAATTCTATAGTAGGTTATGGTGGAATGTGGTTAATCATAGATGAGGCCCATATTACTAATGTTGCTGTTCACCCAGAGGCTCGTGGTCATGGTGGTGGTGACATGATTGTAGAAGCTTTATTTAGAATATGTAGGAAACAAAAGGTTTCTGCAATAACCTTAGAGGTTAGAAAATCAAATTTTCTTGCCATAAACTTGTATGAGAAATATGGCTTTGAAACAGAAGGCATTAGACGCCATTACTATGAAGATAACGGTGAAGATGCAGTAATTATGTGGAATCGAAACCTATAACATATTTTAAGAAAACTAACAAATAAACGGATACCTATAAAATAGGTACCCGTTTATTTGCTAGTTCTCTTATTTTCTATCAATAATCCTTTGACTATCTTTGTATCTTTGCTCTATATGTTCTTTGTGAAGTATAGGCGAAACACTCTTATATAAAGCTAACGTCATTGCTGATATAATTACTCCTTTAAATAAATTGAAAGGAATAATCATCCATATAACAAAAGAATTTAAATTTTTAATATTAGGATTTATAATTGCTCCTGCTCCTACTACCATACTTGTCTTGAATCCTAATACTGTTTCATATAAAGGTAATATAACAAAATAATTTAATATTGCTGCAAATAGTGACATACAAACTACTCCTGTTAGAAGTCCAACAACAGCTCCACCTTTACTTTTTCGAACTTTATATATATATCCAGATACGAATACTAAAACTGCCCCTACTAGAAAATTTGCTAATTCTCCCACAAATGCTGTTTTTGTTGCTAACAATCCATGCAATATATTTTTAAAGAGTTCAATAGTAACCCCTGCTATCGGACCTAATGCAAAAGCACCGAGTAGCGCTGGTAGGTCGCTAATATCAATTTTTAAAAACTCTGGAAACATCGGAAGCGGTAATTCAATGTACATTAAAAGAAAAGCCATAACAGATAAAAGTGAAATTTTGATTAGTTTAATAAGTTTTTCGTCTCTCATTTTTATACCCCCTAATTGAATATGTCTTCTAGGGATGGATATAATAAAAACCCTGACATAGAACTATGTCAGGGCGAATTCACATATATCACATCTTCTTTTATCCAGACTTTACTGTCGGCTTCGGAATTAAACCGAATCTGCCTTTCGGCTCGCGGGCTTTACCGCCGGTGGGGAAATTCGCCCCGCCCTGAAGATTATCAAATTTTATTTTATAATATAATTATATATACATTTTACGTAAAAAGCAATATCTAAATTATATATTTTTCATTGACAATGATATCCTTTTTCTTTTCTCATCAACTTCTAGCACACTAACCTCAACTATATCTCCAACTGTAACTACATCTAATGGATGCTTTACAAATTTATCTGATAGCTGGCTTATATGTACTAACCCATCCTGATGAACTCCAATATCAACAAAGGCTCCAAAGTCAGATACATTTCTTACCGTACCCATAAGTTTCATTCCTGGTTTAAGGTGCGACATCTGAACTACACCTGTTTTTAATAGTGGTTTAGGTAATTCTTCTCTTGGATCTCTGCCTGGTTTTTTGATTTCTTTAATAATATCTCTAAGAGTTGGAACACCTATTTCTAAATCTTTTGCTAGTTCATTAAGGCTAATACTTTCCACTCTCTGATCTAAATCTTTAAAATTCAAAGATTTAAGTTCCTCTTTTGAATACTTTAAGAAACCCAATAATTTTTTTGTTGCAACATATGACTCCGGATGAACTGAGGTATTATCTAGAAACTCTTTGCTCTCCATTACTCTTAAAAATCCAGCACATTGTTCATACGCCTTGGCACCTAATCTTTTCACTTTTAGTAATTCTTTTCTAGCTACGAACTTACCATTTTCTTCTCTATAAGCTACAATATTTGTAGCTATAGCAGCATTTATCCCCGATATATAAGATAATAGTGAAGGTGTTGCAATATTAAGATCTACCCCAACAGCATTAACGCAGTCTTCAACTACTCCTTTTAAGGATTCATCAAGTTTTTTAGGCGCTACATCATGTTGGTATTGTCCCACACCAATAGCCTTAGGATCTATTTTTACAAGTTCCACCAGTGGGTCTTGTAGTCTACGCCCTATGGAAATAGCACCTCTAATGGATACATCTATGTCTGGATATTCTTTAGATGCAAGCTCTGATGCAGAATATACTGATGCCCCAGCTTCTGAAACTATAACATAGTACAAATCTTTTGAACATTCCTCTTTAAGTTCTTTAATTATCTGAGCTAAAATTTCTTCTGACTCTCGACTTGCTGTCCCATTACCTAAGGATATCACTTCTACATTGTGTTTTTTTACTAAGGCCTTAATAATACCTATAGATTTTTGAACACCATCTTTACTTCCTGCAGTAGCATATACTGTAGCTATGTCCAAAACCTTACCTGTGTCATCTAACACTGCTATTTTACACCCAGTTCTAAACCCTGGATCAAATCCAAGTACTACCTTCCCTTTTATAGGTGACTGCATTAAGAGAGCCTTTAAATTAGCCTTGAAGATTTCAATAGCTCCTATTTCACCTTTTTCTGTGAGCTCTGACCTTATTTCTCTTTCAATTGAAGGAAATATAAGTCTTTTTACTGAATCAACTATACTAAGTTCTATATACTTATCAGTTTCCTTATTACCTTTTAAACATTTAGCTCTTAAGTAATCAGTAATTTTATCATTATCAGCTTTAATTTTCACAGAAAGTATCTTGCTATTTTCGCCTCTATTTATAGCAAGAATTCTATGAGGCGGAATAGATTTAACTCCCTCTTTATACTCATAATACATTTCAAATGGTGTAGTTTCATCACAGCTGCCCTTAGTCTCTACAATTCCTTGATTATGTACCAGTGCCCTAATCCATTTTCTATAATCAGCCTCATCTGAAATCATTTCACTTATAATATCTCCAGCACCTTGAAGCGCATCTTCCGAAGTCTTCACTTCTTTTTCTTCACTTATAAATTCCTGCGCATACTCGTTTATTTCACCTTTAAACTCACCACTGAAAATAGTTTCAGCAAGGGGCTTTAACCCTTTTTCTATTGCAATAATAGCTCTAGTTCTTTTCTTTGGTTTAAAGGGTCTATAAATATCCTCTATTTCTGTTAAGGTTTCACATTTATTTATTGATCCTTCAATTTCCTCTGTTAGCTTTTCTTGTTCCCCAATAAGACGTATTACATCTGTTTTTCTTTCTTCCAAATTTCTAAGATATATAAGTCTCTCTGTGAAATTTCTTAGGACTATATCGTCAAGTCCTCCCGTCCTCTCTTTTCTATATCTAGCAATGAAAGGAACCGTATTCCCTTCATTTAATAATTGGATTACATTTTCGGCCTGTTCCCTAGTTATTTTAAATTCACTAATTAATCTACTTTCTATATTTTCCATATTTCTCAGCTATCCGTTTAAATCACACTAAAATAAATAACTCTTTGTTAATAATTTATTTAAAGGTGTCTAAATAGCCAATCCTCCTCTCATAATTTATAATTTTAATTTAAGCCACAAAATTAACATAATTAATCATACCCCAAGTTCAATACTCATATCTATATAAAAGATATAAATTTTTAGGAGAAATATATGAAAAAGTTAATATGCTCTTATTTTTTATCCACTTGTCTTTTACTATTTTTCTACAGTTCACATATATATTATACCCTATATAGATTCAATCCTACAAATGTATACCAAAATATTAAATACATCTCTTCTGACCAATTTAAAGGAAGGTTACCTGGGACCTTAGAAAATGCAGAAATTGCTACCTATATTAACAGTGAATTTAAAAATAGTGGATTAAAACCCTATAAAGGTAGTGAATTTCAAAACTTCAAAGTCCTGTATCCTAAGAAAATTAGTAATAGTCCATATTTGAGGGTTTTAGATGTAAGCGGAAATATTGTAAAAACCTTTATTTATAGCAAAGATTTCAAAGAAGATATGTTAAACTTTAAAAGCAATAATTTAACGTTTAGCAAAAGCAATGTTAAAGTAGCAAAAGAAAGCTATATTAAAGTTACTACCGAGGGCGGCCCCTTTATATTGTTTGTTCCGAAAGATAATGACCTATCTTTTAGAAGTTCATTTATGTACGATTCCAGTTATAACATGTATATTATGATTACTAAAGAGACGCTTACAGAACTTAAAGATTTATTAGCTAGAGACTGTACAATTGATTGTTTTATCCCCTATATAGTCTCAGAAGCCAGTGTAACTAACGTTATGGGGTATTTAGAAGGCAGGGATATATCTATGCCCCCAATAATTGTTTCTGCACACTTTGATCATATAGGTACAGATTTAAATGGTACTATATATAATGGGGCTTTAGATAATGCATCTGGTCTATCTTTTATGCTTGAGATGAGTAAGTATTTAACTTCTCTTGGCAAACCTGATAGAAGCATTCTTTTCTTAGGCTTTAATGCAGAAGAATTTGGATGCTTAGGTTCAAACGCATTTATTGAAACCTACAAAAGTGATATAAAGGGTAGTAAAGTATTTAACTTTGATATGATTGGAAGTAATAATGCTGTTCCACTATGTATTATGGGTGGAAAAAAAGATACGGATAAAACACCTTTTATAAAATCAGTTTCAAATACCTGCAAAACCGGAAAAATATTTTTTAATTATCTTTTTGAAGATGCTAGCGATCATGAAGGCTTTAGGAAAGAAAACATTGATGCTATAACTTTTTGTGACAATGATATGACGCGAATTCACACACCCAAAGACACTTCTAAATATATAAGCTTAGACTCTATAGACAGATGCTATGATGTAGCCTCTAAAGAGATTGTAAAATATACTTTCAAAAATAACTTTATTATTATCTATTATAAAGAATGCACCTTAATTTCTATAATTGGGATTTTAATATTTTCAGTATTTTATAAAAAAAAATCTAATTCCAATGGCAAATTAAATTGAGCTATACATGCTTCATTGTAATGAATATTTAAAATTCGAACATAAAAAAGATGATTTCTGTAATACAGAAATCATCTTTTTAATTAAAGATATATCTTTCAAATTTATTTTTTTATAAAGAGTCCGTTTAAGTGAAATTCATTTTTATATTATTAGTATATTTAAACAAATTCTATGCTTTTGCTACAACCGGCTTTGAATACGATTTAAACATCATAGCTGATGTATAAATAATAACCACTACAACAAGCCATTTCAATATGTCAAGTGGTAAGGATTTTACAATATATGCTGCGATAAGTACCGCTATTACTCCAAATACCGTTATTGCCATAGAAGCTTTTCTATCATAAGCTCCTTCTTTAACAAACTTAACGGAAGCTGCTGGCATTAAGAATGCGCAAGAACCCATCATAATCGGAAAGGCAATTGCTGGGCTTAATCCAAGCGCAAATACAAGTGCCATACATGGAGCATAAAGGCCTATTCCAAGTGTCATTAATGCACCCAGTATAAAGTTAGCTACAACAGCAAATATTAGTTTTCCTCCAGTAAGACCAATTGCGTCTCCTCCAGCAGGAAATATGTTTAATTGTTGAAGAATCATAATAAGTGCTACAACTAGTAAAGCAACTCCCATTGCCAATTGAATTTTCTTTACATCCAACTTAGCAACATATCCTGCTCCAAGAATCGCTCCTATTGTTGCTGCGAAAAGCATAAAAATAAGTGTAATTGGATCTACTTTTATTACTGTAATAAAAATAAATGCTTCCAATACTACTGGAATTGTGCATGATACATTTAATGTTCCAGGCATTGTTCTATCATTTGTAAGTTTAAATTGTTTTAATAATGCAGTTGTAGGTGCAAAACTACCAATCCCTAGAGTATCAAAGAAATTGGTGGCAAATCCTACAGCTCCTGTGGCAAAAAAACTTGGTTTTTCTAGTCTGTTTTCCTTTGATGCTAAGATATAATCCTTAATAAAAATCATTGAAAAATAAAGAGTTAAAAGACCTAGTACTGATAATACGGCAAATAACATTATAAATTCCTCCTTTTTCTAATTAAAATGCAACTAAATATTCATTATATTTATAGTTTAAATCCATATTTTAAAGGGTCTTCTTCGTCAATAACAAATTGATTAAATCCAGTGATGTACGCGCTACCTGTTATTTCTGGAATGATACCTTTAAATTCCCCAACTTGTACTTCTGAAAGTACTTTCCCTTTAAACATAGTCCCAATAATACTCTCATATATGAATTCTTCATTCTTCTTCAAATGTCCCTTTGCATACAAATATGCAAGTTTAGCACTTGTTCCTGTTCCACAAGGGGATCTATCCACTTGTCCATCTCCGAATACTACTACATTTTGAAGTGTAGCCTTTGGATTTTTAGCAGGTCCATATATTTCAACCAAATCTACAGTATTTATATGTGGAAGTAATGGATGTTGTACTGGAACTGCTGCATTAATTGCATGTAAAATTTTTATGCCAACTTCACATAGTTTATTTGCATTTTCAGGACAAATATCAATATCTAGCTCAGTAGCTTTAACTAGTGCAAAGAAACTTCCACCGAAAGAAATATCAAAAGTAATTTTTCCTAATTCCGGAATATCTAATTCTACATTTTCCTTATAAAGAAAAGAAGGTACATTCGCTATAGAAACTTCTTTTACTCTTCCATCTTCTACTTTTACTTTTGCTTTAACTAGTCCTGCTGGTGCTTCTAGTGTTAGATTTGTATATGGTTCAACCATTGGAATCATTCCAGTTTCTACTACTACCGTCGCAGCTCCAATAGAACCATGACCGCACATATTTAAATATCCGCCACCGTCCATAAAGATAATTCCAAGATCTGCTTCTTTCATTGTTGGAGCAGTAATAATGGATCCAAACATGTCATTATGGCCTCTCGGTTCAAGCATAATTGCTGTTCTCAAATAATCTAAATGTGTTTCTAGATATTCTTTTTTTTCAGGCATAGTATTTCCTGGAATTACAGGTACTCCACCAGTTATAATTCTTGTTGGTTCTCCCATAGTATGTGAGTCTACTGCATTAATCATCTTCATTGCTTTCATGATATATACCTCATCTTTCTATTCATTTTAAGTTTTATAAGTGCAAATGTTTTTAAATTTTCTATTATATAGAATGTTTTTATAGGAATGTCTCAAATTAAATTTAGAGACATTCCTATATTTTTAATTAAATCATCATTTTAGAAGTTATTCATACCCTATGCTGTGCTAAACTTCTGAAATGTGAATTAAACTTTTGCTGCATACTCAAAAGGTAATGGTACAATTTTTCCAGCTGATGGTATCGCTACAAGTTGTAACAGTGTAGCTTTTAATATACCAGTTTGCATTTCTTTATCATTTGGTGCTCCAGCATTTGCTCCCATTGGAACAAGTGGTGCAACCGCTCTTGGTGTTCCAGCCTGCCTAACTACTGGTGGCAATGCTGCAATAATGATGGTAGGAATCCCTGATTCCTCTATCGCTCTCTGTACAAGTACAGCAGAACGGTGACAAGTTCCTCAGCCAGCTGTTAATACAACTGCATCTACACCTTCAGCTTTTAGTAACTTCGCAATGGCAGGACCAGTTTCATTTTTAAACTTATCTTGGTTTCCGCCGCCGCCCATAAATCCATAATGCATTGGAGCAATTTCTTTTATAAAACCTTCAGCTGCAAGTTCTCTTAATCTATCAATAGGGAACATACAATTTATATCTTTGTTTACGTCTCCGTTGTCATATCCACCATGAGATACCATTAAATCATTAGTATTTGTATTACCTGGCACTGCTCTAAATGTGAAATCTCCTGCTAAATTAAATCTTTTATCCGATTTTAAATGAACTCCAGAGGCAGTTGCAAAAGCAACTCTCATTTCATTTAATGGCTTTGTTACTGGTGTCCAAACTGGTGGGGGTGTAATTGGTACAAATATTTCTGATTGCATACCTTTAACAGTTGTTAAACTCATTATGCTTTCCCTTCCTTTCTACTTCTTATTTCTATATTGCTAACATATTTTTCGTTAGGCTCCTGCGCAAGAACCTCAATAAAGCTCATTCTAAAACCCACTTCCTGACCTACCTGCACAGGATAATCTGTAATAAGCATCCTCATTGGTATCTTCATAAATCCCAATCTTCCTTTTAGATCAATTGAAACACATCCATCGTGCACTTCTACAATAACTCCGTACATTTCTATTATCTTATCGCCGTATTTCATTGTATCTCCTTACTTCGTTGAATATTTTTCTAATCTTTTCTTGCTTTCTGGAATTGAAGTTTCATTCTCTACTCTTTCAATAGAAAGCGCATATGATTTTTCAATAGCTTCAAGATTACTTTCCTTTACATTTG
>NZ_JAHLDL010000003.1 GCF_018861315.1 Clostridium bowmanii | reverse complement strand
TGTTAAAAGCGAGAAATCAGCAAATAGAGTAATGAAGAGTATTACAAGATTTATTGAGGAAAAATTAAAGCTTAAAGTGAATAAAGAAAAGAGTACAGTAGATAGACCTTGGAAACTTAAATTTTTAGGATTTTCGTTTTACCGAGCAAAAGGTGAATATAGAATGAGAGTTCCTCAAAAACCTATATGTAAATTCAAAGCAAAGCTAAAGGAATTAACTTCAAGAAGTAATGCGATGAGCATGGAATATAGATTTAGGAAACTTAAGCAGGTGATAGTTGGATGGGTAAACTATTTTGCTATCGCAGATATTAAAACTATTCTTAAAACACTTGATGAATGGTTAAGACGAAGAATTAGAATGTGTTTTTGGAAACAATGGAAAAAGATTAAAACCAAGCATGAAAACCTTATTAAATTAGGTTTAAATAACAATAAAGCTTGGCAATATGCAAATACTAGGAAAAGCTATTGGAGAACTTCCAATAGTCCTATATTAAACAAAACATTAACCAATAAATACCTTAAAAATTTAGGATTAGTTTCTATATCAGAAACATATTTATTAAAACATTAATTTCTATTGAACCGCCGTGTACCGAACGGTACGCACGGTGGTGTAAGAGGTCGGCTAATCAAATAATGATTAGCCTCCTACTTGATTTGAAAACTAAATTCTAATATACTAAATAGATATATTAATATAAATGTGCATATTTTAATTGAAATTGCAAACCCTAATCTTAAATATATCAAAGAGGGGAGAACTGAATGTCTGAATATAGATTAGATCTTGTTTCTGATATTAATTTAAGTGATTATAGCAGCATTCATGATTATATGGAGTTGATTGACGAAAATGATAAGTTTACAATTACATCAAAAATGAAAAGCACTGAAGAAATAAAGATATTGTGTAAAATGTTAGAAAATAATTATTTTACGGTTGTGTCACAAGGAGGCAAAGAAAATGGCGAATATTATATCACATCACAAAAGAGAAAATAAAGATGATCTTATAGATACCAGATTAATAGAGCAAGCATATGGTTCAGACTGCCCAGGGAAAGTGACACCACATCCACTAGTGATTAACAGTTATGCAGATTCTACAATGACATCTAAGTCAATGATACCATCTGTGGACTTAGAAAATGGACTACGGATTCATAATAATAATGAATTATCCAAGTAATTAGTTAATTGATATACAAACATAATAGATGAGAAGTTAAATAGCACCTAAGTATTTTTATAGTATTTTAATAAGACAAATTTCAGAGGTGACTTTCCGAAATTTGTTTTTGATTTTATAGAAGATTATAAAGGGGTAATAATATTATTTGAATCCATTATAAGCGGGTTCTTCGTGTTAGTTTGTTATCATCTTTGAAAACATTTTAGGGAGTTATTCATACATCTTAAATCAACTATAAAAAAATATTGAAAATACTTGAGCTCAGTGTTATGTTATAGAGAGAAAAGATATCTAAAGAACGTATTGGTTTTATACTTAACTAGGTAGGGGGAATTGTAATGAAAAAAGAGTTATTTATAAAAAATAGAACTAATTTATGGGCTAAATTAGAAGAGAATTCCATAACATTAATGTTTGCAGGTGAGGCCCCATATAAATCAGCAGATGAAACATATGCTTTCACTCCAAACAGAAATTTTTATTATTTAACGGGTATAGACAGAGAAAAAATGATTTTAATGTTAGTGAAAAGAAATGGTAAGGTGGATGAAACACTATTTATAGAAAAGAATGATCCTATTATGGCTAGATGGGTAGGAGAAAAAATGCCAGAAGTAGAAGCAAAAGAGATTTCAGGCATAGAAAGTATTAAGTTCTTAAAGGAATTTGAAGAAACTTTTGGGGCTATTATGGATAGAGCCAAAATAGATAATTTATACTTAGATCTTGAAAGGCAACAGTTTCATATATCAATGACCTCGCCACAAATGTTTGCTAAGGTTGTAATGGAAAGGTACTCTTATTTAAGAATAAAAAATATACACCATGATATATCAAATCTTAGGCTTATCAAATCAGAGGAAGAAATAGATTTAATAAGAGAAGCTATAGATATAACGGACAAAGGTATAAAGGAATTAATGAGAAATTCTAAAGCAGGAATGAAAGAATATTCGCTAGAGGCTTATTTTGATTTTGTATTAAAAACCAATGGCATAACAGACTATGCTTTCCATACTATTGCAGCTTGTGGTAAAAATGCCACAATACTTCATTATGACCAGAATAATAGTGAACTTGAAGATGGTAAATTAATATTATTTGACTTAGGTGCTCAATATAAATATTATAATGCAGATATAAGTCGCACATTCCCTGTTAATGGAAAATTTACTGAGCGACAAAAGCAGGTATATAATGTAGTACTAAGAGCCCAAGAAGCAGTAACAGCTGTTGCAAGGCCAGGTATATTATTCTCAGTTTTAAACGAGACGGCTAAAAAAGTACTTGCGGCAGGATGCATAGAGTTAGGTCTTATTAAAGATGCTATCGAGTTACCTAGGTATTATTTCCATGGTGTAAGCCATTATTTAGGACTAGATACTCATGATGTGGGAAGTAGAGATCTGGAATTAAAACCAGGAATGGTCCTTACTAATGAGCCAGGACTCTACATAGAGGAGGAAAATATTGGCATTAGAATAGAAGATGATATATTAATTACGGAAGATGGTTGTGAAAATATTTCTATACAAATAATTAAAACCATAGAAGAAATCGAAGAGTTTATGGGAAGTCATAATCATTAAAAAGTTCATATCTTACTGCTTATCTTCTTATTTTTGGAGGGTAAGCTTTTTATTTTGCGAAAATATATAAAGATAAGAATATTATGTACAAAAATGTAAAAAAAACTATCACGGAAAGTATTTTTTAAAGCAGGGTAAAAGAACTTTTTATAGAATAACAATATGTGGTAGAAAATTACTTTGATTTTGAAGGAAAATAATGTGTAAGAATGAAATGAAAGTGGGCATAATTAAAGATATAAGTAAATTCGTTTCAAGTGAGGTGTTTGAATATGATGTTTAATAAATTCACAGAAAGAGCGCAAAAGGTATTGGTATATGCTCAAGAAGAGGCTGAGGAGTTAAAGCATGGGTATGTGGGCACAGAGCATATACTTTTAGGAATTCTAAAGGAACAAGATGGGTTATGTAAAAAATCATTGAATGATATGAAGATTTCTTCAGAAGGGGTAAAAAAATTAGTAATGGAGTATGAGGGTGAAGGAGACGTAGAGATGCGTAGAAATGAGATACCTCTAACTCCTAGGACAAAACGATTATTAGAATTAAGTCTGATAGAAGCCAGAAATTTAAATCATAATTATATTAGTCCAGAACATATTTTGCTTGCTTTAATTCGAGAAGAAGAAGGTGTTGCCTACACAATTTTAACTAATTTAGGAGCGAATTTTAACAAGATAAGAAATGATATACTAAATAATTGGTCCTCTGAAGATATTCAAAAGGGAAGTTTATCAAAAGAAAAAAAGCAACATGGTATCGAAACATTAGATCATTTTGGTAAAGACCTAACTGAAATGGCAAGAGAGGGTAAGCTTGACCCTGTTATAGGAAGAGATAATGAAACTCAAAGGCTACTCGAAATTTTGTGCAGAAGAATGAAGAATAATCCCTGCCTTATCGGAGAAGCTGGTGTGGGTAAAACCGCTATAGCAGAAGGTCTTGCACAAAGAATAGCAACAGGAAGTATTCCTGAAATTCTAAAAAATAAAAGAGTAATAACATTGGATATATCCTCCATGGTGGCAGGATCTAAATATAGAGGAGAATTTGAGGAAAGGCTTAAAAAGGTTATGCAGGAGATAGTAGAAGCAGGAGATGTTATTATATTTATTGATGAAATCCATACTATCATTGGAGCGGGGGGAGCGGAAGGTGCTATTGATGCGTCTAATATATTAAAACCAGCGCTTGCTCGGGGGGAACTTCAATGCATAGGCGCGACTACTATAGATGAATATAGAAAGTACATCGAAAAGGACTCAGCACTGGAGAGAAGGTTTCAACCTATAACGGTAGGAGAACCAAGTAAAGAGGAAGCTGTTGATATATTAAAAGGGCTAAGAGATAAGTATGAAGCACATCATAGAGTTAAGATTACAGATGGCGCAATCGAGGCCGCTGTAACCTTATCAGATAGATATATATCTGATAGATATTTACCTGATAAAGCAATAGATCTTATTGATGAAGCTGGGGCAAAAGTAAGAATTCGAAATTTAACCGCCCCACCAAATTTGAAAGATTTGGAAGATGAAATAGATAAAATTTCTAAAGAGAAATCTGATGCTATTTCAGTACAGGACTATGAAAAAGCTGCTAAGTTAAGAGACTGCGAAAAACAATTAAAGGATAAATTAGATAATTCTAAAAATAATTGGAAAACTCAAAATCAAGGTGATGAATTAATAGTTTCTGAACTTGAAATTGCCAGTGTTGTGTCAAAATGGACTAATATTCCTATAGAAAAATTGACCCAAAAGGAATCTGAGAAATTACTAAAGCTAGAAGAATCACTCCATAGGAGAGTAATAGGACAAAATGAGGCTGTGAAATCTATTTCAAAAGCCGTTAGGCGGGCTAGGGTAGGTTTGAAGGACCCCAAGAGACCTATAGGCTCTTTTATATTCTTAGGTCCAACTGGTGTAGGTAAAACAGAGTTATCAAAAGCATTGGCTGAGGGTATGTTTGGTAATGAAAATAACATGGTAAGAATAGATATGTCTGAATATATGGATAAACATACTGTTTCAAGGCTTGTGGGTTCACCGCCAGGGTATGTAGGTTTTGATGATGGTGGCCAATTAACAGAAAAGGTGAGAAGGAACCCTTATTGCGTTATACTTTTTGATGAAATTGAAAAAGCCCATCCAGACGTAACTAATATTTTATTACAGATATTAGAAGATGGAAGGCTAACAGATGGGAAAGGAAAAACAGTAGACTTTAAAAATACAGTAATTATAATGACATCAAATGTAGGTGCAGCTACTCTAAAAAAGCAGAAGTCTTTAGGGTTCGACATAAAGAAAAAGGGTATAGATTCAGAATATGAAAAGATGAAAGAAAATATAATGGAGGAATTAAAACGTTCATTTAAACCAGAATTCTTAAATAGATTAGATGACATTATTGTGTTTCATTCATTGGAAAAAGAGGAATTATATAAAATAGTAGAATTAATGCTTAATGTAGTGGAGAAGCGCCTAAAAGACCTCGAAATCAATATTACTTTTAATGAGGAGACTAAAAAACATTTAGCTACGGCTGGAATTAATACTGAATATGGCGCTAGACCTTTAAGGCGAGAAATTACAAAGTCTGTGGAAGATGTGCTTTCTGAAGAAATACTTAGGGGGAATATTAACAAGGGTGATGATGTAAGTGTTTTCGTTAGAGAGAATAAATTGATTTTTAAGACTTTATAATTTTAATGTTGTTTATATATAGCAAAAAGTATATACTTTAATTATATTATTTTTTTAAAACCACTCTTGAGTGGTTTTTTAAATTACATTAAAAATAAATAATTCAAAAGTGATTTTTATTGACGTTACTGTTTAAAATAAAGATATTATAGTTAAATAAAAATAGGAGGGCGCATTTATGGAAATTGGCCTTGTAGGTGAAGGAAGACCAATAGCTCAATGCGACAAGATATTTAGTGAAGCAAGTAAGTTAGGGTTAAAAATACTATTATACCTGAGAGAAATTCAAAGAGATTATTGACAAGCGTATTAATATTATAGGTACAGATTCATTAAAAGATATTTTAAATAAGATTTTTTAATGGGGATATCTATTAAATAGGGAGAAAAAAATGAGAGAAGAGAAAAGCAAGGAACTTATGAGTATACTAAAAACAATGGCGCCAGGCACTTCCCTTAGAGAAGGGCTTGAAAATATTTTAAGAGCTAAAACTGGTGGGCTTATTGTTTTAGGAGATGGAAGGGAAATATTAGATATCGTAGATGGTGGTTTTGGAATAAATGCAGAGTATAGTCCCGCTTATATATATGAACTAGCAAAGATGGACGGAGCTATAGTAATAAGCAGTGACCTTAAAAAAATATTATATGCAAATACTCAACTTATGCCTAGTCCTACTATACCCACTTTTGAGACGGGAACAAGGCACAGAACAGCTCAGAGAATAGCTAAGCAAACTGGATCGGTTGTTGTTGCAATATCCCAAAGAAGAACTATCATAACTGTTTACAAAGATGATATAAAATATGTTTTAAGAGATAGTAGTGTTATTTTAGCAAAGGCAAATCAAGCTGTTCAGACCTTAGAAAAATATGTTTCAGTTCTTGAGCGAGTGGTAAGTAATCTAAATCTTTTAGAATTCCAAGATTTAGCTACTCTTTTTGACGTGATATCAGCTATACAAAGGACAGAAATGGTTATGAGAATAGTTGGAGAAATAGAAAGATATATTTGTGAATTAGGGAATGAAGGTAGACTAATTTCAATGCAACTCAATGAGCTGATTAGAAGCGTTGAAGAGGATGGAATACTCTTAATGAGAGATTATTGTCAAAGTGGCATGAACTATACTGAGATGTATAGACAAATAGAAAATTTGAGTTCTGAGGAACTAATGGATTTAGACTTTATTTCTAAAATCATTGGATATGTAGGTGTTCCACTAGTGGATACCTTAATTTCTCCAAGAGGATATAGGATGCTAAATAAAATACCTCGAATACCTGTGAATGTTATAGAAAACTTAGTTAAGAACTTTAGAGAATTAAAAGGTACAATGGAAGCTTCTTATGAACAACTTGATAGTGTAGAAGGAATAGGTGAAGCTAGAGCCAAAGCTATTAAAAATGGATTGAGAAGATTAAAAGAAAAATTCATGTTAGACAAACAAATATAGCACAAAATAAGTTTCAACTTAGTTTGTGCTATATTTTTATCTAAGGTTATATTTACCTAAGGTATTAATTTTGTCATATTCTTTTAAAATAACATCATATAAATTTAAATCTAGAAGGTTGCATAGTGAGGTAGTATAGAAAAGATTGTTTCCAATTTCTCTCTCTATAACTTCTCTACAGTTTTCGCAAAGATTACCTTCCATATGTGTATCAAGTGATGAACTAAGAGTATCTAAATCCAAATCATCTATATTATCAGGAGTATACTGCTTTTTTGCTTCCACTTTAATACAACCACAATTTGTAATAGACTTTACAACAGCTCTATTAACCCGGGCCTCTGATTCTTGAAGCTTAGTAATTATATCTAAAATACTTCTATGTCGCAATAGTGACTCATCCACAGAATTTTGAAAATTATCAAATATACAATCTTTCATTGTGTTCAGCTCCTTATAAAGATTTAAATAACTACACTATATTAATTATAAGTTTTATATTATGTTTTTGTCAATAAATTAAGTACGAATTTCAGCTTATGAATATATAATAAATCAATAGCAGTTTTATTCATAGGGGGAATGTTATGTTAAATATTGGTGAAAACGTATTTTTAGCAGATTATGGTGCTGGGTATGTACAAAATATAGATAGCAATGAATTGTCTTTTATAAAAGGCAAATATGTAAATATTTACATTATACTGGATAATATGAATTTTATGATTCCCATAGAAAAAATAGAGAATTACAAAATAAGAAGAATTTTGAGTAAATTAGAATTAGAGAAGGTCTTGAATATAATATCAAACCATTTTGATTATATAGAAAGTAATTGGAATAATAGGTATAGAATTAATAAGAAAAAAATTCAAAGCGGAGATGCTATAAAAATGTGTCAGGTAGTTAGAGATTTATATTATTTAAAAAAAGAAAATCTGCTTCCGCCAGGAGAGGAAAAGATATTAGAAAGAGTTGAAGGCATGGTAGCCAGTGAAATAATGTTAGTATTGGGAATTAATATGGATGGGGCATTACGTAAAATAAGGAACTTAGTTTAACAAATTGTTAATTGTATGACAGATTTCATTGAAATACGGAAAATTATAGTATATATTAGATAATAACAGGATATAAATTGGATTAAGTGTTAATAATTTAAAAGGAGGTGAAATTTTTTGTTGAAAAAAATTTTAAGAGGACTTTTTACAATAATAGGATTAATTATAGGGTACTTAGTAGGAGATATGCTTCTAACTACAAGTTATTTTGTTGGTCTTAATAACTTTGAAAGTGGTACAATTAAAGGAATAATATTCATTGTTTTTTCTAGTTTGGTTTTTGGAGGTATTTTATTTCTAATATCTCCTATAATCGTGTCTTTGATAATGAGGCTTATGGATTATGTGGAGAAAAGTGTACAGAAGATGCCCACGGCACAAATTATTTTTGGAACAGGTGGTGCAATAATAGGTCTTGTAATTGCAGCCTTATTTGCTGGATTATTTAAATATCAATCACCTATATGGAATATAATTGCTGTTATTTTTACAGTGATAATGGCAGCTTTAGGAGCTGACATTTGTGCTAGAAAAAGAGATGAAATATTATCTTTCTTTACAAGCATTAAAAAGAAAGACGGGTTTAAAGACAAAAAAACCAAGGGGTTTACTAATGAAAATCCAAAAGTATTAGATACGTCTGTAATAATTGATGGTAGGATATTTGATATTTGTCAAACTGGTTTTGTTGAAGGTCCGCTAATAATACCTACATTTGTATTAGAGGAGCTTAGGCATATAGCTGATTCTTCTGATGGACTTAAGAGAAATAGAGGAAGACGAGGATTGGACATACTAAACAAAATTCAAAAAGAATTAAATATCGAGGTTGAAATTTGGGAAAAAGATTTTCCGAATATTGCAGAAGTGGATAGCAAACTCCTAAAATTAGCTCAGGTTTTGAATGGTAAAGTAATTACAAATGATTTTAATCTTAATAAGGTGGCTGAATTCCAAGGAGTTCCAGTTTTAAACATTAATGAACTTGCTAATGCGGTAAAACCAGTAGTACTTCCAGGGGAAGAAATGAAAATTCAAGTGATGAAAGATGGAAAAGAATCAGGCCAAGGAATAGCATATCTAGATGATGGCACAATGATTGTTGTTGAAGGTGGAAGACGTTATATTGGTGAAAATATAGTTGTTATTGTAACATCAGTACTTCAGACTGCTGCAGGTAGGATGATTTTTGCTAAAAATAAAGATTCCTTAGTAAAAAGTTAATCATATTATGTAAGCGAGGTTTTATATGAGTAGAAATTGTGCCATAATTTTGTCGGCGGGCAAGGGTAGCCGTATGGGAGAGACTATTAACAAGCAATACCTAAATATTAAGAATCGTCCCATTTTGTATTATACTTTAAAAGCTTTCACGCAATGCAATTGCATAGATGATATTATAGTAGTTGTAGCAGAGGGTGAAATGGATTATTGCAAAGAAAATATAATTAAAAAATATAATTTTTTAAAAGTGAAAAATGTGGTTATTGGTGGCAAGGAGAGACAACATTCTGTGCTTAATGGTCTAAAGGCTGCATCAAATTGCGAAGTTGTACTTATTCATGATGGTGCAAGACCTTTTATAAACGAATCTATTATTAAAAATGCAATCATATATGCTAATTTATATGGAGCCACTGCTTGTGGAGTAAAGCCCAAGGATACTATTAAAATTAGAGACTCTTCTGGATTTTCTATGGAAGCTCCAGATAGAGAAACACTTTTCTGTGTTCAAACCCCTCAAGCATTTAAGTATGATCTTATATTAAATTGTCATAATAAAATTAACGAAGAAGGCATCAAGGTAACTGATGATACTATGGTAGTTGAAAGGTATGGTAATAAGGTATATCTTTATGAGGGCAGTTACAATAACATAAAGATTACAACACCAGAGGATTTGGAGATGGGAAGACAAATATTAGAAAAGTTTAACTGTTGACACCATCACATTTAATGTGTATCGTAAATAGTAATTATAAAGAATTTTTTTAACAATTAAATTTTAGGTGGTACCGCGAGTTAACTCGCCCTAAAATAGGGCGAGTTTTTTATTTTTTGATATTTTAGTGTTTTAATAAGTAGGTGTTTATTTGAACATGCCTAACTATAAAAGGGGGAATATTCATGAAATTATCAAAAATGCTAATAAGTACGCTAAGAGAAGTACCCGCAGAGGCAGAAATATGGAGTCATAAATTAATGTTAAGAGCTGGTATGATAAGAAAAACGGGATCAGGGTTATACACGTACATGCCATTTGGAATAAAAGTTATAAGAAAGATAGAAGATATTGTTAGATGTGAAATGGAGGATATAGATGCACAAGAGTTTTTAGCATCAAATTTATTGCCTTCAGAAACATTGTCGGAGTCTAACAAATGTGATGTTTTGGGTGTGGAAATGTTTAGACTAAAAGACAGAAGTGGGAATGAATTCTGCTTAGCGGCTAAACATGAAGAGGCGTTTACTGATATAGCTATAAATGAAATTAAATCTTATAAACAATTACCATTAAATTTATATCAAGTTCAAAATAATTACAGAGATGAGAAGTCACCAAAATTTGGTGTTATGAGATCAAGAGAGTTTATAATGGGAGAAGCATGTAGTTTTGATGCAAGTAGTGAAGGATTAGATATATCCTACAATAAAATGCAGGATGCTTACAACAATGTGTTTAGAAGATGTGCGCTGGAATGTAAAGCTGTTGAGGCTGATTCGGTCGCAATTGGTGGCACTAATTCAGTAGAATTTATGGTTAAATCTGAAGTTGGTGAAGATGAGGTCATTTTTTGCAGTTCATGTAGTTATGCAGCAAATATGGAAAATGCCCCAAGTAATCCAGAGCCTACGCAAAAAGAGGAGTTTAAAGAACTTAAAAAAACATTAACTCCAAATGTGAAAACCATAGATGATTTAGCAGTGTTCTTTAATACCACAAATAAAAAATTCGCTAAAACCCTTATTTATAAGGCGGATGATAAAGTAGTTGCTGTTATGGTACGTGGAGATAGACAATTAAATGAGAGTAAAGTAATTAATGCAATAGGTGGAGCTATGAAGTTTGAATTGGCTGATATAGAGACTGTAATGAAATCCACTTCTGCAGAAGTTGGATTTGCAGGCCCAATTGGTATTGTATCCGACGTATTATTAGTTGACGAAGAGGTAGCTAATATGTATAATTTTATGGTCGGTGCAAATGATACAGGATATCATTACGAAAATGTTAATTATGGAAAAGATTTTAAAGGTCAAGTTGGCGACTATAGGAAAGCAGCTGAGGGTGATAAATGCAGTAAGTGTGGATTACAGCTTACTATTGGTAGAAGCATAGAAGTAGCTCACATATTTAAATTAGGAACAAAGTATTCAAAGACTATGGGTGCAACATTTATGGGGCAAGATGGAAAAAATCAACCTTTAGTTTTAGGGTGGTATGGTATAGGTATAAATAGAATAATGGCAGCTGTTATTGAAAAGCATCATGATGAAAATGGCATAATATGGCCAATGGCGGTGGCGCCATATCAGATTGTAGTAGTACCTGTATCTATAAAAGATGAAGAGCAAATGAGAATCGCTGAAAAGATTTATAATGACTTAAAACAATTAGGAATAGAAGTTCTCATGGACGATAGAAATGAGAGAGTTGGGGTTAAATTTAAGGATTTAGATTTAATTGGAATTCCAATGAGAATTACTGTAGGTAAAAAGATTTCCGAAGGTAACATTGAGTTTAAATTACGATGTGCTGGAGAAAATGAAATAGTGGAAATATGTTCAGTTATTGAGAGAGTCAAAGAAGAATTTATAAGTAATAACATAAAATTGTAATATATAAAGGAGCAGAATAAACATGGAATTTAATATGCTAAAGGGTAAATTTACAACGCAGCAAGTTAAACAGTTAAACCCTCTTGTTCTTGCAATAGTTGGAGATGCAATTTATGAGGTGTTTATTAGAACTTACCTTGTAGAAAAAAATAGAGATATGAATGCTCATAAAATTCATGTTAAAGCAGTTACATATGTGAAAGCACATGCGCAAAGTGAATATATGAAATTATTAATAGAAGATTTAGATGAAGAAGAACTGGGTATATTTAAAAGAGCTAGAAATTCCAAAAGCGGAACTACACCTAAAAATGCGAATTTAAATGAATATAAATGGGCTACAGGGTTTGAAGCACTAGTAGGTTATTTATATTTGAGTGAAAAAAATGAACGGTTAAATTGCATTTTTGAAAAAATTATAAACTTTGATTTGGGGGATGAATAATCATGCTTGTAGTTAAATTAATAGAGCATACACCTAGCCCTGAAAAAGTTATAGCAGCAGCAGCTAAACTTTGTTATAGCCCTGTAGGTGTTGATGAAATACTAGATAATTTAGATGAGAAGAAAACCGAAAAGCTTTTGGATATGCTAATGACTTATGGACATCATTCGCCCATAGAACATGTTAGTTTTACCTTTGCAATTGAGGGCATTTCAAGAAGTCTTACTCATCAATTGGTGAGACATAGGGTAGCATCATATTCTCAACAAAGTCAGAGATATGTAAAGCTAGAACAATTTGAATACATAATTCCACCAAATATTGAGAAAAATGAAGTTGCAAAGAAAATATTTATAGAATCTATGAATCGCGTCCAAATAGAGTATAATCAGTTAGTGGAGATTTTGTGCAAAAATGAATTGGATATTCTAATAAAGGAATATTTAAGCCTAGAAAAATTAGTAAGTACTGTAGAAATTGAAAAGAAAAAATACATAATGCTTAAAAGTAAAGCTGAGAAAAAGGCAATCGAGGACGCACGATATGTATTTCCAAATGCTTGTGAAACTAAAATAATAGTTACTATGAATGCTAGAGAATTGATTCATTTCTTTAATCAGAGATGTTGCAATAGAGCTCAATGGGAAATACGGCAAATGGCAAAAACAATGCTTATGCAAGCCAGGGTTGTAGCACCTACATTATTTAAACATGCAGGTCCAAGTTGTGTAAGTGGAACATGTCCTGAAGGTTCTATGTGTTGTGGAAAGACTATGGACGTAAGAAAAGAATATGAAGTTAAATAGATAAAGAAAGTGAGGAATTTAAAATGAGTGACAACAAAAAGCATCAAGGAAGTAGAGAACCTAGAGAGAATAGAGGGGCTTCAAGTACTAGAGAAGATAAAAGTGCAACGGGTTCTAGAAGAGTTTGGACTAAGGAGCCTGCGTCAAAAGAAAGTAGAGGTTCTTCAAGTAGTAAATATAATAAAAGTGCCAAACCAGCTAGAAGATTTAGAGATGACGAAAAAGGTGGAAAAGTTGCAAAAGAAAGCAGAGAAGAGAAAAGCAAAATAAGTACGAAAAGACAAATGGATGAGAATGTTGTAGATGGAAAGAAAATTACTAGGGAAAAATCTGAAATGAAACATAAAAATAGTAATTCCAATGAAGGGTCTGAAACTAAAATCATTAGAGAAGACTTAATTGAAGGAAGAAATGCAGTTATTGAGGCACTAAAATCAGATAGAACTATAGAATATATTCTTATTGCCAAAGGTGATATGATAGGATCTATAAGTGTAGTATTGGCACTTGCCAAAGAAAAAGGAATTGTTACAAAAGAGGTTGACAGAAGGAAGCTTGATGAGATGTCACAAACGGCATCACATCAAGGAGTTATGGCAGTAGTTACACCATACAAATATTTTTCATTGAGCGATATATTTAAAACTGCAGATGAAAGAGGAGAAAAACCTTTTATAATTATACTAGACGAGATAGAAGATCCTCATAATTTTGGGTCTATCATAAGAACAGCTGAGGTATGCGGAGCTCATGGTATAATTATACCTAAGAGGAGAAACGTGGGGGCTACACCAACAGTTTATAAAACATCCGCGGGTGCAATTGAACATGTAAAGATAGCAAAAGTAACTAATATCAATGCTGCTATTGATGAAATAAAAGAACGTGGAGTTTGGGTTTATGGTGCGGATATGGATGCTGAGAGTTATATTTTTAACACTGATTTAACTGGTGCGGTAGCCCTTGTTATTGGAAGTGAGGGGAGAGGTATTTCTAAACTTACAAAAGAAAAATGTGATGTTTTAGTGAAAATACCTATGGTTGGTAAAATAACCTCTTTGAATGCATCAGTTGCTGGTGGTATAATAATGTATGAAATTATGAAACAAAAAATTAGATGAGGTAAAAAGTGAAAACAGTTTTTGTAGATGGGTATAATGTTATTAATAGCTGGCCAAATCTTAATATGATTAAAGATTATAGTTATGAATCTTCTAGGCAGCAACTTATTGACACTCTTCAAAACTACACGGAATTTAAGGGTTATAAAATGTTTATAGTTTTTGATGCACATATGGTTAAAGGAAGTCTTGAAAAAAAAGAAAAACAAGGAAATTTATTTGTGGTTTTTACTAAAGAAGGTGAAACAGCAGATAAATATATTGAAAGAATGGTCAACGATATTGGGAGAAAATGTGAAATATCTGTTGTTACATCTGACTCTTTAGTGCAACAGGTTACTTTTCAAAGAGGGGCTACTAGAATGTCTTCTATTGAATTTTATTATGAAGTAATTAGCATAGAAAAAAAAATTCGAATTAAGACAGAAAAGAAGTATTTAGAAAAAAGAAATTCCTTAGAAGAGAGAATAGATGAAAAAACATTGGCGAAACTTGAGAAAATACGAAGGAACCATTGAATTGTCTTGACTATGGAAATTCCTCTAAGGTATAATCATTTATATGACACATGATTGCTGTGGAGGGGATATTTGTTGGAAAAAATAATTAGGGTAAGTGTTGATATCTCATGCTTTGAAGACAGGTTGGATGAAGAGGTAGTTATTGAGGCACAAAATAAAAATGTTAGAGCACAAGAATATTTAATTAATAAGTACAAAAACTTTGTTAAAGCCAAGGCTAAGTCGTATTTTTTGATTGGTGCTGATAAAGAAGATATATATCAAGAAGGAATGATAGGTCTCTATAAGGCTATTAGAGATTTTAAAGCGGACAGATTGTCTTCATTTAGGGCTTTTGCAGAAATTTGTGTTACAAGACAGATAATTACAGCAATAAAAACAGCTACTCGCCAAAAACATATTCCTCTTAATACATATATATCTTTAAATAAACCAATATATGATGAGGAATCAGACAGAACATTATTGGATGTGTTATCAGGTGCTAAAATTACTGATCCTGAGGAATTAGTTATAAGTAGGGAAGAAGTAATTAGTATTCAAAATGAAATAGGTGAGGTTCTTTCGGAGTTAGAAATGGAAGTCTTGATGTCCTACCTAGATGGTAAATCTTATCAGGAAATTGCATGCGATTTAGACAGACATGCAAAGTCTATTGACAATGCACTTCAAAGAGTAAAAAGAAAATTAGAAAAATGTCTAAGTAAAAGGTAAAAATGTATTGACAAAAAAAACAAACAATAGTAACATTAATAACTGGTGTATAGCTTTAAGTTGTACGTCAGCGGGAGTAGCTCAGTGGTAGAGCACCAGCTTCCCAAGCTGGGTGTCGCGGGTTCGAGACCCGTTTCCCGCTCCAAAATTAAGTGCCCATATAGCTCAGTCGGCAGAGCGTCACCTTGGTAAGGTGGAGGTCACCGGTTCAATCCCGGTTATGGGCTCCATAATTATTAAGGTCCTACAACACACTAGGATAAGTTTACTTGCACAAAAGTGTAATTGTTTAAATAAGGAGGAATACAAAATGGCAAAAGCAAAATTTGAAAGAACTAAACCACATGTAAACATTGGTACAATAGGACACGTAGATCACGGCAAGACAACGCTAACAGCAGCAATAACAGCAGTCCTTGCAACTAAGGGGTTAGCTCAAGCATCAAAGTTTGACCAAATTGACAAAGCACCAGAGGAAAGAGAAAGAGGAATTACAATTAATACTGCGCACGTTGAGTATGAAACAGTAAATAGACATTATGCACACGTTGATTGCCCAGGACATGCAGATTATGTAAAGAACATGATCACAGGAGCAGCACAAATGGATGGAGCAATCCTAGTAGTTAGTGCAGCAGATGGTCCAATGCCTCAAACAAGAGAACACATACTACTCGCAAGCAGAGTTGGAGTAGGATATATAGTAGTATTCTTAAACAAAGCAGATATGGTAGATGATCCAGAATTATTAGAATTAGTTGAAATGGAAGTAAGAGAATTATTAAGTGAGTATGACTTCCCTGGTGATGACATTCCAATTGTAACAGGATCTGCATTAAAAGCATTAGAAAATCCAACAGACGAAGAAGCATCAAAATGCATATTTGAATTAATGGAAGCTGTAGACACTTACATTCCAACACCAACAAGAGCAACAGATAAACCATTCTTAATGCCAGTAGAAGATGTATTTACAATTACTGGACGTGGAACAGTAGCAACAGGAAGAGTTGAAACTGGTATACTTAAGGTTGGAGAAGAAGTAGAAATCGTTGGACTTAGCGAAGAAAAAAGAAAAGTTGTATGTACAGGAGTTGAAATGTTCAGAAAACTTCTAGATCAAGCAATGGCTGGAGACAACATTGGAGCACTATTAAGAGGGGTACAAAGAGCAGATATAGAAAGAGGTCAAGTACTTGCAAAACCAGGTTCAATACATCCACATGATAAATTTGTAGGTCAAGTATATGTACTTAAAAAAGAAGAAGGCGGAAGACATACACCATTCTTCGACGGATATAGACCACAATTTTACTTCAGAACAACTGATGTAACTGGTTCAATCAAATTACCAGACGGAATGGAAATGGTAATGCCAGGAGACCACATTGACATGAATGTAGAATTAATCACTCAAGTTGCAATGGATGAAGGATTAAGATTTGCAATCAGAGAAGGCGGAAGAACAGTAGGTTCAGGAGTTGTTACTTCAATAGTTAAATAATATGGAAAAGATATAACTTAATAGGTATAAATACGCTAAGCTTAATGCATTAGCTCCTAAAAAACAAAATGTGTAGGTTGAATTAGGATAATAAGGAGCATTTAATAAAAAAACACCTTAAACTAACTAATCCATTGACATATCTATTAAGTTGTGATAAATTGTTTAAGTGAAATAAAAAATGCTAAAGATGGCATAGTGCTTATTAAGCATGAGCTTTCTTAAATAGATGGAAAACCGGGAGGTGTAGATTGTGAGAGTAAAAGTAACATTAGCATGTACTGATTGTAAACAGAGAAATTACAATACAATGAAGAACAAGAAAAATAACCCAGATAGAATAGAGATGAAAAAATACTGCAAGTTCTGCCACAAACATACACTTCATAAAGAGACAAAATAATACAGCATAAAACACAAAACGGTGGGGGATGTGAATGAAATGGCTGTTAATGGGAATGTTAAACTTAAAGAAAAATCAAACCAAAAGGGAATGTCAAAGTTTTTTAGGGAACTAAAAGCAGAAGCGAAAAGAATAACTTGGCCTTCAAAAAAAGATACTAAAAAATCAACTATTGCAGTTGTAAGTTTTTCTTTCATTTTTGTAGTTCTTGTAGGTTTGTTGGATTATGGTTTTAATAACCTCTATAAACTAATCTTTAAATAAGGAGGTAGGGGACGGAGTATTCCACCCCGTGAGCTATGGCAGATAAAGCTAAATGGTACGTTGTACATACATATTCTGGTTATG
This sequence comes from Clostridium bowmanii, assembly GCF_018861315.1. Classification (GTDB taxonomy): domain Bacteria; phylum Bacillota; class Clostridia; order Clostridiales; family Clostridiaceae; genus Clostridium_AD; species Clostridium_AD bowmanii. The sequence continues at coordinate 209,273 of NZ_JAHLDL010000003.1, read as the reverse complement.
AAAATAAAGTTAAAGTCAACCTAGAAAAAGCAATTGAAAATAGAAACCTTGAAGAATATGTACATGACATTCAAGTGCCTATGGAAGAAGTAGTTGAAGTAAAGGATGGCAAGAAAAAAATAACTTTTAAAAAAGTGTTTCCAGGTTATGTTATGGTTAAAATGCTTATGACAGATGAATCTTGGTATATAGTTAGAAACACAAGGGGCGTAACAGGGTTCGTAGGACCAGGTTCTAAGCCAGTGCCTCTCACTGAAGAAGAAGTTAGAACTATGGGAATAGCAGAAAAAATGATAGTTGTTGACTACGAAATAGGTGAGAACATACAGGTAACATTTGGACCATTAGAAGGATTTGTTGCGCTAATACAAGAGATTCATTTAGAAAAGCACAAAGTTAAAGCACTTATCAATATGTTTGGCAGGGAAACACCTGTTGAACTGGAATTTAATCAAATACAAAAATTAGAATAGGTATCAAGTGGGAGGATTTTTAATCCGATTACCACAATATAGGAGGTATAAACTCATGGCTAAGAAAATAACAGGAATGATAAAACTTCAACTTCCTGCAGGAAAAGCAACACCAGCACCACCAGTTGGACCAGCACTTGGACAACACGGTGTTAATATCATGGGATTCTGTAAAGAGTTCAACGCAAAAACTTCTGATCAAGCAGGAATGATAATACCAGTAGTAATAACGGTATATCAAGATAGATCTTTTAGTTTCATACTAAAGACTCCACCAGCAGCTATATTATTAAAGAAAGCAGTTGGGCTTGAAAGTGGTTCAGGAGTTCCAAACAAAACTAAAATTGCTACAATTTCTAAAGCTAAAGTAAAAGAAATAGCTGAAATAAAAATGCCAGACTTAAATGCAGCATCAATTGAAGCAGCTATGAGTATGATAGCTGGAACAGCAAGAAGTATGGGAATAGTTGTAGAAGAATAATTTTTAATTAATTACGTGGGAGGTAAAAACCGTTATAACCACGAAGGAGGATATTAATATGGGAAAGAATTACATAGAGAGCGCTAAACTTATAGACAAAACAGCTCTATACACACCAACAGAAGCTATGGAACTTACGGTAAAAACTGCTAAGGCTAAATTTGATGAAACTATAGAACTTGCTGTAAGCCTTGGTGTAGATCCAAGACATGCAGATCAACAAGTAAGAGGAGCAGTAGTGCTTCCTCATGGTACAGGTAAAGTAGTTAGAGTTTTAGTTTTTGCTAAAGGCGAAAAAGCTAAAGAAGCAGAACTTGCAGGCGCTGATTTTGTTGGAACTGATGAATTAGTTGATAAAATTCAAAAAGAAAATTGGTTTGAATTTGATGTAGTTGTTGCTACACCAGATATGATGGGTGTTGTTGGTAAATTAGGTAGAGTACTTGGACCTAAGGGATTAATGCCAAATCCAAAGTCAGGAACAGTAACATTTGATGTTACTAGAGCAATAAATGAAATAAAAGCTGGTAAAGTTGAGTATAGAGTTGATAAAACTTCTATAATTCATGTACCACTTGGAAAAGCATCTTTTGGTTCTAAAAAATTAATCGAAAATTTCCATGCTTTAATGGAAGCAGTAGTTAAGGCTAAACCAGCAGCGGCTAAAGGACAATACTTGAAATCAGTATCAGTTTCTAGCACTATGGGACCTGGAATAAAAGTTAATCAAGCTAAAGTCTTAGACTAGTATTGACAAAAAGACTTTTGAATGATATAATTCTAGAGGTAAAATAGATAATATTCCGTAGATAGTAGGTGCGAAAGCGTAAAAGACAACATACCTACCGAGGATTCCAATAGATGTACTTTTGTACGGATATTAGGTCTCTTCGTGTCTGCGGAGAGACCTTAATTTTTTTATAAAGCAGTGTTAAAAACTGTGAGGAGGTGGATACACAGTGTTAAGCAATAATAGACAATTAAAAGAAGCAAAAGTAGCAGAAATAAAAGAAAAATTAGCGAAAGCTCAAGGTGTAGTACTTAGTCAATATCAAGGTTTAAATGTAGAAGATGATACTTTGTTAAGAAAAAACCTTAGAGAAGTTGGAGTAGAATATAAAGTCTACAAAAACACTTTAGTTATTCTAGCAGCTAAAGAATTAGGAATTGAAGGTATAGAAACACACTTGCAAGGATCTATTTCATTAGCATTTGGATACGAAGACCCAACTGTTGCAACTAGAATTTTAGCTGAATTTGCAAAAACTCATAAAAAGTTAGAACTTAAAGCAGCTTTAATTCAAGGAAAAATATTTGACGGTGCGCAGGTTAATATGCTTGCATCAATACCACCAAGAGATGTTCTTATTGCAAAATTACTTGGAAGCTTCAAAGCTCCATTATCAAATTTTGCATACCTATTGAATGCAGTTAAAGAGCAAAAGGAATTAGCTGAATAATATTTTTATTATTGGGCTAAGGTACATAGCAAATAATTTTAATTGATTCAAGAAATGCTTTTATAAAAAGCAGATATGCTTTTATAAAGGGTAAATAAAAAAATATATATATGAAAAAAATTCGGAGGTGCATTTATAATGACAAGAGAAGAAATTATTCAAGCTGTAAAAGATATGAGTGTTTTAGAATTAAATGAATTAGTAAAAGCTTGCGAAGAGGAATTTGGAGTAAGTGCTGCAGCACCAGTTGCTGCTGCAGGAGTTGCTGCAGTTGCTGCTGAAGAAAAAACTGAATTTGACGTAGTTTTAACTAGTGCAGGAGCTAGTAAAATTAAAGTTATAAAAGTTGTTAGAGAAATAACTGGATTAGGATTAAAGGAAGCTAAAGATATGGTTGACGGAGCTCCTAAAACAATTAAAGAAGCTGTAAGCAAAGACGACGCAGAAGCTATTAAAGCTAAAATAGAAGAAGTTGGCGGCGGAGCAGAAGTAAAATAATTTTTTCAGAAAAGGGGGGTGCTTTTATTTAAGAGTGCCCTTTTTTTGAAATGTTATGTTGACATAGAAATATAATTATGATAATATAGCATGATGCACTGAAAATTAGTATTTTGTCGCTAAAAAAAATGCAAATACTGAAAAAAGGTGAATTAAATTAACAAGAGTGGTTATAATATTATAAAAATGTGTGAATCCAGAAACACAAAGTCCTAGGGGAAAGTGTGTTTTTGGTTATTTTAGTTTATGCAAGGGGTGAAAGCTGATGGTACATCCTGTCCAATTAGGTAAAAGAACAAGAATGAGTTTTTCAAAAATAAGAGAAGTAACTGATATGCCAAATTTAATTGAAATACAGTTAGACTCTTATAATTGGTTTCTAAAAGAAGGACTTCAAGAGGTTTTTGACGATATAAATCCTATTCAAGACTATACTGGAAATCTTGTTCTAGAGTTCGTAGGTTACAAACTTGATATAGAGAATATCAAGTATACTGTAGAACAATGTAAAGAGAGAGATACAACTTACGCAGCACCTTTAAAAGTTAAGGTTAGATTGCGTAATAATGAAACTGGTGAAATCAAAGAGCAAGAAGTCTTTATGGGAGATTTCCCTCTGATGACAGAACAAGGGACATTTGTTATCAATGGTGCAGAAAGAGTTATAGTAAGTCAATTGGTGAGATCACCAGGCGTTTATTACAATTATTCTGTGGATAAAACAGGAAAAAAACTTTACTCTGCAACGGTAATACCAAACAGAGGAGCATGGCTAGAGTATGAAACAGATTCTAATGATATTGTATATATTAGAATTGATAAGACAAGAAAATTGCCTATAAGTATTTTGGCTAGAGCTATGATGGATAATGGTAGTGATTTAGACCTACATGAATTATTGGGTGAAGAAGAAAGATTAACAGCAACAATAGAAAAGGACAATACAAAAACAAGAGAAGAAGCACTAATAGAGATATATAAGAGATTAAGACCGGGTGAACCACCTACAGTTGATAGTGCCATATCTCTTATCGATTCACTGTTCTTTGACGCGAAAAGGTATGATTTATCAAGAGTTGGTAGATATAAGTTTAACAAGAAATTATCAATCAATCATAGAATTTCAAATCAAATTGCTGCAGGCAATATTGTAAACCCTATAACTGGTGAGGTTATAGTTGAAAAAGATCAAAAGATAGACAGAGAAACTGCTTTAGACATTCAAAATTTGGGGATTAATGTAGTAGATCTTCAAGTAGAGGATAAAGTTTTAAGAGTTATAGGAAATAACTTTGTCAACATCAATAGTGTAATTAAATTTGATATTTCTGATCTTAACATTAGGGAAATGGTTCATTTTCCAACATTAAAAGAAATATTAGATAATTTCACAGATGAAGAAGCAATTAAAGAGCAAATTAAAATTAACAAAAGCAGATTAATACCAAAACATATAATTAAAGATGATATGTATGCTACAGTGAGCTACGAGTTAGGACTAACTTATGATATCGGTTATATTGATGATATTGATCATTTAGGGAATAGAAGAATTAGATCTGTAGGGGAACTTTTACAGAATCAATTCAGAATAGGCTTATCTAGAATGGAAAGAGTTGTAAAAGAAAGAATGACAATTCAAGACCAAGAAGGAATAACGCCTCAAGCACTCATTAACATAAGACCCGTAGCTGCAGCTATAAAAGAGTTCTTTGGAAGTTCTCAACTTTCTCAATTTATGGATCAAACAAATCCATTATCAGAACTTACAAATAAGAGAAGATTATCTGCACTAGGACCAGGTGGACTTTCAAGAGAACGAGCTGGGTTTGAAGTCAGAGACGTTCATTACTCACATTATGGAAGAATGTGCCCTATAGAAACACCAGAAGGACCTAATATAGGACTTATTAACTCTCTTGCTAGTTATGCTAAAGTAAATGAATATGGGTTTATAGAAACACCATATAGGGTTGTTGATAAGAAAACGTCAGTAGTTACAAACAAAATTATATATATGACAGCAGACGAAGAAGATTTATATTTAGTAGCACAGGCAAGTGAACCAATAAGTGAAGATGGTACTTTTGTAGATAAAAAAGTTACTGTAAGATTTAAAACAGAAGTAATGGTTGTTTCAAAAGAAGAAGTGGACCTTATGGATATATCGCCAAGGCAGATAGTTTCTGTTGCAACTGCAATGATTCCTTTCCTTGAAAATGATGATGCTAGTCGTGCTCTAATGGGTTCGAACATGCAACGCCAAGCGGTGCCACTGCTTAAATCACAAGCACCAATTGTTGCTACAGGAATTGAATACAGAGCTGCAGTAGATTCCGGTGTTCTTCCGAAAGCTAAAAATGCAGGCACAGTTGAGTATGTAAGTGCCAATGAAATTAGGGTAAGAAGAGACTCAGATGGTGAATTAGATGTTTACAAAATTCTTAAGTTTAAAAGATCCAATCAAGGTACATGTATAAATCAAAGACCTATAGTTGATAAAGGTGAAAAAGTTGGAGTAAATACTGTACTTGCAGATGGACCTTCTACAGACCTTGGAGAAATAGCATTAGGTAAGAATATTCGTATTGGGTTTGTAACTTGGGAAGGATATAACTATGAGGATGCAATGCTCATATCTGAAGAGCTTGTTCGTGATGATATATTTACTTCAGTTCATATTGAAGAGTATGAGTCAGAAGCAAGAGATACAAAACTTGGACCAGAAGAAATAACTAGAGACATCCCAAATGTCGGAGAAGACGCACTTAAAGACATAGATGAGGGTGGAATAATAAGAATAGGTGCTGAAGTTAGATCTGGAGATATCCTAGTGGGAAAAGTAACCCCTAAGGGCGAAACAGAGCTTACTGCAGAGGAAAGATTATTAAGAGCAATATTTGGTGAAAAAGCAAGAGAAGTAAGAGATACATCACTTAGAGTGCCACATGGCGAAGCTGGAATTATAGTTGACGTTAAAGTGTTCACTAGAGAAAATGGTGATGAACTTCCACCAGGTGTAAATGAACTAGTTAGATGTTATATAGCTCAAAAGAGAAAGATTTCTGTAGGAGATAAGATGGCAGGAAGACATGGTAATAAAGGGGTTATCTCTAGAGTATTACCTATAGAAGATATGCCGTTTTTACCTGATGGAAGGCCACTTCAAATATGCTTAAATCCACTAGGGGTTCCTTCTCGTATGAATATAGGGCAGGTATTAGAAGTCCACTTAGGATGGGCAGCTAGTGAACTCGGTTGGCATATTGCAACTCCAGTATTTGATGGTGCGCAAGAAGAAGAAATTGAAGCATGCCTAGAAAAAGCCGGATACCATGCAGATGGTAAAACTGATTTATATGATGGAAGAACAGGAGATGCATTTGATAGCAGAGTTACTGTTGGATATATGTATATCTTAAAACTACATCATTTAGTAGATGATAAAATACATGCAAGATCAACAGGGCCATACTCTCTAGTAACTCAGCAACCATTAGGTGGTAAAGCACAGTTTGGTGGTCAAAGATTCGGAGAGATGGAAGTGTGGGCACTAGAAGCTTATGGTTCAGCTCATACTCTACAAGAAATTTTAACAGTTAAGTCTGATGATGTTGTAGGTAGAGTTAAAACTTATGAAGCAATAGTAAAAGGCGAGAATATTCCAGAACCTGGTGTGCCAGAATCCTTCAAAGTTCTTATCAAAGAATTACAAGCATTGTGCCTAAATGTTAAAGTTCTTACTGATGAATTAGAGGAAATTAAACTTAAGGAATCAGTTGATGATGAATTAGAAGAGTTAAATTTAAATGTTAACATTGAAGGATCAGAAGACGTAATTCCTGAAGCACCAACAGAAGAGTACATTGAGCTTATCGATGAAGACGAAGAAGTAGACGTTGATATAAATTATGATGAAATACCCTTGGAAGAATTTGGTGAGGATTTAGAATTAAATGACTTTAATGACGAGCATTAATATGAAGGGAGGATGTACCCTTGTTTGAATTTAATAATTTCGATGCTATTCAAATAGGATTAGCATCACCAGAACAAATCAGAGAATGGTCAAAGGGCGAAGTAAAAAAACCTGAGACTATAAACTATAGAACTTTAAAACCTGAAAGAGATGGCCTTTTTTGCGAAAGAATTTTTGGACCAATTAAAGATTGGGAATGTCACTGTGGTAAATATAAGAGAGTAAGATATAAGGGAATAGTTTGTGACAGATGTGGAGTTGAAGTTACAAAATCTAAAGTAAGACGTGAAAGAATGGGGCATATTGAACTTGCTGCTCCAGTTTCTCACATCTGGTATTTCAAAGGAATACCATCTCGTATGGGACTTATTTTAGATATGTCACCTAGATCACTTGAGAAAATCCTTTATTTTGCTTCCTATGTGGTACTAGACCCAAAAGAAACATCACTACTTAAAAAACAAATCCTTAGTGAAAAAGAATATAGAGAAGCTATAGATAAGTTTGGAGCAGATAGTTTTGTAGCTGGTATGGGTGCAGAATCTGTAAAAGTACTGCTACAAGATATAAACTTAGAAGAGTTATCTAAGGAATTGAAAGAAGATTTAAAAACAAGTACAGGACAAAAGAGAATTAGAAGTATAAGAAGACTGGATGTGTCAGAATCCTTCAGAAAGTCTAAAAACAAACCTGAATGGATCATAATTGATGTTATTCCAGTAATACCACCTGATTTAAGACCAATGGTACAATTAGATGGAGGAAGATTTGCTACTTCTGATTTGAATGACTTGTATAGAAGAGTAATAAACAGAAACAATAGATTAAAAAAGCTTCTAGATTTAGGTGCTCCAGATATAATTGTAAGAAATGAAAAAAGGATGCTCCAAGAAGCTGTAGATGCTCTAATTGACAATGGAAGAAGAGGAAGGCCAGTTACAGGACCGGGAAATAGGCCTTTGAAATCTCTATCTGACATGTTAAAGGGAAAGCAAGGGAGATTCAGACAGAATCTACTTGGAAAACGTGTTGATTACTCAGGTCGTTCGGTTATAGTTGTTGGACCAGAACTTCAAATGTATCAATGTGGTCTTCCAAAAGAAATGGCCTTAGAATTATTTAAGCCATTTGTTATGAAAAAACTTGTTGGAAGTGGAGTAGCTCATAATATTAAGAGTGCTAAAAGAATGGTAGAGAGAGTTATGCCTCAAGTATGGGATGTACTTGAAGAAGTAATATCTGATCATCCGGTACTGCTAAATCGTGCACCTACACTTCATAGACTTGGAATTCAAGCTTTCCAACCTGTACTTGTAGAAGGCAGAGCAATTAAACTACATCCTCTTGTATGTACGGCTTATAATGCTGACTTTGATGGAGATCAAATGGCGGTACATGTACCTCTATCTGTTGAAGCTCAAGCAGAGGCAAGATTCTTAATGCTTGCAGCACACAATATTATGAAACCATCGGATGGTAAACCAGTTTGCGTACCTACTCAGGATATGGTTTTAGGTGCTTATTACCTAACTATTGATAAAGATGGTGCTAAGGGCGAAGGAAGAGCATTTTCTTCACCTGATGAAGTAATAATGGCTTATTCAGTAAAGCAAATTGATATTCATGCTAAGATTAAAGTTAAGATGACTGGAGTAGTTAATGGTAATAGTATCACTCAAATCATAGAAACTACACCAGGAAAATTAATCTTTAATGAAACTATACCTCAGGATTTAGGTTTTATTGATAGAACTATACCTGGGAATGAACTGAAATTTGAAATAGATTTCTTGGTAAGTAAAAAGAATCTTGGTAGTATCATTGATAAATGCTACTTAAAATATGGTCCTTCAGAAACTTCTAAAATGCTAGACAAAATAAAAGCTACAGGATATCATTATTCAACAATTGGAGCAATTACTGTTGCTACATCTGATATGGTAGTTCCAGAAGCTAAAAAAGCACTGCTTGCAGATGCAGATGCCACTGTTGATAAGATTGAGAAGATGTATCGAAGAGGATTTATATCTGAGGAAGAAAGATATGAAAGAGTAATAGAAAAATGGACTAAGACTACAGAAGATGTAGCAAATGCTTTAATGGATAGTTTGGATAAATTTAATCCAATATTCATGATGGCAGATTCAGGAGCCAGAGGGTCTAAGAGTCAGATTAAACAATTAGCAGGTATGAGAGGCCTTATGGCTAACCCATCTGGTAAGATAATCGAGTTACCGATTAGAGCATCTTTTAGAGATGGCCTAGACGTACTAGAGTATTTTATTTCAACACATGGAGCTAGAAAAGGTAATGCAGATACTGCACTTAAAACAGCTGACTCAGGTTATTTAACAAGAAGGCTTGTTGATGTATGTCAAGATGTTATAGTAAGACACGAAGATTGTGGAACAACTGAAGGTTTTGAAGTTTCAGAAATTCGTGATGGAAGTGAAGTAATTGAACAGTTAGTTGAAAGACTTACTGGAAGATATACTGCTGAGGATATTATTCATCCAAAAACAGGCGATATTTTAGTTCCTAAAGGTGAATATATGGATATTCACTTAGCGGAAGCAGTTCAAAAAGCTGGTGTAAAAAAAGTTATGATTAGATCAGTATTTACATGCAAAGCTAAAATTGGTGTTTGTGCACACTGTTATGGAATGAATATGGCAACCTCACAAAAGATCAATATTGGAGAAGCAGTAGGTATAATTGCAGCTCAATCCATAGGTGAGCCGGGAACACAACTTACAATGAGAACATTCCATACAGGCGGAGTAGCGGGTTCAGATATAACTCAAGGTCTTCCAAGAGTTGAGGAATTATTTGAAGCTAGAAAGCCAAAAGGACTTGCAATAGTAAGTGATGTTAACGGATCAGTTAAAATGGAAGATACTAAGAAAAAAAGAGTTGTCATTGTAATTGCTGATTCAGGAGAAGAATTTAGTTATGATATACCATTTGGTTCAAGATTAAAAGTTGCAAATGGAGATACTATTGAGGCTGGAGACGAAATAATTGAGGGTTCAGTTAACCCACATGATATTTTAAGAATCAAAGGTGTTAATGGAGTTAAAAATTATCTTTCTTCTGAAGTACAAAAGGTTTATAGACTTCAAGGTGTTGATATCAATGATAAGCATTTAGAAGTTGTTGTAAGGCAGATGACAAGAAAAGTTAAGGTTGAGGAATCTGGAGATACAGAATTACTTCCAGGAAATTTAGTAGATATTTTTGCATTTGAAGATGCTAATGCTAAAATTGAATCTGAAGGTGGAGTACCTGCTGAAGGTAAAATTTCATTACTAGGAATAACCAAAGCAGCACTTGCAACAGAATCATTCTTATCAGCAGCATCATTCCAGGAAACAACGAGGGTACTTACTGATGCAGCTATTAAGGGTAAAATTGATCCATTGCTTGGATTAAAAGAAAATGTAATAATTGGTAAGTTAATACCTGCTGGTACTGGAATGACAAGATATAGGACAATAAAGATCAATACTGAAGATGATGAGAAGGTAGAAACTGAAAATGATTTAGAAGTATAAGTATTATTAGTTGACATGGTGGTTCTAAAATGATAAAATACACCTTGTGTGTGACTTTAATCGAGTAGATATATCTATATTAGATAAATCTTGCGATTTTAATTATGAGGGGGTTTGAAATGTTAGGTAAAATTGTAGGTCAAAAGGTCGTTGGAGTTAAACAAACCCTGAAAGCTTTAAAAAATAGTAAGGGTAAGGTTTTGTATATAGCCAAAGATGCTGATAGTATTATTACTGAACCTATATTAAAACTAGCTAAAGATAATTCCCTACAAATAATATTTGTAGACACAATGAAAGAATTAGGTAATCTTTGTGATATAGATGTTGCGTCAGCAACAGCATTACTTCTAGAAGATTAAATCAATGCTAGAAACTAAATAACATAGATATATCATGCTGTAACATAGCCATTAAGTTATGTTACAATGCATTGATGTAAATAAACATTAGCTTATAAAAATGAGGAGGTGAAAACATGCCAACTATTAACCAATTAGTAAGAAAAGGCAGAAAGACATTAACAACAAAGTCAGCTTCACCAGCTTTAAAAGACTGTCCACAAAAAAGAGGCGTTTGTACAGTAGTTAAAACAACAACACCTAAAAAGCCAAACTCTGCATTAAGAAAAGTAGCAAGAGTTAGACTTACAAATGGATACGAAGTTACTGCTTATATACCAGGTGTAGGCCATAACTTACAAGAACATAGTGTTGTTCTTATAAGAGGTGGAAAAGTTAAAGATTTACCAGGAGTTAGATATCACATCATCAGAGGGACATTAGACTCTGCTGGAGTTGCTGGAAGACTAAAAAGTAGATCAAAATACGGGACTAAGAGACCAAAGCAAAAAAAATAATGCTTTGACCTAAGGTGCAATGTCTTCAGCATTTATATATATGATAAATTTTATTTACATACATTTGCGAAGTACAGAGCGCTTTGCGGTAGGAATACCGAGTACCTATGAGTTAATTTATTAAGGAGGGAAGAAAAGTGCCAAGAAAAGGATATATTGCGAAAAGAGATGTATTACCAGATCCTATGTACAATAGCAAAGTCGTTACAAAGTTAATAAACAATGTAATGGAAGATGGAAAAAGAGGAGTAGCACAAAAAATATGCTATGAGGCTTTTGACATAATTAAAGAAAAAACAGGTAAGGACCCATTAGAGGTGTTTGAATTAGCACTAACTAATATCATGCCATTACTTGAGGTTAAAGCTAGAAGAATAGGTGGAGCTAATTATCAAGTACCTATCGAAGTTAGACCAGAGAGAAGACAGACATTAGGTCTCAGATGGTTACTTGTTGCTACAGATAAAAGAGGCGAGAAGTATGCAAGAGAAAAACTTGCTAACGAATTAATCGAAGCTTCAAACAATACTGGAGCAGCAGTAAAGAAGAGAGAAGATACTCATAAAATGGCTGAAGCCAATAAGGCTTTTGCTCATTACAGATATTAATATAAAAAACTGTTTTGGCTTTGCCAAGACAGTTTTGTCAAATTTAAAATCACTGGCTGATAGGAGGAACAAATAGTGGGTAGAGAATATTCTTTAGATAAATTCCGTAATATAGGTATTATGGCACATATAGATGCTGGTAAAACAACAACTACTGAGCGTATATTATTCTATACAGGAAAAACACATAAGATTGGTGAGGTTCATGATGGCGGTGCTACTATGGATTGGATGGTTCAGGAACAAGAAAGAGGAATAACAATAACCTCTGCAGCTACAACTTGTTTTTGGAAAGGTTATAATATAAATATAATTGATACACCAGGTCACGTAGATTTCACTGTTGAAGTTGAAAGATCTTTAAGAGTACTAGATGGTGCGGTTTCCGTTTTCTGTGCAAAGGGTGGAGTTGAACCACAATCTGAGACAGTATGGAGACAAGCAACTAAGTATAACGTTCCAAGAATGGCATACGTTAACAAAATGGATATAATGGGTGCAGATTTTTATCATGTTGTTGACATGATGAGAGAAAGACTTCATGCTAATGCAGTTCCAATACAACTTCCAATAGGCAAGGAAGAGGCATTCCTAGGAATTATAGATTTAATTAGAAATGTTGCAGAAGTTTATAAGGATGATTTAGGAACTCAAATAGAAGAAGTAGAAATTCCAGAAGATATGAAAGCATTAACAGAAGAATATAGAGCTGCTATGATTGAAGCAATAGCAGAACTAGATGAAGACCTTATGATGAAATATCTTGATGGTGAAGAAATAAGTGAAGATGAATTAAAAGCAGCACTTCGAAAAGGTGTAATAAAAAATGAAATAGTACCTGTAATCTGTGGTTCTTCATACAAAAACAAGGGTGTTCAAATGATGATTGATGCGGTTATAGAATATATGCCGTCACCTCTCGATATACCAGCTATCAAAGGGCAAGATGTTGATGATGGAGAAGAAATGGAAAGACACCCAAGTGATGATGAGCCTATGGCAGCATTAGCATTTAAAATAGCTACAGATCCTTTTGTTGGAAGACTTTGTTTTGCAAGAGTTTACTCAGGCATAATGAAAACTGGTACATATGTATTGAACGCTAACAAAGGTAAAAAAGAAAGAGTTGGTAGACTAGTTAAAATGCATGCTAATCACAGAGAAGAAGTTGATGAATTACGTGCAGGAGAATTAGGCGCGATAATTGGACTTAAGAATACAACTACTGGAGAAACATTATGTGATGAAGATCATCCAATATTGTTTGAAACTATGGTTTTCCCAGATCCAGTTATTCATGTAGCTATTGAACCAAAAACAAAAGCTGGTCAGGAAAGAATGGGTATGTCCCTTGCTAAGCTTTCTGAAGAAGATCCAACTTTTCAAACTTATACTGATCAAGAAACAGGTCAAACAATAATTGGTGGTATGGGTGAACTTCATCTAGAGATCATTGTTGATAGACTTCAAAGAGAATTTAAAGTTGAATGTAATGTAGGTAAGCCACAAGTTGCATATAAAGAAACAATACGTAAAGCGGTTAAGGCAGAAGGTAAGTATATTAAACAATCAGGTGGACGTGGACAATATGGCCATTGTTGGATAGAGTTAATACCAACTACTGAACCTTACTCATTTGAAAATGCTACTGTTGGAGGATCTATTCCAAAAGAATTTATATCTCCAATTGAAAACGGAATTAAAGAAGCATCAAAAAGCGGTATTCTTGGTGGATATCCAGTTCTTAACTTTAAAGTTAAAGTTGTTGATGGTTCATACCATGATGTTGACTCAAACGAAATGGCATTTAAGGTTGCTGGTTCTATGGCATTTAAAAACGGTATGGCAAAAGCAGATCCAGTACTTTTAGAACCAGTAATGAAGGTTGAAGTAACAGTTCCAGAAGAGTACATGGGAGATGTTATGGGAGATCTTAATTCAAGAAGGGGTAGAATAGAAGGTATGGAAGCTCAATCAGGAGCTGAAGTAATTAGAGCAATGGTTCCATTGTCAGAAATGTTTGGTTATTCTACTACATTAAGATCAAGAACTCAGGGTAGAGGAGTATACAGTATGGAATTTGCTGCATATGAACCAGTTCCAAAGAATATTCAAGAACAAGTTATAGGAAATAAGCAATAAGCAGAATAATAAATAGGAATATATCTAAATAAATTATTATTTAGATATTCCATTCTATTTGTAAGAATAAGCTAGTTATTTTCTACTAATATAAAATATAAGATAATATGTAAATATAAGGAGGAATACAAAATGGCAAAAGCAAAATTTGAAAGAACAAAACCACATGTAAACATTGGAACAATAGGACACGTAGATCACGGCAAGACAACATTAACAGCAGCAATAACAGCAGTCCTTGCAACTAAGGGGTTAGCTCAAGCATCAAAGTTTGACCAAATTGACAAAGCACCAGAGGAAAGAGAAAGAGGAATTACAATTAATACTGCGCACGTTGAGTATGAAACAGTAAATAGACATTATGCACACGTTGATTGCCCAGGACATGCAGATTATGTAAAGAACATGATCACAGGAGCAGCACAAATGGATGGAGCAATCCTAGTAGTTAGTGCAGCAGATGGTCCAATGCCTCAAACAAGAGAACACATACTACTCGCAAGCAGAGTTGGAGTAGGATATATAGTAGTATTCTTAAACAAAGCAGATATGGTAGATGATCCAGAATTATTAGAATTAGTTGAAATGGAAGTAAGAGAATTATTAAGTGAGTATGACTTCCCTGGTGATGACATTCCAATTGTAACAGGATCTGCATTAAAAGCATTAGAAAATCCAACAGACGAAGAAGCATCAAAATGCATATTTGAATTAATGGAAGCTGTAGACACTTACATTCCAACACCAACAAGAGCAACAGATAAACCATTCTTAATGCCAGTAGAAGATGTATTTACAATTACTGGACGTGGAACAGTAGCAACAGGAAGAGTTGAAACTGGTATACTTAAGGTTGGAGAAGAAGTAGAAATCGTTGGACTTAGCGAAGAAAAAAGAAAAGTTGTATGTACAGGAGTTGAAATGTTCAGAAAACTTCTAGATCAAGCAATGGCTGGAGACAACATTGGAGCACTATTAAGAGGGGTACAAAGAGCAGATATAGAAAGAGGTCAAGTACTTGCAAAACCAGGTTCAATACATCCACATGATAAATTTGTAGGTCAAGTATATGTACTTAAAAAAGAAGAAGGCGGAAGACATACACCATTCTTCGACGGATATAGACCACAATTTTACTTCAGAACAACTGATGTAACTGGCTCAATCAAATTACCAGACGGAATGGAAATGGTAATGCCAGGAGACCACATTGACATGAATGTAGAATTAATCACTCAAGTAGCAATGGATGAGGGATTAAGATTTGCAATCAGAGAAGGCGGAAGAACAGTAGGTTCAGGAGTTGTTACTTCAATAGTTAAATAATAATTTCAATATATTTGTAACCATCAATTGATGAAAATTTCCAATAATAAAAGCTTTTATTATTAAGGAGAAGAGGACGCTCTTCTCCTTTAAAATACAACAAAATTAATGTAAAAATATAAGTATAAATTACTAATATAAAAATTATAAGATAATAGTGAAAAAATACTTGTCAAAGCAAATAAAGTGTTGTATACTTTAGTAGTTGTATTGTGGTAACAGCGATGAGGGAAGAGGTTGCCGGACTTCCGGGTTATTCTTCACCGAGCATGTCCTGATCTTGAATCGGGCGACGGGGTTCATGTGGTTGTTTCATGTATTTATTGCATGCAACACCCGGAACAGTTTACAGAACATCCGCTGTTGCACGTAAGAAGTAGAGCGTGCGATGAAAAGGAGGGTATATTAATGATAAAACAAAAAATCAGAATCAGATTAAAGGCTTTTGATCATAACATATTAGATCAATCAGCTGAAAAAATCGTTCAGACAGCAAAAAGTACAGGAGCAAAAGTAGCTGGTCCAGTGCCACTACCTACAGAAAAAGATGTAATTACAGTTTTAAAAGCTCCACACAAATATAAAGATTCAAGAGAACAATTCGAAATAAGAACTCATAAGAGACTAATAGATATAATTAGTCCTTCACCAAAAACTGTTGATGCTCTAATGAGACTCGACTTGCCAGCCGGTGTTGATATCGAAATAAAACTATAAGCGTACATAGAAGTGCGATAAAACACATAAGTGGAGTTCACTGTGTGTAAGTAATAGATAACTATTACTAACTATTATGATCACTGATGTGGTCCGCTAATAAGTAGGAGGTGTATTTTCATGAAAAAAGGAATAATGGGTAAAAAACTTGGTATGACTCAAATATTTGATGAAAATAGAAGAGTTGTTCCAGTTACAGTTGTTGAAGCAGGTCCATGTGTTGTTGTTCAAATTAAAACTATTGAAAATGATGGTTATAATGCAATAAAAGTTGGATTTGGTGACATAAGAGAGAAATTAGTTAACAAACCAATGCAAGGACAATTTGCAAAAGCAGGAACATCTTTAAAAAGATTCGTAAAAGAATTTAGAATGGAAGATACAAGTGCTTATGTGGTAGGTCAAGAATTTAAAGCAGACATATTTGCTGCTGGAGATAAAATTGACGTATCAGGAATATCTAAGGGAAAAGGATTCCAAGGTGTTATAAAGAGATGGAACGCAGCTTGTGGACCAATGAGTCATGGTTCAAAGTTCCATAGAGCCCCTGGATCAATGGGAGCATCTTCTGATCCATCAAAAACATTCAAAAACAAACATATGCCAGGACACATGGGTAATGTTAGTAGAACGGTAATAAACCTTGAAATAGTTAAAGTAATGGTTGAAAAAAACATTATATTAATTAAAGGTGGCATACCTGGTCCAAACAAAGGCACAGTTGTAATAAGAAATGCTGTTAAAGCGTAAATTTAAGGGAAAGGAGGATGCAGAATGCTTACATTAGATTTATTTAACAAACAAGCAGAAAAAGTTGGAGACATTCAACTGAATGAGAACATATTTGGAGTAGAAATTAACACTCATGCTATGCACCAAGTTGTAGTAGCACTACTTGCAAATAAAAGACAAGGAACTCAATCAGCTAAAACTAGAGCTGAAGTTCGAGGCGGTGGAATTAAGCCTTGGAGACAAAAGGGAACTGGTAGAGCAAGACAAGGTTCAATCAGAGCACCACAATGGATACATGGTGGTATAGTATTTGCTCCAAAGCCAAGAGATTACCGTATGTCCGTACCAAAGTCAATGAGAAGAGTTGCTTTTAAATCAGCTTTATCAGCGAAAGTTGCAGAAAATGAAATGATAGTTATAGATAGTTTAGAATTTGATTCACCAAAAACTAAAGCAATGATAGAAGTTTTAAGCGCTTTTGGTGCTAAGAAAACATTGATAGTTGTTGAAAAATCAAACGAAAATGTCTATAAATCAGCAAGAAACATACCAGGAGTTCAAGTATCTCCAGTGAACAATTTAAATGTTTATGACATACTTAAGTATGAAAATTTCATAGTTACAAAGGATGCTGTATCTAAAATTGAGGAGGTGTATATATAATGAAGCTAACTAGCCATGATATTATAAGAAAACCGGTAATCACTGAAAAAAGTATGGCTGTAATGGCTGATAAAAAATACACCTTTATAGTTGATATTCATGCCAATAAAACTCAGGTTAAAAAAGCAGTAGAAGATGTATTTGGAGTCAAAGTTGAAAATGTAAGAACTTTAAGAAACATAGGTAAAACTAAGAGGGTTGGAGTTCACATTGGAAAACGTGCTGATTTCAAAAAAGCTATTGTTACTTTAACAACAGAAAGTAAGACAATTGAGTTTTTTGACGGAATGTAATTATTAAGCAGGTATTGGCAGAAGCCAGATAAGCGAAGAAAAGGGAGGGAAATCAAATGGCTATTAAGAAATTCAGACCAACCACACCTTCAAGAAGAAATATGACTATGTCAGATTTTGTAGAGATAACTACAGATAAGCCACTAAAATCACTTCTTGTAAGCACAAAACGATCAGGTGGTAGAAATAACCAAGGTAAAATAACTGTTCGTCACCGTGGTGGTGGAGCAAAACAAGCATACAGACTAATAGATTTCAAGAGAACTAAAGATGGTATTCCAGCAAAAGTTTCTACAATTGAGTATGATCCAAATAGATCTGCTTACATAGCTCTTGTTGTATATGCTGATGGTGAGAAAAGATACATAATCGCTCCAGTTGGATTAAAAGTTGGAGATGTAATTGTATCAGGTGCTGATTCTGACATAAAAATTGGGAATACTCTTCCAATAGTAAATATACCAATCGGTTCTACAATTCATAATATTGAATTACAGGTTGGAAAAGGTGCTCAGCTAGTAAGATCTGCAGGTTCTTCAGCGCAGCTTATGGCTAAAGAGGGAGACTATGCTCAGGTAAGACTTCCAAGTGGAGAAGTAAGATATATTAGAGTGAACTGTAGAGCTACTATAGGAACAGTTTCTAATGTAACTCATGATATTGTTAATATAGGTAACGCAGGTAAAAAGAGACATTTAGGCTTTAGACCTACAGTCAGAGGTTCTGTAATGAACCCTAACGATCATCCACATGGTGGTGGAGAAGGTAAGTCACCAGTTGGTCATGCTAGTCCGATGACTCCTTGGGGTAAACCAGCATTGGGATATAAAACTAGAAAAACTAAAAAATACTCTGACAAATATATTGTTAAGGGAAAAAATAGAAAGTAGTTTTATTTTTAATCTATGATTAAGTTTTTGAAGGGAGGCCACAAAAGTGAGTAGATCAGTTAAAAAAGGACCTTTTATACAAGAAGTTCTTTTAAAAAGAATAAATGAAATGAATAAAGCTGGCGAGAAAAAAGTTATAAAGACATGGTCCAGAGCTTCTACTATTTTTCCACAAATGATAGGGCATACTATTGCTGTTCATGATGGAAGAAAACACGTACCAGTTTATGTACTAGAAGATATGGTAGGACATAAATTAGGAGAATTCGCGCTAACTAGAACGTTCAAAGGACATATTGATAAGGAAAAAACAAGCAGAGTAAGATAGTGTCGGAAGGAGGAAACAATTAATGGAGGCTAAAGCTATAGCTAAATATGTGAGAACATCCTCAATGAAAATGGGAATTGTTCTTGATCTAATAAGAGGTAAGAATGTAAAAGAAGCATTTTCTATATTACAATTTACTTCCAAAAATGCAGCTGATGTAGTAACCAAAGTACTTAAATCTGCTGTAGCAAATGCAGAAAATAACTTGAACTTAGATGTTAATAGATTATATGTTGCTAATGCCTATGCATGCCAAGGTCCAACACTTAAAAGATTTAGACCGCGTGCACAAGGAAGAGCATATAGAATAAGAAAAAGATCTAGCCATGTAACTATAATAGTTACAGAAAGATTATAAGAAGGAGGGATATAACTTGGGACAAAAAGTAAATCCACACGGCTTTAGAGTTGGGGTAATAAAAGATTGGAATTCTAAATGGTATGCAGACAAAAAGAACTTCGCAGACAATCTTGTTGAAGATTATAAGATTAGAGAATTCTTAAAAGGCAAACTTTATACAGCTGGAATTTCTAAAATTGAAATTGAAAGAGCTGCAAAAAGGGTTAAAATCAACATACACACTGCTAAACCAGGAATGGTTATTGGTAGAGGTGGCTCTGGAATTGAAGTTATAAAACAAGACATGAAAAAACTTGTAGCTGATAAAAATGTTTTAATTAACATTGTAGAAGTAAAACAAGCTGAGAATAATGCTCAATTAATGTCAGAAAACATTGCTTCTCAATTAGAAAAGAGAATTTCTTTTAGAAGAGCTATGAAGCAAACTATTCAAAGAGCTATGAGAACTGGTGTTAAGGGAGTTAAAACTGCTTGTGCAGGAAGACTTGGCGGAGCAGAAATAGCTAGAACAGAACACTATCATGAAGGTACAATTCCGTGTCAAACATTAAGAGCTGATATAGATTATGGATTTGCAGAAGCAAATACCGTATATGGTAAAATCGGCGTAAAAGTTTGGGTTTATAGAGGTGAAGTTCTTCCTACAAAGAAAATCGTTAAGGAAGAAGTAAACGCATAGAAGTGTAAGGAAGGAGGAATAAAATATGTTAATGCCTAAGAGAACTAAACATCGTAAAGTTCATCGCGGTAAAATGCGAGGAAAAGCTACAAGAGGAAACTTTATTGCATACGGTGATTATGCATTGCAAGCTACAGAATGTGGTTGGGTTAAAAGTAATCAAATTGAAGCTGCCAGAGTTGCTATCAATAGAGAAGTAAAAAGAGGCGGACAGGTTTGGATAAAAATCTTCCCTGATAAGCCAGTAACTGAAAAACCAGCTGAAACTCGTATGGGTTCAGGTAAAGGATCAGTAGAATATTGGGTAGCAGTTGTTAAGCCAGGCAGAGTCTTATTTGAAATTGCAGGAGTAACAGAAGAAGCAGCTAGAGAAGCAATGAGACTTGCTTCACACAAACTTCCAATTAAAACTAAGTTTGTATCTAGAAAAGATTTTGAGGAAATGGGTGGTGAACTCAATGAAGGCTAATGAATTAAATGAATTAAGACAAAGTAATCCTCAAGATTTGCAAGTGAAAATGTCTGATTTAAAGGCAGAATTATTTAACCTTAGGTTTCAGCTAGCTACAGGACAATTAGAGAACCCTATGAGAATTAAACAGGTTAAAAAATCTATAGCCCAAATTAAGACCATCCTTAGACAAGAAGAAATAAGGTCTTTAGAACAGTAAAACTGAAAGGAGGTTGCTCTTGTGGAAAGAAATAACCGAAAGACAAGAACTGGTAGAGTAGTTTCTGATAAAATGGATAAGACAGTAGTTGTTGCAATTGAAACAAAAGTTCGTCATCCATTATACGGAAAAATAATCAATAAAACAACAAAATTTAAGGCTCATGATGAAAATAATGAGGCGCAAATTAATGATAAAGTTACAATTATGGAAACTAGACCATTATCTAAAGATAAAAGATGGAGAATTACTGGAATAGTTGAAAAAGCTAAATAATATTTCAGTTTAAGAACTGAAAGGAGGGTATTTGAAATGATACAACAGCAATCTAAGTTAAAAGTTGCAGATAATTCTGGTGCAAAAGAAATTATGTGTATTAGAGTATTAGGTGGATCCAAGAGAAAATGGGGAAACATCAGCGATACAATAGTTGCCAGCGTAAAAAGTGCAACACCAGGTGGAGTTGTTAAAAAGGGCGAAGTTGTTAAGGCTGTTATAGTTAGATCTGTAAAAGGTTTAAGAAGAGCAGATGGATCATATGTTAAATTTGATGATAATGCAGCTGTTATTATTAAAGATGACAAAACCCCAAAAGGTACCCGTATATTCGGACCTGTTGCTAGGGAGTTAAGGGATAAAGACTTCAGTAAGATCTTATCACTAGCGCCTGAAGTTTTATAAGATAGGAGGTGTCTAACATGGCAGTTAAAAAAGTGCACGTAAGAAAGAAAGATTCAGTAATGGTTATTTCAGGTAAAGATAAAGGAAAAATAAGCGAAGTCTTAGCTGTATTTCCTAAAACTGGTAAGGTTTTAGTGAAAGATGTTAGCGTGGTTACAAAGCATCAAAAACCAAGCAAACAAAACATGCAAGGTGGAATAACTCATAGAGAAGCAGCTATAAATTCTGCAAAAGTTATGTTATATTGCACAAAATGTAAAAACGTAACAAGAATTAATAGTAAAATTCTTGATGATGGAACTAAGGTTAGAGTTTGCAAAAAATGTGGAGAAACATTTTAATTTCTGAAAGGAGGTTTAACATATGAGTTCAAGGCTACAAGAAAAATATGAAAACGAAGTAGTTCAAGCTTTAATGGAAAAATTCGGGTATAAAAACATAATGGAAGTACCAAAACTTGAAAAAATCGTTTTAAATATGGGAGTTGGCGAAGCTAAAGACAATTCTAAAGTTTTAGAATCTGCTGTTAGTGATATGCAAATTATAGCTGGCCAAAAGCCAATTATAACAAAAGCAAAGAAATCTATAGCTAACTTCAAATTAAGAGAAAATACACCAATAGGTTGTAAAGTTACATTAAGAAAATCACAAATGTTTGAATTTGCTGATAAATTAATGAATGTTGCATTACCTAGAGTTAGAGATTTTAGAGGAGCTTCTTCTAAAGCATTTGACGGCAGAGGAAACTATGCAATAGGTGTTAAAGAACAACTTATATTCCCTGAAATTGAATATGATAAAATAGATAAGATAAGAGGAATGGATATAATATTCGTTACTACTGCAAAGACAGACGAGGAAGCAAGAGAGCTATTAAGATTCCTTGGAATGCCATTTGCTCAATAATAAGGAGGGAAACATATGGCACGTAAGGCATTAATAGAAAAGTGGAAAAAAGAACCTAAATTTTCAACTAGAGCTTATACAAGATGCAGACTTTGTGGAAGACCGCACTCTGTATTACAAAAATTTGGTATATGCCGTATCTGTTTTAGAGAACTTGCACACAAGGGAGAAATTCCTGGTTGCAGAAAAGCAAGTTGGTAATTAGAACATTCTAATGAAAGGAGGCACGAAAAATGGTTATGACTGACCCAATCGCAGATTTGCTAACACGTATAAGAAATGCAAATGTTGTTAAACATGAAATAGTAGAAATACCTTCTTCAACTATAAAGAAGGAAATTGCAAATATAATGCTTCAAGAAGGATATCTTAAAAACATTGAAGAATATAATGATGGCGTTGTTCCTATGATGAGACTTGCAATGAAATATGGTCAAAACAAGGAAAGAGTTATCACTGGACTTAAGAGAATATCTAAACCAGGACTAAGAGTATATTCTAAAAATGAGGATATTCCAAAGGTATTGAACGGATTAGGAGTTGCTATAATATCAACTTCAAAAGGACTAGTTGCAGATAGAGATGCTAGAAAATTAGGACTAGGCGGAGAAGTTATTTGTTATATTTGGTAGTATAATAATTCTAAGACATAACGAATTGGTTTGTTATGTACATAGTATTGATATATAGTATAAGGAAAATCAAAAAAAAGTATGTACTTACAGTACATATAGAATAAATAATTCTAAATTGGTTAGTACTTAATAAGAATATAAAGGGCATAGCAATTAATAATTGTTAGGTGTCTAAAAACAAAACAGGAGGTGTAAGTATGTCAAGAATCGGGAGACTTCCAGTAGCTATACCGAGTGGTGTAACTGTTACAGTTTCACCAGCTAATGTTGTGAATGTTAAAGGACCGAAAGGCGAATTAACTCAAAACATGAGTGCTAAAATGACTATAGCTATAGAAGACAATATTTTGGTAGTTACAAGACCAAGCGATGTAAAAGAGCATAGAGCTCTTCATGGACTTACAAGATCATTAATAAACAATATGATTATTGGCGTTACAGAAGGATACCAAAAAACTCTTGAGTTAGTTGGTGTTGGTTACAGAGCTCAATTAAAAGGACCTAAAATTACATTAAATCTTGGATATTCACATCCAGTTGAAATAGATGCAGTTGCAGGAATCCAATTTGAATTACCTGATGCTAATAAAATAATAGTAAAAGGTATTGATAAACAATTAGTTGGCGCGGTTGCAGCAAAAATCAGAGCTTGGAGAAAACCAGAACCTTACAAAGGCAAAGGAATTAGATATTCTGATGAAGTTGTTAGACGTAAGGAAGGTAAAACAGGGAAATAAAGTAGGAAGGAGTGATTGATTTGTTCAAGAAAGAAGATAGACAAAAGCATAGAGTTAAGCGTCATCTTAGAGTACGTAGAAAAATTTCTGGTACAGCAGCAACACCTAGATTAGCTGTATATAGAAGTGCTAAGAACATATATGCTCAAGTAATAGATGATGTTGCTCAAATCACATTAGTTTCTGCTTCAAGCATAGATAAAGCTTTCGAACTAAAATTAGGAAGCAATAAAGAAGCAGCAAAATTAGTAGGGAAAATGATTGCTGAAAGAGCACTTGCAAAAGGAATAGAAGGAGTAGTATTCGACAGAGGTGGTTATGTATACCACGGTAGAGTACAAAACTTAGCTGAAGGCGCGCGTGAAGCGGGACTTAAATTCTAAGAAAAGGAGGGAAACACATGAAAATAGATCCTAGCACATTAGATCTTAAGGAAAAAGTAGTTAATATAAACAGAGTTGCTAAGGTTGTTAAAGGTGGAAGAAACTTCAGATTCAGCGCACTAGTTGTTGTTGGAGACGAAAACGGACACGTTGGCGTTGGAATGGGTAAATCTGTAGAAATTCCAGAAGCAATTAGAAAAGGAATAGAAGATGCTAAGAAGAATTTAGTAACAGTAGCTATGGTTGGAACAACAATTCCTCATACTATTGATGGTAAGTTCGGAACTTCAGTTATACACATAATGCCTGGTGCAGAAGGTACAGGAGTTCTAGCTGGCGGACCAGTTAGAGCAGTTCTAGAATTATCAGGATTAAAAGATGTTAGAGCCAAATCTTTAGGCTCAAGTAATGCAAGAAATGTAGTTAATGCCACTATTGATGGTTTAGCAAGGCTAAGAACAGCAGAAGATGTTGCTAAATTAAGAGGTAAGACTGTAGAAGAAATATTAAGATAGGAGGGGAAAACCTTGGCTAAAGTCAAACTAACATTGGTTAAGAGTTTAATAGGTAGAAAAAAAGAACATATTGCTACTTGTAAAGCTTTAGGATTAAGAAAAATAAGACAAAATGTTGAGCACGAGGAAACTCCTCAAATCAGAGGTATGATTAACAAAGTTATATATCTAGTAAATGTAGAAGAAGTTTAAAACGAGGAGGTGTTTACATGAAACTTCAAGATTTAAGACCTGCGGAAGGCTCAAAAAAATCTCGTAAAAGACTTGGTAGAGGTACTGCTACTGGGTGGGGTAAAACTGCGGGAAGAGGTCAAGACGGACAAAACTCTAGATCAGGTGGAGGAACAAGACCAGGATTTGAGGGTGGTCAGATGCCTTTATACAGAAGATTACCTAAAAGAGGATTCACTAATATTTTTGCAAAAGAATATGCTTGTATAAATGTAGATAGACTTAATATTTTTGAAAATGGAACAGAGATTACACCAGAATTGCTATTAGAGAGAAGAGTCATAAGAAAAGTTCATAATGGAGTTAAAATACTTGGAAATGGTAATTTAGAAAAGAGTTTAACTGTAAGTGCAACAAAATTCTCTAAAGCAGCAGCTGAAAAAATTGAAGCGGCTGGAGGAAAAGTTGAGGTGATATAAATGTTATCAACCCTACGTAATGCCTGGAAAATTCCGGATTTAAGAAAACGTATGATATTCACACTACTTATGGTTGCGATTATTAGGATGGGTATTTTCATTCCTGTTCCTGGTGTAGATGCTAGCAAACTTTTATCATTAACTAGTAATGGAGGCACATTATTTAGTTTTTATGATATGCTTTCAGGTGGTGCATTTAGTAAGTTTAGTATTTTTGCGATGGGTGTAGGTCCATACATAAATGCATCAATTATAATGCAACTACTTGTAATAGCAATTCCTTATTTAGAGCAACTTTCTAAAGAGGGTCTTGAGGGACGCAAGAAGATACAGGATTACACAAGATATGCTTCAATAGTGCTTGGAGCACTGCAAGCTTTTGGTATGTATGCAATTATTTCAAGTACTGGAGCATTTTCAAGTAATTCTAGTTTAACCATATTCTTAGTCATACTAACGATGACAACTGCATCAACATTTTTGGTGTGGATAGGTGAGCAAATCACTGGTAAAGGTATCGGAAATGGTATTTCGTTGATAATTTTTATTAATATTATATCAGGGTTACCTTCACTTGTGTATAAAATTTCTGGACTTCAGCAGGCAGGAACTGTAAATTTTGTAGAGGTTATAATGTTTATTGTAGTAGCTATAGCATTATTAGTAGCAGTAGTAATAGCAAGTTTAGGTGAAAGAAGAATTCCTGTTCAATATGCTGGAAAGTCAGTTGGAAATAAAACATTTAAAGGACAATCAACACATATCCCAATCAATGTAAATGGATCTGGAGTTATAGGTATTATTTTCGCAATGTCAGTAATGACATTCCCAGAAACAATAGCGCAACTTAAACCGACATCTTCATTTGCAAAATTCATTACAGGAAGTCCTTGGAGCATTTTTGAAAGGAACAGTTGGAAATATGCCACGGTATATTTTGTGTTAGTAGTATTCTTTACTTGGTTCTATACTCAGGTAACATTTAAACCAGATGAAATGGCTGAAAACATGCATAAATCATCAGGCTTTATACCAGGTATTAGACCGGGAGAGAATACAGCGAATTATATCGATATGGTATTGACTAAGATTTCAATACTTGGAGGAACTTTTGCGGCTGTTATAGCAATATTCCCTATTATTATAGAGGGATATACTCACTTTAAAGGAGTATACTTTGGTGGGACAATGTTAATGATCATGGTAAATGTTGCTATTGAGACGTTAAGGCAACTTGAATCACAATTAGTAATGCGCCATTACCAAGGATTCCTTAGATAAATTATACCAGGAGATGATACTATGAGAATAATCTTGTTAGGTCCTCCGGGAGCCGGAAAAGGAACGCAAGCAAAATCTATAAGTAATAAATTCTCCATACCACATATATCAACTGGGGATATATTCAGAAAGAATATTTCAGAAAAAACCCCTCTTGGAATCGAAGCTAAGAAACATATTGATAAGGGACATTTAGTTCCTGATGGATTGACTATAGATATAATCAAGGATAGATTAGATAATGAAGATTGTAAAAATGGATTTTTATTAGATGGATATCCAAGAACCGTTAAACAAGCAGAAGCCTTAGAAACCCTTTTAGTTGAAAAAGGCGACTATCTTGATACGGCATTATTAATAAAGGTTCCTAGAGAATTTATTCTCAATAGAATGACTGGTCGAAGAGTTTGTCTTACCTGTGGTGCTAGCTATCACATTACATTTAATCCACCACAAACAGAGGGAAAGTGTAATTTGTGCGGATCTGCTCTTGTACAAAGAGCGGATGACAGTAAAGACACCGTTAGTGAACGGTTAGACATATATGATGCTCAAACGCAGCCACTTATAAAGTATTATGGTGACAAAAACTTATTATCAGAAGTTGATGGAACACAAGCAATTAATAGTGTATTTGAAAGTATCTGTGGTATCTTAGAAGAGATAGAAAAGTGATTAACATAAAAAGTGATATGGAAATACAATATATGAGAAATGCAGGTAAAGTAGTTGCTGAAACTCTTGCATTAATTGAATCAGTAATAAAACCTGGAATAACCACTGCAGACTTAGATAAATTAGCTGAAGAGTTCATAATAAAGCAGGGTGCTAAACCATCTTTTAAAGGTTATTGTGGGTTTCCAGCTTCCATATGTACATCTGTTAATGATGAAGTGGTTCATGGAATTCCCAACAACCGGATTTTACTTGAAGGAGATATAATTAGCATAGATTGTGGTGCCATAGTAAATGGCTATCATGGAGATGCTGCTAGAACTTTTCCAGTAGGAAGAGTATCTAATGAAGCTGCAATGCTCATCGAAGTCACTAAAAACAGTTTTTTTAAGGGTGTTGAAAAAGCTATAATCGGTAATAGATTATCAGACATATCTGCTGCAATTCAGTGTTATGCGCAGGAGCATGGATACTCTGTAGTTAGGGATTTTGTAGGTCATGGTATTGGGAGATCAATGCATGAAGATCCAGAGGTTCCTAATTATGGTACTCCGAGTAGAGGTCCTAAATTAGTTCATGGTATGGTACTTGCAATTGAACCTATGATAAATATAGGAAAGCATTATGTCAAAGTAAAATCTAATAGATGGACGGTAGTAACGAAAGATGGCAGTTTATCTGCACATTATGAAAACACTGTTGCTATCATAACAAGTGGTCCTGAAATATTAACTTTGAACTAATAGAGGTGAATGATTTGGACGAAAATAGCCTTTTAGGTAAGGTAGTACATTCTAAAGCGGGAAGGGATATGCACAAAAAATTTATTGTGGTAGGTATACTTAATAAGGAATATGTGTATATTTCTGATGGAGATTTAAGAAAGATTGAGAAACCTAAAAAAAAGAAGGTTAAACATCTGGATTTTACAGGCATTGTAGCTGAGGAAATTAGAGATTTAATTTTATCTAAGGAAAAGGTTACAAATTCAAAAATTAAAATATTTTTGCAATCTGCAGATATTGGTAAGGAGGTTTGATTACCTTATGTCAAAAGATGATATAATAGAAATGCAAGGTGTAGTATTAGAAACTTTGCCCAATGCAATATTTCAAGTTGAGCTTGAGAGTGGACATAAAGTATTAGCTCATATTTCAGGTAAATTAAGAATGAATTTTATACGAATACTACCAGGTGATAAAGTTACAGTAGAACTTTCTCCATATGATTTGACTCGTGGGAGAATAACTTGGAGAGATAAGTAATAAGGAGGGTTTGCTATGAAAGTAAGACCATCAGTTAAACCTATGTGCGAAAAATGTAAGGTTATTAAAAGAAAAGGACGAGTAATGGTTATCTGTGAAAATCCTAAGCATAAACAAAAGCAAGGTTAATAGGTTTTATTTACAAATAGGTGTTAACTATTAAATGTAAAAATTAATATATTATTAATAAATCACATTAAATCGTTTTATAGGATATAGATGTGATAAGATTGTAACAACAAGTATCTAGGAGGTGTAAACAGTAAATGGCAAGAATAGCAGGTATTGACCTACCAAGAGAAAAAAGAGTTGAAATAGCTTTAACATATATCTTTGGTATTGGACTTTCTAAATCACAAGGAATAGTAAAAGAAACAGGAGTGAATCCTGATACTAGAGTTAAAGACTTAACTGAAGAAGAAGTTAATGAACTTAGAACATACATCACCAAAAACTTTATAATTGAGGGTGACTTAAGAAGAAAAGTTGCATTAGATATAAAAAGGTTGATGGAAGTTGGATGTTATAGAGGAATAAGACATAGAAAAGGTCTTCCAGTAAGAGGACAAAAAACTAAAACTAATGCTAGAACAAGAAAAGGCCCTAAGAAAACAATGGCGGGCAAAAAGAAATAGTTAGGAGGGAATACAATGGCTCAAAAAGTTAAGAGAAGTAGAAGAAAAAAAGAGAAGAAAAATATTGAGCACGGTTGTGCACATATAAAGTCTACTTTTAATAATTCTATCGTTACACTTACAGATGTAGCGGGAAATGCTTTATCTTGGTCTAGTGCAGGCGGATTAGGCTTTAGAGGATCAAGAAAGAGTACTCCTTTTGCAGCTCAAATGGCAGCAGAAGCTGCTACAAAAGCAGCTATGGAGCACGGTTTAAAGAGTGTTGATGTATTCGTTAAAGGACCAGGAGCAGGTAGAGAAGCGGCAATTAGATCACTTCAAGCGGCTGGATTAGAGATTACTTTAATCAAAGACGTTACTCCAATTCCACATAACGGATGTAGACCACCAAAAAGAAGAAGAGTCTAGTTATTAAGATTAAAGTAAATAGACGTATAGAAAACAGGAGGTGTAATTTGAATGGCAAGATATACTGGAGCTACTTGTAGGCTTTGCAGAAGAGAAGGTATGAAGCTAAACCTTAAGGGTGATAGATGCTTTACAGATAAATGTGCATTTGCAAGAAGAGGCTATGCACCGGGACAACACGGACAGAGTAAGAAAAAAATGTCTAATTATGGATTACAATTAAGAGAAAAACAAAAAGCTAAGAGAATATACGGAATACTTGAAAGCCAATTTAGAAGATACTATGATAAAGCTGACAAGTTAAGAGGCATAACAGGTGAAAATTTATTAAGACTTCTAGAAGTAAGACTTGATAACGTAGTTTATAGATTAGGTTACGGTAATTCAAGACAAGAAGCTAGGCAACTAGTAACTCACGGACATTTCTTAGTAAACGGTAAAAAGGTAGATATTCCTTCATACAGCTTAACTGCAAATGAAGTAATTTCACCATGTGAAAAGAGTAGAGCTACTGAGAAATTTAAAGTATTTGCTGAGAATCCTAAAACTTTACCAAGTTGGTTAGCAGCTGATACAGAGAAATTTGAAGGAAAAGTTTTAGCACTACCAACTAGAGAAGATATAGATGTTCCTGTTAACGAGACTTTAATCGTCGAGTTATACAGCAAATAGGCATTAATATAGAATCGGTTGCCCTCATAATAAGTTGCCAATTAAAAAAAAGGAGGGTTTTAGTATGTTAGAAATAGAAAAGCCAAAAATAGAATGTGTAGAGACTGCTGATGATGATTCATATGGTAAATTCATAATTGAACCATTAGAAAGAGGTTATGGTATAACACTAGGTAATGCATTAAGAAGGATTCTTCTTTCTTCATTACCTGGAGTTGCTACAAGTGCAGTCAAAATTGATACAGTACTTCATGAATTTTCCACAGTTAAGGGTGTTAAAGAAGATGTTACAGAATTAATTCTAAATATCAAAAGCTTAGCACTTAAAATGAATGGAGAGGGGCCTAGAACAGTCTACATTGATGCTAAAGGACCTGGAGTAGTTACTGGAGCAGATATTAAAACTGATGGTGATATAGAGGTTGTTAACGATGATTTACATATAGCAACATTAGATGATGGTGCTAAACTATATATGGAACTAACTGTTAACAAGGGTAGAGGATATGTGTCTCAGGCTAAAAATAAGACAGATGAATTACCAATTGCTACTATACCAGTAGATTCAATCTATACTCCAGTTAAAAGAGTTAATTTTGCTGTAGAAAACACTAGAGTAGGCCAGATTACTGATTATGATAAATTAACTATTGAAATTTGGACTAATGGAACTATTAGACCAGACGAAGCTATTGGTTTATCAGCTAAAATACTTATTGAGCACTTTAAATTATTTATGACATTAACAGATCATGCAGATAATGTTGAAATAATGGTTGAAAAAGAAGAAGATAAGAAAGAAAAAGTTCTTGAAATGACTATTGAAGAATTAGACCTATCTGTTAGAAGCTATAATTGCTTAAAAAGAGCTGGTATTAATACAGTTCAAGAATTAACAGAGAGATCGATGGATGATATGATGAAGGTCAGGAATTTGGGTAAGAAATCACTCGAAGAAGTTGAACAAAAACTTCAAGCATTGAGCTTGAACTTGAAGCTAAGCGAGGAGTAAGGAGGAAAACATATGGCAATGTATCGTAAATTAGGACGTTCTACTGATCAAAGAATCGCGATGTTTAGAAGTCTTGCAACTAATTTGTTGAAATACGGAAAAATTGAGACAACAGTTACTAGAGCAAAAGAAACTAGAAAGTTTGCAGAAAGAATGATAACTCTTGGAAAAAGAGGAGATCTTCATGCTAGAAGACAAGCACTTTCATTCATTACTGAAGAAAGTGTAGTTAAAGATTTGTTTGACAATATTGCACCTAAATATGCTGAGAGAAACGGCGGATATACTAGGATCATGAAAATGGGTCCAAGAAGAGGCGACGCAGCAGAGATGAGTATAATAGAATTAGTATAGTTTGAACAAAGGGGATTAAGTTAAATCAAACTTAGTCCCCATTTTCTTATAAATATTTATAGATGTAGGGAGTGACACTTATGGGTGAAAAAATGGTTGTATGTAATGATCTTGTTTATAAGTACCCTCAAAGTGAAGATGAGCAGCCTAAAGTAGCCATAGATGGACTAAATTTAGAGGTTAACAAGGGTGAATTTTTAGTAGTACTTGGCCATAATGGCTCAGGAAAATCAACTTTTGCTAAACATATAAATGCACTATTAATACCTACTGACGGGCAAGTGTATGTAGATGGATTACAAACATCGAAGGAAAGCAATTTATGGGACATTAGGAAGGTAGCTGGAATGGTATTTCAAAATCCAGATAACCAAATTGTTGCAACAATTGTAGAGGAAGATGTAGCATTTGGTCCTGAGAATTTAGGCCTGGAGCCTAAAGAAATAAGAAAAAGAGTGGATGATTCATTAAAAAATGTTGGAATGTATGAATATAGGAAACATGCTCCACACTTACTTTCCGGAGGCCAAAAACAAAGAGTAGCTATTGCTGGTATTCTTGCTATGATGCCAAAGTGCATTGTATTTGATGAACCTACAGCAATGCTGGATCCATTTGGGAGAAAAGAAGTTATTCGGACAATAAAAGAAATAAACAAAAAATATGGTATAACAATAATATTAATAACTCATAACATGGAAGAAGCAGTAGAAGCGGATAGAATTGTAGTTATGGATAATGGCAAAATTGTAATGAATGGAATACCTAGAGAAATATTTAGAAATGTTGCTACTATGAAAAAAATAGGGCTTGACGTTCCACAGGTAACAGAACTAGCCTATGAACTTAAACAAAGTGGTATTAATATAGCATCAGATATATTAACCATAAATGAGATGGTGAATGCATTATGTCAATTAAAATAGAAAATTTAACACATATATATATGCCAAAAACTCCTTTTGAAAAAAAAGCTTTAGATAATGTATCTGTAGAAATAAAGCAGGGAGAATTTGTGGCACTCATTGGGCATACTGGCTCAGGGAAATCTACATTAATACAACATATAAACGGACTTCTAAAACCAACATCAGGAAGTCTACTAATAGACGACATAGATATAACAAAGAAAAATGTAAAACTTACAAACATAAGAAAAAAAGTTGGACTAGTGTTTCAGTATCCTGAATATCAACTTTTTGAAGAAACTATCGAAAAAGACATTGCCTTTGGGCCACAAAATTTAGGTCTAGATAATGATGAAATAAATAAAAGGGTTCGTAGAGCTATGAAAATTGTTGGACTGGGCTATGAGCAATTTAAAGATAAATCACCTTTTGAAATAAGTGGTGGGCAAAAGAGAAGAGTGGCTATTGCAGGTGTAGTGGCTATGCAGCCAAGCATTTTAATTTTAGATGAACCAACTGCAGGTCTTGACCCAAAAGGAAGAGATGATATTTTAAATAAGATTGTTGAGCTATACAAAGAAAACAATATCACTATAATTTTAGTGTCGCATAGCATGGAAGATGTTGCTAAAGTTGCAAATAGGATTATAGTAATGGATAGTGGAACTTGCATTCTAGACGGAACCCCAGAGAAAATATTCAAAGAAATAGAAAAATTGGAAAGCGTAGGACTTGCAGTACCACAAGTAACATATTTAATTAGAGAACTACGCAGCAAAGGGTTCCATATATCTGAGGATATATTTACTATAGAAAAAGCTAGACAAGAATTGCTTAGAATATTAAAAAAGCAGTAGTCTAAATTTTTGTCTTAATAAGATTTTTATATAAAACAGTAATGTGTGATGCTTATAACACATTGGAGGAATTTTTATGATCAAAGATATTACAATAGGTCAATATATACCAGGGGAGTCATTTGTACATAAACTAGATCCAAGAGTGAAAATATTGGTATCTCTACTATTTATTGTTGACTTATTTTTAGTGAATAATTTTGAAGGCTATTTATTTGTAATAATATTTTTAATAGTTACAATTTTAATCTCAAAATTATCATTTAAGTATATTTACAGTGGATTAAAGCCAATTTTAATATTATTACTTATTACAGCAGTATTAAATATTTTTATGACTACTGGAAAACAGCCAGCAATTTTTCACTGGGGGTTTATAAATGTTTATAAAGAAGGGCTAATAATTGCAGCCTTTATGATAGTTAGACTAGTTTTCTTAATTATGGGAACATCAATACTAACACTTACAACATCACCCATAGAGTTAACTGATGGCATAGAGAAGCTCTTAAACCCATTTAAAAGAATAGGAGTGCCAGCTCATGAACTGGCAATGATGATGACTATTGCATTAAGATTCATTCCGACGTTAATGGACGAAACTGATAAAATCATGAAAGCACAAATGGCTAGAGGTGCTGATTTTGAGTCTGGAAATTTGATACGTAGAGCAAAAAGTTTAATTCCTATTTTAGTGCCATTATTTATAAGTTCTTTTAGACGAGCTGATGAATTGGCTATGGCTATGGAGTCAAGATGTTATAAAGGTGGAGAAGGAAGAACTAGAATGAAACAATTAAAAATAACTAGAAAAGATTATATTGCAAGTTTTGCGTTTACACTTCTATTTGTTGTTACTATTATTAGCAGAACATAATCATCTGCTAAAGTTATAAATAGAAAAGGGTGTGAAGTGGTGAGAAATATAAAGATTATAATAGAATACGATGGAACAAATTATGCAGGATGGCAAAGACAAAAGAACATAATGACTATTCAAGAAAAAGTAGAGACGGCTATTGAAGCGATTACGGGTGAAAAAACTCAGATTACAGGTGCTAGTAGAACAGATGCTGGGGTTCATTCAAAAGGATATGTAGGTAACTTTTATACTGATAGTAAAATACATGTAGAAAAGTTCACGGGGGCTATTAATAGCAAACTCCCACTAGATATTGTGATCCTACACTCATTTGAGATGCCTTGTGAGTTTCATTCAAGGTATAATAGTACTGGAAAGCTTTATAGTTACACTATATTAAATAGGTATGAGTCTGTTGCAATAGGACGTAATTATATATATCATCACAAAAGAATGTTAGACATAGATGCTATGAAACAAGCAGCAGAATATTTTATGGGTACTCATGACTTTTCTGCATTTAAAAATTTAGGTAGCTCCGTAAAAACCTCTGTAAGAACTATTTTTAAACTAGATATCATAAAGAATGAAGATATAATAAAAATATATATTGCAGCTGATGGATTTCTTTATAATATGGTTAGAATAATAGTCGGGGCACTAATTCGAGTTGGAGAAGGAAAGATTAACCCTAATGAAATAGAAAATATAATCCTTTCAAAAGAAAGAGCAAGGGCTGGAAAATCTGCTCCGCCTGGTGGATTATGCTTGGAAGAAGTTTTTTATTAAAATAAAACATTAATAGTTGCAATATCCTGTGTAAAAACATTGACACACCCGGTAGAATGTATTATACTTATTAATGTTTGAATATATTATCGTGTAATGAGATCCACTAGCCCCGGATCTTTAGCATAGAAATTAATTTGTTAAAAGTTCAGGGAGGGAAAATAATGAAATCAAAATCATTTATAGCAAAACCACTAGAAATTGAAAGAAAATGGTTCGTTGTCGACGTAGAAGGAAAAGTTTTAGGAAGAGCAGCTAGCCAAATAGCTTCAATATTAAGAGGAAAACATAAACCAACATTTACACCACATGTGGATACTGGTGACTTTGTAATCGTAATAAACGCTGATAAGATCGTTTTAACTGGTAAGAAATTAGACCAAAAAATGTTAAGACATCACTCTTTTTATCCAGGTGGATTAAAAGAAGTTCCATATAGAATAGCAATGGTTAAAAAACCTGAGTTTATTTTTGAAGAGGCAGTAAGAAGAATGCTTCCAAAGGGACCATTAGGTCGTCAAACAATTAAGAAAATGACTGTTTACAGAGGACCAGAACATAAGAACCAGGCACAAAACCCAGAAGCATTAGTGCTTAAATACTAATCAGGTTAGGAGGGAGTAAATATAATGGCAAAAGTTCAATATATAGGAACAGGAAGAAGAAAGAAATCAGTTGCGAGAGTTAGACTTGTACCTGGCGAAGGTAAAATAGTTATAAATAAAAGAGCAATAGAAAATTATTTCGGATTAGAAACTTTAATGCTTATAGTTAATCAACCACTAGTGTTAACTGGAACTAAAGATAAATTCGATATATTAGTAAATGTGCACGGCGGTGGATATACAGGTCAAGCCGGAGCAATAAGACACGGAATTTCTAGATCACTTTTAAAAGCTGACGAAACTTTAAGACCAGAACTTAAAAAAGCAGGTTTTTTAACAAGAGATCCAAGAATGAAGGAAAGAAAGAAATACGGTCTTAAAAAAGCAAGAAAGGCATCTCAGTTTTCAAAGAGATAATATTATTGCAATCAAGAGAGAATATACACTTATTAATAAGTGTATATTCTCTCTTTTATTTTAGAAGGATATATAGAGTTATTAGTACTAGAATTGTAATATACAATGTGGTTAAAAAGTAAATACCTCATATGTTATGTTTGTGTTAAGTTTCTTAAAGTCTATGTTAAATATATTATCAATTACCTAACATACGGTCTAATTTATAGTATTATTTATATGAAAGATTAAAATACTAATAGTACCTAAAAATATGGAGGGATTTTATGAATGTTGTAAATATGGTCATTGGCCTTTTTGGAGGGCTTGGATTATTTCTATATGGAATGAAAATGATGGGCGATGGACTCGCAAATACTTCTGGTGAAAAACTTAAAAAAATATTTGAAAAAATAACATCTAATCCAATAAAGGGAGTAGCCACAGGAGCTGCCATAACAGCAGTTATACAAAGCAGTAGTGCTACTACTGTAATGGTAGTAGGGTTTGTTAATGCAGGCCTTATGAACCTATATCAAGCGGCTGCAGTGATTATGGGAGCTAATGTTGGAACTACTATAACTGCTCAATTAATTGCCTTTAAACTAGATAACATAATTCCGATATTTTTAGGAGTAGGTTCTTTAACAATAATATTTTCAAAAGGTAAAAAAGGTAGAGAAATAGGTAATATTATATTAGGATTTGGTATTCTTTTTTTAGGAATGGAGCTAATGAAGGACACTATGTCTCCATTAGGTGATTCTCCAGCTTTTGCAACTTTAATAATGAAATTAGAGGGAAATACTCTATTGGGAATTTTAACTGGTGCACTGATGACAGCAGTAATACAAAGTTCATCCGCATCTACTGGTATTTTAGTGGCTTTAGCTTCCACAGGAGCATTGCCTCTTGGAGTAGCGGTTCCAATTTTATTTGGTAATAATATAGGGACATGCATAACCGCTTTATTATCAAGTATAGGAACCTCTAAAACAGCTAAAAAAGCGGCACTAATACACTTATTCTTCAACATATTTGGTACATTGATTTTTATTCCATTAATACATCCACTAATACAATTAGTACAATATATATCACCGGGCGGAAGTATGGAGATAAAAAGACAAATTGCCAATGCTCATACTATATTTAATATATCAAATACAATAATTATGGTGCCATTTATAAAATATCTTGTAGCACTTGTTAATAAGATAATACCTGGAGACGATGAAGTTCAAATAATGGATGTTAAATATATAGACGACAGGTTACTAGAAACACCAGTTATTGCAGTTGGGCAAACTAAAAAAGAGGTTGTTAGAATGGCCAATTTAGCAAAAGAAAATGTGCAACTTGCTATGGAGTGCTTTATTACCGATAACGAAAATAGTATAAAAACTGTTTATGATAATGAAAAATTAATAAATTTACTTGAGGATGAAATTACATCATATTTAGTGAAACTTTCTTCTACACAATTATCAGAACAGCAAACTAAAATAGTAACTTCCATGTTTAATGTAGTAAATGACATAGAGCGAATAGGAGACCATGCTGAAAACTTAGTAGATATAACTAGTGAAAAGATTCAAAAGAATTTAGATTTTTCTAAAGATGCATTGCAGGAGTTAGATGGAATGTATAAATACATAGTTCACGCGTTAGAGATTAGTATCGAGAGTTTTGAAAACAATGATATTATAAAAGCGGAATCCATTATGGCGATAGAAAATAGAATAGATAGCTTAGAAAGAGAACTAAGATTATCACATATAAGAAGATTAAATAACGGAGTATGCGGAGCTACAGTTGGTACTATGTTTTTAGATATGATTAGTAATTTTGAACGAATAGGAGATCATGCAACTAATATTGCTGAAGTAGTAATAAAGTAAAAGTAAATAAGAATGCAAAAAAAACAGCTGCTAAAATTTTTAGTGGGTGTTTTTTTATTTCAGTCACATTTTTATGTCAAAAATACTAAATCATCTGCAAACTGAATAAAATTAAGGACAGGAATAAATAAAAGGGTGGGTGTGTTGAGATACAGGAACAATAAATTAATAGCTATAGTTATAGTAATCACTTTATCAATGGTGAGTTTTATGGGCATAAATCTAAGATTTGTAAAAGAAACTATGAACAATGAAAAATTACAAGGTGGAAGTAGAATAATACTTATTGATGCTGGTCATGGAGGAATGGATGGTGGAACAAGTTCTAAAAATGGCACTGTAGAAAAAAACATTAATTTAAGCATAGCAATAAAGCTTAAAGCTAGCCTACAAAATGCAGGCTACCAGGTTGTGATGACAAGACAGGAAGATACAGGAACTTTTTTAACCAATGGAACTATACGAGAAAGGTATAAGGAAGATTTAAAAAATAGATACGATTTAAAGAAATCTAGTAATTGTGATATGTTCATTAGCATTCATTTGAATTATTTTACCCAAAGTAAATATTACGGAGCACAAGTATGGTACTCGAATTATAAAGATAGTCTAACTCTTGCCAGTACAATTCAGAAAAATTTTAGGAATGATATAGATCTTAGCAATAATAGAGTGCAAAAGCCTGCTAAAAGTGCTTACAGAGTATTAAGAGAGAATGATAATATGCCAAGTGTTATAGTTGAATGTGGATTTTTATCAAACTTTGAAGAAGAACAAAAATTAAAATCTGACGAGTATCAAGAAAAAATTGCAAAGTCCATAAGTAAATCTGTAGGTGAGTTTTATAAGAGTTTTCCCAAAGAATAAATAATCGTAACACAGTAATTTTAGTCCAATATAATTATAAAAATATTTAATGAATTATTAAGTCAAAAAGAGACATATTGTTCTATGAATATGTCTCTTTTGCATTAAATTGGGCCTTTTTCAATAAGTCCAATATAAATTTATTCCTTTAATATAAGGCTTATTAAAAACTCTTTCACCGGTATATTTTGATATAGTTATTTTATCTACATTAATATATGAAATATGTGTGATAACCATAAATATAAATGTTGAAAGAGCTAATACTAAAACAGCACTTAAAAGATATATAACAAAAGAAAACTTATTCTTGATCATAAGGGTCCCCCTTAGTATTTATATATATTATAATAATGATGATTTTTACAAAATATAACCATAATTGTGAAACTCTTATTAGACAAAACATGAAAACCTTATCAAGCATATGTGGAAATAGTATTAAATATAAGACTAAGCTAGCTAATCAAGGCTAGTACCTTTAAAACACGAAATACAATGCTAAAGACTGATAATTCAATCATTGAAATGGACTAGTCCATATGGTATCATAAAGGTATCGGTGGATTAGTCCATTAATCCAATATGCTTTGGGAGGGATTTTTATCGATATTGAAGTAAATAAAAAAAATGGAGTACCACT
Organism: Clostridium bowmanii; assembly: GCF_018861315.1. Taxonomy (GTDB): domain Bacteria; phylum Bacillota; class Clostridia; order Clostridiales; family Clostridiaceae; genus Clostridium_AD; species Clostridium_AD bowmanii. The sequence goes on along the minus strand of NZ_JAHLDL010000003.1, from coordinate 169,922 downwards.
TTACATTCAAGTAAAAAAACAAATCATGGATGAGATAAAAAAAGGATCTCTCAAGGTTGGAACGAAAATGCCTACAGAAAGAGAATTATCTCAAAGAATATGTGTAAGCAGAAATACAATAAGTACTGCATATAATGACCTAGAACAAGATGGGGCACTTAAATCCTATCAGGGAAGGGGAACTTTCGTAGTTGAAGAAGCTATTTCTTGGGAGAGTTTAGACATAAAAAAGAAGATAATGAAATTCGTGGACTTGGGCTTAGAAGAAGCTTTAGAAATTGGAATGAAACCAGAAGAATTTTTAGATTTAGTAAATCAAAGAGTAAATGAGAAAAAACAGATAATGGACAAAATCATAGTAATATACGTAGAGTGCAATATTGAACAAGCTAAAGTATTTAGTAAGCAACTTAGTAGGAATAGTAACATGAATGTTATGTTCTTAACTATAAGCGATTTAAAAAAGATGGACAAGGATACTAAAGATAAGATTGAAAGCGCTGAGTTCATAATAACTACATTTAATCACATTAATGAAGTGACTGATCTTACCATTGGACTTGATAAAGAGATTTTAGGAGTTGCTATAATTCCGAATTTAGAACCAATAGTTAAGATTGCTAGGTATAGTTTAAATACAAAGTTTGGGTTTATATGTATCTCAGAAGAATTTATATTTAAAATTAAGGGAGCTTTAGAAAAAGCAGGATTGTGTGAAGCTGATATAAGCTATTCCAATACTACTGATACAAAAGAACTTGAGGATATAATTAAGAAATCAGATGTGCTGATAGTATCTCCGGGTAGATATAAAGATGTTAAGAGTTCAAATTCAGAAAACAAGGAAATAATCGAATTTCTATATAGTCTAGATGAAGGTTCTGTAAAAGCACTTAAGTCAAAGATTATTGAAATAAAGTTCAAAAAATAATGTGTTTAAAAATTATATGCTAATAAATTATTTGGGAGGCTTTTAAAAAATGGAAAAAAAGACTTTGATTTTAGGAGTAATAGGGTCAGATTGTCATGCTGTTGGCAATAAAATATTAGATTATGCTCTAACAGAAGCTGGTTTTAATGTTATAAACATAGGAGTGCTTTCTCCACAAGAGGATTTTATAAATGCAGCTGTTGAAACTAATGCAGATGTAATAATAGTATCTTCTCTTTATGGTCAAGGAGAAATCGATTGCAGGGGTATGAGAGAAAAATGTGATGAAGCAGGATTAAATGGGATATTGTTATTCGTAGGTGGAAACATAGTTGTTGGAAAACAAAATTGGGACGATGTACATAAAAGATTCACTGCAATGGGATTTAATAAGGTATATCCACCAAATACATCTTTGGAAACAACAATACACGATTTAAAAGAAGCACTAGGTTTATTACAAAACAAATAGGAGTGATATAAGTGGATGCATATTTGCTTGTAGATTTTGGAAGTACATATACTAAACTAACCGTTGTAGATTTAGAAAAAGAGGAAATAATTGCTACAGCAAAAGATATAACCACTATTGAAGATAATATAATGATAGGTTATGATAAGGCTTATTCAAAAATAGAGGGTATACTAAAAAAGCAGAACGTTAATTTCGTTAAGAAGTTAGCATGTTCCTCAGCTGCGGGTGGTCTCAAAATGATAGCTATTGGTTTGGTGCCAGATTTAACTGCAGAGGCTGCCAAAAGAGCGGCACTTGGAGCTGGAGCTAGAGTGTTAAAAGTATATAGCTATGAATTAACACTTACTGAAATTGAAGAAATCAAAAATTCAGATTTAGATATAATACTTCTTGCAGGTGGAACCGATGGTGGTAACAAAGATTGTGTTATACACAATGCAAGAATGTTAGCTGAAAATGAAATTAAATTACCAATAGTAGTAGCTGGAAATAAAGTGGCAAGCGATGAGATAAGAGAAATATTTACTAAGGCTAAAATGTACTTTACTATTACAAGTAATGTAATGCCACAGTTAAGTAAACTAAATGTAGAGCCTGCTCGCGAAGAAATTAGAAAAGTATTTATGGATAAAATAATTTATGCTAAGGGACTGAGCAATGCAGAAGAGTTAGTAGAAGGTATCTTAATGCCAACACCAGCAGCGGTTCTAAAGGCTGCAAGGACATTAAGTGAAGGCAGTGATGAAGAAAGTGGTCTGGGAGATTTAATAGTTATAGATATTGGTGGCGCAACCACCGACGTACATTCTATAGCAGACGGAGAACCTACAAAAGCAGGGGTTACCGTAAGGGGTCTTGAGGAACCATTTGCTAAAAGAACTGTTGAAGGTGATCTTGGAATGAGATATTCTGCAGTTTCATTAAGAGAAGCAGCCGGTAGCAGAAAAATGAGAAATTATCTAGGTGATACGGAAAGAAAGATTGATATTGATGCAAGTTGTAAATATAGAATAGAACATATAAAAATGGTTCCTATGACTAAGGAAGAAATAGACTTTGATGAGGCTATGGCGAAGGTAGCCACAGAGTTATCAATGGAAAGGCATGTAGGTACAATAGAACACACAGCTACTCCTATGGGAGCTATGTATACCCAAATAGGAAAAGATCTTATGGATGTAAAGTTTGTGATAGGTACAGGTGGAGTATTAGTTCATAGTGAAAATCCACAAGATATTTTAAAAGCAGGAGCTTTTAATGATGAGAACCCAATATATTTGAAACCACGTAATGCAAAGTATTTGATGGATAAAACTTATATATTATCCGCTATGGGATTACTTTCACAATATTATCCAGATAAAGCTGTTAGAATTATGAAAAAATATTTAGTGCAAGTATAATTATTAGGAGGGATTTTAGTGGAATTAAGAAATAAAAAATGGACAGACGAAGAGTTCTTTGAAATAAGAGAAGAAGTATTAAAGCAGTGGCCAACAGGCAGTGAGGTAGATTTAAAAGAGGCTATAGAATACAATAAGCAAATTCCTGATCACAAAAACTTTGCTAAAAAATTAATAAAAGCTAAAGAAGAAGGAATAACACTAGCACAACCAAGAGCAGGTGTTGCATTAATTGACAAGCACATTGAACTTTTAAAATTTTTAGAAGAAGAAGGTGGAGCTGATTTACTTCCAACGACAATAGATAGTTATACAAGGTTAAATAGATATGACGCATGTGAAATAGGAATAAAGGACAGTATAACTGAAGGAAGATCATTGTTAAATGGATTTCCAGGAGTTAATCATGGAGTTAAAGGTTGTAGACAAGTATTTGAAGCAGTAAACCTTCCATTAGAAGCAAGACACGGTACACCCGATGCAAGACTACTTGCTGAAATAACTCATGCTTCAGGTTGGACTTCAAATGAAGGCGGCGGAATTTCTTACAATATTCCTTATGCTAAAAATGCAAGTTTGAAGAAATCAATGTTAGATTGGCAATATTGTGATAGACTTGTTGGTTATTATGAGCAGCAAGGAATATCAATAAATAGAGAACCTTTTGGACCATTAACAGGAACTTTAGTTCCACCTAGTACTTCAAATGCAGTTGCCATAATAGAAACATTAGTTGCAGCAGAACAAGGTGTTAAAAACGTTACAGTTGGATATGGTCAATGTGGTAATTTAATACAAGACGTAGCAGCTATAAGAGCTTTAGAAGAGCAGTGCCATGAATATTTAAAAGCTAATGGATATAACGACGTATATGTAACAACAGTAATGCATGAATGGATGGGAGGATTCCCAGAAGATGAAGCAAAAGCTTTTGGAGTTATAGCAACAGGAGCAGCAGCTGCAGCACTTGCAGGAGCAACAAAAGTAATAGTTAAAACTCCTCATGAAGCTGTAGGAATTCCTACTAAAGAAGCTAATGCTATGGGAATAAGGGCTACAAAAATGACTTTGAACTTATTAAGTGGTCAAAGAATGCCTATGTCTCAGGAATTAAAAACTGAGATTGAAATAATTAAAGCAGAAACGAAATGTATGGTAGATATGATTTATCAAGTTGGAAAAGGTGATTTAGCCATAGGAGTTATTAAAGGCTTTGAAATGGGAATTATTGATGTGCCATTTGCACCAAGTAAATTTAATGCTGGTAAAATGATGCCTGCAAGAGATAATAATGGAGCAATAAGATACTTTAAATTTGGTAATCTACCATTTACAGAGGAATTGAAAAATTTTAATACTAAAAAGTTGGAAGAAAGAGCGAAGTTTGAAAATAGAGATGTATCCTTCCAAATGACAATAGATGATATATTTGCAGTAGGAAAAGGTGTACTTATAGGAAGACCAGAAAAAAAATAAACAAATTGATTAAAAGGTATTATAAAATAAAAAAAAGGATAGGTGTTAAATATGAAAATTATTGATGTATTATGTTCAACAGGAAGAACAGGATTTTATTTTGACGATCAAAGAGCTATAAAAGCTGGAGCAGGTCATGATGGTTTTACATATGTAGGAGAACCAGTAACAGAAGGATTTACATCCATTAGACAAGCGGGAGAATCAATATCAGTAATGATTATACTTGAAGATGGGGAGGTTGCTTATGGAGATTGTGCAGCAGTACAATATTCTGGAGCTGGCGGACGTGATCCATTATTCCTAGCAAAAGACTTTATTCCAATCATAGAAAAAGAAATAGCACCAAAATTAATAGGTAGAGAATTAAACAGCTTTAAAGAAATGGCAGAAGAGTTTGACCACATGCTAGTTAATGGTAAAAGACTTCATACAGCAATAAGATACGGAGTGACTCAAGCTATTCTAGATGCTGTAGCAAAAGCTAAAAAAGTAACTATGGCAGAAATCGTTCGTGATGAATATAAAACTGGAGTAGATATTAAGAGAATTGCTATCTTTACACAATCAGGTGATGATAGATACAATAGCTCAGATAAAATGATAATTAAAGGTGCAGACGTAATGCCTCACGCATTAATAAACAATGTAGAAGAGAAATTAGGACTTAAGGGTGAGAAATTACTTGCTTATGTTCAATGGTTAAGTGCTAGAGTATTAAAACTCCGAACTGATAAAAACTATAACCCAATATTCCACATAGATGTATATGGAACAATCGGAGTTGCTTTTGACAATGATATAAAAGCTCAGGCAGATTATATAGCAACTCTTGAAGAAGCTGCGAAACCATTCAAGTTAAGAATCGAAGGGCCAATGGATGTTGAGCACAGAGAAAGACAAGTTGAGGCACTAGCTGCATTAACTGCTGAACTCGATAATAGAAAAATCAATGTTGAATTAGTTGCAGACGAATGGTGTAACACATATGAAGACGTAGTATTGTTTGCAGATAAGAAAGCAGGCCATATGCTTCAAATAAAAACACCAGACTTAGGTGGAGTTAACAACATAATTGAATCAATACTATACTGCAAGAAAATGGGCCGTGGAGCATACTGTGGTGGAACATGTAATGAAACTAACAGATCAGCAGAAGTTTGCACAAACATAGCTATTGCTTGTGGAGCAGATCAATGCCTTGCTAAACCAGGTATGGGCGTAGATGAAGGATACATGATAGTTAATAATGAAATGAATAGAGTTGTAGCTCTAGTTAATAGAAAAAAATAATTGAATATAAATTTGGGAAAGTTACTTAGGTAGGCGGTTTATATAAACTGCCTTTTCCCATATTGAAATATTTACTTAAAAAGGAGCCGAGCGATGAAAGAAATAAATGTAGCTGAAATAACAAAAACTATAAAAAAATTATGTATAGATGCTAATTACTACCTTTCTGATGATATGAGAGATCAATTAAAAAAGGCTAAAGAAAAGGAAACTTGGGATATAGCAAAAGGTATTTTAGATAAGATTATAATAAATGCAGATATAGCTAAAAATGAAAAAATGCCAATGTGTCAAGATACAGGTATGACTTGTGTATTCATAGAGCTAGGCCAAGAGGTTCATATAATAGGTGGCGGACTTTATGATGCTATCAACAAAGGTGTAGCGCAGGGTTATGAAGAGGGATTTTTAAGAAAATCAGTAGTTAGTGATCCAATTAAAAGAGTAAATACAAAAGATAACACTCCAGCAGTTATATATTATGATATAGTGCCAGGAGATAAATTAAAAATAACTGTAGCTCCAAAGGGTTTTGGGTCAGAAAACATGAGTCAAATTAAAATGCTCAAACCTTCAGATGGACTTCAGGGAGTTAAGGAATTTATCATAAAAGTAGTAAAAGAAGCTGGTCCTAATCCATGTCCACCTATAGTGGTGGGAATAGGTATAGGCGGAACTTTTGACAAGGCAGCAAATCTTGCTAAAAAAGCAGCAGTTAGACCTACTGACCAAGCAAATTCAAATCCATACTATGAAGATCTTGAAAAAGAGCTTAAAGAGGAAATAAATAAGCTAGGTATAGGACCTCAAGGTTTTGGGGGAAGAACTACTGCTTTAGCTGTTAATATTGAAACTTATCCAACCCACATAGCAGGTCTACCAGTGGCAGTAAATATAAACTGTCATGCTGCAAGACATGCTAGTGCAGAATTTTAAGGATAAGGGAGGAGAATATTATGGAGAAAAGAATAACTACGCCACTTACAGAAGATAAAATTAAAGATTTAAAAGTAGGAGATAGTGTACTGCTATCTGGTGTAATATATACAGCTAGAGATGCAGCTCATAAAAGACTAGTAGATCTTATAGATAAGGGAGAAAAACTCCCAATAGATGTTAAAGATGCAGTTATATATTATGTAGGACCAACTCCTGCAAAACCTGGAAATGCATTAGGATCAGCAGGTCCAACTACTAGTTATAGAATGGATGCTTATGCACCACAACTTTTAGATAAAGGTTTAAAAGGAATGATAGGTAAAGGACTTAGATCACAAGAAGTTGTAGATTCCATGATTAAAAATGGTGCTGTATATTTTGCAGCTATTGGTGGTACGGGAGCTTTAATAGGCAAATGTGTAAAAAAGGCAGAAATAGTAACTTATGAGGATTTAGGCTCTGAAGCTATAAGAAGACTTGAAGTAGAGGATTTACCTATAGTCGTAGTAATCGATAGTCTAGGTAATAATCTGTATGAACAAGGTCAAAATGCTTATTTAGAAAGTGTAAAATAAATATAACTTAAAGTAAAGCGAGAGGTGATACCATGGAAATAAACAAACCAGCCAAAGCAGGAACAATGGAATCTAACGATATATATGTAATGATTATGCCTAGCCCTAAGGGTGGTATTGAAATTAATCTTCAAAGTATTGTTATGAAACAGTTTGGTGAAGAAATAGAAAAAGTAATACGTAATACTCTTAAGGAATTAGGAGTAGAGAGTATTATAGTAAATGCTCAAGATAAAGGTGCATTAAATTATACAATAAAAGCTAGAATAGAAACTGCTACAAAAAGAGCGGAGTAAGAGGTGATTAATATGAAAAGGTTGAGAAGAACTATGCTTTTTATGCCGGGTAATAATCCAGGAATGCTTCAGAATGCAGGTATATTAGGTGCAGACTCAATTATATTAGATTTAGAGGATGCTGTAAGTCTAACAGAAAAAGACAGTGCTAGAATTTTGGTAAGTGAAGCAATAAAAAATGTAGATTATGGAAATGTAGAAGTAGTAGTAAGGGTAAATCCATTTACTACGGAATTTGCAAAAAAAGATATTGATGTAATAGCAAGGGTTAAACCAGATACACTAATGATACCAAAAGCTACAGAAGAAGAACTTATAGCTATAGACAAAATACTTACAAAGATTGAAAGTGAAGAAGGCTTTGATGCAAAAAGTATAAAATTAATTCCTTTAGTAGAAACAGCCTATGGTCTTGAAAATGTTTATAGCATAATAAAATCTTGTGACAGAATAGTAGCGATTTTACTTGGAGGAGAAGATTTAACTTCAGATTTGGGTATTGTGAGAACTAAACCAGGGGAAGAAATTTTCTATGCAAGAAATAAAGTGGCTGTTGCATGCAGGGCAATGAAGGTGGATTCTATAGATACTCCATTTACAGATACCAATGATTTTGATGGATTAGCCATAGACACTAGAAAAGCTAAAAGTTTAGGATTTACAGGAAAAGCTGCAATAAGTCCAAAACATATTGATACTATTCATTCTGTATATGCTCCAAGTTTAAAGGAAATAAAACATGCCCAAAGAGTACTCGAGACTATGGAAGAAGCAGAAAGTGAAGGAAAAGGAGTATTTTCTCTAGATGGTAAAATGGTAGATGCTCCAGTTATAAATAGAGCTAAAAACACAGTAGAACTAGCAAGGATTTTAGGTCTTATCTAAAAACTTATTAGAAGCTACTTTTGTGTATTAGTTAATTGAGGTGATAATAATGAAAAATGTATTAGGTAGAGAAATACCTGAATATATAGAAGGTTACGGAAAAGTAATTCCTTTTGAAGGGGCATTTAAACATGCTGGTATTAAGGTGAAAAAAGAAATTAAATTAAACTGCGTAACTCCAAATGACAAAAAAGTTTTAAGCAATATAGAAGAAGTTTTAGACAAGGTAGAGTTAAAAGATGGCATGACAATTTCATTTCATCATCATTTAAGAAATGGCGATCATGTACTTAATTTAGTAGTTGCTGCAATTGCTAGCAGAGGAATAAAAAATCTTACACTGGCTGCAAGTTCACTATTCCCAAACAATGTGCCTTTAATTGAGCACATAAAAAATGGTGTAATTACTAAAATAGTGACTAACTATATGTCTGGGCCAATAGCTCAAGAAATTTCTAGAGGTATATTAAAAACTCCAGTAATAATGCATACCCATGGTGGACGTGCTAGAGCAATAGAAAGTGGAGAGCTGCATATAGATGTAGCATTCATTGCAGCACCCACAGTAGATACTTATGGAAACGTTAATGGATTATATGGAAAATCAGCATGTGGTGCTCTAGGTTATGCAGTAGCAGATGCTGAGTGTGCAGACAAGGTAGTAGCAATAACGGATAATTTAGTACCATATCCAGCTTGCCCTATTGAAATCAGCCAGATATATGTAGATTATGTTGTACAGGTAGATTCTATTGGTGATCCAGCTGGAATAGTATCAGGGACTACAAAAATTACTAACGACCCAGTGGGACTTAAAATAGCTAAAATGGCTAACCAGGTTATGGTGGCCACCGGTCTTGTTAAGAACGAAATGTCATTTCAAACAGGTGCAGGCGGAACTTCACTAGCTGTAGCTGCGCAGCTTAAAAAATACATGAAAGAAAATGAAATAGTTGGAAGCTTTGCATCAGGTGGAATAACTGGATATCTTGTAGATATGTTTAAAGAAGGATTGTTTAAATCATTATTTGATGTACAGTGTTTTGATTTACAAGCAATTCAGTCTTATGTAAGTTCACATAAGCATCAGAGAATGTCTGCTTCTATGTACGGAAACCCAGATAACAAAGGCGCGGTTGTAAACAATCTAGACATAGTTATCTTAGGTGCTACAGAAATAGACACAAACTTTAATGTTAATGTAACCACTGGTTCAGATGGTGCTATTATGGGTGGCTCTGGAGGCCATAGTGACACAGCAGCAGGAGCGAGACTTACAATAATTGTTACGCAATTAATGAAGGCAAGACTTCCAATTATAGTTGACAGTGTAACTACAGTAACAACTCCAGGTGAAAGTATTGATGTTATTGTAACAGAAAGAGGAATAGCAGTTAATCCGAGAAGGACAGATATAATTGAAAAATTAAAGAAAACTAATCTTCCTATAATGACGATTGAAGAACTTAAAGCAATAGCTGAAAAAATGACAGGTAAACCAAAAGCTATTGAATTATCTGATGAAATAGTTGCAGTTATAGAATATAGAGATGGATCAGTAATTGATGTGGTTAGAAAACCTCTATAATACATAAAATAAAGCTGGAATTAATAATTTCCAGCTTTATTTTATTTCATATTATTATTTTCTAGTAAAACTAAATATATTGCCTTTTTATACATAATAAACATATAATATATTTAAATATAGTCTTGGTATTAGCTTTAATAAGGAGGAAATTCTATGTGTGGAATTGTAGTCCAGAAAATCAATCTATTGGACAAAGATGCAGTAAAAGAAGTAAGAGATTTTTTACAAACCTTTCAATTATTACTTGATGACAATGTTGATTATACTATAGTTGTAAGGCAAAATGAAGAGATTAAAGCAACCTGCTCTAAGGCGAAAAATGTGTTTAAATGTTTTGCGGTCTCAGAGGATTTAAGAGGAACTGGTGTAGCAGCGATTCTTATGGGAGCAGTATCAGATAGGTTATTTGAGGAAGGGATTTATCATAGTTTTATATTTACTAAGGTAGCAAATATAGATATATTCACCTCGCTTGGGTACGAATTAATCTATAAAATAGAAAATGTAGCTCTCCTTGAAAGTGGAATATATGACATAGTAAAATATCTAGAACAATTAAAAGAGAAATACAATATAGATACAGTTACTAAGAAGTCAGCGATAGTTATGAATTGCAATCCCTTTACTTTAGGGCACAAGTATTTAATAGAAGAGGCTGCATCGCAAAGTGAAGAGGTACTGGTATTTATAGTTGAAGAAAATAAATCTTCATTCCCCTTTATTGATAGATATAATATGGTTAAAGAAGGTGTTTCTCATTTGCATAATGTTAAGGTGATTAATGGCGGAGAATACATCATTTCCGAGGCTACCTTTCCAACATATTTTCTAAGAAAAAAAGATGAAATACTAAAGGCCTATACTACCTTAGATGCATCGATTTTTGGGAAATATTTTTGTAAGACTCTAAATATAACTAAAAGATATATTGGAGAAGAACCATATTGTCAGGTTACAAATGCTTATAATGATGCACTTAAAGATATTCTACCTACCTTTGGAGTAGAAGTTGTAGAAGTAAAAAGAAAAGCTTTTATGGATGATATTATTAGTGCTTCAAAGGTGAGAAAATTAATTGTGGAAGGGAAAATATCGGATATTCAGCAGCTTGTTCCTAATTCAACCTGGGAATTTTTAAATACTGTGATAGGAAAGGAGATAATGGGGCGGATTAAAGTTAGTGATTCCCCGCATTAATATGATATGTATACAGCAGAAGATATATTGATGGAAAGAGAAAGAAGAGTTGAGTTTCAAGAAAAACTATCAGAAAAATACAAAATGTCAATACTGGTTATAAGGGTGAACTATCCTGGAATAAATAAAGACAACGATATTTCACAAGGAATAACTGTCATTATAGAGCAAATACTTAGTGAATTATTTTCTTATTCTATTAATTATAAAATAATGACTACTACTGCGGAAGGCCCTATTGTGATTATGGCGATAGACAAAACAGCAAGAGATATAAAATCAATTACACTTGATATAGAGGATAAACATATTTTAGGAAGATGTGTGGATATAGATGTATATGATGAAAATGGCAGGGGTATTAGTAGAGAAGATTTTGGACTCGGCATGAGAAAATGCTTTATTTGCGATGACATAGCCCATATTTGTGTAAGAAGTAAAAAACATAGCTTAGATGAAGTTGAAGAATTTATCAAAAATAGATATTTAAAATATATGGAGAAATTTTATGGAAAATAAGTATTTAATATCCAAAGAAGCTTTTATTATAGCAGCCTATGCAATTGAAGCAATGCTATGCGAAGTGGCTTCATATCCATCGCCTGGTCTAGTGTCATCTATATCCAAGGGAGCTCATGCAGATATGGACCATTACTTATTTATTAAAAGCACATCTATCTTAAGTAAGTACATGGTGTTATTTGCGCAGAAAGGATACTCAAATAGAACTCCCAAAGAAATATTTGTGGCTATCAGAAATATAGGAATAGAAGCCGAGAGTGAAATGTTTAAGGGTACCAAAGGTGTCAACACTCATAAAGGTATGATTTTTCTTTTAGGGATAAGTTGTGCAGCTGTCGCAAAAGCAATGTATGATAAAGTTAATTTTAGTGAAATTAAAAATATAATAAAGCAAATGACTAAAGGGCTTGTTCAGAATGAACTATGCTATATGGATAAAGATAAAGCCAAAAGCTATGGCGAAAAATTGTTTGTAAAATACAATGTACAGGGGATAAGAGGTCAAGTAGAAAGCGGCATACCACTTGTATTTGATTATGCTCTCTCGGTATATAAAGAAAATAAAACTTTAACATTAAATGATAGGTTAATACATACTCTTATATGCATCATGCAGCATTGCGAGGATTCTAATGTACTTCACAGGCATTCAATGGATATGCTAAAACAAGTACAGAAAAAGGCAAAACATATAATAACACTTGGTGGAATGTCCACGGAGGTAGGAAAAGTAGCAATAGAAGAATTGGATCATGAATTTATAAAAGGAAACATAAGCCCAGGGGGATCTGCAGACATATTAGCCGTAACTGTATTCTTTAATTCTGTAGAGGGGTATTTCAACGACAATGCAGAATCTCACAGGATGGGTTAATACTTTATAAACAAGTGTGCATTATTTTTGTGGATAAACTAGTTTTAAAATTCAGATTGTGGATAACCTCATTAAAAATAAATTAAATATAATACAATATTTTATACAAGCATATCCAGCCATTTCCTAATGCTGGTTATGCTTGTTCTATATGGAATACTAGTATATATATATTTAACATCATCAATAGCAAGTCTTATGCAAGCATGGGATAGGGGAGTTCCCAGTCTACCATCTTGAATATATTCATTATTATCAACATCATAATATGAAATACCCCTTTAACTAAGAAATTTTAATTTCTTAGTTAAAGTTGTTTAGAAAACACTATATTACGTAAATTTCAATCCTTAAGATCTAGTAATTGGGAGATGCGTTAAGAAATATGCATGTTTGAGCGCTAGCGAGTTTGCATATTTTAGCATCTTTCATTAAAATTTGTTTAGAATTCCTCAGCGCAGCGAACAGAAGTTGTAGTAATATATACTTCCCACTTGTCACTTTTATTTGTTTGAAACGTATATAAAGTAGAAAGAAAATCCATCCTAAGGGGGGAATGAGAGTGCAGGAAGATTTAAATTTAATTGAAAACATATTAGACGGAAATGTTGATAGCTTTAATATATTAGTTAATAAATATGAACTTACAGTTTTAAGGTTTATTTACAACATGATAAAGGATAAAGAAGCCTCAGAGGATATAACTCAAGAAGTGTTTATTACGGTCTATAATAAACTTTATCTTTATGATAAAACTCATAAATTTTCAAATTGGTTACTGCAAATTTCTAAAAATAAATGTATTGATTATATAAGAAAGTATAAAAGGGTGTACGAATCAAACATAGAGGATATACCAAATATTACATCAAAAGAAATGTCGCCAGAACAGGTAGCGGAATTCAAAGAAACAAAAGAAAATATAGAATCTTATTTAAATTGTTTAAATGAAGTAGACAGGCAAATACTATCTATAAGATATTCGCAAGACATGACATTTTATGATTTGTCACAAATTTTAGAAATGACAGAATCAAATGTTAAACGCAGATACTATAGGAGTAGAGAAAATTTTAAAACTTTTATATCTCAAAACGAAAAGGGGTGTAAATAATGAGTTGTAATATGTTTAAAGACAGATTAGAGGATTATGTACTAGGAAACACTTCTAATGATTTAAAAATTGCATTAGAAAAACACATGGAGGGATGCGAAAGCTGTAGAAGGCTATATGAGGAAGAAGTTAAAATTGATACAGATTTTAGGATGATTTTATCAATAGATGGGATAGATTTTAACAAATCAAGGGCTAGTATAATTAAGTCTATAGATAAAAATAGATATAGCAAAAGGACTTCTAATAAAATATTATACAATTTTAGAAGATATAAGAATAAATATTTATCTTATGCAGTGGCTGTTATAGCTATGATAGTATTCATTCCAATTATGCTTAAGGGTTTTCCTGGAGTAAGCTATAAGGGTGAAACCTCCCCCAAAAGCACAGATATGGAAAAACCAAGCAAGAAAGAACTTACTGAAAGCAATGAGAGTAGTGCCAAAAAAAGTTTAGCAATGGATAAAGCCGATGAGGGAAATGTAGCAGCAAAGAGTGTACCACTACAGAATGTAACATTGCAATTTAAAAAAAGCATAATCGCAAAACTGCCATCATTTAATTATGATCTTAAGTGGAAAAACTCAACAGAGGGGAAAAGTTCTGCTGCTATAGATATAAGACCAGTAAAGGACGTAGATTTCGGTATACATTTACTATACATTAAAAATATAAAGACCAATGAGATAGTAAAATATGAAGTTATAAATAATGATAGGCAATTTACACCACGAAGTGTAGAATGGTGGGACAATGAGCATTTAATAATAGTAGCTGGTTTGGGATATGGCACTGTAGCCTATGGATCAGAAATTTATAGTTTAAATGCTAGTACTGGTGAGATTTCTACCTTATATCAGGAAAAAGATAAAAAACAACAAATACTGGAGTTTGAAAAGGTGGGAGAAGATTTAATATTCCAATTGATATTCTATAATGATGATACCAATAATGCCTTTCATAAAGGCATTGGCAAGATGACTGTATCACAATTAGAAAAACCAGCAGAAATGCAAATTATAAGTGAAGATAAAAAATAAGGTTATGCAGTAATAAGTATGCAATTTATTCTTTTTTGTGTTTTTCAAACTTAAAGATGGGAGGGAAAGTATATATTACTTAAGAAGCATTCGAATTTTACATCACTGAATTAGCTTATTCATTAGGTCATTTTCACTTGAAATTATATAAATCAACTTTTCTGTTTCGTTAAAAGACAATTTATAATCATGAAGGTGAAAGTATGTAGGAATGTGGAAGATAGTATATAATGAGTTTTATAGAGTCTTAGTTTATGTAATGAAAAATTTCCGTAAGCAGCCCAGGACGGGATGCTACAACTTCTAAGACAGGATGTCCAATAAGTGCGTTAGGAAATTTTTCATGGAATAAACTTAGAGTCTGTTAACGAATGCTCTACTATCAGAACATCCTACATGCCGAACCTTCATGGGATATTTAGAATTAGTCAGCAAAGTGAGATGCATCTGTAGTAATATATACTTTTCTAGTGGTATAATTAGAATACTCATAAATATAGGAAACTAAAGGTGAAACTATGGATAAATCAGGAAAGACTTATGTAAAGGCTATGAATAAATATAATGATGGATATATAGACAAAGCATTAGCTCTTTGTGAAAAAAGTATTTCTTTAAATATTACAAATGCTGCTGCTTTAAACTTAAAGGGGATTTTATATTATTTAAAAGGCGATTTAGAAAATGCAAAAAAAATGTGGAACATAAATTATAAAAGAAATAATGATAAGATATCAAAAAAATATATTAAGGATAGCATACGTGATAAGGAAAAGCTACAGTTGTATGTTAGCTCCTTAGAATTAATAAAGTCTTTTAATATATCTGGCGCTCTAGAAATTTTAGAGCAGTGTGAAGATAGCGACTTTAATTTTATAAATGTAAATAACCTTATTAGCCTTTGTTATATAAAACAAGGAGAATATGATAAAGCACTACCTCATATAGTGAAAGTTTTAAAAACCGATAAAAAGAATACAGCAGCTATTATGAATAAAAAAACATTAATAGAATATGGCAACTTAAAGCGGGAAATAAACTATAAGAAAACATTTATAGTAGCTGCTGGGATATTTGTAGCTATATCATTGATATTAATAAGTAAGACATATATGTATAAATTAAAAAATATTTCAACAACGGGTATCAAAAAAGTAGAAAAAAATACTGAATTAGTGGAGCAAAGTACGAATATGAGCACAGAGAAACCCGTAGAAAAAAAACCCGCAGAAAATAAAGCTATAGAAAATAAAACCACGGATTTACCTAAATTCCCCAAGGAGCAATTAACAGAAAGCATAAAGAATAATAACATGGAGCAAATAGTTGGATATTTGAATCAATGGAATAAGGTTGATTTGGATATGAATGATAAACTACTTATGGTAAAAGGTGAAGAAATTATTAAAAATAATGGAATAGTATATTTTTATGAAAAAGGTATAAAGTATATGGAAGATAAAAATTTTATGGAGGCAGAAAAATATTTTTTATATGCATTGCCTTATTCTAAAGATAATTATCTTAGTGAACATATCATCTATATGTTAGCCGTAAGTTATAAATCTAGTTCTGATTTTGAAAAAGCTATTAAATATTACGAAAATTGTTTAAAACAATTTCCTAAGGGAAGCTATACGGAGGAAGCTTTATATAACTTAATCCTGATAAATAAAGATGTGGATAAAAACAAAGCGGTGGGATATGCAGAAAAATTAGTAGATCAATTTCCAAACTCACAATACTATAACACTATAGTTAAAAATATATTAAAATAGTCAAAGGCATTTTTGTATTTTTGTTTGGGTATACTAATATTATTATGTAAGATGATGAAACGGGGAATTCTTACTTTCAAAGATCTAAAAAAAACCAAGTTTTAACAAATATTAGATTAAAATATTATTGACTAGTCGCATAATAAGGTATACAATAATAATATAGAATATACCCTTACGGGGTATAAAACTGGAGGTAATAATATGATTAAAGAAATTAATGATAAAAATTTTGGTGAGGAGATTACGAATTCCGATAGCATAGTTGTAGTTGATTTTTGGGCACCTTGGTGTGGACCTTGTAAAATGCTAAGTCCAGTAATCGAAGAATTAGCAAAGGAAATGGGAAAAGAAGTTAAATTTGCAAAAGTAAATGTAGATGAAAATCCATTGATATCATCAAAATATAGAATTGCAAGTATTCCAACAGTTATGGTATTTAGTAAAGATACAGTAAAAGAAACTATGGTGGGATTTAGACCTAAAGCGGACATAAAAAAAATAATTCAAAGAAATTTATAAGATTAGCAGAAGTATTTTGGAGATATATTATTTAAATTTTTATAATTTAAATAAATATCTCCATTTTACCTATTACAGGATAAAATGGAGGAGAATAATGGGAGAAAGATATGATATAGCTATAATTGGAACGGGTCCAGCTGGACTTGAAGCAGCTATTAATGCAAAAATTAGAAATAAAAATATAATAATTTTCGGAAGTTTGGATTTAAGCCCAAAATTAGTAAAAGCACCTAAGATAAATAATTTTTTAGGATTTTATAACGTTACAGGGAAAGATCTTAAAAATCAGTTTGCAGCTCATATTTCAGCTATGGGAATAGGTATAGTAAGAGAGAGAATAAATAATGTTTATGCTATGGGAGATTATTTTGCACTGATGGTGAATGAGAAAATATACGAGGCTAAAGCTATAATTTTAGCTACAGGCATAGAATATGCAAAACCATTAAAAGGAGAAGAAGAATTTTTAGGGAAGGGTGTAGGCTACTGCGCTACATGTGATGCTCCATTATATAAAGGCAAAATAGTTGTTATAGTTGGGTACAATAAAGAAAGTGAAGAAGAAGCTAATTACGTAAGCGAGTTAAGTAGCAAAACATATTATATTCCAATGTATAAGGGGGAATATAAATTAAATCCTAATGTAGAGATAATAAGCCGTAAACCAATGGAAATAGTCGGTGATGATAGGGTAACTAAAATTATTTTAGCTCAAGGCGAAATAATCACAGACGGAATTTTTATGCTAAGGGATAGTTTATCGCCAAGTCAATTAGTACCAGGTCTTCAAATAGAAGAAGGCCATATAAAAGTAGATAGGAATATGATGACAAATATAGAGGGATGTTACGCTGCAGGGGACTGTACTGGAAAGCCATATCAATATATGAAGGCTGCCGGTGAGGGCCAGGTAGCTTCATTAAGTGCAGTTACCTATTTAGATAAGGCAAATGAGAAGAAATAAAAACAGGTAGCTAATTTTAGTTAGCTACCTAGAATGTAGTGTATTTTCACACTACATTTTTTTTCATTTAACTACGAAAAAAACGTGATTTCCTATAGTTTTTATATTGGATTTTTTTACATCCTTCATCCACTTAGAAGTGGATATTTCAGGATTGTAAAAGAAAACAGCCCTGCCAGTAGGATCTTTACCTTTTAATGCATTTAATACAGCAGTGTAACTAGCGGAATCTGGAACAATATCCGTTTTGCCATTGTGAATTACCTTCCCTCTTCTAACACAAGAAAATGCATTCTTTTGATTAATAACACCGGAAATAGATTTTGGAAAGGATCCATCTCTAGCGCGATTTAGTATAACGGATGCTACTGCAAGTTTGCCGCTGTCAGATTCACCACAACTCTCAGCATATACAACCTGAGACATTAAATAAATGTCTTGATCAGTAACATAAATAGAGTCATTGGTCTTATTAAACACTGCAATTGCTGTTATTTTCTCATTATATAAATCTTCAACCTCTGAATCTGAACCTAGTGAATATAGAGATTCTCCATTTACGCATAAGCTGGGTAATACTAAAAACAACGTTAGAATACAACTTAAAAAGCTTAGTTTTTTCATTTTCATATTATCTTCTCCCTTTGCCTACGGAGTTAGCTGACGGGTTCGGAAAAGGTTTAACCTACACAAATAGTGATTCACCCCAAATGCTTGGTTCCTCCGCGTTTTTTTTATTTTTACTTAGGCTTGTAATAGTATTTCCTAGAGTGAAAAAATAATACACTATTTTTTCAATTGAGTAAAGACTTTAACAAATCCATTATAGGAATTCTGTAGTTCACCAAATTTTACATTAGAAGAATCATATAAAGCATCTAATACTGATGGAGAGACTACTGCACTTAGGGTTTGTATTTTTTCGCTTATTAAAGCAAGTTTAAAGTCCCTTAAATAATTTTCATACATATATAATAATGGTCTGAAGGCTTGATAAGTAGGAAGAGTAGAAGCTGGTATAGACAAATTTTTAAAATCAGTTTGTAACATACTTAACTTTGCAAAATTATTATCTACCAATAACAAAAGTTCATCATAAGACATACTTTTTTTTCTTACCTTAAGGACATATGAGGAGTAATTGATTTTAATATCTAAGAAGTTCTTGGATAAATCATCAATTTTACTGATGAACTCTTTATTTTGCTGCGATTTAATATCGTCTTCTTTTTTCATCATTAATGATTTATAACTGTAATTAAGAACGTTATCTATGAATGATAAAGTGGTTGGGGGTAAGTCTATTCTAATATTCTTAATATTTAATAAGGAGTAAAAATTCATACAATCATTTCTATAAGTTTTAAGGTTAGCACTAAGCTCAGCTACATCAGGCCCAGAAGGATTATTTAAAATTGCTAGTGCTTGCCTATATATCAATATGTTATTATCTAAGCCTGATTTTAGATTTTCATGGTCCACTCTATATTTTGAAGTAGGTTGTGAATTTGATAAATCATATCTCAATGTAGATAAATTTTTTATGATATTAGGTAATTGGTCTTTGGCATATTTAATATCTATGGTTTGGAGACTATTAAATTGTGCTATATTTTTATTGACTTCATTAATGCCGTTAATATCAGTTACTAAGGTGGTTTCATAGGAGTCATATACCTTATATATTGATGAATAGTAGCTAGCTAAAAAAATGCCTATAGAGGCAATTATAATCGATAGAAAAAGTATAATTTTAAATGTTGTTTTTTCACTTTTAGTATTTACAATATTTTTATCTTCACTCAAAATATTCACTCCCTTATTATTTGTCTTATACTATTATGTGCTTATATTCTTATATTATCATAATATACATATTATTCTAACTAATTTATTTTAGCAAATTAGAGGATTACAGTCTTTGTCTTTAATGATATTACATACTAATTATAGTGACTTAAGAATATAAGTTAGATTATTAAAATAAAATTAACTTATAATTTATATTAATAAGCCAAATCATGGTGTATAATTAAATATAGGAGTTTTAGTGGGGAGGTGGAAGCTTTATGGAGATATTTAAGTTAATGTTAAGTACTATTAAAAATATGAGTTTCTTTTCAGTTTTGGATATATTAGTGGTGGCATATATATTTTTTAAAATTTATATGTTAATGAAGGAAACAAGAGCTGAGCAATTATTCAAAGGAATTATTCTTATTTTTGTACTTATTCCAATAAGCCAATTGCTTAATTTAACAATTTTAAATTGGATTTTAAATAAGACAATAACAATCGGTGTTTTGAGTATTATTATAATCTTTCAACCAGAAATAAGAAGAGCATTAGAGCACCTGGGAAGATCAGCTTTTACGGATAAACATATATTTGAAAATGAAGAGACTATGGAGATAGTTATTACTGAAATTGTTAATGCTGTTGAAAGCTTATCAAAAAGTAAAACAGGAGCACTAATAGTAATAGAACAAAAGACAGGTATCGGAGAAATAATCAAAACAGGAACAACTATAGATGCGTTAATATCCGGGGCACTATTAGAAAATATATTTGTAGTTAACACTCCGCTTCATGATGGAGCTACAGTAATAAGAAATGGTAGGATAATAGCGGCTGGATGTTTTCTGCCTTTAACAAATAATGATAAAATAAGCAAAAAACTAGGGACTAGGCATAGAGCAGCCATAGGAATAACTGAAACATCAGATGCACTAACAATAATAGTGTCAGAAGAAACTGGAACTATATCTCTAGCGGTTAATGGGAGATTAGTAAGGAACTATGATAAGGATAAACTTAAGAAAATACTTGTTCAAATAATAAAGAATAGACAGAGCAAAAAAATAACATTAAAGGAGAGAGTGAAGTCATGGATAAAGACGGAAAACAACAATTTATAATTAAAATTTGCTGTGTGATAGCTGCCTTTGCACTATGGCTTTTTATAACAAGTACAGAAAACCCAGTTACTGCTTTTAAAATTAAAAGTATACCTGTACAGCTTTTAAATGCTGATGTACTGACTCATTCAAATCTTATTTTAGTGCCAGGGCAAGATTTAACCACAAGTCTAAATATTAAAGGAGCTAATACAAGCACACTTCTAAATGCGAAAGCAACAGATTTTACAGTAGTAGCAGATTTAAGTCAATATGCGCTTAAAAAAGGAGAACAAAAGATTCCTATTGAAATAAGAAAAAGTCCTGATAATATAAGTGTGATAAATAGTGATAGTCTTTTTATAACGGTAAACCTAGATGAACGTATTGAAGCTAAATTACCTATAAGTGTAAATGTAACTGGAAAGCCTAAAGAAGGTTTTTACGCATCTGCAGCAAAATTATCACAGGAGTATGCTACTGTAGTAGGCGGATCAAAATTTGTCAATATAGTAAAAGAATTATTAGTAGAAGTGGACATAGAAGGTCAAGAATCAGATGTTGTTAAAAACTACAAGCTCAAACCGGTAGATGCGGCAGGAAAAGAAATAAAAGAAGTTGCTGTAAATCCATCTAATATGGATGTTAAAATTCCGGTAAGAAAGACCAAAGCTGTAGCAGTAAAAGTAAAAACTACAGGAAATTTAAGCTCTGATTATACTTTGGCAAGTATAACCGTGTTACCGGAACAATTAGATATAACGGGAAGCACAGCTGATCTTGAACAACTAGAAAATTTAAATACAGAGGCTATTGATTTAAGCAAAATAAATAAGACCACTACAGTGAACGCAAAGGTATTAATTCCAGATGGATTAAGTTTAGTTAACAATACTACCGATGGCATAGTTAAGGTTCAAATCACTCTAAATAAAGTAGTGCAAAAGAATCTAAGTCTAGATATCAAATATGTTAATTTAGATGGAAAATATGATGCGAAGTTAGAAAAAGTTAAACAAGCAATAGTTATTTCAGGTACTGAAACGGTTATAAATTCACTTGATTTAAAAAAGTTTAGTGCTGCAGTAGATTTAGCTAATTTAGTAGAAGGTGAGCATACTGTTAAAGTATCAGTACCTATGCCAGAGGGCGTAAATTTGATATCAGGAGTTCCAGATAAAATCTTAGTAACTATTACTAAAAAACAAACGGGGGTAACTACCAGCAATGGCAATTAAAATAAATAACATAGGATTAGATATAGAAGAAGATATAGATGATGTAAAAACAAAGGCAGCAAGAAAAATGAAGGTTGCTGAAAGCGAAATAAAATGGTTTAGAATAGCCAAAGAATCCATAGATGCTAGGAAAAAAAATAATATTAAGTTTAATTATTCTGTTCTTGTGAAAATGGATGATGAAATAAAAATCGTTGCTAGAGCGAATGATAAGGATGTTAAACTTGAAGAAATTAGATATGATTCTGAGTTTGAATTTGGAAATAAAGAGATGAAGCATAGACCTATAATAGTAGGAATGGGACCAGCAGGAATGTTTGCGGGCCTTCTTATGGCACAAAAGGGGTATAAGCCACTAATTATCGAAAGAGGAGAAAATGTAGAACGTAGGACAAATAGTATAGTTAAGTTTTGGACTAGGGCAGTTTTAAATACAGAATCTAATGTGCAATTCGGTGAAGGTGGAGCAGGGACTTTTTCAGATGGAAAGTTAACCACAAGAATAAAGGACACTAGATGTGATTACGTATTAGAGGAATTTGTAAAAGCTGGTGCACCAGAGGAAATATTATATATGGGTAAACCTCACATAGGTACAGATATACTTAAATCAGTGGTAAAAAACATTAGAGAAACCATTATAAGTCTGGGCGGAGAGGTAAGATTTAACAGTAAACTTTGCGATATAATAATTAAAAATAAAAAAATAAGAAGCATAATAGTGAATGGAGAAGAAATACCTTGTGAGAACTTAATATTAGCGCCAGGACATAGTTCTCGTGATACCTATGAAATGTTATATGAAAAGGGAATATTTATGTCTAGTAAGCCTTTTGCAGTGGGAGTTAGAATAGAGCATCCCCAAGCTATGATTGATGAAAATCAATATGGAAAGTATGCCAGCCATCCAAGGTTAAAGGGAGCGGATTATAAGCTTACTTATACAAGCGGAAAATCTGGAAGATCAGTTTATAGTTTCTGTATGTGTCCGGGTGGAGAAGTAGTAGCAGCTGCTTCAGAGAAGGGATGCCTTGCAATAAATGGTATGAGCAGTTATAACAGAAATAAAACAAATGCAAATTCTGCCATAGTTGTATCAGTAGGTCCTAAAGATTTTCCATCAGATAGTCCACTAGCTGGGATAGAGTTCCAAAGGCATTATGAATCCTTAGCATACACACTAGGAGGATCAAATTATAATGCACCGGTACAATTGGTTGGAGATTTCTTAAGGGACAGTACTAGTAGCGAAATAGGCGGTGTAAAGCCAAGTTATACTCCAGGATATAAATTTGCTGATCTTACCAAATGTTTGCCAAATTTTGTAACGGATACTATAAAAGAGGCATTGCCTAAATTTGAATATAAAATTAAAGGCTTTGCAAGGGAAGACGGAGTTATGACTGGTATTGAAACAAGAACATCAGCGCCACTCAGAATTGATAGGAACGAAAAACTTCAAAGTATATCTTTAGAAGGGCTATATCCAGCAGGAGAAGGCGCGGGATATGCAGGTGGAATAATATCTGCAGCTGTGGATGGATTAAAAGTTGCAGAAAACATAATGAAAGAATGGAAGCAATTATAATTAATTTCCATAGTCCTTGAAATTCATCTATAAAA
The DNA here is from genome assembly GCF_018861315.1 of Clostridium bowmanii. Taxonomy (GTDB): domain Bacteria; phylum Bacillota; class Clostridia; order Clostridiales; family Clostridiaceae; genus Clostridium_AD; species Clostridium_AD bowmanii. The sequence goes on along the minus strand of NZ_JAHLDL010000003.1, from coordinate 146,283 downwards.
TTTGTTAAAATGGATGTAGCAACGGAAACACATATTTACCATAGATAATAATTAGTAGTTGCTATTATTACACAGGCAAATAAGGAGAGGTGTTTAAATGAAAAGCAAAGGATACATTTTAGCAGTAAATCCTGGTTCTACTTCAACTAAATTATCAATATTCAAAGGTGAACAGTGTGTAATTATATCTAATTTGACCCATAGCTATGATGAAATTAAGAAGTTTGACAAGATTTATGATCAAAAGGACATGAGAACCAATTTGATTCTACAGTGGTTAGAGAAAGAAGGCATAGCCCTTGAAGATTTAATTGCAGTAGTTGGCAGAGGCGGGTTATTAAGGCCAATGCCAGGTGGTACATATGAAATTACACCGAAAATGCTAGAGGATTTAAAAATAGGGTATCAGGCAGAACATGCTTCCAACCTAGGCGGAGTAATAGCTTTTAAGATTGCAAAAAAAATTAATATACCCTCATTTATAGTAGACCCGGTAGCGGTGGATGAGATATTAGATGTAGCAAGAATATCAGGACTTCCAGAAATTCAAAGGCGCTCACTAGTTCATGCATTAAATATAAAAGCTGTAACAAGAAGGATTTGCACTAAATTACATAAAGATTTTGAAAATAGCACTTATGTTGTTGCGCATATTGGTGGGGGAATTTCTGTGTCTCCAGTTAAAAATGGAAGAATTTTAGACGCTAACAATGCCAACGAAGAAGGTCCTTTTTCTCCAGAAAGAACTGGAGGACTTCCAGTAGGAGATTTAGCAGCACTGGCTTTTAGTGGAAAGTATACTCTTCCACAGTTAAAGAAAAAATTAACCGGTGAGGGGGGGCTCGTGGCTTATCTAAACACTAACGATGGAAGAATCGTTGATAAGATGATAGACGATGGCGATGTGAGAGCAGAACTTATTTTAAAAGCTATGGCATATCAAATCGCTAAGGAAATTGGAGCCATGGCAACTGTAGTTTCTGGGCAAATTGATGCTGTGATTCTTACAGGAGGACTTGCCTATAATAAGAGACTCACTACTTGGATAAGTGAAATGGTGAGCTTTATAGCTCCCGTTGAATTAGTGCCAGGGGAAGATGAAATGCTAGCCCTGGCACAGGGAGCTCTAAGAATATTAAATGGAGAAGAGAAAGCTAAAATATACGAAGAAGAAACAAAGTAAAAAAATATAATATAAACTAGAAGGAGTGTAATCTAATGATTAAAACTTTTAATGAAGTATTAAAAACCGCAAAAATGCAAGGTATGAAAACTGTAGCAGTAGCTGTAGCACATGACGAACCAGTTCTTGAGGCAATTTGCGACGCTAAGAAAAATGGCATAGCAAATGCAATACTAGTAGGAGATAAGGAAAAAATAATTTCTGTTGCAAGTAAAATAGGTATGAACATAGAAGATTTTGAAATTATAGATGAAAAAGATGATAAAAAAGCATCTATGACTGCAGTTGCACTTGTATCATCAGGAAAAGCTGATATGCTTATGAAGGGACTAGTAGATACAGCTACATTCTTAAGAGCTGTGTTAAACAAAGAAGTAGGTCTTAGAACTGGAAAGCAAATGTCCCACGTAGCAGTATTTGAGATACCCGGCTATGATAGATTGATATTTATAACAGATGCTGCCTTTAATATGTATCCAGAATTAAAAGAAAAAATAGATATAATAAAAAATTCAGTGGGAGTAGCGAAAGCTTGTGGTATTGATCTTCCAAAAGTTGCAGCAGTTTGCGCGGTAGAAGTAGTAAACCAAAATATGCCAGCAACACTAGATGCAGCAATGCTTTCAAAAATGAATGAAAGAGGACAGATAAAAGGGTGTATTATTGATGGACCTCTAGCACTAGATAATGCATTATCAGAAACAGCTGCAAAACATAAAAACCTACAAGGACCAGTAGCCGGTAAAGCAGATATTCTTTTAATGGCTAATATAGAAGCTGGAAATGCTATGTATAAATGCTTAACTTATACTACTCAGGCTAAGAATGGTGGACTATTAGTAGGCACCTCTGCCCCAGTTATATTAACTTCTAGAGCAGATACTCCAGAAACAAAATTAAATTCTATAGCACTTGCAGCATTAGTTGCAGAGTATAACAAATAAGATTACTAAGTGTTAGGCTGCATTTGCATTTGTTAACTTAACCGAAAGGGTTTTGCAGAATATAATAAATGATTTTAGAGTACAAGGGAGGAACAATATGACATATAAATTGTTAATAATTAATCCAGGATCAACATCAACTAAAATAGGCGTTTATGAAGATGAAAAGGAAGTTTTAGTAGAAACCTTAAGACATTCATCAGAAGAAATAGGTGAGTTTGAAGGTATATTTGAACAGCTTAATTTTAGAAAAGATGTTATATTAAATGTACTTAAAGAAAAGAACTTTGATATAAATACACTGAATGCTATAGTAGGCAGAGGCGGACTTCTAAAACCTATCGAAGGTGGTACTTATGCCGTAAATGATGCTATGCTCAATGATTTGAAAATCGGTGTGCAAGGTCAGCATGCTTCAAATTTAGGCGGAATAATTGCAAACGAAATAGGGAAATCTTTAGGTGTACCAGCATTTATAGTTGATCCAGTGGTTGTGGATGAAATGATGGATGTAGCTAGGATATCAGGACTTCCAGAAATAGAAAGAAAGAGTATTTTTCATGCACTAAATCAAAAGGCAGTAGCTAAAAGATATGCAAAAGAAATTGATAAAAAATATGAAGAACTCAATTTAATAGTAGCACACATGGGTGGAGGAGTTTCAGTAGGAGCTCACAAGGCTGGAAAAGTTGTTGATGTTAATAATGCATTAGATGGAGATGGCCCATTTTCACCAGAAAGAGCTGGAGGATTACCAGTTGGTGATTTATCCAAAATGTGCTTTAGTGGAAAATACACTGTTGAGGATATAAGGAAAATGATAAATGGAAAAGGCGGCTTTGTTGCTTACCTTAACACAAATGATGCTAGAGAAGTAATAGCTAAAGTAGAAGCTGGTGATAAAAAGGCTAAATTAGTTTTTGAAGCTATGTCCTATCAAATAGCTAAAGAAATTGGTAAATGTGCAGCAGTTTTAGCGGGAAAAGTAGATGCTATAATTTTAACTGGCGGAATAGCTTACGGTAAAGAAACAGTTGAGTATATAAAAGAAAGAGTAGCATTCATAGCAAAGGTGGTAGTATATCCAGGTGAAGATGAATTACTAGCACTAGCTGAAGGCGGGTTAAGAGTATTAAACGGTGAAGAAATGGCAAAAGAATATAAATAACAAACTGCAGTAATAATAGTAATAAGGCACATTCAAATAAATGATAAGTAGTATACTATTTATTTGAATGTGCCTAAACTCTTTTAATTCTCCATTAATAATAAAATAATGAAATAGTGAAGTAACAAAATAAGCAATTTACAAAAATTTAAAGGGGTGAGTGAGATGAGTAGAATTAGGGTATTTACGGGTCACTTTGGTTCAGGAAAGACAGAAATAGCAATAAACTATGCAATAAATCTTGCAAAACAAGGGAAGAAAGTTGCAATAGCTGATTTAGATATAGTAAATCCTTATTTTTGTGTAAGAGACGTTAGAAAACAACTAGAAGATTACGGAATAAGAGTTATAGCATCAAAACCAGAACTAGTTAATGCAGAACTAATGGTAGTGCCAGCAGAAATAATAGCTATATTTAATGATAAAAGCTATGAAGTTGTAGTAGATGTAGGTGGAGATGATTTAGGTTCAATAGCCCTTGGTCAGTACAATAGGTTTTTTGTGGAGGAGCCCTATGATATGTACTTTGTTATAAATACAAATAGACCATTCACATCAAATTCTGGGGACGTTGTGGAATACTTTAAAGCAATAGAAAGAGCCTCAAGACTCAAGATAACGCATTTGATTTCCAATACAAATTTATCTTATGAAACTGTACCACAACATATAATAGATGGAGATAAAATAGTGGCTAAATTATCTAAAGAATTAAATATACCCCACGCATATACTGTTTGCAGAAAAGATCTAGTAGAAGAGATGACGGGAAAATTGCAAGGAGACATATTTGGTATAGATATACATATGTTACCACCTTGGAGATAGCAAGAATATAATTAAAAAATTAACAATATTGACAGTTGAACATTCACAAGGTAAAATCAAGTAGTAAACGTTTAAATTTTATAAATTAGTATTTCTACAGCACCGTAAGGTGATGATTAAGGAGGTTTAAACATGCCAAGAGTAACCTTTAGAGAAGACAGATGTAAAGGGTGTGGACTATGTATAACAGTATGCCCTAAGAAAATCATAAGTTTTTCGGATAAATTAAATATAAAAGGATATCATCCAGCAACGGTAACAGAAGAGAAGATGAAAGAATGTATTGGATGTGCATCTTGTGGAAAAATGTGTCCTGACTGCGTAATAACAGTTGAAAAGTAAAGAATAGGAGGATAAACTTATGGGAGAAAAAGTGTTAATGAAAGGTAATGAGGCTATTGGAGAAGCAGCTATAAGAGCAAATTGCAAGTGTTTTTTTGGATATCCAATAACACCTCAAACAGAAATATCTGCATATTTATCAAGAAAAATGCCTAAGATTGATAGGGTTTTCTTACAGGCAGAAAGCGAAATCGCTGCTATAAACATGGTTTATGGAGCAGCTGGTACAGGGGTAAGATGTATGACATCTTCAAGTTCGCCAGGAATAAGTTTGAAAGCTGAAGGAATATCTTATATAGCAGGAGCAGAACTTCCATGTGTTATCGTAAATATAGTTAGAGGTGGTCCAGGACTTGGTAGTATTCAACCGGCTCAATCAGATTACTTCCAAGCAACTAAAGGTGGATCACATGGTGATTTTAACATGCCAGTATATGCACCAGCTTCAATACAAGAAATGGTAGACTTAGTTCAAGATGCTTTTGACACTGCAGATATGTATAGAACTCCTGTAATGGTTATGGGAGACGGAATGCTTGGACAAATGATGGAACCGGTAGAGTTCAAAGAAAGAGCACCAAAATTGTTACCAGAAAAAACATGGGCAGCGTCTGGTTTAAAAGGAAGAAAAAAACATAATGTAATAAATTCCCTTTATTTGAAATCAGAGGATTTAGAAAGACATAATTTGAAATTACAAGAAAAGTTTAAAGAAATAACGAAAAATGAAACAAGATATGAAATGTATAATTGTGATGGTGAAAGTGATTTAATAATGGTCGCTTACGGAACAACATCAAGAATATGCAAAAATGTTGTTAAAATGGCAGAAAAAGAAGGTATAAAATTGGGATTAATAAGACCAATTACACTATGGCCTTTCCCACTAGAAGCTTTTGAAAAAACCATAAGTAGCACAAAATATGGATATATATCAGTAGAAATGAGTTGTGGACAAATGGTTGAAGATGTTAGACTTTCAGTTGAAGGAAGAAAACCAGTATATTTCTACGGGAGAACAGGTGGAATGGTTCCTCATCCTGAGGATATATTAAATAAAGTTAAAGAAATAGTAGGGGGTGCAAAATAATGGCAATAGTATTTAAGCCAACGAAAGCATTATTAGATGTTCCTACGCATTACTGCCCTGGATGTACTCATGGATTAATTCATAGATTAGTAGGGGAAGTACTTGAAGAGTTAGATATAATAGATAAAACTATAGGCGTAGCACCAGTTGGATGTTCTGTTTTAGCATATGACTATTTTGCCTGTGATATGTTTGAAGCAGCACATGGAAGAGCTCCAGCGGTTGCTACAGGAATAAAAAGATCTAATCCAGATGCAGTTGTGTTTACATATCAAGGTGATGGAGATCTAGCGGCAATAGGTACTGCTGAAATAGTGCATGCTGCAACTCGTGGAGAAAACATGGTTACAATCTTCGTTAATAACTGCATTTACGGTATGACAGGTGGACAAATGGCTCCAACTACACTTCCTGGTCAAGTAACGGAAACTACACCTTATGGAAGAGATGTAAAGCTTCAAGGTCACCCAATTAGAGTATCAGAAATGATATCTACCTTAGCAGGTGCTTGTTACGTAGAAAGAGTAGCTGTAGATAATGTGCCTAATGTTAATAAAACTAAAAAAGCTATAAAGAAAGCTTTCCAAAATGCAATTGATGGAAAAGGGTTCTCAATGGTAGAGGTATTATCAATATGCCCAACTAACTGGGGACTATCACCTCAAGAGTCAATGGGATGGTTACGAGATAATATGATACCGTTCTATACTCTTGGAGTTAAAAAAGACACAACTGGGGAGGTTGAATAGTATGGCATCGCAAGAGATTATATTTGCAGGATTTGGTGGTCAAGGTACACTTTCAATGGGAAAATTTTTAGCATATGCAGGAATGGATGCCAATATGAACGTTTCGTGGCTTCCATCTTATGGACCAGAAATGCGTGGAGGTACCGCTAACTGCTCTGTTATACTTTCTGATGAGCCAGTTGGTTCACCAATAATTAATGATGCAAACACATTGATAGTTATGAATAGACCTTCCCTTGATAAGTTTGAAACTACATTAGTAAAAGGCGGACTATTAATAATGGATTCTGATCTTGTAGATAGAATGCCCACTAGGGAAGATATAGAAGTAATATGTGTTCCAGCTCAAACAGAAGCTTTAAAGATTGGAAGTAAGCAGATTGCTAACATGGTACTTCTAGGAGCTTTAGTAAAGAGAACAGGAATAGTATCTATGGAAGGATTAGTAAGTGCTTTAAAGGCTCATGGTAAAGAAAAATTTTTCGAGATAAACAAAAAAGCTCTTGAAATAGGAGCTTCGTATATCAAGTAAAACCAAAAGTATATATTACTACAACTTCAGTTCGCGACCCTAAGGAATTCTAAACAAATTTTAATGAAAGATGCTAAAAATTACAAACTCGCTACCGCTCAAACATGTAATTTTCTTAACGCAGCTTTCATTAAAATTAGTTAAGAATTACTAAGGCTTGCTCTCATGAAGTTTAGGTAATATATACTTTTTATGCTACTTGATATATGAAGCTCTATTAAAACAGTAAGGGTAAGGAACATCGAGAACATCGAGAACATCGAGAACATCGAGAACATCGAGAACATCAATAACATTGAGAAAAGGCTACTGGTAAACCAGTAGCTTTTTTGTGATTAAGTCGGAATAGATGAAAGATGATAATTAATCACAATTACACAGTATGTTTATTTTATCCATCGCATTAGTATTCGATTAAACCAATAAAAGAAAATTTGGTATATTTAGGTTTATAATATTTACAACGTAACAATGTTATGTTACACTACGTATATAGGTAGGTAGAAGTTAATAGCTGGTATATAATTCAGAGGGTTACAAAAATACATGACGGAGGTATAATATGGAAGAAGACTTGATTTCTAAAAAAGAATTACTGCAAATTACAGACGTGTCCTATGGACAGTTGTATAGGTGGAAAAGGAAAAACCTTATACCAGAAGAATGGTTTATAAAAAAATCTAGCTATACTGGACAAGAAACTTTTTTTCCTAGAGAAAAAATATTAGATAGAATAGCTAAAATTAAAGATATGAAGGATAATGTATCCTTAGACAATTTGGCTCAGATGTTTTCCCCACAGCTGGGGGAGGTATTTTTAAGTGAGGAAGAGTTGTTAAAAAAGAACATTGTTACGCAGCAAACATTGATAATGTATAAAAATATATATGGTGAAATAAAAACCTTCTCTTTTGAGAAGATATTATATATTTCTTTGTTAGAAAAGAGTTTAATATCTGGGAATGTATCATTAGAGGAAGGCAAACTTATAATAGATACTTTAGAAGAAAATTATAAATCCGTAGAAGGTAAGAATTGTGAGATTGTTTTTCTAAGAAAATTTGGCATGGCATTATGTTTTTTAATTACGATACCTAATGAGTTTTATATAGAAAAGACTGCAAAGATAATATTAAGGCTTAATATATCACAGAGTATTGAAGAGCTAAAAATTATAATATAATTATGAGGAGGGTTAAAATGGAAAAGATTAATTATGGAGATATAAAGATATCAGGGTCAGGTACATCTGGTGGTGGAAAGTATAATGAAGTAAGCATAAGTGGCTCAGGAAAAATAAACGGAGATTTGGAATGCGTAGACTTTAAAACTAGTGGCTCATCAAAAGTTATAGGAGATTTAAAAGCGGGCACTATAAAAATTAGTGGATCTGCAAGGATTGAAGGTAATGTAGAGGTAGAAGAAATGAGGGTCAGCGGTTCAGCACATGTAACGGGGCAAATTGAATGTCAAAGTATAAAAATTAATGGGTCAACTCATATAGGAGGAAACCTACATGCAGAAGAAGTTACTATAGCTGGGTCAGCTCATATAGAAAAAAATTGTGATGCTGAATGTTTTAAGGCTAGTGGTAGTTTTAAAATACTAGGCTTATTAAATGCAGGAGAAGTAAATATAAGAATTGGTGGGAACTGTAATGTACAAGAAATTGGTGGGGAGCATATTGAAGTAAGAGTTAGTCCTTTAGACAATTCCTTGTTTAAAAAAGTAATAGACAAGATGTTTAATACAAAGGGTGAGTTAACTACTTCATTAATTGAAGGGGATGAAATATATCTCCAAAACACCAATGCTAAAATAGTAAGGGGAAATCATATCACCATAGGTGAAGGTTGTAATATAGGCCTTGTAGAATATAGTGGAGAGATTATTATAGCAAGTGATTCAATAGTTGGAGAACAAAAACAAGTATAATGTATTTTATCATCATAAACCCATTAAAAATCTATAAATATATTAACAATATTAATATATATATTAACATAATAAATATATATTTAAAAAACATTAATATAGTCAATTTACATATTGACTATATCAATTAATGGTAATATAATGAATATAAAGGAAGAAGGTGGTAAAAGTGGCCTATAAAATATTGTGTAAATGTCCAGTTTGTAGTTCTAAATTAAAAGTAACTAGACTTAAATGTGATGAATGTGATACTACTGTTGAAAATCAATTCGAGTTATCAAAATTTGATTATTTGAATAGTGAGCAGCTATATTTCATTGAAGTATTCTTAAAATCCAGAGGAAATATTAAGGACGTGGAAAAAGAACTTGGCATATCCTATCCAACCGTTAGAGCAAAGCTAGACGAGGTTATTATTGCACTTGGGTATACTGTTTTAAAGCAAAAGCCTTCTGTTGATAAAAAAGATGTAGTAGATATGTTAGAAAAAGGCGAAATAACTGCTGATGAAGCATTAATAATTTTAAATGGTAAGTAAATAATTTGTGAATTGGGAGTTTCGAGCTATAAAAAGGGGGTTTATATAATGAATGAAGAAATCTCAAGAATATTAAAAATGGTTGAAGAAGGTAAAATTGATTCAGAAAAAGCTATGCAACTTATAGAAGCTCTAAAGGGAGAAAGTAAAGAATCTATTATTTTAGACAAACCATCATCAAATAATAGTCACAGTAACCTTAAATTTAAAGTGAAAATGCTCAGAATAAAAGTAAGGTCTAAAGAGAATGACATAGTGAATATTAACCTTCCACTGGCATTTGTAAGTGGCATGATAAAAACCTTTGGAAAAATTCCAAATGTTAATGTAAATGGCATGAGTGACATAGATATGGATGCTATGACTCAAACTATATTGGAAGCCATAGATGGCGGTGTAGGTGGAAAGATTGTTGATATAAAAACTGGAGATGGAGATGTAGTGGAGGTCGTTATAGAATAAATCTAGAATTTTAGAGGTGTTATATGAGGATTTATATTAAAACAGAGGAAGGTAGAAAACTAAGAATTCCAGTACCTATTTGGGCAGTAAGATTAGCATCAAGATTTCCCTTAGAGAGAATTGTAAAGAAACATATAAAGGAAAAGGATGCTAAGTATTTAGAACTAATCGACTGGAAGGTAATGAGAAATTTAATCATTTCATTAAGTAATTATAAAGGGCTAAACTTAGTAGATATAAGAGCAAATGATGGCACGGAAGTATTAATACGAATGTAGGATTCTTCAAGGACGCAAGTACTACCATCAGGTAAATATGGAGTTGCAATTGTAAATACACTCATAAGTGCAACACTTCAGCTAACAGTTCCACAAGAAATGAGAGGAAAAGTCTTTTCAATTATGAATACTGTATGTGGAGGATTAACGCCAATAGCAATGGCTGTGGGAGGGATACTCGCGGAATTTATAGCAATAAAATATATTGTTTTAACTTGTTTTGTGCTATCAGGAATGACAATAATACCACTGGGGTTTGTTAAAAAATTCAAACATTTCATAAATTATAACCCTGACTTCCAAACTTTAGAGGATATAATTTAGTGTATTTGTAGTTTTGTATGGTAATAAATTTTACGAATAACTATACTTAAAAAAATAATCCAAATTGGGTTATTTTTTTAAATTTAAAATTGCGCAATAGTAAGACCTTTTTTACAAGTACATATTATTGTAGTATAATACAAACTATATTATAATTAGGGTATATATTTATATACTCGAGTTTGAATATAGGCACAAACAATAATGAAAAGCTTTTTATATAAAGTACATATAATTATTATTGTATGTCTATTTAGTCAGTAGTGCTTAGTGAATTATTTGATAACGACTCGAATTTATGTGGATAGAAGGAAGACGAATATATGTGTCAGAAACGAAATGCTAGCATAATTACTAGTGTTTTGTTTAAAATGCCCTGTAATAAACCTATAATATATAGAGAAAGAGGTAGAAAAATATGAGTAGAATATTCGGAACAGATGGAGTACGTGGTATAGCAAATACAGAATTAACAAGTGCGCTTGCATATAATTTAGGAAGAGCAGGAGCTTTTGTACTAACAGACTCAGCTCACAAACCTAAAATTATAGTAGGAATGGATACAAGAATTTCTGGAGATATGTTAGAATCAGCATTAGTTGCAGGAATTTTATCTGTAGGAGCAGAAGCAATATGTCTTGGAGTGGTTCCTACACCAGCGGTAGCATATTTAACTAGAAAATATGGAGCAGATGCAGGAGTTGTTATTTCAGCTTCTCACAACCCGGTGGAATATAATGGAATAAAGTTTTTTGATAGCAAGGGTTTTAAATTATCAGATGAATTAGAGGATACTATACAAGCAGTTATTGAAGGTGATTTTAAAGAAGTGCCATCACCAATAGCAGGAGATTTAGGCAAGAAAACAGTTAAGCTAAATGGTGTTGAGGATTATATAGAATTCGCTAAATCTACTATAGCAGGAGATTTAAAAGGACTTAAAATCGCATTAGATTGCGCAAATGGTGCTTCTTACATTACTTCAGTAAAAGCTATAAGATCACTTGGAGCAGAGGTTTTAGTTATTAACAATGATCCAGATGGTGTAAACATAAATAAAGACTGTGGATCTACTCATCCTGAGCATCTAATGGCCTTTGTTAAAGAAAATCATTGTGATATAGGGCTGGCTTTTGATGGCGATGCAGACAGATGTTTAGCCGTTGATGAAAAAGGAAACCTTATAAATGGAGATTTTATAATTGCTATTTGTGCTAAACACCTAAAGGACATGGGAAAATTAACTAGAGATACCGTAGTAGTAACAGTTATGAGTAATTTAGGCCTTGATATTGCAATGAAGCAGGAAAATATAACTACTGTGAAAACTAAAGTAGGAGATAGATATGTTCTTGAAAAAATGCAACAAGAAGGTTATAGCCTAGGTGGAGAACAATCAGGACATGTAATTTTCCTGGATTTTAATACAACAGGAGATGGACTTGTATCTGGACTTCAATTAGCTACCGTAATTAAAGAATCAGGAAAATCACTATCTGAGCTAGCAGCAATGATGACAGAACTTCCACAAGTACTTGTTAATGCAATGGTGCCAAACGATAAAAATGACATTCATGAAACTGATATTGAAATAGTAGAAGAAATTAAAAAAATAGAAAAAAAATTAAATGGCTGTGGAAGGGTACTTATTAGACCTTCAGGTACAGAACCTTTAGTGAGAGTAATGCTCGAGGGTAAAATTCAAAGTGAATTAAACGAAATGGCACATTCTCTTGCAAAATTAATCGAAGAAAAAGCGAACAGATAAGTAAAAGGGTATATATTACTACAATTGCATTCGCTGCGCTAAGTAATTCTAAACTAATCTTAATGAAAGATGCTAAAATATGCAAACTCGCTAACGCTCAAACATGCATATTTCTTAACGCATCTTTCATTAAAATTAGTTAAGATTACTAACACTTGCTCAAATGCAATTTACGTACTATATACCCTTTTTATACAGTTTCTGCGTTTCTTATTCAAGTCGCTATGAAGTGTCCCTATTTCTACTATAGGTGCTAATTTTGTGGTTAGTTTATAGTGTAATAAAGTAACAATTCAATGAATTTATTGTTAAAAGCATTGACGTTTAGGGTATAAAATGAATATAATGTACTGAAAGCTTGTGAAAAGGTACATAAGCTTTCAGTTTGTTTGATATTATAGTAAAGGAGGATAGAGTATTTGTAATTTAAAAGCGCCAGGACTCATTAGGAATATTAGTAATTTATAATGCATTATGAGTTGACGAGGATGGGGAGTATCGAATCTTCGGCGGATGCCCCGCGGTAGCGCACTACCGTTAATGATTGATAAACGCGAAAAGTGATTTTCGTAACAATATCAATCTGGTGTTAAAACCTTTTAAAATATTATAGCACCTATAAGTGCTAAATAGCATTTATAGGTGATGAACAGCATCTGTAGATGATGAATTAACTAGCATATTTCATTGGATTATTAAGATAGTGTATTTCTAGTTATACAACATCAGAATTGTATGTATAATAACTGTAAATACTATTTTTAAAATAATTATGAAAAACAATGATTAAATGATTATAAGTATGCTTTATTGATTTGTGAAAAATTTTAAATTTGAGAGGAAGATTAATATGTGCGGAATAGTTGGATATGTTGGAAAAAAGCAAGCATCATCAATTTTAATAGAAGGTCTTAGAAAATTAGAATATAGAGGATACGATTCAGCAGGAGTCGCAATTATAGATAATGGGGTTTTAAGCGTAACTAAATGCAAGGGAAGACTAGCAAATTTAGAAGCTCAATTATTAGAAGAACCACTTAAAGGAAACGTTGGAATAGGTCATACTAGATGGGCTACTCACGGTAAACCATCAGATGAAAATTCTCATCCACATACTAACGAAAAAGGAACTATTAGTGTAGTCCATAATGGAATTATAGAGAATTATATCCACCTAAGAGAATGGTTAATGGCAAAGGGATATAAATTTATATCCGAAACTGATTCAGAAGTAATACCACATCTTATAGATTTTTACTATGATGGAGATATAGTTGATGCGGTTATGAAGACTGTTACTAAAATGGAAGGTAGCTATGCTATAGCAGTAGTTACAAGTAATGAACCAGATAAATTAGTAGCAGTAAGAAAAGATAGCCCTTTAATAGTAGGACTTGGAAAAGATGAATTTTATATAGCTTCAGATATACCAGCGGTATTAAATCATACAAGAGAGGTATATTTATTAGAAGACAAGGAATTTGTTGTAATTTCTAATGATGGAATAAAACTTCTTGACGCAGAAGGCAAAACTATAAATAAAGAGATTTTCCATGTGACTTGGGATGCAGAAGCTGCTGAAAAAGGTGGATATGAGCACTTTATGCTAAAAGAAATCCATGAACAACCAAAGGCAATTAGAGATACAATGACTTCAAGAATAGTTCTAGGAGAGCCTATTACCCTAGACGACATAAATATAACTAAAGATCAAATTAAAAATTTAAATAAAATATATATAGTGGCTTGCGGAACTGCATATAATGCAGGAGTTGTAGGTAAATACGTTATAGAAAAACTTGCAAGAATACCAGTTGAACTAGATATTGCTTCTGAGTTTAAATATAGAGATCCAATAATGGACAAAAACACACTAATGATAGTTATTAGTCAATCAGGAGAAACTGCAGATACTATGTCAGCTTTAAGACTTGCAAAGTCAAAAGGTTCAAGAGTTATAGCAGTAACTAATGTTGTAGGTAGCGCAGCTTCAAGAGAAGCAGATGATGTACTATATACTTGGGCAGGACCTGAAATAGCAGTTGCATCTACTAAAGCTTATGTAACTCAGCTTATAGCAATGTATATAATAGCATTATTCTTTGCTCAGAACAAAGAAACATTAAGTCACGAAGAAATTGAAGAAATTAAAATAGCTATGATGGAGCTTCCAGAAAAAGCAGAAGAGGTTTTAAAAAATAAAGAAACAGTTCAAAAATTCACAGCAAAAACTTATATGCACAAAGATATGTTCTTCATAGGACGTGGACTTGATTATGCAGTAGCACTGGAAGGCTCATTAAAGCTTAAAGAAATATCTTATATTCATTCAGATGCTTATCCTGCAGGAGAGCTAAAACATGGTCCGATAGCACTTATGGAAGATGGGACTATAGTAATAGCACTAGCTACTCAAGAAGCAATATTTGATAAGATGGTAAGTAATATAAAAGAGTTAGCAACTAGAGGAGCAAAAGTATTTGCTTTCGCACCAGAAGGTCACACTGAAATTGAAAAATCAGTTTTTTCTGTAACTTATATACCAAAAGTAATGGATATATTAGCACCAGTAATTTCAGTAATTCCACTACAATTATTAGCTTACTACATGGCAATCCAAAAGGGCTGCGATGTGGATAAGCCAAGGAATTTGGCAAAATCTGTAACTGTGGAATAGGTGCTACCCTTATTAAATAATTGTTGTAGCTTTAAAACAAATAAAACAAACAATTTAAGAAAAACTGCACATCCTCATTTAAGGTGAGAGTGTGCAGTTTTTCTGCGCTATTAATGCATATAGCAGGGGGGGATCTTACATAACCGCAACAATAGATGTACACAAACAATAAACATTGTCCCCGAATATTAAAGTCTGTCTCAAAATAATAAAGTCTGTCTCAATATATGAAGGAAACGCAGGAACACCAACCTGCCTTCCTTCATTTTTTTATTCCCCCCCCCCGCCCCCTAATCGCAGATTCCTTCCCGACCAACCCACCCGATAATCTACCCGAATATATTCAAGAAAAAAGCGTGAGAGAATGAGCCGAAGGCTACGCCATGAATGGATTGATAGATTAAAGTGTAAGGTATATTTGTATTAAAATCTTGAAATTTAAATAGAATTATCAACAGAATTGTCCACATCAGACTCATAAAGTTGAGTGCTACTGTGGACAATTTTTCTTTTATTTTGTCCAGACATAAATCTTTACATCACCCAAAACATAAGGTGTTGGGGCAGTTTATCGCTCTTCTCTTCTTACCCGTTCCTCCTTTTAAAGGACCCCAAAAATGATAAAAAGATTGACCAGAGGATTGAAGGATTGACGGAAAAGATTGAATAAGGATTGAGAAAATAATTGATTTAAAATATGAGAAAACTCATGATAAGCTTGATATGAGAGTGATTGATAGAATGGTCGTTAGACCTTTTGTGGGAGCTAAGGGTGGATAGGATGATAGATTTAAGAAGGGAAAAGGGTATTGCTGACTTAATTATTGGGATGAAAATATGAAGGAAGGATAGAAAAAATGCAAGAAAAAGGACAGACTTTAATATTCGTATTTGAGTGTGTTTTAGGAGTATTTTAGGAGAATTAAGTGGAGAAAAGGCGTGATTTTGGGACAGACTTTAATATTTGTGTGAGAAACTGGATTGAAGGTTGGAATGGGTGGGAGGGGTGGTGGGTGAAGGGGTGAGAGGGGGTTGGTGTGGTGGGGGGATCGGGACAGACTTTAATGTTTGTTTACAGTAAATGATGTTTTAGATAGAATTTCAGCGATAATTTTTGGTAAACATGAATTATTTGATGATTTAAAGACAGGTAGAAAATTATATGAAATATTATTAGAAGTATTTGGAGATAGGAAGTTGCCATTCATTGCAGAGTTTGATTGTTGCCATACACATCCAATGATGACTCTACCAATAGGATGTGAGATTGAACTTGATGCTACAAGGAAGAAAATAACAATTATAAAGTATTGGTTCAAATAATATTTTAGTTGAAAATATTGTGCGATAAGTGTTCTAAGGTGGGTTTGAAAAATAATAGAAACAATTTAAAAAGCCAGGTAATCACAATCATTTTAATCAAAAATGATTGTGATTACCTGGCTTTTTTTATAACTTAACATTATATTAAATCATTTACAAAACCCTTTCCTTTAACTTCAGAAGCATCAAGGAATATCATAAAAGCAGTATTGTCTATTTCTTTAACAATTAATTTTAAATCTGGAATCTGATGGAGTGATACTGTACAAAATAATATTTTTTCATGTTTTCCAGTATATGCACCTTCTCCATATAAAAAGGTGACACCTCTATGCATTTTATATAAGATTCCACTACAAATTTCTTTTTCTTTTTTAGTAATAATAAGAACTAATTTTTGTTTGTTTAATCCGTTTATTATTCTATCAGTAACTTCAGCCGTTATGAACATAGCAGCTATAGTATATAAAGCACTGGTTATTCCAAAAAAGAAAGTAGCAATACAAACAATTACTATATTAATATAAAATGATATTTGTCCTATATTAAAGTTATCATGCCTCACTTTTATTAGAGCAGAAATGATATTGAGTCCTCCTGCAGAACCATGATTGCTGAATACTATTCCAATTCCAATTCCATTTAATACACCACCGTATAAGCATAATAGCAATATATCATCTGTGTTAATAAGTCCTTTTAATGGAGCTGTTAAAATTAAGAATAGTGAAAAGGAGATTGTACCTATGAATGTATAAATAGTAAATCGTTTGTTAAGACATTTATAGCTTAAAATTAATAAGGGGATATTTATTAGAAGTATGGAATATCCAGCAGGAAACTTAAACAAATATTGAATAATTAATGATATGCCAGAAGCACCACCACTTAAAAGTTTTGCTTTGGATATAAATAAATTAATTGCTAATGAAGATATCAAACTTCCCACTAGTATTGAAAAAATATTTTTAATGATGGTTTTGTTTATATGTTTAAACATTGTGTTCCTCCCGCTTATTAAAAGGTATAGGCTAGATGCTTACATTAGTCACTTAACAATTATTTAGAAACTACAAAAATAAGTAATATCAATTTTTATTAGATTGTGCTACAACAGTATCATTATATGAATTAAATGTAAATAAGCAGATTTTTAATATGAAAGATATATGGAAAAGAATAAGAAAAGAAGATGCCACTCAAGTGGCAAGGGGCAAGTTTAAAATGTAATTTTAAGAGTTAGGCATTTTAATCTGAAAATGATTGGAAGTACCTGACTTTTTTCTTTGTTTATCTTTATACATGTTCTTATCAGCAGTATTAATAAGTTGCCTGGTTACTCCTAGGGAGGTTTCTGAAAAAGAATATCCTATAGAAACTTCTACTTTATGCTTAGGATTACGTTTGTTTTGTTGCTTTATCGATTCACATATAAATAAGAATAATAGCTTTACTTTGATAAGAGATGTATCTTTAATGATTACTACAAACTCGTCTCCACCTGACCTACAGATAACTGAGTTATCAGTAAAGCTGCTTTTTAATATATTAAAAGCGTTTACTATTAATTTATCTCCAAACTCATGCCCAATATTATCATTAGTTACTTTTAAATTGTCCAAGTCACAAAATAGAATGCCTATGGGAAGGTCTTTCTCAGTATCTAAGATATGTATTTCCTTTTCAAGATAATGTCTATTATATGCTCCAGTTAAACTATCGTAATAACTTAATCGTTCCAGCTTTTTTTCTAGCAGCTTTTTATCTGTAACGTCTCGATTAAAACCTTCTTGTGCAACGAGTACACCATTTTCATCATATATAGGAGTGCAATAATCATCTAGCCAAACATAATGTCCATCTTTATGCTGAAATCTGCAAGGAATAGGTTTAGAAAAATCAAGGTCATTATTCATTTTTCTTATAAGAATATTAGAGTCATCAGGATGAACAATATTAAATATAAGTGTTGAATCAATTAAGTTTTCCTCAGCACTATATCCTAAGATCCTTTTTACAGATTGGCTTAGATATGTAAATTTAAATGCAGGAATTAATTCTACTCTATATATAAGATCTCTTGATCGTTCAAACATTTGACTCGTCATTTTTTCATGACTATCAGATTTATGATACCAAGAAATATCAATCAAGGATAGTCTATATCCAACTATATTTTTCTTGTCATCTACTCTTGGAGAACCCGCAAGATCAACGGGGATAATTTTATTATCCTTTGTTATCACTGAGGATTTTAGGTTTGCTACAGATATAGATTTATTGGGAAGTGTGGATAGAATATCTCGGATACTTTTATCTAACAAATCTGGCATAGTATAGCCTAGTAAATTGGAACAATTTCCGCTGATAAATGTTATTAACTCATTATCATCAATCTCAATATATATTTCTCTTAAAAAACTAACTGTATTATCATTATGATCATAACCCATTTAAATTCTCCTTTATATAATTGTTAAAATATCCTTTTATAGTATTTATTATGATGCTACTTTTTATTATATATCATATTAAAAAGATAGTACATCCTATTGAGCTAGGTTACAAATAATAAGAGAAGCATTATAAAAGATAAGATGTGGTGCAGATGTAGAATATGGTACAATGTTACATATAATAGGAATGAATATTGAGTGTAATCTCCATATATAAGGATTTTATTTAGAAAGGTGGGCTAATATTGTTAAAAAGGTGTATTATGATTTTTCCTAAATTGGACAATGTACGAATAGTAGATAAACTACGACAGAAATACGACCCTCTTGCCGGCCATGTAAAACCACACATAACTCTTGTTTTTCCCTTTGATAGTGAGATAGAAACTAAAGAATTAAAAGAACATCTTTCAACTGTTTTATCTAAAATTACTTCCTTTGAAGTTATTCTTAGTGGAGTTACACCTACTAATGCCTTTGGAAGATATCTGTTTTTAAATATACAAAAGGGTGGTAACGAAATTGTTGAATTGCATAAAAAATTGTATACAGGCATTTTACAAAGTTATTACCCAAAATGGCTAAAAAGTAAAGTGTTCCTTCCTCATATGACCCTTGGAAACTTTGATAATGATAAAGACTTTGCAGTGGCAATTAATGAAACCAGAAATATTAATGATTCATTTAAATGTACTGTTAATGAAGTAACTGTAGAAATTATTGATGAAAATGAAGATTCAATAATAGAGCTAAATATTGCTTTGAAATAAAAAAATAATGAGATGAGGGGGATATATATGAGTACAAATTTACGGAGTCACATTTTAAAAGAGATACAATTAAAAAAAGGTCAGAAGTTAATATTAAGAAAACCTATAATAGAGGATGCTGAAGAAATGATTCAATATCTTAATATTGTTGGTGGAGAAAGTGACAACTTATTATTTGGGAAAGATGAATTTCACCTTACTGTTCAGCAAGAAATTGAACATATAAAAGATATAAGTAATAGTGCTAATACACTTATGGTGTTAGGAATTATAGACAATAAGATTGTTAGTATCGCACAGATTAGTAGCTCTAGTAGGAAAAGAATAGCCCATAACAGTGAAATTTCTATTTCTGTTAAAAATGATTATTGGAGAAATGGCATTGGATGTACTGTAATGGACGAACTTATAAGGTTTGCAAAGGAAAGTGGTACAATAAAAAACATAAATCTAGGTGTTAAAACAAGTAATATTAATGCAATTAGCATGTATGAGAAATTTGGATTTGAAAAAGTCGGAGTTCATAAAAATAACTTCAATGTAAATGGTAATTTTGATGACGAGATACTTATGGATTTATATATTTAGGGTTTGGGAGGATGATGAATTCTTTCCAGAAACAAAAATAAGGATAATTTGGTAATAGAATTTAAGGACACTGATGGAAATGATGTTGAAGCTTATTGTAGAATTCTTGTAGAGGAGAATGAGTTAGTTTCCTATAATGAGAATGAGGGGGCATAATGATTAATATAGGTAAAAGAATAATGGTAGTAGGATCACCAGGTAGTGGTAAGAGTACATTTTCAAGAAAACTAACAGAGATAACGGGCCTCCCGCTAATTCATCTGGATAAAGAATTTTGGAAAAATGGCTGGATTGAAACCCCAAGGGCAGAGTGGATAAAAAAACAAAAGGGTTTTTTATCAGGATCTGAGTGGATAGTAGATGGTAATTATGGTGGTACTATGGATATTCGTCTTGAAAAAGCGGATACAGTGATTTGTTTTAAATTAAGTAGAGCAGTATGTTTGCAGAGTTATTTCAAAAGGGTTATAACAAATATAGGCAAAGTAAGACCAGATATGCCAGAAGGTTGTCCTGAAAAATTCGATTTTGAATTTATGAAATATATTTGGAACTTCCCTAAAAAATCAGGACAGGTAAACATTAATAGACTACAAAAAAATAAGGGCAAACAAATAATAATGTTTAAAAATAGAAGAGAAGCAAGGAAGTTTATTACAGAAATTTCTAATAAGTTCTAGTAACAAATACTTGGTTATTTTTAACCGAGTATTTGTTATATGTAAGGAATAATTATTAGTAGAATTAATAGAAATAGCCTCGAAGCATAGAAGCACAATGCCCCTACAAGGGTTGAAACTAAAGACTCAACGTAAGAAAATCCTTTAGACATATATTTGTAACACAAAGTGTGCTAGAATAAGGAATATAAAGCATGAAAATTACTAATTGATAAAACATTTGTTGAGTATATAAATAAAACAAATTGGAATAGGGGGCAAAATATAATGGATTTAATAAAAGAAATATATGAAAAAGATATTGGTTATAATTATGAATATACAGATATTAAATATAAGCTAAGGAAGGCATCAAGATCAATTGTACTAAATGATTCACAGGAGATAGCATTATTATTTGTATCAAAAAATAACTATCACAAGCTCCCAGGCGGTGGCTTTGAAGCAGGCGAGGATATAGAAACCGCTTTAAATCGCGAGATTATGGAAGAAGCAGGAGTTAATATTAATGTGATGGGTGAAATTGGTACAATAATAGAATATAGAAATAAGCATAAATTATTACAAATATCCTACTGCTATTATTCTGAAGTAAAAGGAGCTATTAAAGAGCCATCATTTACAGATGAGGAAATAAATAGTGGGTTTAAATTAAAATGGGTTTCACTCAAGAAAGCTATTTCTATTCTTGAAAATGATACACCAGATAATTATCTGGGCAAATTCATTCAGATAAGAGATTTACTGTTTTTAAAGCGTGCAGAATGTCTTTTAAGCAACAACAATATATAATAATTATTAGAATTCAATATTATTTTATAAGAGTCAGGGGATGGATGAAAATTGAAGATATACATAACAAGACATGGAGCAACACAGTGGAATAATGAAGGCAGAATGCAGGGTTGGCAAGATTCTAGTTTAACTCAAACAGGCATTGATAATGCTAAAAAGCTAGGTGAGAGTTTGCAAGATATAGACTTTGATTATATTTATAGCAGTCCACTGGGTCGAGCTTATGATACAGCAAAATACATTAGAGGGAATAAAAATACGGAAATAATTAAAGTTGAAGATTTAAAAGAAATGGGATTTGGTATATGGGAAGGCATGGATAATGAAAAAGTACAAGAATTATATCCCACCCAGCAATTTAATTTTTGGAAAAAGCCTCACTTGTATGAATCTATAGATGGAGAAAGCTTCAATGAATTAATTCACAGGGTAAAAAAGGTTTTATATGATATTATAAATAATTGTACTGGTGAAAACATCTTAATAGTAACTCATACAGCTGTAATAAAGGCAATGTATTCAATAATTAAAGATTATTCTATTGAAGATTTTTGGTGTAACCCCTTTATGTATGATACATGTTTAACAGTACTCGAAGTTGGAGATAAGAAAATTGAAATCATCTTAGAGGCTGATATTTCACATTTGGATTAGACTATATTAGTTAAACCACAACAAATCAATTATTAATGTTTTAATTTTGAAACAATCATTCCTTTTTAATTAATAATATACTTATTTTTACAAGGAAAGATACTATAAAGCTAACATATGGGGAATGTATGTAGTACGTGAATTTCGCCAAACTGGTATTGGTAAGTTATTACTGGCTGAATTATTTGGGTCTCAAAATGATTTAATTAATCATTTTGAGACCCTTCTTTTTTAAATTTTAAAACCATTGTGCAATTTTTACATAATTAACTACATCTTTTGTACTTCAGACATTGGTCCTTCAATTATTATAGGATTTTTAGATGGATTTAACCATTTTAAGGTACGTATTACATTTTCTTGAGCTGCTGCAGTGCAGCCTGCAGTTCCACTGCCTTCACCAGACCATACATGAAAGAATATAGCTGAACCTTTTGATGGTACTCTCTCAGAAGTATTATAGTTTATTACAAAACCATAATTATACTGGGGGATATACATCTTTTCAGCAGAATTCCATCTGCCATTAATAGGCCCTTGTTGCCAAGTATTGTACAATGGCGAATTAACATCATCTACCCAAAAATCATTAGAGGTAGATTGCTTATAGTCCATTGAAGTACCAGGATTTGAATTTTTACCAAAGGTAGTACCCAATGAAAAAATACCTATTGGTGAATGTCCATCACCTTCTGATTTAGCATAAGCAAAACCTGTTCTGCCTATATTGCCATCATAAGTGTCAACTTGTTTCCAAGCTCCATTAACATTTTCAAATGTTGTAATGGTAGCATTTACAGTGCCAAAATCGTTAGTAGTAACAACTATAGCTTGCTTTGCATTTCCTTTTCCATTTATCCTGTCTATCAATAATTCGGATTTTGGTTTAGGTTCTGCAGGGGTAACTGCTAACTTGTCTTTATTACTAGAGCTTGTCTCATTTCTAGAAGAAACTTCTTGTTTTTTTGCCTCTTTTTGTTTTTTCTGTTCAGCTTGTGCTTCAAGTTTTTTATGTGCTTCAAGTTTTTTATGAACTTCTAATTTTTTTTGATCTTCCAACTTTTT
Source organism: Clostridium bowmanii (assembly GCF_018861315.1). GTDB lineage: Bacteria > Bacillota > Clostridia > Clostridiales > Clostridiaceae > Clostridium_AD > Clostridium_AD bowmanii. Next base: position 123,134 of record NZ_JAHLDL010000003.1, on the reverse strand, counting down.
TTGATCCTCCAATTTTTGTTGTTTCTCTAGTCTATGCTGCTCGTCAAGTTGTTTAGTATCTTTATTAACTGAAACTATAGTAGCATTTTGAAGCTGATTTTTCGCAACAGTGGAATTCGATTTAACAAATGTCACAATGGCAATTGTGGCAACTAATATAAACATAAAAAAAATTATATATACTCTTCTAGATAATTTCATAGACATCTCCTTAAAAAGTGGTTTTTATTAGAAAAAACGTGATAAAATATAATAATAATAGACAACTCGTATAACTGTAATTGTCCATAAATGATATTATAGCATATTGTAACGTTTACTTAACAGGTATTTTGACGAAATATGTCTTATTATATATATTTATATATAATAAGGACTAATAATATAGAGAAAATAAAATATTTTTAACGGTATGCTGAATGAACATATATTGTAGGTTCTGGCATGCTTGAAACTGCTAACAAATTTAATCCGGGAAAATCAGTACCATTAGGGGGAGAAAAAATGGAATATAAAATTGAAGAAATGATGGATTTAGACTGGAATCAGGTAGCAAATATCTATTTGGAAGGTATTCAGACGGGAATAGCGACATTTCAAAGCGAAGTACCTACATATGAAAACTGGAATAATAGCCACATAAGTTCATGTAGATTAGTTGCTCGATGTGGTGATAATATATTGGGGTGGGCAGTTCTTAGTCCAACCTCAAGTAGACGTGTTTATGAGGGGGTAGCAGAAGTAAGTATATATATTGGTGAAAGATATAAGGGAAAGGGAGTAGGAAAGGCTATTATAAGTGATTTAATTAAAGTATCAGAAAAAAATGGCTTTTGGACTTTGCAGTCTGGAATTATTAAATCGAATGTTTCAAGCATAGCCTTGCATAAAAAGTGTGGATTTAGAGAAGTTGGTATTAGAGAAAAGGTTGGTAAAATGAATAATGAAAATTGGCTAGATATAGTTTTAATGGAACGTAGAAGCACCATAGTAGGTATAAATTAAAGAAGGCAAAAGAAGGTGACACCCACGTGGAAATTGGCAAGTTGGACAATCAGGCGCTGTCCATATAGCAAATGGTAACTTATAAAATAAGCAAAAGGAGAGAAAAGAATGGAAGAGAAAGTCCACGATTTATCAATATCACAAATGCTCCAAATGTCCCATTGTTTTCCTCAAGTTGTTTCCTATATAATAAAAAACACTTTACATTTAATCTATATAGTGATAATATGAATCTTAATTTAATAAATCAATTAGTTCTCATCAAGAGAGGTAGAGGGACTGGCCCTATGACACCTCGGCAACCGTCAGATTTCATTAGTCTGAAAAGGTGCTAATTCCTGCGCTAAGTTCCTTAGAACTTGGCGGAAGATGAGAGAGGTGCCTTTGAATATTTATACCTCTTTCATCATTATATTTTGATGGAAGAGGTTTTTTGTTTTTAAATGTATTTATGAAGTTGTGAATATTGCAACTTGGAAGATGATGAATATTTATGTAATTGATGATTTTAGATAAACTTAAAGTAAAATTGAATATTCTCTTATCAAGAGAGGTGGAGGGACTGGCCCTATGAAACCCGACAACCAGTATCATATTTATGATACATGGTGTTAAATCCTGCAGCAATGCTGCGAGATAAGAATAAGTTTGGCGATAGAGCTCAAGTTTATTCTTGGGTTCTATTTTTTTTTAGGCAAAAGATTGTTAAGGGTAACGTTTGAGTTGTAGCACAAGTTATAAATTATAAAAGGAGAAGGGATATTATGATTAAGGTTTGTGACGTAAGTAAAAGTTTTTCAGGGGAGAAGGTATTAAATGGTGTCTCTTTTACAGTGAATGAAGGTGATATTTACGGTGTTATAGGTCATAGTGGTGCTGGTAAATCTACTTTGCTTAGATGTTTTAACGGCCTTGAATCCTATGATACAGGCACCATTAATATAATGGGAAAAGAAGTAAAGCAGCTGAGTTCCAAAGAACTTCGAGAATTCAGAAAAAATGTGGGCATTATATTTCAAAGCTTTAATCTAATTAATAGAAAAAATGTTTTTGAAAATATATCATTTCCACTAGAAGTATGGGGAAATGATAAAAATTTTATTAAAAAAAGAGTGGATGGCTTAATAGATTTAGTAGGACTTAATGATAAAGTAAATAGCAATGTACAAGAACTAAGTGGAGGTCAAAAGCAAAGAGTTGGAATCGCTAGAGCATTGGCACTTAACCCGAAAATATTGCTTTGTGATGAAGCTACCTCGGCGCTAGACCCTAAAACCACAAAATCCATATTGGAGCTTCTAAAAGATATTAATAAAAAATTCAATATAACAATTATTGTAGTTACTCATCAAATGGAGGTGATAAAAGAGATTTGCAATAAATTTATTCTTTTAGAAGGGGGAGAGATCAAAAGCAGTGGAATTACTGATGAATTGTTTGTTAGGCCAACGAAAGAAATGAAAACACTTATTGGTGAGGAAGAATTATTACCTAGCACGGGCTATAATATTAAGATATTTTTTCCTAAAGAAATTAGCCAAAGTTGCATAATAACTTCTATAGCCAGGGAGTTAAATATTGATTTTTCAATAGTCTGGGGGAGGCTTGAAAAATTCAGAGATAACGTAATGGGCAGTCTAATAATAAATGCAAGTGAAGAAAATAAGGGGAAAATATTAAACTATTTAAATGAAAAATCTATAGATTGGGAGGTCATTGATTATTTAGTTAAGCATGAGCAATATAAAGGGGCTTAATACTTGATAACTATTAAGTGCTAATAAGGAATATGAGGGGGTCTTATAAATGATATTTAAAGATGTTTTAATGCCAGCACTAATAGACACTGTATATATGGTAGCAGTATCCACGATTTTTACATTAATTTTAGGATTTATATCAGCAGTGGGACTTGTTATAAGTAGCCCTAAAGGACTATGGCCAAATGTTATAATTTACAAAACTTTAAATTTTGTAATAAATGTACTTAGGTCTTTTCCATTTATTATATTAATGATTTCTATATTCCCTTTAACAAAGTTTATTGCTGGGACAACCATAGGTACTAACGCAGCTATAGTTCCATTAACTTTTGGAGCAGCTCCTTTTGCTGCAAGAATAATAGAATCCGCATTACTTGAAGTGGATTACGGTATCATTGAAGCGGCTAAATCTGTTGGCGCCAAAACTCATCAAATTATATTTGGGGTTATGTTAAAAGAGGCAATGCCCTCTATAGTTCTTGGAGTTACACTAACTGTAATAAATATTATAGGTTACTCAGCTATGGCTGGCACCGTAGGCGGAGGAGGCCTTGGAGATGTGGCTGTAAAATATGGGTATTATAGATTTAAAACAGATATCATGATATACACAGTAATTATATTAATTGCAGTGGTTCAAATAATTCAAGCCTCAGGAAATTTATTGTACAGAAAAATGATTAAATAGATTTGAAAATTAAGGAGGAAATTAAAATGAAAAAAATATTAAGTATATTATTAACAACTGCTGTGATTTTAACATTAAGTGGCTGTGGAGCAAAAAAAGAGGTGGCAACAACTGCAAAGGTAACTGCTGAGAAAAAAATAATCAAAGTCGGTGCTTCACCAGTACCTCATAGTGAAATATTAGGGGTGGTAAAGCCACTGCTAGCAAAGAAAGGATATGCCCTCGAAATAATAGAATTTAATGATTATGTAACACCTAACACTGCTTTAGCTGAAGGACAATTAGATGCAAATTTCTTTCAACATATACCATATTTGCAATCATTCAGTAAAGAAAGAAATTTAGATCTTGATTATACTGTAAAAGTTCAAATTGAACCTATGGGTCTGTACTCCAGTAAATACAAAAAACTTAGTGAAATAAAAAGTGGAGCTGAAATAGCTATTCCAAACGATGCTACAAATGGAGCAAGAGCACTTAGAGTACTTGAAAAGGCAGGGCTTCTAAAATTAAAGAGCGGAGAGCTTATTTCCAAACTCGATATTACAGAAAATCCAAAGAAACTTAAAATAACTGAAATAGATGCGCCTCAACTTCCAAGAGTTTTAAATGAAGTAGATGCAGCGGTTATAAACTCAAACTTTGCCATAGAAGCTAAATTAAATCTAGAGGATGCACTAGCTGTTGAAGCAAAAGATTCACCTTATGCTAATGTGCTGGCGGTTAGAAAAGAAGATAAAAACAAGGATTATATACAAGCCTTATCAAAGGCATTAAATTCGCCAGAAGTTAAAAAATTTATTGAAGATAAGTATAAAGGCGCTATAATTCCTGCTTTTTAGGTGCCGCCTTAAGATGAGGTGAAACCACATGGCAAGTGGGGAATGACAAAGTACGAAGAAGAATGTAGATTATTAAAACCTATATTCTTCTTTTTTATTCTATAATAATCTATAAAATTTAAACGATGTTCATATCTTTTGACCTTATATGAGCTTATTGCCTATGTTGTTGGTGTATAATTATATAAAGCTTGTAAAATTTTTTAAGGCAACAGAATATATTGGAGGAAATTAATATCTGATTTGCTGTGATTACATATAGTGTACAACAACAACGAGGAGGAATTTATATCTTACAAAAGGAAAATAACAATTATATTCTATATTTTTCGGAATTTGAAGTTAAAAAAATATTTAAAGTAGACAATTATTGCAGTGCGGGGGTTAAAAAATGAATGTATTATTTGAAGCAATAAATAGATTTTTTGACTTTATAGTTCCTATTGCAGATTTTTTGTGGGAATTCCCAACCAACATTGAGTGGTATGCAAACATTCCCGTTTTAGGTGGATTTGCTCTTGCGGTTATTTTACTTTTAGGAACGGGAATTTATCTTACATTTAAAACTGGATTTGTTCAAGTTATGGCATTTAAAAAAGGAATCAAAATTCTTGCTGAGAAGAAAACCTCAGATACGGGAATTAGCCCCTTAGCTTCATTTTTGCTAAGTTCTGCTATGAGAGTGGGACCCGGTAATATTATGGGAGTTACAGGAGCGATATCTGTTGGTGGACCAGGTGCACTATTTTGGATGTGGGTTTCAGCATTTTTTGGAATGTCCACAGCTTTTATTGAATCAACCCTTGCACAGATCTTCAAAGAGAAGAATGGAAAAGAGTACGTAGGAGGACTTCCTTTTTATGGACAAAAGATTTTAGGTAATAAGCGTTGGGTAGGAGTGATATTATCTTCACTTTTTATAATATATGCACTCTTTGTTATACCATCTCAAGCCTTTCATTTATTTACAAGCTTTGGTTCAATAGCTGACACTATAGCTGGTAAATCCTTTGGACGTCAATCTACTGTTTATTATGGTATAGCTATAGTATTAATAATTACTGTGCTTTTAACCGTAATCGGAGGAATTAAAAGAGTTACTGCTGTTACGGATGTATTGGTTCCTATTATGGCAGTTATTTATACAGTCATAGTTCTTCTGATTATAATAGTTAACATAGATAAAGTTCCATATTTCTTTAAAGAAGTATTTGGTGGAGCATTTAAGCCAAATGCAATATTTGGTGGGGCCTTTGGTGTGGCACTGGCTCAAGGAATTAAGAGAGGACTTATGTCCAATGAAGCTGGTCAAGGTACAATTACAATGGCAGCAGCTACAGCGGAGAATAATCATCCTGCAGAACAAGGATTTGTACAAGCATTAGGTGTTTTTCTTGATACAATGATAATATGTAGTATGACTGGCTTTCTTATTGTTATGGCACATGTTTGGACAGGCACTGCTGGAGTTGCGTGGGATAGTATACAAGCCTCTAAACTTACAGTTTATCTATCCTCAGTAAAATACTTAGTTCCAGGTACTTCCTTAGATGGGATAGTCACAATTATTGTTTCATTATGCTATGGGATGTTTGCATTTACAACACTACTGGGTTTAATATTGTTTGCAGAAGTCTCTGCAAATCTAATCTCCAGAAATAAGAAATTCATCATGAGCATACGTTTGGTAGGTGCATTGTTCTTTGTTCCATTTGGAGCACTTACGGTTCTTGCAGGTTTGGAACTTAAAAACTTATGGTACATAGGTGACTTTGTAAATATTGTTCTAGTTTATGTAAATGTACCGATTATATTAATCGGATCTAACATCGCCTTAAAAGCATTGAAAAATTATAAAAAAACCGATGGATCTAAGTTTAAGTCAAAATCTATTGGTGTCCATAGTGAATTTTGGAAATAGGGGACTTGTGCTACTTCAGTTATAGGTGAAACCACAGGGCAGGTGGCAAGTTTGAAATAGAAAATCATGACACCTTCCTCGTGGTAATTGGAAAGTTTAGAATAAGATATACCGTTGGCAAAATAAGTAACTTTTTTGTGAATAACAGGATTTAAAAGAGGAAAAGTATAGTATTTAGAGAATACTTAAGATGTATAATTCTTTTCTCTTATGAGAAAAAACAGGAGGTATTTTATGAAAATGTTAAAAGGTACGAAAACTGCTGAAAATCTTATGAAATCATTCGCTGGTGAATCACAAGCTAGAAATAGATACACTTATTATGCGTCTGTAGCTAAAAAAGAAGGATATGTACAAATATCTAACATATTTACAGAAACAGCAGGAAATGAGAAAGAGCATGCTGAAAGATTTTTTAAATTTTTAAGCACAAGTTTAAATGGAGAAGTAGTAGAAATTAATGCAACTTATCCTGTAGGTTTATCAGATACAAAAGCAAATTTATTATGGGCAGCAAATGGAGAAAAAGAAGAGTGGTCAGAACTTTATCCAGAATTTGCAAAAGTAGCAGAAGAAGAAGGATTCCCTGATGTTGCATTTGTTTATAGAAAAATCGTTGAAGTTGAAAAACATCATGATGAAAGATATAGAAAATTATTAAGTAATATAGAAACTAATACAGTATACAAAAAAGATACAGTAGTTAATTGGAAATGTAGTAATTGTGGATATATTTTTGAGGGAAAAAGTGCCCCAGAAGTATGCCCAGCTTGTGCACATCCAAAGGCATATTTTGAATTGCTATGTGAAAATTATTAATAAAGCAGAAGGGAAATGGATTAATAATAAAATAATCCATTTCCCATTCTTTTGCTACAGAATATATACTATTTTAATTAATAATGATGAACTTATCAATCAAGCTATTAATAAGCAACAAGTTGTAATATATAAGCAATCAGTGTAAAATATGTAGCATGTAGAATTAAAAAACTAGAGCGGCGTTAGGGTGGGATTACATGGATATTCCAGAAAATTATTTAAGTCTGACAACCTGTTTAGTTATGGGCGCAGTTATGTACATGAAAAGAGGGAGTTTTAAATGCCAGAATGGCTTTTGAAAAAAGATGATTATGTTCCTTCAAAGGAAAAAAATACTTTTATTAATAAGAGTATTCTATCTATTTTAAAGATGTTAACAAAATTCAAATATAATGCAAAACATAAATCTAGTAGATTTGGGATAAACACCATAACTAAATTTGTATCAACGATTATATTAATAATACTTGTAGCACTTTCAAGAAATCTTGGGTTTATTCTAATAGTAGACGTGTATTTACTACTCATTATTAGTATGTTGAAAGCAGAAGAAATAGTGCACATAATTAAATTGGCAGTAGTAGTAACAATTTTTACAATAATTATTATCATACCTTCTTTTCTTATGGGAAACGTAAATAATAGTATACTGATTGTAATTAAAACATTAACCACTGTAACAGCGGTTAATATTACATCTGCCATTACACAATGGAATGATATAACTAAGACGTTAAAACTGTTCTTTATCCCTGACATATTTATCTTAGTTTTGGATATCACTATAAAGTACATAGTTATTTTTGGAGAATTTTCTTTAAATATGCTTTATGCACTTAAATTAAGGTCTGTAGGAAAAAACAAAAACAAAACAACCTCACTATCAGGGATTATAGGCACTATGTTTATAAAGTCAAAAGAAATGGCTGAGGAAATGTATGGAGCTATGGAGTGTAGAGGATTCACTGGGGAATATAAATTACATAGTAAGTACAAATTTAGATTAAATGATATCTTATGTTTTATAATTAATATAGGGTTTATAGCTTCATATTTTTATTTTGTTAGGGCGTGATTTTGTTGATCGGAATGAAAAATATTTATTACTCATATGACAGCGGTGCACCGGCACTTAAAAATGTTAGTTTGAAAATTATGCCTGGTGAATCTGTGGCTTTTATAGGACCAAATGGAAGTGGGAAATCTACACTTATGAAATTAATTAATGGACTAGTGAGTCCGAGTAGTGGAAGCTACAGTTTTGAGGATTTAGAAATAACTTCAAAATATCTTAAGAATGATCTACTTTTAAAGAGCTTTCATAAGAAAATTGGCTTTGTATTTCAAAATTCAGAAGTACAACTATTTTGCTCAAATGTATATGAAGAAATAGCCTTTGGAGTAAGGCAAATGGGAATGCCTGAAGGTGAAGTTCAGGAAAAGGTGGAAGATATTTTAAAGTTACTAAAGGTTGAACACCTGAAACACAGACAGCCTTACCACTTAAGTGGAGGAGAAAAAAGGAAAATCGCTATAGCTTCGGTACTAGTGATGAATCCTCAGGTGCTTGTTTTTGATGAACCTATGAATGGGCTTGATCCTGAGTCGAAAAGGTTTTTAAGAGAACTCATGATTTCACTAAATGAGGCTGGAAAGACAATCTTATGTTCAACTCATGATTTCGAGTATGTAAAAGATGTGTTTAAGAGAGTTGTAGTATTTTCAAAGGATCATACCATTATAAGAGACGGTAGCTACAAAGAAATAATGGAAGATAAAGAGTTTTTGATTAAAAATAATATAATATAAAAAAATAAGTGCTATCCAAGTGGCAAGGTTCTAACTTGCCACTTGGATAGCACTTTATTTTTGTAAACTATCAATATATTTTACCATTTTAGATTGATTTTCCACCAATATTTTTTGGTTTTGGATTAATATACCCATTTTATTCCCAAAAGTAAGAGTCTGTGCATGAGCGATGATGTTATCTTTGGATATCTTATTTTCTATTAATTCATGTAATAAATCCTCTTCAATATCATTAAAAATCTCACCTTGTTCTAATATTTCATTTACAATTTTTTCAGTATCTAATTTTTTAACTTCCAAATTAAGGGACTCCCAATGCTTTACTAAAAGTATTATACACTACTTTAGATTTTTTACATAGGACATTTGATCCTATAATTATAAATAATTTAGGGTTGGCCAACATGCCACTTGCCATATGGCAATTTATCTTTTTTTTAGAAAAGTAGTTGACAAATAGGCGGTTTTGGAATACTATGCTTATATACCCATATAGGCATATAAGCGCGGTATTATTTATTTAAAGGATGTGAAATGGATGGAAAAATTAATAAACTTATTTAAAGTACTATCAGATGAAACACGTATGAGGATTTTAGTATTGCTATATCATAAAAAGCTTTGTGTATGCCAGATTCAAGGAATATTAGAGGAAGGGCAGCCTAAAATTTCAAAGCACCTAGGCAAACTTCGAGATATGGGCTTTGTAAAAGATGAAAGGCAAGAACAATTTATTTACTACTACATAGATAAGGATAATGAACTTCTTAATGACATACTTAAGAAAATAATTTTAAATATAGAAAATTACGATATCATAAAAAATGATTTAGAAACCCTTCAAAAAGGTGATGAATATACGGAAATGTTAAAAAATAAATGTACTCCCAGCAGTTAACGTAAGTTTAGCAATGAAGATTATAAACGGCAGCGAAGGTTATAATCAAATTTCATATTAATAAAAAATATTATACAGGTAGGTGACAAGAATGAATGTAATATCACAAATATTTAGTTGGGTAAATAACGAGATTTTGAAAATGACTTGGCTTTCAAATCTTATTAAAAGGCTTGTAGAAAACGTATTTGGACTATCAATCAAAGAAAGATTAGGAGGCAGTGTACACTTTTTCATTTATGACACTATAAAGATATTTATACTGTTATCAGTGTTGATTTTCCTTATATCTTATATTCAAAGTTATTTTCCACCGGAAAGAACAAAAAAACTACTTGGAAATATTAAGGGTATCAAGGGGAATATACTAGGAGCATTGCTTGGAACTATTACACCCTTTTGTAGCTGTTCTAGTATTCCAATATTTATAGGATTTAACGCAGCAGGACTACCCCTTGGAATAACTTTTTCCTTCCTTATATCTTCACCGCTTGTAGATTTGGCATCATTATTAATTTTAATGTCTTTCTTTGGTGCTAAGATCGCTATTACCTATGTTGTTGTAGGACTAATTTTAGCAGTAGTAGGTGGAACTATTATTGATAAATTAGGGCTTGAAAATTATGTAGAAGGATATGTAAAAGAAATAGAAAATGTAGATGTGGAAATAATTGAAATGACAAGAGAAGAGAGAATATCTTATTCTAAAGAGCAGGTTAAAGATGTATTTCGTAAGGTTTGGATATATGTTTTAATCGGTGTTGGCATCGGGGCTGCAATCCACAATTGGATACCACAATCAATAATAGAAACTGTAGTTGGGAATAATAATCCTTTTGCAGTATTACTAGCTACCGCAGTAGGTATACCAATGTATGCTGACATATTTGGTACCTTACCAATAGCAGAAGCACTATTTGGTAAAGGAGTAGGAATTGGTACAGTATTATCCTTTATGATGGCAGTAACTGCACTTTCGCTTCCATCAATAATCATGCTTAGTAAAGTTGTTAAGCCTAAACTACTGGCTATATTTGTAGCGATAGTTGCAACAGGCATAATTATAATAGGATATCTATTTAATGCATTTTCATTTTTATTAGTTTAGTACTACAATAAAATAATAACATTGTGTTTTTAAAATGCACAATAACATAAAACAAGGGGGATAATAACTAATAATTATTATCTACCAAAAATATACAAGGAGGATTTATTATGATAATTAAAGTTTTAGGTTCAGGATGTTCAAGTTGCAAGAAATTAGAGGAAAACACAAGAAAGGCAGTAGAGGAGTTAGGTATTGAGGCTACTATAGAAAAAGTTGAAGACTTTAAAAAAATTATGGCTTATGGAGTTATGAAAACTCCTGCTTTAGTAGTAGATGAAAAAGTTAAGATAATGGGAAGAGTGCCATCAGCTGAGGAAATTAAGAAATATTTATAATAAGTAAAGAAAATTTAATTAGGTATTAATAACAAGGAGTTAACATTTAGTTTACTCCTTGTTATTTCCATTTTTGGAGGATAACACATTGAAAGTTATCTATGTATAAATATATCCTATGATACATAGATTTATATAAATGTATGAGAAATGGAGTGTGTTTTTAATGGATGAAAGAAAGAGTGAAAAGTTCTCTAAAAATAGGGCTAAAATAATTATACCTGTGCTTATAGTTATAGCAATAGGAGCAATATGGTATTTTAAAAACTTTAATAAAACACCAATTGCTAAAGATGATAATTCCGATTTTGCCCTACACGTGACCGGCAGACTGGATCTTAAACAACTTAAATCCTATGAAATACCTATTATGATTGATTTTGGTGCGGATTCCTGTATTCCTTGTAAGGAAATGTCTCCTGTTTTAAAGGCACTTAATGAAGAACTCCGTGGGAAAGTAATCATAAAATTTGTTGATGTAGGTCAGTACCAAAGTTTAGCAAATGATTATCCTATTAGTGTAATTCCAACACAAGTTTTTATAGATAAGGATGGTAAACCTTATACTCCTAAAAATGCAGAAGCCTCACAAATGAAAATATATGATTCTAAAGAAACAGATGAGCATGTATTTACTACTCATGAGGGTGGCATGACTAAGGATCAAATCCTACAGGTATTAAAGGAGATGGGTGTAGAATGATTAATGATTGGTTAGGTATATTATCAAAGCTTATTTCTCAGAGCTTTTGGCTTGCACCTTTAATTGCACTCCTTGCAGGTGTATTAACATCATTTACCCCATGTGCGCTTACAAGTGTACCACTTGTAATTGGCTACGTAGGTGGTGTTGGGAACAATGATACAAAAAGAGCATTTAAATTATCAATTGTTTTTGCTACTGGGATGGCGCTTACTTTTACCATTCTCGGCACTATGGCATCTATTCTAGGCAAACTTATGGGAACATCAAGCTCCTTATGGTATATTGCACTAGGTATTTTAATGGTGCTTATGGCACTTCAAGTTTGGGAGGTATATAGTTTTATACCATCAATCTCTTTAGGGAGTAAGAAACCTAAAAAAGGTTATCCGGGAGCTTTTTTAGCAGGAATTTTAGGAGGTGTATTTTCATCGCCCTGTGCGACTCCAGTACTTGTAGTCTTGCTTTCCATAGTAGCAAAAGAAGGGAATATTGCAAGAGGGGTACTGCTTTTACTATTATATTCAATAGGACATAGTGTTCTAGTTATAATAGCAGGAACATCAATGGGATTTGTAACTAAGCTTACATCTAGCAATAAATATGGTGACCTTAGTAAGGTTCTAAAATATATTATGGGCACCGCTATTCTTCTAATTGCTTTTTATATGTTTTATTTGGGGTTTTAGAAGTCTTTAGATATAATCTAAGTTGGATTGTAACAAATGGATTTAATTTCACTTAAGCATGTTATGTAATATTATGGAATTCATAAGAGAATATAATGATATGCTGTTGACAAAACAGGTAGTTAATATTACAATATGAGTATAAACAAATATACGAATATACGAATATACGAATATACGAATATACAAATTATGTTTGAAAACTAAAAATACTACATATAACAAATAAAAGGAGGATTATTTTATGAAACCCAAAGTAGCATTTATATGTGTTCACAATTCATGCAGGTCACAGATGGCAGAGGCACTGGGAAAACTATTCGCATCAGAGGTGTTTGAATCTTTTTCTGCAGGTACCGAAACTAAGCCTCAAATTAACCAAGATGCGGTGAGAATAATAAAGGATTTATATAGTTTAGACATGAATGAAATTCACAGATCAAAATTAATTGATGATATACCAGAAGCTGATATTGTAATAAAAATGGGATGTAATGTAGTTTGCCCAATAATGGCTCATAGGCATGAAGAAGATTGGGGACTAGATGATCCTACTGGAAAATCTGATGAGGAATTTATAAAGACAGCAAAAATAATAGAAGGAAAGGTAAAAGATTTAAAGAAAAGAATAGAAAATAATAAAATTGATTTAAGTGGAGAACTTGAGTGGTAATTGTAACAAATGTGCTTTAAAGGCATAGTATATGAGCATATGAGTATATAAAAATATAGGAGGTGAAAATAGTGGTTGATATATTTAAAGCATTAGCAGAGGAAAATAGACTTCGTATATTGGCATTGCTTATGGTAGATGAAATGTGCGTATGTGAAATTGAGAATTGTCTAAATATGAATCAATCCAATGTTTCCAGACATTTAACGGCGCTTAGAAGGTGTGGAATACTTGAGGGCTATAAAAAAGCACAGTGGGTGTACTACAAAATAAACAATAATTTTATAGAAAAAAATCCTGATTTATATGCTTATTTGACAAAGGAACTTAAACAATTAGCTTCTTACAATAGCGATTGCGAAAAAATGGCATCATCAAAACTTCAATGTTTATGTGATGTGAAAATTAAAGAATAATTTATAAGATTTTAAACAAAGTAAGGGGTGATTAATTATGAGTGAAATTAAAAAACCAGATATGGGATTTTTTTCAAAAGTATTTAACAGTTTGGGTAGCAACTTGTATGGTAGTAAGTGTACTCATTGGTAAATTTATTCCAGTAATTCCGGAATTCTTAAATCAGTTTGAGTACGCGAAGGTTTCCATTCCTACCGCTATACTTATTTGGGTAATGATTTATCCAATGATGATGAAGGTAGACTTCCAAAGCATTAAGAATGTTAGGAAAGAGCCAAAAGGCTTGTATATAACATGGATAACAAATTGGCTTATAAAACCATTTACAATGTATGTAATATCTTCATTTTTCTTTTTTGTTGTATTCAAAGCATTTATAGCACCAGAACTGGCTACTCAATATCTTGCAGGAACCATATTGCTCGGAGCCGCTCCCTGCACTGCCATGGTATTTGTTTGGAGCACTCTTACAAAGGGGAATCCCGCTTATACTGTTGTACAAGTAGCCACAAATGATTTAATCATACTAGTTGCATTTATACCTATAGTGAAACTTCTGCTTGGTGTCAGTAGCATTGTGGTTCCCTGGAGTACACTAATTCTATCGGTGGTTTTATTTGTTGTTATTCCTTTGGCCGCGGGCATTTTGACTAGAATTATGATGACAAAGAAAAGAGGCCTAGAGTATTTTGAAAATACTTTTCTCCATAAGTTTGATAATGCAACAACTGTTGGATTATTACTCATATTGGTATTGTTATTTTCATTTCAAGGTGAAATCATTTTAAACAATCCATTGCACATTTTACTTATTTCTGTGCCACTAACTATACAAACATTTTTGATTTTCTTTATTGCTTATTTAGCATGTAGAAAGCTAAAACTAACACATGATATTGCTGCACCTGCTGGAATGATTGGAGCATCAAACTTTTTTGAACTATCGGTTGCGGTTGCCATTGCACTGGGATTATCTGCAAAAGGTAAAAAGGTACATCTTACCACAACTGACCCTGCAGCTCATCTTAAATTTGTTATTAATGAGAGTAGCAACATCACTATGAGTCACATTGATGAGCAGGTTGAACTTGAAAAATATAAGCAGGAGGTGCTTTTAAAGGCAAGAGAAACCATGGCTGATGAAGATATAGAATATGTTGAAGAGGATCTTCGTTCTCCATGTACACAAGAAATAGCAGTGTTTAGAGCCTTTGCTGAGATAGGAGACAAGTCGGAGGAGCAAATTGTTGTTATAGACACCGCTCCAACAGGACATACTTTGCTGCTATTTGATTCCACCCAAAGCTATAATAAGAAAATTAAGCGCTATCAGGGAGATATCCCGGAATCTACGAAAAAACTGTTGCCAAGGCTTCGTAATGCTGATGAAACTGAAGTCATTATTGTAACTCTAGCGGAAGCTACACCTGTATATGAAGCAATGCGTCTCGAGGAAGATTTAATACGTGCAAAAATATCAACAAAATGGTGGGTTATTAATTCATCACTTTAAGCCACTGGTACTACAAATAAATTGCTGGCTGCAAAGGCAAGTAATGAAATTGAATGGATTAAAAAGGTTGATGCACATGCAAAGGGTAAATTTGCAGTAATAGCTTGGAGCCCTGATGAAATTAAAGGTGATAAGTTAAAAAATTTATTGGTGTAAAACTATTTAAACATATTAATAAATATGTTTTATGGGTATGTGAATATTATGAAAGATGACATAAAATAAAGATAATAGAAAAGAAATATAAATTTCTTTAATAGCACTCGACAGTTAGATAAAGTTTTCTAACTATTGGGTGCCTTTTACATTTTAAAAAAGGAAAAGTGAGAATACAGTTCATAAAATATAGAAACAAATTTTTATACTTAATGTAAAAAAAATATTAAAAAGTAAAAAAAATATAAAAATTACATATTAAATAAGATTTGTTCTTGAATTTAGCTGTAAAATAGTGGTACAATAAAAACATTGGGTTGTAAGCAGTAAATTAACAACGTTTACATTGCGTAAATAAATATAAACACATAAATTTGTTATGATATAGGGGGGATTGGGTTGCGTAAAAGAATATTATCATTGTTATTAATACTTGGGTTAGTTACTACAACGAGTATAACCGCATTTGCAGAACCATTATCAGATAGTTTAGTAAATCAAAATGAAGTATATAAGCAAGCACAAAACAAGGTTGAGGATATAGAAATTTCTATTGAAAAATTAGATTCAGATATAGAAAAAATCATGATACAAGTTGATCAAGCAAAAGTAAAAATGGGTAAAACTCAACTGGAAATAGAAAAATCTAAAAAAGATATACAAGATGCAGAGGATAATATTCTAGAAGAAGAAGACTTATTCAACAAGAGAATGCGAAGCATGTATATTAATGGTGTGGATAGTTACATAGAAGTTTTATTAGATTCAGAGGGTATAGAAGACTTAATTTCAAGAGTTGAAAACATAAAAAAGATTGTGGAATATGATAATGATATTATTGGAGGATTAACAGATAAGAAAGATGAAATTGAAGATCAAAAGGAAATACTTGAAAATGAAAAAACTAAGCTAGCACTTTTGACAACTGATAATGAAGTCAAAATAAGTAGCCTTAAAGATAAAAAGCAAAAACAAATTGTATTAAATGAGGAAGCTAAAAAGCAACGACGATTATATGCTGGTATGGTTAGTGAGGGACAAGCCATTGTCAATATTTCTATGAATCAAATAAATGCAGTAAAAGCGGATTCGCCTAAGTATACCTTATCTAGAGGAGCGACATCACTTAGCTCTAACTCTATAGTTGCTTATGCAAGTAATTTTCTAGGAACACCATATGCTTGGGGTGGCAATGGTCCTAGTAATTTTGATTGTTCTGGTTTTGTAAAATATGTGTATGCTCATTTTGGAGTGTCAATAGGTAGATCTACATCTGATCAAATAAATGATGGGTCCTATGTATCTAGAGAAAATTTGCAGCCGGGAGATTTAATTTTCTTTGGTTCATCCTCAGATCCTCATCATGTGGGAATGTATGTAGGCAATAACTCATATATTCATTCGCCAAGTACTGGAGATGTAGTTAAAATATCAGCACTTACAAGAAACGATTACATTGGTGCAAGAAGAGTTAAGTAGTTTTAAATGTGGACAGACTATTTGAAATAGCCTGTCCTTTGTACGTTCATCCTTATTTTAAGGATGAATAAATAATCCTCAAAACTTTTTTACTTTATAATCAAATATAATTAATTGTAATGTGGTATAATTAAGTTTCGTTAGTATAAAAGTAAGCTTGTTTAATTTATTTTTTATTTTAAGCGTTTAGGGGTGTAAGAACATGTTATAAAATTAATAGTGAAATAAAGAGTGTGATGTTTACATAACAATCACTACTTTAAAATATAGGTTTACTAAAAAATAAATTCAAGAAAGGATAAGTAAATGAGTGGAAACATCAAAGCCGATGAAATTATGACAGTAAGTGAAGTTGCAACATACTTTAAAATTAGTGAAGTAACTTGTTATAAATTGGTGCAAAGCGGTAAGATACCAGCCTTTAAAATCGGGCGTAATTGGAGAGTGAAAAAAAGTAATTTAAATGAACTATTGGAAAAATTACAACAGGGAGAAAGAATATAAGGGAGGCAAATTTTGAACAATAATTATAAAAAGAAAGTTAAAAACAAGATTAAAATTATTCCACTAGGTGGACTTGGAGAAATAGGAAAAAACATTACGGTAATAGAATACAAAGAAGAAATCGTTATTATAGATTGTGGAATTTCTTTTCCAGATGCGGATATGTATGGGGTAGATTTAGTTATTCCAGATGTAAATTATCTACTAGAGAACAGAGATAAGGTAAAAGGAATTTTTCTAACCCATGGTCATGAGGACCACATTGGCGCATTACCATATATTTTAAAACAAATTAATATCCCCGTTTATGGAACACAACTAACCTTAGGGATTGTAGAAAGTAAGTTGCAAGAACATGGAATATTATCGGATTGTACCTTAAATGTAGTGAAATCTGGAGATATTATAAAATTGGATAAACTTAGTGTAGAGTTTATAAGGGTTGGTCATAGTATAGCCGATGCCTGTGCCATTTGCATACATACACCCATTGGCAGAATTATAGATACAGGAGATTTTAAGATTGATTATACTCCAATTGATGGAAAAGTTATAGATTTAGAGCGATTTGCAAAACTAGGTGGTCAGGGAGTACTTCTACTTATGGCTGATAGTACTAACGTGGAACGTCCTGGATTTAATATTTCTGAGAAAGTAGTGGGAGAAACTTTAAATAAATTGTTTTATAAAGTTAAGGGCCGAATAATAGTAGCATCCTTCGCTTCAAATGTCCATAGAGTACAATTAATTGCCAATGCATCAATTATGAATGGAAGAAAAATAGCCTTCAGTGGAAGAAGTATGGAGAAGATTTCTGAGGTAGCTATGGATCTAGGGTATTTAGATATTCCAAGGGAAGCTATAATTACTGTGGCGGAACTTCATAATTATCCTGATGATAAGGTAACAATAATAACTACTGGTAGCCAAGGTGAACCACTAGCTGCACTTACAAGGATGGCATTCTCCACCCATAGAAGTATTCAAATACAGGAGGGCGATTTGATTATTTTATCTGCATCACCTATTCCTGGAAACGAAAAATCCATATACAATGTTATAAATGAATTATTTAAAAAGGGAGCTAATGTAATATATAATACTACTGACGATATTCATGTTTCTGGGCATGCATGCCAAGAAGAATTGAAATTAATGCATAGTTTAATAAGGCCTAAGTATTTTATGCCAGTACACGGAGAATATAGACATTTAAAAGAACATGCGTTACTTGCAGAAAAAATGGGAATGGATCCTGCAAACATATTTATTGGAGAAACTGGACAGATATTAGAAGTATCCCAAAATGCATGTGAACTTACTGGAAGAGTTCAAACTGGAGCTATAATGGTAGATGGACTAGGTGTAGGGGATGTTGGTAGCATTGTACTTAGAGACAGAAAACACTTAGCTGAAGAGGGTATTCTTACTGTGGTAGTTACTATAGAAAGAGATACTTATAGTATATTAGCAGGACCAGATATAATAACTAGAGGTTTTGTATACATGAAAGAATCAAATGAATTAATTAATGAGGCAAGAGACATTGTTAGAAAAGAATTAGAGCAGTGTTTAGATAAAAAAATTAAAGAATGGTCGGTAATAAAGGCCTGTATAAGAAATGCACTAGGTCAGTTTTTATATATAAAAACTAAGAGACGACCTATTATTATTCCAATAATAATGGAAATATAATAAAAATATTGATTTAAACTATTGATTTAAACTATAATTTAGGTGATGGAATTCACCTTAACTACTGTGAATTTACAATAAAAGACTCCTACTTAGAGCTTAGCTTTAAGTAGGAGTCTTTTATTATGCAGGAATTATAGCAGGAGAAAGGTTGTTGCCAGATGATTATATATCATCAAAATTTACTAAATACAATTGTAAATTTAAAAAATGCTTTGATTTTGGATTTTATAAAATATAATAGATAATAATTGTTTATTGTTTTAAAATATTGTTAATAATTATAAAGAAATATAATAATTTATAATCCCTCTTAAAGCAGAGATATTGTAACAAATAGAGTATAATACATCAATCCAAATTATAATGGAAGTTGATTATATTTGATAACATATATATAATAGAAGTGCGCAAGAAAAAACATACAATAGAGATAATGATATTATTCATATTATACAAGGAGGAAGATAAATGATTCTAGATGTAAACACACCACTCGATAACCTTTTAGATACCTGGGCGACGTATTCAACAAAACTTTTCTACACTAAGCTAACTTCCAAAGAAGAAATTGATGAATTTGATAAAATAAAATTAGTCTTAAAAACAAAAGGAATTATAAATTTAGAATTACATAACGTATATGAAAAAGAGTACATTTTACATTATACTAAGCAAGGTGGATTATTTAAAAAGCACTTTATTATAAATAAATAAGTAATTAACTTAGAATGCAACTTGAATGGGAAGAAATGCACACTGTTATTGAGTGTCATGTCTCCTTCAAGTTGTATTTTGTGCATTATATAGAGTTTATTTTAAGAACATTAATTGCTGTAGAAAGCAATATCTTGCGACTTATAAATTGTTTCTCAACCTTTATTAATTTATAATCGAATATAATCAAATGTAATATGGTATAATTATATTTAATTAGTATAAATTAAGTTGATAATGTTGTAGCTACGAAGGTGAAAAGCATCTTCGAAGATAATGAATAGCTACATAGGTGTTTATGTAAGCACCAATTGGAGTCAACTGCTAACTACAATAATGGGATAGTTGGGTTAGCACAATCTTATAAAAAAACTATTATAAACATATAGTGTAGTAAAGAGAGTGATGTTTAATTAAAAAGCAACACTTTGAAATATAGGTTGCATTAATAAAATATTAAAGAAAGGAGATAAAAATAACAAAGCAATAAAAATATAAAAGAAAAGGTAGGTGAAAATCCTGATTTATGGTCAGTTAATAGGATGAAAATACTTGGGATAGTATGCTAACATAACAGAACTGTTTGTACAATAGAACTGTTGATATAACAGGATTAACCTAATTATTTGAAACCTGTGGTACCGCCATGCTGTTTAGTCGACAGAACGAAAATATTGGATATATAAATTGATAAATATTTAGAAATCAGGAAAAATATTGAATAATAATTATAAAAGTAAAGGCAAAAACAAAATCAAAATTATCCCAATAGGTGGACTTGGAGAAATTGGAAAAAACATAACTGCAATAGAGTATAAAGATGAAATCATTGTTATAGATTGTGGAATTTCATTTCCCGATGCTGATATGTATGGAGTGGATTTAGTTATTCCAGATGTAACTTATCTTTTAGAAAATAGAGATAAGGTAAAAGGAATTTTTCTAACTCATGGTCATGAGGATCATATAGGAGCATTACCATACGTTTTAAAACAAATTAATATTCCCGTTTACGGAACACGTTTAACCCTAGGACTTGTAGAGAATAAGTTACAAGAACATGGGATAATGGCAGATTGCACCTTAAATGTAGTAAAAGCTGGGGATATTATAAAATTAGAAAAACTAAGTGTAGAATTTATAAGGGTTAGCCATAGTATTGCAGATGCTTGTGCCATTGCGGTACATACACCTATTGGAAGAATTGTACACACAGGTGATTTTAAAATAGACTATACTCCAATTGATGGAGAACTTCTAGATTTTGAGCGATTTGCGAAATTAGGTGGCCAAGGAGTACTTCTACTAATGGCTGATAGTACTAATGTAGAGCGCCCGGGATTTACTATATCTGAGAAAGTAATTGGCGAATCATTAAATAAATTATTTTACAAGGCTGATGGAAGAATAATAGTAGCTTCTTTTGCATCAAATATTCATAGAATACAACAAATTGCAAATGCTTCAGTTATGCATGGTAGAAAAATAGCCTTTAGTGGAAGAAGTATGGAAAGAATATCTGAGGTAGCTATGGATCTTGGATATTTGCATATACCACAGGAATCTATAATTACTGTGGCAGAAATTCATAATTATCCTGATGATAAAGTAACAATAGTTACTACTGGTAGCCAAGGTGAACCCCTTGCTGCATTAACAAGAATGGCATCAGCTACTCATAGAAGTATTGAAATACAAAAGGGTGATTTAATTATTATATCAGCATCTCCTATTCCTGGAAATGAAAAATTCATATACAATGTTATAAATGAATTATTCAAAAAAGGGGCTAATGTAATATACAATACTACAGAAGAGATTCACGTTTCTGGGCATGCTTGTCAAGAAGAATTGAAATTAATGCATAGCTTAGTCCGTCCTAAGTATTTTATGCCGGTACATGGTGAATATAGACATTTAAAACAACATGCTTTACTTGCAGAAAAATTAGGTATGGATCCAGCAAATATATTTATTGGAGAAACTGGGCAGATATTAGAAGTATCCCAGAATGAATGTAAATTTGGTGGAAGAGTTCAAACAGGAGCCATAATGGTGGATGGACTAGGTGTAGGGGACGTTGGGAATATTGTACTTAGAGACAGAAAACATTTAGCAGAAGAGGGTATACTTACTGTAGTAGTTACTATTGAAAGAGAAACTTATAGTATACTTGCAGGACCGGATATAATAACTAGAGGTTTTGTATATATGAAAGAATCTAATGAGCTTATTAATGAAGCAAGAGACATTGTGAGAAAAGAGTTAGAACAGTGTTTAAATAATAAAGTTAAAGAATGGGCAGTAATAAAGTCTTGTATAAGAAATGCTCTAGGTCAGTTTTTATATATAAAAACTAAGAGAAGACCTATAATTATACCAATAATAATGGAAATTTAATAAAAACAAATTATTATATTCTTTGTGATTAGAAAATATAGAAAGTATGTATTGTGCAAAAGGCAGTTGCAGTAGCAATTGAAATTGTGTTAATACATACTTTTTTTTATAATATAATAGATTTAAATAATAAAGACTTCTACACAATTGAACAGGATGAGGATTTTTGTGATAGAAAATCTACTTTTGAATCAAAATTTTATTCAAATTTATAAAAATAAAAAATATGTGTTAATTTATATAAAATATTGCAAAAGGATGTAAATATATGTATAATGGAATTAGTAGAAAATAATATAAATAAATGTATAATTGAGGTATTAGCAATTAAAATATTTGAGAGGCCATTTGGAAATTAGGCGCTACCGCGTAGGAGGCTGTAATTTGCAAAATAACATATAGTGATAAAAAAATGAAATTACTAGGGGGATAACATGGAAGTTTTTTTAGCTAGACAGCCCATACTTGATAGATTTAATAAATTATTTGGATATGAATTACTATTTAGAGATAGTGAAAAAAATATATACCAAAGTGAAGATGGCGATAAAGCAACAATGGCGGTTATAAAGAATAGTTTTGTAAATATAGGAATTGAAAAAGTAACAGGGGGTAAAAAAGCTTTTATTAATTTCACTGAAAATATATTAAAATCTGATATATTTCAGGTTTTGAATCCTCAATCAGTGATAGTTGAGATATTAGAGGATGTGCAGCCTACAGAGGAAATATTAGACCTGTGTAAAACATTAAAAGCACAGGGTTATATTATAGCTTTAGATGATTTCGTATATTCTGACAGATATAGAAAACTTATAGAAATAGCAGATATTATTAAAGTGGATTTTAAAACCACTAAAGGACACGAAAGAAGAAAAGTAATTGAACTAGTAAATTGTGAAGATATAAAGTTTCTTGCAGAAAAAGTTGAGACCCTGGAAGATTATAATGAAGCAGTTTCTTTTGGATATTCATACTTCCAAGGATTTTATTTTAGTAAACCCACAATGATTTTGGGAAAAAGAATGTCAGAAAATAAAGTTATCTATATGAGATTATTGAAAGAAATTACTAGTAGTAATTTTGCTATTGAGGGCATAGAAAATTTAATAAAACGGGATGTATCTTTATCTTTCAAATTATTAAAGCTTATGAACTCTGCCAGTTATAGTTTTATAAGTGAAATAAAATCAATGAAACAAGCATTGGCGCTGCTTGGAGAAAAAGAAATAAAAAAGTGGTTATATTTAATGGTTTTTAAGAATATGGGACAAGATAAGCCTGAGATTTTAACTATTAATTCTTTAATTAGAGCAAAGTTTGCAGAAATAATTGCTGGTAAAACCCAGAAGAAAATAAACCCTTTCAATGCGTATTTATTAGGAATGTTATCTCTGATAGATTTGCTTTTAGATAGACCAATAGATGAAATACTTCAGGAATTATTAATACCAATTGATTTAAAGGATGCTTTAAATGGAGTTAGTAACAATGGCTATAGTAAATTATTAAATTTAATTATAGCCTATGAAAATGGAAACTGGGATGAGGTATCAAAAGTTTCAAGGGACCTTAATATAGATGAGAATTCATTACCCAATGCATATTATGAAGCTATTTTCTATACAACAATTTAATAAAAAAGAAAAAAAGGTATATATTACGCGTAATATATACCTTTTTTTGCGTATAAAAACATATTTTTTATTTAAGCATATTTTATTCTTCAGGTGCGGTATCCATATCTATAGCAGTATCTATAATATCTACATTTTTAAGTTTTTGTTCTTTGATAAAGAATACTCTAAAGACAATCCATGCAAGTAAAGTGCTTCCGGCTGCAAATATTGTAGGTAGATTTAAACTTACAGAAGTTACAAAGCCTGCAATAATAGGAGGGATAGCTTGCGCAAGGGATAAAATAGATTGGTTTATGCCTAAGATCTCTCCTTGTTTATCCTTGTCTGCCAAATTAGAAATAATGGCTGTACTGTTTGGCTGAGTAAGTCCTTGAAATATAGCTATAAAAGGTATTATTAAGTATATTCCAATAGCTTTATTAGGTATTAAAAGTAGTGGGAAGGTTAAAGCTAATAATATTATGGAAATACTTAAGATGCTCATAGGCTTATATTTTTTAGATAGTGGACGTAAAAACACACCTTGAGCTACTGCAATCCATATTCCCATATAAGCAAATAAATCGCCTATTCTTGATTGATTAAATTTGAACTTACCTATTAGAAATACCTGAAAAAACTGAGTAAAGAAATTAAAACCTACAGTTAGTAGAAAGGCAACTAAAAACATAGTTCTTAAATCTTTATATGCGAAGGCTTTTTTAATATTCCTAAACCCAGTAAGTGCGCTAACTTTAGTTGCTTTTGTTGCTTTAACTAAAGTTTCTGGAAAGTACAATAGAACTAGCAATATGTTTATTGAAGTCAGTATAACAGAAAGCCAAAATGGTGTAGCATAGGTAAACCAGCTTACTATAGAAGGATCTGCCAGTTTTCCGCCTACATAAGGTCCGATAATAAAGCCTAAACCAAAAGCCATACCAATAAGTCCGAAATTTCGAGATTTTGTTTCTGGAGTACTAATGTCAGCTATAGCAGATTGTGCAATAGAGATATTACCACCAGTAAAGCCATCTAAGAGTCTACCAATAAATAAAAGAAAAATATTACTATAGACTATTCCAAGAGCAAATAAAACATAACCGATAAAGGTCCCAATTAGTGAAACTATTAATAGCTTTTTTCTTCCCTTTTGGTCTGCTAAAGAACCTAAAATAGGTGCACCAAAAAATTGAGCTAAAGGGTAAGAGGCTATTAAGAATCCATATATTAAGGTCCTTGTTGAAAAAACATAGCTAACAGGTAATATTGCTGAACGTGGATCTAATAAAACTGCAGGTAATATAGGAATTACAATGCCAAGACCCAGTAGGTCTAAAAATACTGTGAAAAATATGGGCAGAATTGTGAATTTCTTATTTTTCAAATTGATCACTCCTTTAAAAAATATTTATTGTTAAATAAAAAATTTTATCTATACATATATTATAGTGAACGTTGTTCATAAATGCAATATGTATTAACAATATATTTTTGAATATTTTCTATATTATAGGAATTAAACATATTGAAAAAGGTGTTGCAGAAGAAGATGCTTATAATTACAGTGTCATTGGCTGCGTAGAGGTAGCTATACCTGGAAAGTGGGGCTATCGATGCACAGGTATGAGTTTCTTAAACTTTGCTAAGAGCTTAATGATTGCATTAAATGATGGGGTTGATATTGATAGTGGAATTAGAGTATGCCAGGGGGTTGGTCACTTTAGAGATATGAAAAGCTTTGATCAGGTGCTTGCTGCTTGGGATAAAATCATCCGTGAATTTACACGTCAAAGTGTTATTATTGATAGTTGTGCAGATACTGTACTAGAGAAAGATGCTGCGGATATTTTATGTTCTTCACTAGTTGATGATTGCATTGATTGTGGCTTAACTCTAAAAGAGGGTGGTGCAGTTTATGACTTTATTAGCGGTCCACAGGTTGGTATTGCAAATCTTGGAGACTCTCTTGCTGCAATTAAAAAATGTGTATTGTAAGATATTTACCCCTACTCAGTTATGGGAAGCTTTGATAAGTGACTTTGAAGGTGACACGGGTAAGCATATTCAAGATGCTTTAATAAGTGGTGCACCCAAATATGGCAATGATGAGGACTATATCGACCTGCTACTAAAAGATTCTTATGGAGTATATATTGATGAGATTAGTAAATATCACAACACAAGGTATGGACGTGGTCCTATTGGTGGAGTTTATTATGCTGGAACTTCTTCAATCTCTGCAAATGTTCCACAGGGAGCTTCTACAACGGCTACACCAGATGGACGTAAGGCGCACACTCCACTTGCTGAGGGTTGTTCACCAAGTCATGCTATGGATAAAAATGGTCCCACATCTGTGTTTAAATCAGTATCCAAATTACCTACTGATAAAATTACAGGGGGCGTGCTTCTAAACCAAAAGGTTAATCCACAAATGCTTGCAAAAGAGGAAGATAGGATGAAACTTATTATGCTCATACGTACTTTCTTTAACCGATTGAAGGGTTTTCATGTTCAATATAACGTTGTATCCAGAGAAGTTTTATTAGATGCACAAGTGCATCCAGAAGACCATGGAGATTTGATTGTGCGAGTGGCAGGTTATAGTGCCTTCTTCAATGTATTATCAAAACAAACTCAAGATGACATAATTGAACGTACCGAACACGTAATATAGTAAAAGCATTGGATATAAAAAACCAACCTGTAATTTTTATTACAGGTTGGTTTTTTATTAGAGGATTAAGTTTGCCAAACCTACTCTTCGACAAACTTATTTTCTATAAGGCTTACTAGTGCATTCACAATTTTTTTTCATCTGTGCCTTCTGTAAGAATCTTAGTTTCTTCACCTTTTTTAGGCTTAAACTCTAGTTATTCAACATCTAAAGTTGTTTTTCCTATTCCATATACACTTTCCCAATCATTTACGAATTGATTAACACTCCAATCGGTAAGAGGATGTGCAAGCATTGCATCTAGTATCTCTGGATTTACAGTTACAGAGTGTCCACCAACAAGAGCTACATTATGTACTTGTTGAACGTTTTTAAAAGAAGCAGCTAAAACTTTAGCATCTATATTATATTGATCAAATAATTGAACTATTTGAGCTACGACGCAAACTCCATCACCACTAATATTATCTATTCTATTAACATAAGGAGCAACAAAGGAAGCTCCAGCCACTGCTGCCATAAGAGCCTGCTCCGCCGTGAAAATTGCTGTAGCAGTTGTTTTTATACCCTTTTGTTTAAGTATTTTTATTGCTTTTATTCCTTCGGGTATAACAGGAATCTTAACATAAAGATTTCCGCCAATTACACTATTTAAATACTCAGCTTCTTGTACCATTTTTTCAGCAGTTAGGCTCACAGCTTGAACATGAAGCATTGACTCAGTACCTATAATTTTTCTGATACCCTTTAAAATTTTTAAAAAACTTTTGTTTTCTTTAGAAATGATTGTTGGGTTTGTAGTAACTCCTGCCATAGGGTAGAAGTTGTAAGCATTTTTTAATTCCATCTGTTGACTTTGAAAACTTTAGACCATAGCTTTTAATTTTATTAGTACATAGTCTTATATCTCTATTATGAACTTTATATTTTTCTGTGTCTGCTTCTAATAATTCATCTATTCTGTGTTCTAGTCCAACTTCTTTAAATATTAAAGAGCAGATATCATAACGGTTTAAACTGTTATGACTTCCTACATGATAGGTACCATAAGGTATTTCAAAGATCATCGGAAATTGGTCTACAACTTCATGAACATAAGTGAGGCCTCTATACTCGTTTGTTGTAACTTTTGTTTTCTTACCTTGTAAGATATCAGTTAAGGTACCCCAAAGTATATTAGGTGACATACCACAATTTCGTTCAGGAACACCGAAAAGCCAAGTAAATCTTACAACCCAAAGTTCATCTAATACTTCTTTTAATAGGTCTTCAGCTTCAAGTTTGTTCTTTCCATACATTGTATCAGGACAAGGAGTAGATTCTTCGGTATATGGACCTCCCTCTAAATTGCCATTAAAAACTTGCTCAGAGCTAATGAATATCATTTTACCATGTACTTGTTTGCAAGCTTTAGCAACGTTTATTGCTCCTGTAACATTAATCTTATGTGCAAGCTCTGGATTTTTGTCGCAAAATTCAGTGCTTGCTACGGCAGCTGCATGAATAATGTAATCTGGTTTAAAGTTTTTAATAGTTTCAGTTACCTTGGCTTCATCAGTAATATCAAGCATGGGTACATCTGTTGATAGAATTTCATAAGTGTTTTTATATCTCTCCACAAATCTTGTACAAAAGAAACCATTTCCACCTGTTAATAATATTTTTTTCATTTTAACACCTCATCTTAAAATTTTTAATAATTAAAACATGATTACTAACCACTAACTATAATTACAAACCACCAACCACAAATGAAATGAGGAATAATGATCTTACTGTTTCGAACTTGGGAATTATATGTCCTTGACCCTTATCAGTCTGATTAAGTTTGAAAATATCTAAATCCACAGGCTCCATTACTTCAGGTATAAGTCTTTTATTTATAAAGTCTTTTAAGGATTTACCGGCCCAATAAGGATAAAGAACTTCCCTATAAATTTTTTTATCTCCCTCTGAAATAATGAAGGGGTCTTGTGGTCTACTCTCTAATGTATCAAGTTCATCATTAATCCAGTAGGGATCCATTTCAGGAGAGATGATTCCGCTTCTAGGTTTTGTTGTTCTATTACCAACTATAAGTTCTTCTTCCCTTATAGACATTTCTACATTATCAAGTATGTGGGCGGTTGATTTCGCACGTCTAATAATTGCTGAATCTTTTGAAGTCTGTTTATAGCTTTCTGTATATAGAAGAGCTCTTTTATTTTCAAAAAGTTGGTTTTTCAGTATTTGAATTCTATTACGAGTCAAAACTATACCTCCTTTTTACATGTTTATTATTGTTTATTATCATTGTTTATTGTTTAATCTTATTGTATAATGTAATTATGGAAAGTTCAATACCTAATTAAAAAAATTATAATTCAAGGCAAATTCAAATAGATAACAAGTAAGTATGTTATTTTAATATACATAACATTAGGAGTGGAATGACATTATGGAAGAGTATGAAAAAATATTAACAGAGATAAAAGAACAAGAGAAATTGTTACAATTCACTGAATTTACAAAAATAAGGGGTTTTTATATGTATAAATTATTGGCAATAGATATGGATGGAACACTGCTAAATGATAATAAGAAAATTTCTAAGGAAAATATTTTAGCAATTAAAAAAGCAACACAACTAGGTATTAAAATTGTAATTGCATCAGGGCGTACAATTCAAGGCATAGAGAAGTATTTAAAAGAATTAGATTTAGTAAATGATGATGAGTACTGTGTGGTTTGTAGTGGTGCACTTGTAATGAATAATACTAATGAAAAAGTAATTCAATCTAATCCGCTTAGTTATGATGAGTTTAAATATGTATTTAATTTGGTGAAAAAGCTTCATATAACTTTGAATATGTATTCTGATGAACGTATATTAATAAATTCTAGTAGCTATTATAGTAAATTTGATGCTATTGCGAATAATATACCTTTGGAAATCAGGGATTTTAATTATCTAGATAAAGATACATTAATAACAAAAATCATGCTAATAAATGAGGACTTAAGTATTGTAGAAGAAATGCAATCATTATTTCCAAGTATAATAGTGGATGAAAATAAACTTGAAGCTAAAGAGGGGTTCAATAGAGAGTTATTTAAAGATATGTCTAAGTTGCCCAAGGAATTCTTAGAAAATTTCACAGTTTCAAAAGTAACACCTTTCAATGTGGAAGTTATGAAGAAAAATATTAGTAAAAGAACAGGTCTAGAAAAGATTGCAAGGGAACTCAAAATAAAGCCGCATGAGATAATTTGTATAGGGGATTCAGGGAATGATAAAGAGATGATCCAGTATGCAGGACTTGGGGTGGCAATGGGAAATGCATTCCCAGAAATCAAGGAGATTGCTGATTATATAACTTGTAGCAATGAGGACAATGGGGTCGCTCATGTCATAGAGAAGTTTATTCTAAATCAAAAAGAAGCTATATAAGAAATGATAGTTTGTATTAAAGTGTAATCACGCATATTTTATAAGGCGAGGTGGAAATGTAATGTTTGCAGAAGAAAGAATAGAAAAAATAGTTCAGCTATTAAATGAAAATGAAAAGGTAGTTGTAAAGGACCTAAGCAAAAGGTTCAATGTAACAGAGGATTGTATAAGAAAAGATCTAAAGACCTTAGGCAAACGAGGAATTATAAAAAGAACCTATGGAGGAGCAGTATTACTTAGGCAGTCCGCTCCACATAATGATATTTTAAGTAGGGTGAATATTAATTCAGAGGGAAAAATGAAAATTGCAGAAAAGGCATTCGAACTTATAAAGCCAATGGAGACAATTTTTTTAGACATATCATCTATAAATATATTAATTGCAGAGAAAATCGCAAAAGGCAATAAAAGACTCATAGTCATAACCAATATGATTGATATTTTTAGAACCTTTTCAAAGTGTGACCATGTAGACGTAATAGGCACTGGTGGAGTGTTTAATAAAGAATTAAATGGGTTTGTTGGATCTACTGCTATAGAGAGCGTATCTCGGCACAAGGTAAATAGAGCCTTTATAGGTAGTTGTGGAGTAAACATGTTTGATAAAAGTGTAACAACATTTTATATGGAAGATGGTAATACAAAAAAAGCCATTATTCACTCAGGAAAAAAAGTTTATCTAGTTATGGAAAACAAGAAATTTCAATATGATGGTACTTATAAATTTGCAGATATTTATGATGTGGACGCAATTATTTTAGACGAAAGGCCAGATGAGAAAATTTGTGAAGAATTAGAAGAAATGAGCATAGAGATTATCTAGAATGTAGAGAAAGTATGAAAATTACCATGCGGGCCTTGTAATACGAATTCGAAGCTGGAAATTTGATTAAGAAATTCTAATGTTTTGAAAATAAATCACCAATTTTCAGGTGATTTAATTCCTTATACTTGAAATTTAAGTTATAATTATTTAGTACTCGGTTGTTTGATTTAGTCAATTAAGTATTATTTATATTTTGGAAAGTGAGGTAAATGAACTGTGGAACATAAAAGTATAAAATCAGAACGTGGTGCAACACATTATTGGATAAATAGAAATATAGATAATAATGCTAGGTGCATTGTTTTTACACATGGGTTAACGGCAAATCATATTATGTTTGAAAAACAAGTTGATTATTTTTCAAAGAAATATACTATCATCACATGGGACGTCCCTCTACATGGAAAGTCTCGTCCTTATACCAACTTTTCTTATGAAAATACCGCAGTAGAATTAAAATTAATACTTGATGCTGAGAATATTAAGCAGGTTATATTAGTTGGAATGTCAATGGGTGGATACCCAAGTCAGGAATTTGGAATAAGGTATCCAGACAAAGTGAGTGCTTTTATAGCATTAGATACAACACCACTAGGATTGAGTTACTATTCTGCATTAGACAGATGGTGTTTAAAATTGGTTGAACCGATGGCAAAATTATTTACTAATAAAATGTTACGCAATAGTATGGCAAAATCGGTTTCAAAAACACAATATGCCTATGATATGATAATTAAAATGCTTGAGCCTTTGAGTAAGGCTGAAATTGTTAAACAAATGGGTATAGCCTATGGTAGAGTTTTTGACAGAAAAGAATCAATACATTTTGATTTTCCTGTTCTGATTTTGCTAGGTGAATATGATAAAACGGCAAAAGTGAAGCAATATTGTGAAGCATGGTCAAAAAAAGAGGGCTATCCGTTGCATATCATCAAAGGGGCATCCCATTTTTCTAATGCGGATAACTATGATGATGTTAACAAAGAAATAAGCAATTTCATTTGTGAATTATGATTATAGTCTATAATTAATGTTAAGTCACATCTTTGTAATATGCTGTGTAAATCAAATAAATACGATATATACAACTTTGTATTATATGGCATAGGAAAAAAGGGGGTTACTATGAAAGGAACATTACATCATATTGAAATTTATGTTAAAGACTTAAATAAAAGTAAAGAGTTTTGGGGATGGCTATTAAATGAATTGGGTTATAAAGAATATCAGAATTGGGAACAGGGTATAAGTTATATTTTAGAGAAAACCTATATTGTATTTGTTCAAGTTGAGAAAAAGTTTTTAGATATCCCTTATCATAGATGTAGAGCGGGATTAAACCACATCGCCTTTAATGGTGGGAGCAAAGAATTTGTAGATGAAGTTACACTAAAGTTAAGACTAAGGGGTGTTAAAATTTTATATGAAAATAAACATCCTTATGCAGGTGGACCAGATTATTATGCTGTGTATTTTGAAGACCCAGATAGGATGAAAGTTGAAATAACTGCTGAATAAAACGATTAATATGTTCATAACATTCTAGGATTATTCTGTTATAATACAATTAAAAACCGCCTTATCTTTAAATAGATAAGGCAGTTTTTATATGACCAGATCCTCTATATTGTCTTACAGATCCTTTTTTTTAGTGTGGCAAAAACATCGCAATTAAAGCCCACGATACTTATGGTCTATATAGACTTTGCTTTTTTTATTCCCAATAGTTCTATTTATATTACTTTGCTTTTTTTCAATCATTAATATTTCCTTTTGTAATGCTACATAGCTTTTAAATCTTTTTTCATCCATAAGGCCATCTTCGATAGCTTGTTTTATGGCACAACCTGGTTCTTTTTTATGACTACAATCTGAGAACCTACATTGAGTTTTCAATTCTTCTATATCTTCAAAAGCTTCACTTATGCCCTCACCGCCTCCCCATAGCTGAAGTTCTCTCATTCCTGGGGTATCTATCATAATGGCACCATTATCTAAAATAAACATCTCTCTAGAGGTTGAAGTATGTCTTCCTCTATCATCGTATGCGCGAACTTCCTTTGTTTCTTGAACCACTTCTCCTGCAAGATAATTAAGCAAGGTGGATTTTCCAACACCTGAAGAACCCAGTAGTGCAATGGTTGTACCGGGCTTCAGATATTGATTTAAATCATCCATACCACGATTATTAACGGTACTTATTACGTGGATAGGGACTCCCGCAGCCACTCTTACTGTCTGTCTTAAATTTTCGGCTAAATCTTCACATAAATCAGCTTTGCTAAGCAGAATAACTGGATTTGCATTGCTTTCCCAGGCCATGATTAAATATCGCTCTATTCTTCTGGCATTAAAATCCTTGTTTAAGGAATTAACAAGAAAAATTGTATCTATATTTGAAGCTACAATTTGTTCCTTAGTGTTAGTGCCTGCGACTTTTCTGGAAAATCTACTTTTTCTAGGGAATACTTTGTGAATAGTGGCCTTCATTTCGGAGAAGCGAAGACTTACGACTACAAAGTCTCCTACAGATGGAAATTCCTGTTGGTCCGTTGCTGCGTGTCTTAGTTTCCCGGATACCTCAGCCATCATTTCGCCAAGCTCTGTATAAACCCTGTAAATATTCTTATGCTCACCGAAAACTCTTGCTACTGAATAACACTCTTCCATAAAAGTGGTAGTATCTTTTAAAGATGAGTTATCCTCTTTGTTATAAATTTCTTCTTTATAATATTCTTCCCAGCCTAATTGTTTTAAACTATATATAGATATCCTCTCCTATGCATTTATTTTTAAATTTTCATTATTTATATTAAAAATTATCTTTCTAATGCTATCTTCTGATAGATTATAAGATTCTGTAAGCTTAGTAATTGTAGTTCCACTTTTATAAAATTTATATATTTCCATATTACGTTTTCTTAGAAGTTTTCGAGTGCCATTATTTTCACCCCAAGCCTTCCTCATATTATCCTCTTTTGGAATATATATAATTTCTCCTTGAATATATTTCTGCAGCTCCTTTAAAAGAGCTTCTGGTAGAACATCTTTCCCATTTTTGTAACACAATATTAAATTCCTCCTCTTTATTTTCAATAGTATTTAATAGTGTTTTAGAAATTTGCATTGAAACCACCTCCTGTATTTATTTTTAGAGATAATAATTGTGAATCATTATCTTATTTATTTTTCTATAGAAAAATCCCGTGGACATAAAAACCATCCACGGGAATATTAAAAAAGGCAATAAAAAAAACACGATAACTTCGTGCATTCTGCCAAACTTTAAATTCATTTAACGTTTCAGATGACGGTTATTAATTAGATTTCGAAAGCACACAAAATAAAGGATTAATAATCCCAATTTCATATTTTATAGATAAAATAAAAACTTCTCTACAAAAGGTTATACTGCCTTCGAATAATATTCAGTTATTGATGGAGCACCTCAAAAGCTATAATTAAATTTATCATATATCAACATCTCCTTCATCTAAATTATTTTCTGTTTAAATTGATTATTCACACAATTTTATTTTAGTTTAAAAACCTTTTTATGTCAATAAAAATTGGTATCCCAGTGATAAGTGGTAAGGTCATATATAAGGAGGCGATATGCCTCCCTACATTCTTCTGAAGTAGTTACCAAATATAAATTGCTAAATACCTCATATTTAATGGTAAACTTTTAACTTTTTTAGGTCAAAAGCCACCTCCTAGCTATAATCAATCTAATCATCTCCTTTCACTAGATTACTGGTTAGCTATATTATGACATATTTAGAATTGTATTCTCAAGTTAAAGAATTATTATAATTGTTTTTTCCTAAAAGGTGTGGTGAAGTGAGAGATATTGAAAATGAATATATTTTTAAAAAATATGTAATAATAAACCAAAAGGCATTTTTGAAATAAAATTAGAATGGGTTTAAATAAAAGATATATGTATATTTTTAGAACTCTGTAGAACATTATATTTAGTATGTTAAATATAACGATAAGGAGGAAAGATTATGCCAATAAATAATAAAATATACGAAATTATAATATCAGATGAGGGTCTTGATACTTATAGAGGATCTAATATTAGTGCAAATACTATGGGTGAATATTTAGGAATTAATGAGGTCATGACTGATTTTGAGTGGGATGAGGATGTCAATAAAGGTGTAATTCTTTATGGTAGAATCTTAGACGATATATCAGTAGAAGATGCTTTAGAAGAGTTGAAAAATGTTGAATATATTGAGAAGGTAGAGGAAAGCTAAGATATCTGCCAAATTATAAAGGTCATAACTATAGTAGGCTGCCACACTCTAAAATAAATGATAGAGTGTGGCAGTGTGTTATTTAGCTTGATTAAATTATATTTATAATTTAATTATTCCTATTGAATTTAAGAAAACAATTATAAGTAGGATAGTGCAACTCTTACTGAGGTTGCTATCATATTATTGTTCTGTGTAAAATAACTACCATAGGTAATCATTATCCCCATTCCCAGTGACAGTTTGAAAAATGCTAAACCGAGTGCAGTTAATATAACAGCTCCATTTATCTGTGAAAAATCCACATGGAATAAAAATTTTAATCCTTGTGATGCGCCTGGAAGCATTAATGCTGTTACATCACATACAAGAATTAGTATGAATAATACAGGCATAAGTGTTTTTGTTAGTCTCTCAATTCCATTTTTAACTCCTGCAATTAAAACTAGAGAAACTACTACAAGAAATATAAACTGCCATATAAGTGGAGGAATTGGTCCAACTAGTGTTGACATGAATTTTGCTGAGGAGGTAGCCGAGGTAACCCCTGAAAAATCTCCCTTTATTGCTTTGAAAACATAGGAGTAAACCCAGCCTGCAACGCAACTGTAAAAAAACATAATTAGAAATGCTGAAATTACACCTATAAAGCCGATGTTTTTCCAACCTTTAGCAGCCTTTAGCTCTTCAAAAGCTCCTACTGCATTTTTTCTTGATTTCCTACCTATGTAAAATTCACATACCATAATTGGAATACCAACTAAGGCTACACATAAAACATATATTAATAGAAAAGCTCCTCCACCATTGACCCCTGTTAAATAGGGAACTTTCCATATATTACCCAAACCGACTGCTGAACCCAATGTTGCGAAAAAAACTGCAAATCCTGAGGAAAAGATCTCTCGCTTTTTTTCTCTGACATTATAAATCACTCCTTTTTACATTTAATTAAACAGTTATCCGTACCCGTGATGGAGCTCTGTTTAAAAAAGATAGACATATATTTGAGTAAAAGTAGTAAGGTGTCAACGTTACCAGACAAATTCATAAATGATAAATTATTTTTAGTGTTTACAAAACATTCTTATCTTTTCATGCCTTTAACAAAATATCACGTATAAAATGTTAAGTCAACATAAAATAAAACTAAGTATTACAAAATATTTGATCTAAAATTAATTGTGAATTTTAAGACACATTATGGAATTATTTACATATTTAATATAGCTATAGATGAGCTAAAACCTATTTGATAAACCAATTTGCATATGATTATAGGAGAGTGTAAAATTTATATGTATTTATTCTAGGAATGTAAAAGGGTATAACTAACCTTTCTAATTATAAAAATGTTTAGTCTTACAATTTTCGGAGGAGGAGTTAAAATGAACCAAGTTATAAAGCCAGATGAAATGACACCAAGGGAAAGAATGGAAGCATTCTCAGCTGGAAAAGAAATTGATAGAATTCCTTGTAGTCCATTTTTAGGGGAAGCTTGTGCACCGCTTTTTGGGCATACAATTAAAGAACACAATTTTTCAAAGGAAGTAATTATAGATGTAGCAATAAGGAGTTTTGAAACATTTAGACCAGATAGCATAGGTGTTGGACCAGGACTTCAGGGAATACCTGAGGCTATGGGAAGTGAATTTAAGTTTAGGACGATATGGAAAATAAATTAAATTTTAAATGTGCTGGGGATAATTTTGAACAAATACCGGAAGAAATTATTGAAGAATTAAAATTAAAATTCTCAGACTTACATAAAAACATTAATGATATGGTAAAACTATCTATAGAAATGAAAAAACATAATAATGATAGTTTATGTAGATTACCTTTTGCGTAACAGTAGAAGCAGAAGCCCTAGGTGCAGATATAAAACTTGGAGATGAAAAAGTAGGCCCAAGAGTTAATAAATATGCTTTTAATAACGTAGAAGAATTAAAGAATATTGAGGAAATTAATTTTACTAAGGGACGTATACATTCTGTATTAGAAGCAGAATTAATATATTAAAAACAGTTCAGCAAATTTTAAATAATGTAATCACTAAGGGAAAATTAAATAATGGAATCATTCAGAAAAATTTAGATGACGGCACCATTCATAAAAATTTAAAACATAACATAATTCATATTTGCGGAAAAACCTCCACAGCCCTAGAAAAAATGGGCTTTATACAATCAGAACCTATAGTATATGATAAGCAGTTTACATATGGCGATGCTCTAGTAGATTTATTAGAAAATAGTAAGGAACTTTTGTTTATATGACATCGCTGTATTAAAACTACACCTTTTAAATTGAAAGACTCTAATATCTGGAACATAAAGTTATCTTAAAAATTACGATATGTGGAAAAATACCGCTTTATGTTAACAAATACCATAAAAATCCTAGGAAAAAATCTATTTTTGTGATATATTTATTAGAATATAGAGAAAATTTACAGGTAAGGTAGATTAAAAGGAAGGTGACAAGTATGGAAGATAAAACCACTTCATCAAATTTTATAAGAAACATTGTCATGGATGATTTAGAAAGCGGAAAACATAGTAAAATCATAACTCGTTTTCCACCAGAACCAAACGGGTATTTGCACATTGGGCATGCAAAAGCAATTATATTAAACTTTGAACTTGCAGATGAATTTAACGGCAAGACAAACTTGCGTTTTGATGATACTAACCCAGCAAAGGAAGATAAAGAATACGTTAATTCCATAGAAGAAGACATAAAATGGCTTGGATATGAGTGGGATGAACTATTTTTCGCATCAAACTATTTTCAAGAAATGTATGATCGCGCTGTATTATTAATAAAAAATAATAAAGCATATGTTTGTGATTTAACAGCTGAAGAGATGAAAGAGTACAGAGGAACACTAAGAGAACCTGGTAAAGAAAGCCCGTACAAAAATAGAACTATGGAAGAAAACCTAGATCTATTCGACCGTATGAGAAAAGGCGAATTCGTTGACGGAGAAAAGGTTCTAAGAGCTAAAATCGATATGAGTTCTCCTAATATAAACATGAGAGATCCAATAATTTATCGTATATCTCATGCAATACATCACAATACAGAAGATAAATGGTGTATTTATCCTATGTACGATTATGCCCATCCAATAGAAGATGCAATTGAAGGAATTACACATTCAATATGTACCTTAGAATTTGAAGATCATCGTCCACTATATGATTGGGTTATAAACAATTGTGAAATGGAGAATAAACCAAGACAAATAGAATTCGCAAGATTAAACATTACAAATACTGTAATGAGTAAAAGAAATCTTAAGCAATTAGTAGATGAGGGCATTGTAGATGCTTGGGATGACCCACGTATGCCAACTATAGCAGGACTTAGACGTCGTGGCTATACTCCTGATGCTATACGTAATTTTTGTAGAGAAATTGGGGTTGCAAAAGCTAACAGTACAGTAGACGGTCAAATGCTTGAACACTTTATAAGGGAAGATTTAAGCCCAAAAACACTTAGAACTATGGCAGTTCTAAGACCACTAAAAGTGGTTATTACAAACTACCCTGAAGCTCAAGTGGAAATGCTAGAAATAGAGAATAATCAAGATGATGCATCCATGGGAACTCGTCAAGTGTCATTCTCAAAAGAAATATATATAGAGCAAGAAGATTTCATGGAGATTCCACTAAAGAAATATTTCAGATTGTTCCCAGGAAACGAAGTAAGACTAAAGGGAGCATATTTTATAAAATGTAATGATGTAGTTAAAGATTCAGATGGAAATGTATCCGAAATACACTGTACTTATGATATTGACACTAAGAGTGGAAGTGGATTTACAGGAAGAAAAGTTAAAGGAACAATCCACTGGGTAGATGCAACAAATGCAGTACCAGCAGAATTTAGATTGTTTGAACCTTTAATTTTAGATGAAGAAAAAGAAGAAGGAAAGACTTTCTTAGATCAAATAAACCCAAACTCTATAGAGATTTTACAAGGATTTGTAGAACCCAATATGGAAACTTCAAAGGTACAAGATAAATTTCAATTCTTCAGACATGGATATTTCAATGTGGATTCTAGATACACGTCACAAGGTAAACTAGTGTTTAATAGAATAGTATCTTTAAAAAGTTCTTTTAAAATTCAAAAATAGTCTAGTCTTTAAAAGGTTATAAAAATACCCTTATATCACATTTGTGATGTAAGGGTATTTTTAAGTCTGCTTTTTAAAAGATTTTCATTACATAGAGTACATTTTAATGAACTCTATGTAATGGCTTTATTTATTATAATAATCTAGTTTCTATTTCTTCTTTAATTCGTGCAATAAAGGAATCCAGGGCTATTGAACCTTCATCACCATTTTTTCTACTTCTAACAGAAACTTCATTTAGGTCAGCTTCTTTTTCACCAACTATTAGTAGGAAAGGAGCTCTTTCATTACGAGCTTCACGAATCTTATATCCAATTTTTTCTGCTCTAAAGTCTCCTGAAGTTCTAATGTTAGCTGCTTTGAGTTTTGCTACTACTGAGTCAGCATAATCATGGAATTTTTCAGAAATAGGTAAAACCTTAACTTGCAGCGGTGCAAGCCAAGTTGGGAAAGCACCAGCATATTTTTCTATTAAAATTGCAAGTGTTCTCTCATAACAACCAATTGAAGTTCTATGGATAACATATGGACGTTTTTTAACTCCATCACTATCAATATAATTCATGTCAAATCTTTCTGGTAATGCAAAGTCAATTTGAACAGTAATTATAGTATCTTCTTTACCATGAACATTTTTGATTTGAAGATCAAGTTTAGGCCCGTAGAAAGCAGCTTCATCTATAGCTGTTTTATAATTTATTCCTAAGTGGTCTAATATATCCTTCATCTTAGCTTCAGTATCTGCCCAAGCTGCTGGGTTATCAATATATTTCTCTTTATTATCTGGATCCCCTTTAGAGAATCTATAAGTGATATCATCTTCAAGTCCTAATGTTTCCATCAAATAGTTAATTAAATTTATTACACCTTTAAATTCTTCTTCTAATTGATCCGGTCTAACAACTAAATGACCCTCTGAAATAGTAAATTGTCGTACCCTTATTAGGCCGTGCATTTCACCTGAAGATTCATTTCTAAATAATGTTGAAGTTTCTGCATATCTAATTGGAAGGTCACGATAACTCTTTTGATCAGCATTATAAATTGTAAATTGGAATGGGCAAGTCATTGGGCGAAGTGCCATAACTTCTTCATCTTTAGATTCATCACCAAGGACAAACATTCCATCTTTATAATGATCCCAGTGGCCAGACATTTTATATAAATCGCTCTTAGCCATAAGAGGAGTTTTAGTTATAACATAGCCTCTTTTTTCTTCCTCATCTTCAACAAAACGTTGTAATAATTGGATTACCCTTGCACCATTAGGCATAAGTAGAGGTAAGCCTTGACCTATAACATCAGAAGTTGTAAAGAATTTTAATTCACGTCCAAGCTTGTTATGATCTCTTTTCTTAGCATCTTCCATTTGTTCTATATGAGCATCTAAATCTGATTTTTTTGTGAAGGCAGTTCCGTATATACGACTAAGCATTTTGTTTTTCTCGTTACCTCTCCAGTATGCACCTGCAACTTGAGTAAGTTTAAAGGCTTTTACAGGCTTTGTAGACATTAAATGTGGTCCTGCACAAAGATCTGTATATTCACCTTGTTTGTAGAAGGATAATGCTGCATCCTCTGGAAGGTCTTCAATTAATTGAACTTTAAAGTTTTCATCTTTTCCTAGCATAAAGGATATTGCTTCAGATCGAAGAAGTTCATATCTTTCTATTAGTAAATCTTCTTTAACAATTTTCTTCATTTCTTCTTCAATTTTTATAATTTCCTCAGCAGAGAAGGAACCTTGTTTATCAAAATCGTAGTAGAAACCTCCATCTATAGCAGGTCCGATGGCAAGTTTTGTATCAGGGAATAATCTTTTAACTGCTTGAGCTAATATATGACAAGCGGTATGTCTAAAGGCTTTTTTTCCTTCCTCATCATCAAAAGTTAGAATACTAAGTTCACAGTCCTCAGTGATTTTCTGACGTAAATCTACAGTTTTACCATTTACCATTCCAGCACAAGCAACTCTGGCAAGTCCCTCGCTAATATCTTTCGCAATTTCAAATACAGTCATACCAAATTCATAAGACTTCATTGAACCATCTTTTAATGTAATATTTATCATATATATTGCTCCTTTCACTTTTGAAATTAATTTAAAATATTTAAAAAATAACCAGGCATAAAATTATGCACAAGTATTGCTAGCATATTTTTTAATAAAACAAAAAAACCACATCCCAATTCTAGCTAAAGAAAAGGGACGAGATTATAATTTCCCGCGGTTCCACCCAAATTGTTTATAAAAATAAACCACTTAATAATTATAACGTAATTACCGGACTTTATTAAAGTCACTCAGAGGCAGTCTTCAACAATGAACATTTAAGAATACTTACAGCTAGGGTATTCTCTCTCTGCAAATGCGCTAGAGCTTACTTTTCTCTTCGTAGTGTTAAATTATTGAATTTACATTAATTATAGCACTTGCAGTAAAAATGTCAAGGTTCCAATAAAACTATTTTACTACTGTAAACTGTGGTGCATAAGCTTTCTTAGAAAGTACATCAAAAATAAATCCTTGATTTTTAAGACCCTCAATAATTTCAGGTAGGGCTTGTACAGTTGTAATCTTCGGAGCTAAATCATGCATTAATATAATTGCATGTTTAGTTTGACTACTTTCACTTAAAACTGCTTGTACAATTTTATTTCTATCTTGACAGTAAGTAGAAGCATCAGTAGAATCAACATTCCAATCAAAGTACTTATAACCAGATGCATTCATTTCTTTAATTACGGAGGTCATTATTTCATTGCCACCAAAATTGTTACTAATTGTATTATTAGATCCACCTGGGAATCGTAAAATATAATTAGGTTCTTTGCCAGTTACTGATGTAAGATACCGATCTAATTTTTCTGTATCATTTTTAAAATTATCTGGAGAGTTATAAATATCTTTATATTCATGACTATAAGTATGGTTAGCTAGAAGATGTCCTTCATCAGAAATTTGTTTATAAAGATACGAGTAATTAGGATGACCATTTACAAAAAAAGTGGCTTTAACATCATATTGCTTTAAAATTCTCAATATTTCTACAGTATTTTCTGATGGACCATCATCAAAAGTTAAATAAGCTATTTTAGTATTAGCCATCTTTTCTTTATATGAAGCTTCTTTTTTTATGATTCCACTTTGGAGATTTTTGTTTTCTAATTTTAATTTTTTATTATGGCTACGAATTTGGCTTATCTGCTGTAATAGTAAAGTACTTTCATTTTCGCCACGTACAACGGTTGCTTGCCCAACAGCTGCTTGTACAAGTGAAGAGATACATAGTGTAAAAATGAAAATTTTAACTAATAGAAGTCCTAATGGGCGTTTTTTCTTTATTTTTGAATTTCTCATAGTAAAACCTCCTTTTTATATTTATTTTAATAGGCCTAAAGCATTTATGTTAATTAGTAACATTTTTTAAATTATTAACCTTTAATGATACTTTTGTATTTGTTTCGGTAAGTTTCTCATTTGTTTCTTTTAAGGTTTGATTTTCAGCTTTTAAGGACTGGAATTCAATTTTCAAAGACTCAGTTTTAAGTTCAGCAAATTTAATTTTATTGGTATTTAAAGAATTAAAATATATGGAAGTTACGATTAAAATACCCAAAATCGTAGTGGTGATTATACTTCTTTTTTTCATTTTAAAAACTCCTTTAATGAATATTTTTCCAAACGACAATATAACAATATAATACACCGTATTATATTAAAATGTATTACGATAAAGTTACAAAAACAAAAATTAACAACATTAACTAAAATATATCAAATTATCTTATACAAATATACATTTTTATAATGAATATTGTATAAAATATTGTAACAAATGAGAGAAAACCATTAAATTAATAATATACTAAAATTTAATAAAAAAATACATAAATTCAAAAATAAATAAATAAATAAAATTTGTAAAAAACTATTAATAAAAAATTAAATTTGACGATAATTATATTAATATGCTTTAAAATAAAATGTAAAACGGGCTCTATGCTTTGTAAGTGCTAATAGGAGGAAACTAGGTGAATGGGAAAAAAATTGACTTAAAAAGGATTGCAAAAGAAGAATTAAAGATTAATGCTGAGGGACTTAATATAGATTGGTTATTTCAAGATGATGTGGGATTAGGAAAAATGCCACTTAAAGTAACTATTGTGTATGCTTTAATCGGTGGCATTTGGGTATTATTTTCAGACAAAATTTTAGATCTTATTATTGAAAGTAAAGCCTTAATGGCACGAATACAGACCATTAAAGGGTGGGCTTATGTACTTATATCATCTTTTATAATATATTTTCTAATTAATGAGTTTACTAAGAAAAGTAAGGCTTGGTCACATACATTAAAAGGAAGCTATCAAGAAATTCAAGCTACCTATGAGCAACTAATAGCTGCGGAGGAGGAATTAAGGGCACAATTTGATGAATTACATGAGAAACAAGCAATAATTGAAAAAAGTGAAGAAAGATATAAATTAGCTTTAGAAGGTTCTAATGATGCCATATTTGAAATTGATCTTATAACTAAAGAATTTTTTTCTTCAGACAAAATTAGTGATATTACAGGATATGATAAGGATACTATGAGGAATTTAAAGGATTTAATGAAGTTAGTTGTGGAGGAAGATAAGAAAATTGCGGTAGATGATTTTAACAATCACATTGAGGGCAAAACGTTACATTACCAAAGTAATTTGAAAATTAAATTTAATGGTGGCGGAGATAGATGGATTCTAATTAGGGGCAAGTGTATGAGAAATAAAAACGGCATTGCAACTAAAATTTCTGGATCTGTTACAGATGTATCGGGTCAAAAGGATTCTGAAAATAAAATTAATAAATTGCAGTTTTATGATATATTAACAGACATACCTAACAGGAGATTATTTATTAGTACCTTGGACAATGAAATTTTTAAAGCTAAAGATAAAAGTGATAAAATTGCTGTATTGTTTATTGATTTAGACAATTTTAAAGAAATTAATGATACTTTAGGTCATGACTATGGAGATGAATTATTAAAAAATGTTGCAATATCCTTGAAAGTTGATCTTAAAGAGGGAGATCTTGTTGCAAGAGTAGGCGGAGATGAATTTTTTATCTTAATGAAAAATATTGAGGATTATTCTGAGATAACTTGTCTTTGCGAAAAACTACTAAGCACATTGAACAATGAAATATCAATAGCTGGTAAACAGTTTTATACTTCAGCAAGTATTGGCATTACAGTATTCCCCGATGATGGGAATGCAACCAATGTATTATTGAAAAATGCAGATACTGCAATGTACAGTGCTAAATATAATGGTAAAGCAAAATATTCTTTTTTTAATAAGAACATGAGTGAAATAGTTGTAAGACGTGTTGAAATAGAAAAGGGATTAAGGCATGCATTAGAAAATAATGAACTGGAAATTTATTATCAACCACAGATTGATATTATAAATAATAAAATAAAGGGCTTTGAAGCACTTTTAAGATGGAATAGTTCTGAGCTTGGAAGAATATCTCCAGATGAATTTATACCAG
Source organism: Clostridium bowmanii (assembly GCF_018861315.1). Classification (GTDB taxonomy): domain Bacteria; phylum Bacillota; class Clostridia; order Clostridiales; family Clostridiaceae; genus Clostridium_AD; species Clostridium_AD bowmanii. The sequence goes on along the minus strand of NZ_JAHLDL010000003.1, from coordinate 78,479 downwards.
TAGCGGAGAAAAGTGGACTAATAATTCCTATGGGTGAGTGGATTATAAAAACTGTGTATTTACAAAATAATTTCTGGAAAAGCAAAGGGTACTTATATGATACTATTGCAATAAATTTATCCGCAGTTCAACTTCAAAATGATAAATTTGAAGAAAACCTAAAAAGAATTATATCTGAGACAAAGGTTAATACAAGATTTGTGGAACTGGAAATTACAGAAAGTATATTAATGAAGGATTTTGAAAAGGGTGTTAAATTACTTACTGAGATTAGAAGTTTAGGTATAAACATTGCCTTAGATGACTTTGGAACGGGATATTCTTCTCTTAGTTATCTAAAACAGTTACCTATAAATACATTGAAAATAGATAAATCATTTATCGACAACATTGTTACAAATGAAAGAGAAAAAGCCATAGTAGATGGAATAATACAACTTGCACAAAAAATTGATTTAGACGTTATTGCAGAAGGGGTAGAAACAAAGGAACAGATTTTATTACTTCAAAGCATGGGCTGTAATCAAATACAAGGCTATTATTTTAGTAAACCCCTCCCCCCGGAAGAAATTGAGGAAAAATTCTTAAAAACTAATTGGATTGAACCTTATAATTAGAAATAAAAGGGCTGTGCTTTTTAAAATCACGCAATTATATTATTATAGATTCACGTAAAAATAGCAGGGGGACGGGATACCCCTGCTATTTTAATAATATAATTTTTTGAACTCCACCATAAGCCTGATGCACCTATGATGATAAAAGTTACTGCTATGAATAATGATTTTATATTTTGTAGTCTTAAAAATTTCTTCTCATTAATCACTTCATGCTTATCCTTCTTAAGGAAAAATCCAGTGACATTTATTTTATATCTGTTTTTATTTGTTTGTAAAATACCGAATCTAAAGCGAATCCGTTGTTTTTAAAATTACAGTTTTTTAGTTCTGTTAGAACATAAAACAAACAACGTAACACCAGAAAATAATGCTAGTCCAATTGCTACATACGAAAAGCTTTCATTATATAACAAATTGCCTGCTAGTGTAAATATTGAACTTAAAATTGCTAAAGTACCTGCAAGCATTCCAACTTTTTTACCGGTTATAACCATCATATTCCACCTTTTTTCAGCAATTGTATTATATAACAATGTGCATTATAGTTTGCTACTCTACTAAGCATAACATTAAAGTGTAGCACGAAGGGTTCGTATGTGTAATATTCCCCCCAAAAACTTTATTGCATATAATCTTCATAAGAACTACATATGTTTTTGATAGATTTATTCTATGAGTAATAAGCTAAAGGCACATTGAAATAACTAATAAGTCGAAGATCATTTATTTGACTTATTAGTTATTTCAATGTGCCTAAGGTAATTATAATTTGCTGATTATTATATTGTATAAATCTTGTTCATCAGTACCTACTAACAGTTCTTTATGAATCATGGCTATAGGATGAGATTTGCATTTATGGCATTTCCCAAAACATTTTTTTTCAGATATCTTTATATTAGGATGAGTTTCAGTTATCATAGTAATTACAGCATCATTCCAATGATTGTGTTTGCAAAATTTAACTTTAATATTACCACCCCCTAAATAAGATTCATCTATATATTATGCTAGATATTGAGAAAATATAATTTAATTGATAAATAAATCATCAATGAATCATGAATCATTTGGGGACGGTTAACAAATAGATAAGCAAATGAATGAGTGGAAACAGTTGGGACGGTTAACAAAATAGCATAAATTTAAAAGGGGATAGAAAAGTGGATAACATACTAATTATTGAAGATGAGGAAAAGGTATCAGAAATACAAAAGGCATATCTTGAAAAAGCGGGATATAATGTTTATTGTGCTACAAAAGGTATTGAGGGAATAAAACTTTTCGAGAAAATTACATTTAGCTTAGTTATTTTAGACCTAATGCTGCCAGATATATCAGGTGAAGAGGTGTGTAGCACTTTAAGAAAAATTTCTGAAGTGCATATATTTATGCTTACCGCAAAGAGTACATTAGAGGATAGAATAGAAGGATTAAACCTTGGTGCAGATGAGTATCTAGTTAAGCCTTTCAGTCCACGAGAACTAACTGCGAGAGTAAATGCCTTATTTAGAAGGCTTAATATACATGAATCTGCAACAAAAGTTTTTAACAATGGAGAACTACAAATTAATTATGAAAAAAGAATAGTTAAGGTGCAAGGTGTAGAAGTATCCCTTACCCCAAATGAATTTGACATAGTGCATATTCTTTCGTCTAATGGGGGCAAAGTATTTACTAGAGAGCAGCTAATTGAAAGAATTATGGGAATAGATTTTCAAGGGTTTGACAGAACAATAGATGTACACATTAAAAATATACGTAAAAAGATAGAAAAAGACAGCAGAAATCCAAAATATATAGTAACCGTGACTAGAATTGGTTATAAATTTGGTGGTGATTAAGTTATGCAAAGTATAAGAAAAAGATTAAGTATTATTTTGGTATGCACCTCTATATTAGGGCTTCTCATAGCTACACTTTCTGTGAATATAGCAATATCAAGAACTTTTAATAAATACTTAGTGGAAATACAAAACAAGAGAAATGTTAGAATAGTAACATATTTAGAAGAAGTATATAAAAAAACTAATAAGTGGAATGAAAACTCAGGAATAGAAATTATGCATGAAGCCTACATGAGTAATTATTGCCTTACTCTTAAGGATGAAAATAAAAAAGTAGTATGGGGAATGAACCCAAAAAGCATGGCACTGGACCCTAATATTAACATGCACGTTAAAAATGAAGGGGTTTATACTACAAGTACATTTGAACTAAAACCTGCAGACAAAATTATAGGATACGTAGAAATAGGACAATATGCTCCAGTAATACTATCCCAAGAAGATGTGAACTTCAAAGTTTCAATAAATGAAAGTATTGTTTTAAGTGTTGTACTTTCAACTTTAATAACGATATTAATTAGTTTGTTTATCTCAAAGCAATTTTCTACTCCTCTTAGGCAAGTTTCAAAGATTTCAGTTCATCTTTCAAATGGAAATTATCATGAAAGATCAAATGATAAGAGCAGTATTTTAGAACTTGAAGATTTAAGAAATAGCATAAATACACTTGGGCAAAAGCTTCAACACCAGGATATTCTTAGAAAAAGGTTGATATCGGATATATCTCATGAAGTTAGGACTCCGCTTAATATTCTTCAAAACAATTTTGAAGCTATGATAGATGGTGTTTTTCCAATAGACAATGAAAGATTAACATACCTCAATGAAGAGGTTATTAGATTTGGAAAGCTTTTAGATAATTTAAATGGGTTAAAAGAAGTAGAAAGTGAAGAAGTAGTATTGAACATTGAAAGAATCTCTTTGAAAGACACACTTTCATCAGTTGTAAAGGAATTTGAGCTAATATCAGAAAACAAGAACATTAAAATGACTTTAGATTGTAATACTAGTAAACAATTTAACATTTTAGGTGATACAGATAAAATAAAACAGGTAATTATTAATTTGCTTTCAAATGCAGTTAAGTTCACTCCAGAGCAAGGGGAAATTAATATCACTTTAAAAGAAGTCGATGAAAAAATAATATTAAAAATAGAAGATACAGGCATTGGTATCAGTAAAGAGGACTTACCATATATATTCGAAAGATTGTATAGGGGAGACAAAAGTAGACACGAAATAGAAGGTATGGGAATAGGATTAACTATTGTAAAAAACATTTTAACACTTCATAAGGCAAGCATAGAAATCAAAAACAAACAAGGCACAGGGTGCGTGGTTACGATATATTTTAATAGGGTTTTATGATTGAGTTGTAATTTGGTGGAATCAATGGTGGGCGAAACAGTGGGGACGGTTAACAACTATTTAAACCATCATATGCAACGAATAGCTAGGGACGGTTAATAACTTTTTATATTTGTTATACAAAAGAAGCACAAGTTTTTAATTTAAAACTTGTGTTTCTTTATTGCCAATTACATTTAGATAGAAGTCGGTTTAGTTATCCTAACGGTGAGGATTAATATTTCTGATATTTTTCTAGGCATGTCCAAGTTTATAATATTTTAAATAAAACATAACTAACGACTTGATTTTTTTGTTTGTTAAAAAAGATTATTAAAAAAAATTGTTTTCATTATTAAACTCAGCGTAAGCCAAATATTAAAACTTGCTTTTAAGCATAAGATTCAATAAATTCTTCAATAATACTTTCGTATTTTTTGTCAGTTCCAATCATCTCAATACCGATGCTAGTTAATTGAGAAATCCTAGCCTGTGTAATGTTTCCAAGGGTGCTAGATATATCACTAAATTTAAAATTGCAGAGACCGCGCAGTAAAACAACAGTTAAGGCTTTTACTCCTACAAGCTTTCTACTGTATTTCCTATGAAAATGAAGCTCAGATATATTCATTTTTGATGCTATAAATTTCAGCACATCTTCGGATGTGAAATTTCTTTCAATTATTATTCGTCCACTTCTATATTCTGTTTTTTCACCTTTAAATTCAAGTTCATCTTTTAATTGTTCATCGGTGTTCCCCAAAACAAGGCTAATGTAATTTTTTCTTGCAGTGTCAAGATTATTACCGAAAAACCCCATAACAAAGCCATAATCAATTATGTTGAAATGATCTCGCCTTTTGCCTATATATATTCCTAAACTAGAAAAAGCATAGGTTTCAGGACAATCCTTAAATTTACCTATATCTGTAGGATTATTATGTATATATAATGATACGGTTCTTAAGTATGATTCATTATCAACAATTTTACTCTTGAATCTATCTTTAAAAAGATGTCCGTCCCTTTTATATTTTTTATTAAAGTACGTTGCATAAGAAAAATTTATTCCATGCATGACTTTTGATATGTCTGAGCCATTAGAATCAACCAATAAATGTACATGGTTATCCATAAGACAGTATCCGTAAATTTTAACTTTATAGAGATCTTTATACTTCTTTACAAGGGATAAATACTTTTCCTTATCTTCAGAATCCCTATATAAATCTACCTCGCTGATGCTTTTACACATAATATGAAATATAGCATCAGCTGCTTTTAATCTTGCCATTCTTGCCATAAAAAATCACCCCTACTCATTAGTTTTTATTTAAATTATTTCCAATGAGTTAGGGTGATATTCATATTTTCAGCTATTAGTTCAAATAGTTTTTAATCAGTTCCAGTTATTTTTGTTTAATGGTTTAATTAGTTGTTAACCGTCCCCATTAGCATTAGCAGTCATGTTTATTACTTGAACTCCATTTGTAATAGTAGCCTTTGTAACATTTCCAGAAGGGGCAGCCTTCTTAGAAGTGGTATTATTCGCAAAAGCCATAGGGGATACATTAATGCCAGCAAGAGCTAGCCCCCGATTACCCATAATAAGCCCAAGAACAACTATAAGAATTCCTCCGAATTTTACAAGTTGCTTAGTATGGTCCTTACTTAAAAGACCAGAAATAGCTCCAAAGCCAAGCATTAGAGGCACTGTGCCAAGAGCAAATACAAACATTGAAGTGGCGCCAATTATAGCACTACCCGTTCCAAGAGCATATAGTTGCATAGTTTGAAGAGGTCCACAAGGCATAAAACCATTCAAAATACCTACAACAAATGGAGCCTTTCCGCTTTTTTTAATATTACAGGTAGACCAAGGTAACCTTATGTTGAATTTTCTAAAAATACCATAGCCAGACATATTGAGACCCATAACGATCATGAAAAGTCCAGCCAAAACTTGAAGAGCAGCTTTGAAGGGTAGGGTAAGCGAAAAAACAGAACCTAAAGCTCCAACAATTCCACCAAGAATAGTATATGATAGTACTCTGCCAAGATTATAAGCCAAAGAAGGTTTTAGAGCCTCAAAATTAGTCTTATTTCCTGTTGAAATACTTTGGGATAACATTATGCCACCGCACATACCCACGCAGTGTAGGGAAGTGAAAATACCCACTACAAATAAAACAAAATAGGAATCATTCTTTAGTTTAGAATCCATATCAAAGCTATTTCCAGCCTTGCTTAAAAGAAAAATTGCAACAACTATAACTAGCAGACCAATAATCTTAAAATTACCAGGGTTATTTGTACTATAGCCAAGTTTTGAGATTTTTTCTTTAACATTTACCATGTTTAAAATTTCATCATCATATTCTAAAAATACACTCTCACTTTTGTAATCCGCTAATACCTTTGTAACTTAAGGTATATCCATCAAGGCTTTTTCAATTCTAGCTTCACAGGAGGTACATGTCATGTTGTAAACTTTAATTTTTTGTTTTTTATTACTCATACTACACCTTCTTTTTAAATAATATCATCTAATTTAGAGTATAAGCGCTTAGCATGAAGATTAAAGTAACAAATCTAATTTCTAATAAGACAAGTATTTTTACAAATACTTGTTAACCGTCCCCACTGATTCGCGCAGATTCCCCCAACGACACCCACTGATTCCCCCGCTATTCCTATTTTTTCATTAAATATAAAAAAATATAAAAAAATATAAAACTTTGACAAAATTTAAGGTATAATGTAAATTAAGGTAGAAAATAAATTTACAAATTGTTAGCGATATTGTAACTAAATTGACATATAAATAGTGTATTGTTAAAATAAGAGGTTTTTTTAAGAGTTTTAATAACTGATAATAGTTGTCAAACATACATAAGATTAAGGGGGAATGGTCCATGGAAGGTAAGAATACTGCAATTTTTATAGTTACATTAATGGTATGCTTTGCAACATTTTTTATAAATAAACAAGGAGTAGCAGCTGATGCAAGCATTGCAGCATTTAATTTTATATCCACCAATAATAAAAGTAATAGTTATGGATTGTCTGATGGGATGTCCCAAGCTGAACATGATGAGATAGAAAAACAGCATTTATTAGAGTACAAGCAAAAAAGGACAAAAGAAAATTCCGAAAAACAAGCCCAGTTAGATACTTTAGAAAGTCAAATTAGAGCCTTAATCGGCAATAACATAAATAAAGTTGGAATGGTTTACTATGATATAAAATCTGGCAAATCTATTATAATAAATGGGGACAAGCAGTTTGTGGCAGCCAGCACAATAAAGGTACCTATAAATATGCTCATGTATGATATGGTTAAGGATAAAAAAATAAATATAAATGAAAAATTAAAATATGAAGAATGTGACTTTGAAGAAGGTGCAGGAATACTTCAAGGGACGGATTTAAGCAGTCCGATTAGTATAAAGACTTTAAGTGATTATTCCATAAGGTATTCGGACAATATAGCCATAAATATGATTTTAAGAAAAGTGGGCATTGAAAATAAATATGATTATATGGAAGAAATGCTTGATCATACAGTAGTTCATAGTGGAAATAATACAACAGCAGAAGATTCTTGCAAGATTTTAGAAAAACTATATTTTAATGTTGATAATAATAAATACTATGATACTATGATTCAAGCTATGAAAAAAACAGAGTATCATGACAGGATAGACAAGTATATTCCAAAGGAAATTGTAGCTCATAAAATTGGAGATTTTGGTGAGTGTGTTAATGATATAGCCATAGTGAATAAAGAAAATCCATATATTCTTGTTGCTTTTACAGACGGCATTCCAGAGGCAAATGAAGTTATTGCAAAAGTATCTAAGCTGATATACGATGCACAAGAATAATAAAGTGGGTAAATCTTAAAGAGTAATATGAAATTTATAATAGTTGAAGATATTTTAGAACTTAAGATGATGATTTGAGGCATATGTGTACAGAATATATTTATGGCACATATGTTTTTTTTAGATTTCAACTACAATTACGTAGATAATATAAGCCCATGACTTGGTTCAAAATGGAAAGTATATAAACTGTAAAATTAATTTTACGGGTTATATACTTTTTTTATTTTAAGTGGCGATTTCACCTATAAACTCATAATATAAAGCAATGGCACATTGAAATAAATATACTCAATCTTTGATGGGCCTAAATGCCTTAGCTTAGTAAAGTAGGTGAAACAATGGAAATCACAACGGTAAAATTAACAGAAATTTCTGTAGGTAAGAAAGCACAAGTGGTAGAATTGCTTTCAAAAGGCTTATCAAGACAAAGAATGTTGGATTTAGGTATAATACCAAACACCATTATCCACGTACTTAGGCAGAGCCCTTTTGGAGATCCTACTGCATACCTTATTAGAGATACTTGCATTGCCCTAAGAGAAGAGGAAGCAAAAAATATTATGGTAAGAATGGTATAGATGTTTACTGAAATGATAATAACTGCTAATCATTCACTAAAAAGATACCAATAACAATAGAAAAAGGAGGATGAATAATGGGTCTAACTCACAGTTCTAGCAATAAACAAGGTCTAAAAGATCTTTTTAATGTAGAAAAATTAAAGGAAGAAGATTATGTCATTGCATTAGCCGGGAACCCTAATACAGGCAAAAGTACAGTATTCAATGCACTAACAGGACTTCATCAGCATACAGGAAATTGGCCGGAAAAAACCGTAGTAAATTCTCAAGGAAAATATGGTCATAAAGATAAAGACTTTATTATTGTGGATTTACCAGGTACTTACTCTCTTCTCGCAAGTGAATCTTAATTTATTTTTTATATATATAAAAGTTCCTCTTTGGTTAAACAATCTTTTAGTGCTAGGAATATATAGAACCTTTGCCTGGGTAGTATCTGTGATGCTTCCACCTATGGCAATATTCTTTCCTATATTTACACTCCTTGAGGATGGTGGATATCTGCCTAGAATATGCTTTAATTTAGACCATGTGTTTAAAAAAGCATGCTGCCATGGTAAGCAAGCACTAACCATGTGTATGGGCTTTGGTTGCAATGCAGCAGGAGTAATAGCTTGTCGGATAATTGAATCCCCAAGAGAGAGGCTTATAGCCATTGTAACCAATAATTTTGTACCCTGTAATGGAAGATTTCCTACCCTTATAGCCCTATCAATGGTGTTTGTGGGAGTGAGTTTTTCTTCCGCAACTAGCTCTATTATAGCTGCATTAATGGTAGTTGTTTTAGTGCTTATAGGCATAGGGATTACCCTACTAACATCCTACGCATTATCAAAAACGATTTTAAGAGGCATGCCCTCGAGTTTTACTTTAGAACTTCCACCATATAGAAGACCTCAACTTGGTAGAGTTCTCTATACATCTATAATTGATAGAACCATGTTTGTGCTAGGAAGGGCTATAACTGTAGCAATACCCGCTGGTGCAATAACTTATATTCTTGGAAATATCATAATAGGAGATATAAGTATACTAGCTCATGCAGCCAATTTCCTAAATCCATTTGCCAAGATGATAGGTCTGGAGGGCTTTATTCTAATAGCTTTTATCTTAGGGTTCCCAGCAAATGAAATAGTACTTCCTATTCTTTTAATGGCATACCTATCGAAAGGATCTATGCTTCAGTTTGAAAGCATAGATCAACTTAGAGAAATATTGCTTAATAATGGATGGACTTACTTAACATTAATAAACACCATGCTATTTTCACTACTACATTTTCCTTGTGCCACAACAGTCTGGACCATCAAAAAAGAAACGGGCAGTATAAAATGGACATTATTATCTGTATTAATGCCCACAGTTATAGCAATAATCATTTGTTTTTGCACAGCTAAAATCTATAGACTGTTTTAACAAAACCTTGGGGACGGTTAACAAATTTTTAAACAATCAAAAGCTCAGGGACGGTTAAGAATTAATTAAATTAATTCATAACCGTCCCCAAGAAAAGCCGAAAAGTCCCCCAAAAGCCCTCCAATAGACCCAAGAAAAGCCCCAAGTAAGTCACCACCATAAGTAACCACCAAAAAGTATTGTTTAAAAAACATATAAAATAATGTATAATGCTAGTAATAGTAATTATTTGGAAAGGTGGGACTTAAAATGACTTACATGAAAAAATATGACGAATGGTTAAATAATGAATACTTTGATGAAAAGACTCGAGAAGAATTAAGGTTAATAGGCGAAGACCCTAAAGAGATTCAAGATAGATTTTATATGGATTTAGAGTTTGGAACTGCAGGGTTAAGAGGAAAATTAGGAGCAGGACTTAACAGAATGAACATATATATTATCTCAAGAGCAACTCAAGGACTTGCAGATTATATAAAAGGTTATGGCAGTGAATATATGGATAGAGGTGTAGCTATAGCTTACGACTGTAGACATTTTTCAGAGAAATTTGCAGCCACAGCAGCACAAGTTTTAGCAGCAAACGGAATAAAGGCTTATTTGTTTGAGCAGCTAAGACCTACTCCAGAATTATCTTATGCGGTAAGAACATTACATACTGCCTCAGGAATTGTAGTAACTGCTAGCCACAACCCTAAAGAATACAACGGATATAAGGTATATTGGGAAGATGGTGCACAAATTTTATCATCTATCGCAGATGGTATAACAGAAAAAATTCAGAGTATTACAGATTTCAGTACTATAAAATTAATGGATATGGAGGTCGCCAAGGAAAAAGGCTTAATAGTAATGCTTGGAAAAGCCATGGATGATGAGTATTTTGAAAAAGTAAAAGGTCTTGCTATAAGAGATGATATAGATAAGGATATAAAAGTTGTATATACTCCTCTAAATGGGACAGGAAATATACCAGTAAGGCGTGTACTAAAAGAAAGAGGCTTTACAAATATAATAGTAGTACCAGAGCAAGAAAATCCAGATCCAGACTTTACCACAGTAGGATATCCAAACCCAGAGGATGTAAAAGCCTTTAAATATGCACAGGCACTTGGCACTAAAGAAGGAGCCGAATTATTAATAGCTACAGATCCAGATTGTGATAGACTTGCCATAATGGTTAGAGATGATAAGGGCGAATATGTTGCTTTTAATGGTAATCAAACAGGAGCTATATTAATAAAATATGTCATAGAAGGAATGAAGGAAAAAGGCACACTTCCAAAGAATGCCGCCATAGTTAAATCTCTAGTAACTGGTGATTTAGGTAAAGCAATAGCTAAGAAATACGGTGTTGAGACTTTTGAAGTACTAACAGGATTCAAAAATATTTGTGGCAAGGTCAATGATTTTAAAAGAGACAATAGCTACGAATTCATCTTTGGATATGAAGAAAGCATAGGCTATGTTGCTGGTACTTTCGTTCGCGACAAAGATGGAGTAATATCATCCATGCTTTTATGTGAAGCAGCAGCCTACTATAAATCACAAGGTAAAACACTAATAAATGTACTAAATGAGATATACGCGGAATTTGGATATTATAGAGAAAACTTAATATCTATAGTTTTAGAAGGCATAGAAGGACAAAAGAGAATTTCTAGGATGATGGAAGAATATAGAAAAGATAATCCAAAGAATTTAGGTGGCGCTAAGCTAGTTAAATATATAGATTATGAAATAGAAAAATCTTATGACGTAATCAATGGAACAGAAGAATCTAGTGGAATTCCAGTATCTAATGTACTTAAATTTTATTTTGATGATGAGAGCTGGTATGCTGTAAGACCTTCAGGTACAGAACCAAAAATTAAAATATACATGTACTCTAAGGGGAAAACTTTAGCACTCGCAGAAAAGAAATTAGTAGAAATGAAAGAGATAATCATAGAAAAACTTCAAAGCACAAAATAGAACTAATAAGGGATTCATGTAATGCATTTTACTGCATTATATGAATCCCTTAATGTTATATTTCTGTATAAAACTTAAATTATAAATCTCTGAACCAATTCATTAAGCTTTTGTGCTAGTTCTGCCTGGTTTTGTGAAGTTTGAGCAACTTGATCTATAGCTATTGTAGTTTCTTCTATACTAACTTTAATATCTCCAGTACGCTCTGCAGAAAGTTGTGAATTTTGTGACAGAATTTGAACGGCTGTACTAACTTGATTTACAGTAGCTTCCACCTCTGCAGACATTGATGCAATTTCTTCTGACATGGAACTTACAAATTCGCCATCTTGACCATATTGATTGCTTGATTCTACATACTCTTCTAAAATAGGTCTAATATTATCCAACATAAATTTAAGTATATCATTGCTATTTACTGATAAATTGTTAAATGATTGTTCAACCTTTGTTATAGTAGATTGAATAGTATTTACAGTTTCTGAGGATTTCTCTGCAAGCTTTCTTACTTCATCTGCAACCACTGCAAATCCTTTCCCTTGCTCGCCAGCTCTTGCAGCTTCAATTGCTGCATTTAATGCAAGTAAATTAGTTTGCTCTGCGATTGCGGCAATTCCATCAGCCATAATTTTTATTTCTGCTACAACTTTTCCATCTTCTATAGCTTTTAATATATTTTTTTCTTTTTCTCTATAAATATTATTGCTATCTTCTAATGCTTGTTTAGCACCTGCTCGAACATCATTAGCTCTCCCTTTTATGTGCATAGCATTATCGCTACCTTCCATAGCTTTTGAGGCTAGTTCGTCCATACTTGAGTTAACCTCTTCCACAGAAGCGGTTATTTCTTCGGAGGTAGCACTGGCTTCTTGTGTATTTTTATCTATTTCTTGCGTTGAATGATCTATAGTTTCCATTCTAGATGTTATTTCTTGAACTGTAGCTGAAAGTTCTTCAGATGATGCACTCATATCCGAAGAATTACTCATTATTTCTTTAACTAATTCACTAATATTTTGTTGCGCAGTATTTAAAGCTATTCCTGTTTCTGCGAATTCATTTTTCCCTTTTATAATAATTCCTTCAGAAAAATCATAGAAAGATAATCGTTTAGCTAAGTCTTTTATTCTATAAATTGGATCTGTAATTTTCTTAGATAATACAGATACAAGAATCGAAGTAAGTATCAATAATATAGCGGCAAAAATTATATTCTTGAATCTTATGGCACTTATGGAAGCCAAAGCGGCTGATTCTTTTTCAACAGTTATGACTGCCCAATTACCAGAATTACCGGGTAGCTTTATAGTGTCATAAGCGCTAATTATTTTATTTTTATTTGTGTCTTCATACTGTGTAATTCCTTTTTTGCCACTTAAGGCATAACCTGTTATGTTTTTTAATTCATCTGGAACTGTAATTTTTTGAGTTTCTGTTTTAGGAACTCCAGCAGCATCTTTTATTATATTACCAGATGCGTCCTTTACTTTAATAGTTTTAGTCATAGTTTTATAATTATATATTTCTGAAATCTGAGATTTATCAGGATGGGCTATTACTGCACCTTCACCATCTATTACATAAGCATAGCTATCTTTAGTACTATATCTTTCAACTATATTTTGCAATTCTTCAAGTTTTAGATCAGCAGCCATTACACCTATTAACTCTGATTTATCATTTTTAATTGGGTATATTATAGAATTTACTGCATAATTGTCACCATTAGTTGTTAAATATGATTTTGTAATAAAAGGCTCTTTTAGCTCAAGGGCTTGTTTAAACCACCATCGGTCAGCTCTATTAGCTAGAGTACCTGCACTCCTAGATGTTTGATCACCTTTCATGTCCTGAATATAAAATAAATCGAAATACGGATTTCTTTCTATAGTGCCTTTAATTGCTTCACTTTGTTTTTTAGGTACAAAGTCACTAACTGCTCTACTTTTTGCTAATTCCTCAGTTAAAGCATAGGATTTGGCCATATAATCAAAAACACTATTTCCTACAGTTTTTGCGAAAACTCGATTATTAATGGATACATCGTTTTTTAATTGAGTTGACATATAATGATCAGAAATTAAATTTGATACTACAAATGGTATAGCTACCAGAAAAATGGTAATAATGACTAATTGATGTTTTATAGATTTCATTTTCACACCCCTATTTTTTTAATCACTTGTATAATTGCAAATTATTCACATAATTTCACTTATTATAGTTAAAATTATAAAAAAATGTCAATTATATTAAAAATTCAACATAATAATACCATGTTTCACTAAATTTTACACTATATTTTTGGTTTTTATAGTGATTAATTTTAAATTCGTCTAATGTGGTAAATAATAAAAAGACTATAGTAGTAAATTAATGTATTATGGGCAAAATCATACATGGTATAATATAATAAGGTCAAAAGAAAGGATGTGTTTTTGTGAGTTTAAGATTTATTTACGGAGGAGCTGGCAAAGGGAAAAGTACTTTCTGCTTAGAAGATATAAAGCATAGGCAAGTGGAAGAGCGTGAAAAACCCCTAGTACTTTTAGTGCCAGAACAATTCTCTTTTCAAGCTGAAAAAAATCTTATAAAAGTAGTTGGATCTACAGGAATAAAGAATGTCCAAGTACTTAGTTTTAATAGATTAGCCTACAAAGTATTTAGTGAGGTTGGAGGAATAACCCGTAGTTCTATGGATACCTCAGGAAAAGCAATGCTCATTCATAGCATAATGCAAAAGAATCAAGATGAATTCAAAGTATTTAGTGCAGCTTCAAGGCAAAAGGGCTTTGTAGATAATGTAGCTGGCGCAATCACAGAATTCAAAAAATATGGAATTTCTGTGGAAGACTTAAATGCGGTAAAAGAAAATTTAGGGGAAAACCCCTTACTAATAGATAAAATAACAGATTTATCCCTTATATATGGGCAATTTGATAATATTTTAAATAAAAACTACGTGGACCCAGATGACGATTTAACCCGTCTATATAATGCTATTGATGAATGTGATCTTGATGGTTCTGAATTTTGGCTTGATGAGTTTACTGGATTTACACCGCAGCAGTATGGAATAATTGAGAAACTATATAAAAAGGCCAAGAGGGTAAATATAACACTTCCATTAAATAGCTCCCAGCATTCAAAAGGAATGGAAGAGTCTAATGCTTTTTATTCTATAAAATTTACAGAAGATAAGTTATTAGAAATTGCTGAGTTAACTGGAACTAGTATCGAGGCGCCTATAGAGCTACAAGGCAGCAAGAAGCATAAATTCAAAGATAATGCAGAACTTTCTTTCCTTGAGAAAAATTATTTTGCATTCCCATATACCCCAACCACTGCGAGATGTAAAAATATAAAGCTGTTTAAAGGTCTAAATTCATATTCAGAAATAGAGCATGTAGCAAAGGATATCTTAAGGCTTTGCCGAGATGAAAATATAAGGTTTAATAAAATAGCAGTAGTAACTAGGGATTTACCTTCCTATGAAAAATTAATCAAGGCTATTTTTAAAGAATATAATATACCTATATTTATAGATAAGAAAAAGGATATAACAAGTAATCCTCTAATTGTGTTAATAACCGGAGCCGTTGAGATATTCACTAAAAACTTTAGTTATGAAGCCGTGTTTAGATACCTTAAGACAGGGTTATTAGATATAAAGATGGAAAATATAGATATACTAGAAAACTTCGTAATAGCAGCTGGCATAAGGGGCAAAAGGAAATGGACAGAAGCTGAGTTATGGCAGGAAAAAATAGAATTTTATTTTAAAGAATATTATATCAATAAGGCAGTCGCTGAGCAGTTGCAAAAGGATATAGAAAATACGAAAGCGTTGAAAACGGAGAAGTCAGAAAAAACTGAGGAGTTTACAACGCAAGTAATTAAATACTCTATAATAGAAGAGATTAAAAATCCAGAAGCCGAGCAAAACGAAGAGTCAGCATTCGAAGAATCCGAAATCCCAGCAAAAAAAGAAGAAAGTGAAGCTGAAAAAATTGAAGCTACAATTAAAATATTAAACGATACAAGGGAAGCTTTCATAAAACCACTAATTGAACTAAATGAAAAATTAAGGGGCAAAAATACCACTATAAAAATTTGTACTGCCCTATTTGAATTTCTAGAAAACATAAAGGTAGATAAAACCATAGAGCTCTGGATAGAGACTTTCAAAAGGGACGGTGCCCAGGAGCAAGTCACAGAGTACAGTAAAATATGGAATCTAGTTAACGAGTTATTAGACCAGATGGTAGATGTGCTTGGCAAAGAAATTCTAACACTAGAGGATTTTGTAAAAATCCTGTCCCTTGGCTTTAGTAAACATCAAATGGGACTTATTCCGCCAGCCTTAGATGGAGTTGCCATCAGCTCTGTGGAGCGTATTAAAAGTCATGATATAAGTGCTTTATACATTATAGGGGTAAATGATGGAGTGTTCCCAAAGGCAAACAAGGAAGAGGGAATATTTACAGACAGTGACCGTATAATTTTAAAAGAAAACAATGTAGAGCTGGCCAATGATACAAAAACCGAAGTGTTTAATGAGCAGTATTTAATTTATGCTACAATAACTATCCCAAGTAAATATTTAAACATAAGTTATCCTATAGCAGATTATGAAGGCAAAACCTTAAGACCTTCTATTATAATATCCAGATTTAAATCCTTATTTAAGGGACTTATAGAAGAAAGCAATATAACAGAGTATGTTGATGATTCAAAGGAAGACCGCGAACTTCGAGAGGTAAGTGCCAAAACTCCAACTTTTAATGGACTAATCTTTGCACTAAGAAAATATTTAGAAGAGGGCTATATATCCCCACTTTGGATAAAAGTTTATAAGTGGTTTCAAAATGAAGAACATTGGAAAGAAAAGTCAAGCACCATGTTCCAGGGCTTTGACTATAAGAATGAAGTTAAAATGCTTGAAAAGGAAAAAGTAAAACTACTTTATGGAGCAAAAAACTATTTTAGTGTATCTAGAATTGAAAAGTATGAAGAGTGTCCCTTTGCATATTTTGTGCAATATGGCCTAAAAGCAAAAGAGAGAAAAACTTTTACCTTTTCATCCCCAGACCTCGGAAGTTTTATGCACAGTGTGCTTGATAATTTTTCAAAGCTTGTGGATAAAAGTGAAATAAAATGGGCGGATTTAAATAAAGACTGGTGCGAGAAAAATATAGCAACTATTGTAGAAATGGAAGCGGCAGAAGGCTCCAGTGGTTATATATTAAATAGTTCACCAAGGTATAAGTACTTTACTGAGCGGTTAAAGAGGGTTTTAAAGCGAACCATTTTGGTAATAGTTGAGCAGATGAAAAATAGTGGTTTTGAACCTTTTGGATATGAAGTATCCTTTGGATTTAATGAGGGAGATTATCCACCGATTCAGGTAGAACTATCCACAGGAGAAATTGTAAATTTAGTTGGTAGAATTGATAGAGTAGATAAATTGATAAATGAAGGAGAAGAATTCTACAGAATTATAGATTATAAATCCGGCAATAAGGATTTTAAACTATCTGATGTATATTACGGACTTCAAATACAATTACTTACCTATTTAGATGCAATGCTTACAAATGAGAGCCAGCTATCAAGGGAGCCTATTTTTCCGGCAGGTATACTGTACTTTAAAATAGATGATCCAGTAATAAAAGCTAAAAATAATTTAGATGAAGAAGAACTGGAAAGAGCCATAATGAAGGCTTTAAAAATGAAGGGACTACTGCTAGCAGATACAAAAATAATTAGGGAAATGGATAGAAATATTCAAGGAGCTTCTTTAGTTGTCCCAGCATCTATTAAAAAAGATGGAGAATTAGGCTCAAGATCTTCTGTAGCAACTGTGGAGCAATTTAATATGCTACTTAATCACGTAAAGGAAAACCTAATAAGTACTTGCGAGGAAATGCTAAGTGGAGAAATAGACATAAAGCCCTACAAGAAAAAGGATATTACCCCTTGTTCTTATTGTGAATACACAGCTATATGCCAATTTGACCCTACATTAAAGGAAAATAATTATAAGATAATAAAAGATAGGAAGGACCAAGAAATTTGGGAACTCTTATCAAAGGAATCTGTAGATCCCTTAGTTCAAAATGAATTATTGGATACGGCTGACTTAGAGGACAAAGTAGAATCACAAAACAAAACTAAATCAAACACCACAAATCATCAAAAGACAGGAGGAGAAGAGTAATGGGAATGGATATAAGCGAAATTGTGCCTGTGGAAAAAGCAGTTTCATGGACCGATGACCAACAAAAGGCTATTTTAACTCGTGACTGCAATATACTAGTAGCTGCAGCTGCAGGTTCAGGAAAAACTGCAGTACTCGTAGAGCGAATAATAAAAATAGTAACAGACGAAGATAGGCCAACAGACATAGACAAGCTCTTAGTAGTTACTTTTACTAATGCAGCTGCATCAGAAATGAGAGAGAGAATAGCTGCAGCAATTTCAAAAGAGCTTCACAAAAATCCACAAAGTAAATTGCTACAAAGACAGTTAACATTATTAAATAAATCTAGCATTACAACTATTCACTCCTTCTGCCTTGAAGTTATTAGAAGTAATTTTCATATAGTAGACTTAGACCCTAATTTTAGAATAGCAGATACAACAGAAGCGGTACTTCTAAAACAGGAAGCTCTAGAGGAACTTTTTGAAGAAAGATATGTATCCATTGCAGAAGAGCAGAAAATTAAAGAAGACGAGAACACTGAAGCCCATAGACTTAGCCAACCATCTGAAGCCTCTAGTCTTCACCAGCTAGTGGAAATTCCTATATCTTCAGAGTTAGCGGAATCCAATAGTTTCCTAGAACCCGCGGAAACAACAACATTAAATAACCCAAAAGACTTTAGTTTCTTAAACCTAGTCGAAGCCTATAGTAATAACAAAGAGGACTTAGGCCTACAAGGCATAGTTCTAAGCCTTTATAATTTCTCCATGAGTTCTACAGAGCCAACAAAATGGCTACTTGGGGCTGCAGAGGATTTTAACATTAAAGATGGTTATAATCTCAGCGGTACCCCTTGGGCAACGGTTTTGATGGAAGATACAAAAATAGAACTACTGGGTATTGAAAAAGTAATGATAAAGGCATTGAGAATCATAGAAGAAAATGAAGCCATTACCTTGTACAAAGATGTGTTTAAAGAAGATTTAGCCTCTATTGCAGACATTATAAGCGCATCTAAAAACTCCTTTAAAAACTTAACAGATACTATAGAACTTTTGAGCTTTCCAAAACTCCCAACTATAAGAGGTTGCAAGGATAAGGAAAAACAAAAGGTAGTACAAGATATAAGAAACAAGGTGAAAAAACAATTACAAGAGCTACAAGGTCAGATAGTTACTGCAAATTCAGAAACAGCCATAGAGGATATAAAAGAACTTTACCCTCTCATGTTAGAACTATCACAACTAGTTATAGATTTGCAGGAAAAATATAAACAAAAGAAAAAGGAACGTTCTATAATAGATTTCAATGACTTTGAGCACTATTGCCTCCATATATTAATGCAGAAAAATGAGCAAGGGGAAGTAGTCCTAGATGAACAGGGAAAACCAGAACCATCTTCTGTAGCCATCCAACTTAGAAATAAATATGAAGAAATTTTGATAGATGAATATCAAGACAGCAACATGGTGCAAGAAACACTATTAAATATAATTTCAAGAGAAAAAATAGGGGCTCCCAATGTATTTATGGTAGGAGATGTAAAACAGAGTATATATAGATTTAGGCAGGCAAGGCCAGAACTATTCCTTGGCAAATATAGTAGCTATTCTAAGGAGGAAGGGGCTAAAACCAGAAAAATAACCCTATATAAAAACTTTAGAAGTAGAGAACCAGTTATAAATGCGGTAAACTATATTTTCAAAGGAGTAATGTGCAAAAACATTGGAGACCTTGACTATACAGATGAAGAAGCACTGAATTTAGGCGCTTATTTTGAAGACCTTAAAGATGAGGGAGTAGTAGGTGGACCAGTAGAACTACACCTTATTGAAAAAGAAGCTGTAGACATAACTGAGGAAAATTCAGATGCTGAAGAGGAAAGTCAGTCAGACGGATCGGAAAATGAAGACTTAGGCAAATCAGCAGAGGACGAAACCCCTACAAATATTCAATTAGAAGCTAGAATTGTGGCAAAACGAATAAAAGAATTAATGCTACATGATGATGAAAATGCCTTTAAAGTTTACGATAAAAATATAAAAGAATATAGAAATGCATCTTACAAGGATATTGTAATATTACTACGTGCTACCTCAAATTGGGCACCTTCATTTTTAGAAGAATTAAAGATAGAAGGCATACCAGTTTATGCAGATACAGGCACAGGGTATTTTAATACCGTAGAAATCCAAATAGTCATGAGTCTCCTTCAAATTATAGATAATCCAAGGCAAGACATTCCTATGCTTTCAGTACTACGCTCTCCTATAGGCGGATTTACCTCAGAGGAGTTAGTAGACATAAGAATAGGGCAAAGGGAAATTACCTTTTACGAGGCCATGGTAAATTTTCTGAGCAGCAAAGAAGCAGTACAAGACGAAAATTTAAAGGAACCTCAGTTGCTACAGTCAGAAACCAAAGCATTAGAACAAGAGCTTGAACCAACAGATTCAGAGCTTGAATCATCGGAAACAGAGGGCGAATCAGAATCAGAATATAAAGTATTAACCCTTGAAAAGTCATCCATAATCCAAAAACTCTCTAAATTCCTAAAAAGATTAGACCACTGGAGACGAACTTGCAAATATATGCCCATTGACGAATTCATCTGGTATTTATACACAGACACAGGCTATTATGGTTATGTAGGAGCCATGCCTGGTGGAATGCAAAGACAGGCAAACCTAAGAGTACTTTTCCAAAGGGCTAAACAATATGAAGAAACTAGCTATAAGGGACTGTTTAACTTTATTAACTTCATAAACAAGCTAAAAGTAAGTTCTGGAGACATGGGCAGTGCTAAAACCTTAGGGGAAAATGAAAATGTGGTTAGGATAATGAGCATTCATAAAAGTAAGGGCCTAGAATTTCCAGTAGTATTTTTAAGTGGTACAGGCAAAAACTTTAACTTAATGGATATAAATAAAAGTATATTATTTCATCATGAATTAGGTTACGGTCCAGATTATGTGGACCCCATAAGAAGAATTTCCTATCCTACAGTTTTAAAACAAGCACTAAGAAAGAAAATAAAAATTGAAAGCCTTTCAGAGGAAATGAGAGTGCTATACGTAGCATTTACAAGGGCTAAGGAAAAACTAATAATAACTGGGTCAATGAAAAACATAGAGAAAAATATAGGAAGAATGAGTTCAAGTTTAGAAGAGTCCACGGAAAAGCTTGGAGAATATGAAATTCTAAAAGCCAAAAGTTATCTAGATTGGATAGTACCATCAGTAATAAGGCATGAAGATGGGAAAATGCTAAGAGAATTAATTGGAATACAGGACGATAACGTAAAGTTATTAGACCATCCCTCTAGCTGGCAGGTAAGATTTTGGAATAGAGATGATATAGTTAAGTCGCAAGAAATTGAGGAAGATACTCCTGTGAGTACAGAGGAAAAGTTATGGAATCTTCAGGAAAAAATCACGGATGATCAAAATCTGGAAGAGATAGATAAAAGGCTTGGCTTTAAATATAAATATGAAATGTCTACAAAAATGCCTACAGTACTTACGGTAACTGAGCTTAAGAGAAAATTTAATGTGGAGCTTACAGAAGGCGACTCAGAAACTATGTATATGCCAAAACTTATAAGTAAACCTAAATTTTTAGAAAAAACCAAGGGTTTAAGCCCAGCAGAAAAAGGAACTGCCATGCATGCGGTGGTGCAAAGATTGGATTTGTCCAAAGTTGAAAATAGGGATGAAATAGAGGATCAAATTCAAATTTACATTGAAAAACTCTTAATGTCAGAGGAAGAGGGCAAAGCTGTACGAGTCGTGAAAATAGTAAAATTATTTAAAACAGAACTTGGGCAAAGAATGGTAAAGGCTTATGGGTTAAATATCTTAAAAAGAGAAGTGCCTTTCCATATGGAGATAAGCTCTAGTGAAATTTATAAAAACCTTCCAATAGATATATATGGAGAGGAAAAAATAATGCTTCAAGGAATAATAGACTGCTATTTTGAGGAAAACGGAGAAATAATCTTGGTGGATTATAAAACGGATTCTGTGAAAGATGGTAAGGTTAGCGATTTAGTTGAGAAATACAGGTCTCAACTAGATTATTATGCTAGAGCCCTGGAAACAACACTACAAAAGAAAGTTAAAGAGAGCTATCTATACCTATTTAGTATAGATGAAGCCGTGAAAGTAGAATAAAAAGTAAGAAAGGAGCGGCATATATGAGAATACTTCACACCTCCGATTGGCATTTGGGGAAAACCCTAGAGCAGTACAGTAGGCTAGAAGAACAGGAAGAATTTTTAGGTGAATTTGAAGAAATAGTGGGTAAAAATGATATAGATTTAGTTATTATAGCTGGAGATATTTATGATAATGGAAATCCCCCAGCAAAGGCAGAATCAATGTTTTATAAAACCCTTAAGAATATAACTAAAAGTGGCAAAACTGCAGTGCTAGTCATTGCAGGTAATCACGATAACCCAGAGCGGTTAGTTGCAGCTAGTCCACTTGCTTATAAGCATGGAGTAATACTACTAGGTGAGCCAAAGAGTATAGCAAAACAAGGTAGCTTTGGGGAAGAAGACTTAGATAATAAATATGAATTTGAAATAGTAGAAAGCGGAGAAGGGTATATAGAGCTAAGTATTAGAGGGGAAAGGGCAGTTATTATAACACTGCCTTATCCAAGTGAAAAAAGGCTAAATGAAGTGCTTTCAGAAAGCTTAGATGATGAGGACAGGCAAAAGTGCTATTCTGATAGAATAGGGCAACTTTTTGAAAAGCTATCTACTAAGTATAGAGAAGATACCATAAACTTAGCAGTATCTCATCTCTACGTTATGGGTGGAGAGGAAAGTGGGTCAGAAAGAAGTATACAACTAGGAGGAAGTCTTTCAGTTTCTCCAGCTGTTTTTCCGAAAATGGCACAGTATTCAGCCTTAGGACATCTTCATAGACCTCAAAAGGTTCCAGGTACCTCTGGAAAGATAAGATATTCTGGCTCTCCAATTCAATATAGCAAAAGTGAAATAAACTATAGCAAGGGAGCATTTTTAGTAAATGTTGAGGCTGGAAGTGAGGCTGAAGTATCCCAAATCATGTTTAGAAACTATAAGCCTATAGAAGTATGGAAATGTAACAGTGTAGAAGAAGCCCTGCAAAAGTGTGGTGTAGAGGGCGAGAGAAATATTTGGGTATATCTTGAAATAAAGACCAAAGAAATAATAAGCACAGAACATATAAAGGAAATGAAAAGGTTAAGGCGTGACATAGTGTCCATACAGCCTATATTAGAAGGGCTTGATAGCGAAGAAGATTTAATAGAGTGTCTAAGAGAAAAATCCATGGAAGAAATGTTTAAAGAATATTTCATAAAAGAAAAAGCAGGGCTCCAGCCCTCCAAAGAGTTAATGGATTTATTCTTAACCATAGCATACGACGAGGAGGATCCGAAAAATGAAACCAGTTAATCTTAAAATAAAGGGCTTAAACTCCTTTGTAGAAGAGCAAACTATAGAATTTTCAAAGCTTACAGAAAAAGGACTTTTCGGTATTTTTGGTCCTACAGCTAGCGGAAAATCCACAATCTTAGATGGAATAACTATTGCTCTTTATGGAAAAGTCTCAAGAGACACCAAGGAGTTTGTAAACACAGAAACAAATGTGGTAGAAATAAGCTACGATTTTGAAATAGGCCTAGGGAAAACTCGAAAGCTTTATAGAGCAGAAAGATGCATAAAGAGGCTAAAAACTGGATATTTTAAAACTGCCTATGCAAGGCTTATAGAAATTAACAAAGAAAACCCTGAAAATAACCAGGTGCTAGCAGAAGGACCAAAGGACTTAGAAGAGAAAATCATAGATATTATAGGACTTAAAGTTGAAGATTTTACAAGGTCCGTAGTACTGCCTCAAGGTAAATTTAATGAATTTTTGAAGCTTACAGGAAAAGAAAGAAGAAATATGCTAGAGCGAATTTTTGCCCTAGAGAAATACGGCACAAAGCTCTATGAAAAAATAAGAGTAATCAAAACTGAGAACCTAAAAGCTAGAAATGAGCTAGATGGAGAAATGAAAGGTTACGAAAATGTAGGAGAAGAATCTCATAAGGAGATACAAGTATCCTTAGCCAGTTTGAAAAGTGAAGAAAAAGCTCTTAGAACTGAAAAAAACACTTTAGACAAACAATATGAGGAGTATAAAACACTTTTTGAGCTTCAACAAGAAAAAAATCAGTATGTTAAAACAGCGGAAGAGTTAAAGCTTCAGGAAGCAGAAATTAAAAGCAAAAGTGAAAAATTCACCAGGGGAAGTGCAGCACTAAATGTAAAACCCTTTATTGACAATGTAGTGGAAACTAAAGATAGTTTAGTTATAAACAAAGTCACTCTTGAAAAATTAAACACTGCTTTTTTAGATCTAGGTAATATGCTAAATATAACTAAAGCCTCTTATGAGGCTTCTATAAACAATAAAAATAGTAGACTTCCTATTTTAATTGAAAAGGAAGTAAGCCTTAAGCAAGCTACAGCTATTCAGGAAAAAGTAAATTATTTAGGTAGTGAAAGGCAGAATCTTTTAGACAGACATAGACAACTTTTGATAAATATAAATGAAAAAACTATAAATTATAATCTGATAGGAGTAAGTAAAACAGAAACAGAAAATAATTTGAAAATAACAGAAGATAATCTAAATGAAATAGAGATACTTCCAGAATATAGAGAGAAACTTCAGTATGCCTACAATAGTGAGCTAGAAGTTTCCACCACTACGAAAAATGTAGAGGTTTTTAAAAATAAACAGGAAGGTTGCCAAAAGGCTGTTAATCTAACGTCGGAAAGATATAGTAAGGCTCTATTATTACAGGAGAGCAGTGGGAATAAATTAGCGGTTTTAGAGGGAAAAAGTAAAGCCTTAGCAGATAATTTCCCGGGAGATAATAATTTGTTGTTAGAAAAGCAGAATGCCTTTAGCACACTTCGTGATATGCTAGATAAAGCTGTAGAAAACAATAAATTAAAGGCTGAGCTTGAAAAAAAATACAATATTAAAAGGTTGGAAAGCGAAAAAGTAAGTGAAGATTTAAAAAATAGGTCACAAGCTATAGAAAACGCAAAAGCCCAGATTAAAACAATAGAGGCTGAAATAAAAGAAATAGAGCTAGGAGGCATGGCTGCGGTTTTAGCTTCTAATTTACAAGAAGGAGAACTATGTCCAGTATGTGGATCTCTTCATCATACTCATTTAGCAGAAGTAATAGTTAATATTGATTTAGATGACAAGAAAAAATTAAAGCAAACACAGGAAGTAACTTTAGAAAAATTAGTTAAAGAGCTTCAAGCAGAGCAAATTAAAAATGCAGAACTTTTAAGAGACGTGGAGTATATAAATAATAGTCTGGTAGAGATCTCTGAAAAACTTGGTGACCTAAACATTGATGATTTGCAGCAGCAAAGAAGCATAAGTGAAGCATCCTTACTCCAGTTTAGGAAAACCCTAGAAGATTATAATAAGGCAAAAAATGAGCTAGATGCAGCCTTAATTGAGCTTCGCGCAGAGAAAGGTAAGTTAGACAGGTCAGAAGCTATCCTCCAAGAAGGTCTGAAAAAAGAAAAGGAAGCAGTAGTAGCAATAGAGGCAGAGCTGTGCATTACCACAGAAAAACTAAAGGAAATAGTAACAAAGGACATGCTTTTAAAAGAAGACTTGCAAAAACAAGAGAATTTATCTAGGGAAGGGGATTCCACTAAACAAAAACAAAGTGATAGTACAATGATTGTATCAATAAGTGAAAAAATACAGCAACTTAAAGTAACGGATAATCAAGTTATAAAATTAACTGCTAGTGCTAGGAAGCTTAGGTTAGTACTGTCAGCACTAGAAAAACAAAAGGCCGAAGTAGACAAGATTTTAAAGGATCTCACTACCTTAAAAACAGAAATAGAAACTAGTGGCAAGGAAAAAAGAGCAGAAATAGATCGCTTGGCTATTCAAATTGAGGAATTATGTGGATTCAAGCCTTCCAAGGACCTAACCCCTAAAATAGAAATAGAAAAGGTAAGAGATGAAATTAAAAACATAACCCTTAAAGAATCAAATTTAAAAGCAGTTTTAGATAGAGAAAATATAGAAATGCAAAGCTTACAAACCCAAAAGACCAGTAGTGATAAGGAGAGTGTAATGCTATTAAAAGTGTTAGCTACTGGGGAGGAAAAATTAAAAATATCTCTTAGTGAAAACTCCTTCCAGAGTATAGAGACAGTATCCTTTTATTTAATTACAAAAGATGCACTTAAACTACTAGAAGAGGAAATAAAAAATTATGAAACAGCAGTGGGTAGAATCTTAGATAATTTGCAAAGATTAGAGAAACTCCTTAAAGGAAAAGAAATAGATCCAGTTTTCTTTGAAGAGTTAAAAGAAAAAAGAGAAATGCTGCAAACTGTTCTAGAAGAAAAGAATAAAGCTGTAGGTGCTGAAAATAGAGCGCTAGAAGAAATGGAAAGAAAACTACTAGAATTCGCAGCGCTTATAAAAAAGAAAGGCGAAATAGAACATATGCTAGGTCTTTTAAAAGAACTTGATAACTTAATTCAAGGAAATAAGTTTGTTGAATATGTAGCCATGAAGCAGCTGAAATATATATCCTTGGAAGCCTCAAAACGTTTAAAGGAAATAACAAGAGGACGTTATGCCTTGGAACTTGATTCTGATGGAGCATTTGTAATGAGAGATGATTTTAATGGAGGTACAAGACGTGAAACTAACACTCTATCCGGTGGAGAAACCTTCTTAACATCACTATGTCTTGCACTAGCGCTATCCTCACAAATTCAATTAAAAGGAAGCGCCCCACTAGAGTTCTTCTTCTTAGATGAAGGTTTTGGAACTTTAGACACTGATTTATTGGAAATAGTAATGAATTCACTTGAAAAGCTTCATTCAAGTACCTTGTCTGTGGGAATTATAAGTCACGTGGAGGAACTTAAGAATAGGGTGCCAATAAAACTAATAGTTACTCCAGCAGAACAAGGCCAAGGGGGGAGCAAGGTTAAACTCGAATATACGTAAAGGTGTCCCATTTTTTCTGCATTAATTGCAAACGAGCTTGAAACTGGAAATTTGATTAAGAAATTCTAATCTTTTGACAATATGAAATTCTCTGACACTCACATTCGGCGTCCTGCCTCAGGTTCGCTACCCTGACGTCCTGTCAGGGTCACGAGAATTTTATATCATCAAAAGAAGAATTTCTAAATCGAATTTCAATAGTTTCTTCGCTTCTTATTGCAATTAACTCCGGAGAAATTTCATACAATTATGTTGAGAGTTAGCCTGTGGGAGATGTAAAGGTGAAGGTTTCGTGAAAAACAGGAAATTCGAATTGTATTCAACGAATCTACTCCTAAAATCTTTTAGCCGATAGGCTGTTTTTACATGTATCATTCAAAGGTAGTGATGAGCAAAATCCGTAGCCTACGGCTAAAAAGATTTGGTAGGATGACATTGCAAATATCAAAGTTACCCAAAATAGTAGCTGGACAGGTTCAAAAATCACTAGAATTCAATTGGAGGAGAACACATGAAATTTTTATTGTATTATATTATAGCTATAAACTTATACGGAATTTTCGTTATGTATTCAGATAAGAAAAAATCACAAAAGGGAAGATGGAGAACACCAGAAAGTACTATTTTTACTATTGCTATTGCTTTTGGGGCCTTGGGAATATTTATGGGTATGCGGTTATTTAGGCATAAAACCAAGCATAAAAAGTTTGTTATAGGAATACCTTTAATACTTATAGTTGAGTTATTTATATTCTTTACATATATTTATAAATTGTTGTAAGTCTTATAATTTAAGCTTTGAAATTCTTACCTTTTGAGGGTATAATGAAATTAATATTGCATTGCAGAATACACAAGATAAACAAGATATAACAGAAAGGTGGCAATGGTATGGACAAAGAAGCCATGGAAATGTTTAGTAAAATGTTAGACAGTAAGTTAGGAGCTTTAGAGAATACATTGGACGGTAAATTAGGAGCTTTAGAGAATAGGTTGGACAGTAAATTAGTGGCTATCGACAATAGATTAGATGGTATAGATAATAGATTAGATAAAAATACTATTTTACTAGAGAACTTAACAAGTAAAGTTGAAACTATGGCAGAAGCACAAAAGTCTCATATGGAGCAAGATGAAAAGGCTCATAATGATATAGTAAAAAACTTTAGCGAAAAGATTGAAGTTATAGAATTAGCTGTAAAGGACACTTCAAAAGATGTTAAAGAAATAAAAAATGATATAAATCATGTTTCAAATGAGGTTGAAGATGTATGTGAAAAAAATGAGTATATTGGCATGAAAGAATTCAATAATGAGAGTGATTTGCTCATGGCGAAAAAGAAGCTTTCACAGTAGAATTATATTTAGACTTATTTCGTGTCTGTGTATAACTATTCTGATAAAGAGAATTAATTGTTATAAAAAATGGACATATTAGAATTCTATGGCATTTAAATGTATATTTAAGCAAAGTTATCCTCTTTAAGTGGATAACTTTGCTTAAATTGTGGATAAATTTTTAATTGTCTGAAAATAAATTATATGAAAATATATAATATTATTAACTTATTCACTAACAAAATAATCTAAATTTACTATTATTATTAGATTTTTGAAAAAATATTTCAATTAAGTTGTGCTAAATATTATCTGAATACATAGCACAATACAACCCATCTTTTCTATCTTCTTTAAGTCTAAAATTTTCTCTAATCTGAGTTACGTTTTCCTGGCAAATATCAGCTATAATCAAACCATCGTCCATATATAAACTACTTATTATATTTCCTAGTGGATCTATGATCATGGAGTCACCGCTGTAGGTTAATCCATTTCCTTCTCCAACTCGGTTTATGCCTGCTATATAACATTGATTTTCTATGGCTCTTGCTTTTAATAAGGTAATCCAGTGCTGGCGACGCTCTATTGGCCAGTTAGCTGCAAGAGTAATTAGGTGAGCAGTTTTTGAAGCTACCTGAAAGATTTCGGGAAAGCGTAAATCGTAACAGATTAAAGGGGCTATAGTAAAACCAAAAGCATTAAATGTGTTTATTTGGCTTCCACTTTGGTAAAATTCACTTTCCTCTCCAAAGGAAAAAGGATGAATTTTAGTGTAATTTACAAGTTCATCCCCGCAAGGCGCTACTACAGAGTAATTATTTTTACTATTAGTGATGCCTTCTACATATCCAAAGCCTATTAAAATATTAAACTGACTACTGATTTTCTTGAAGAATTCTATGGTTTCATTATTGGTGTCTCCTATAAAAACAGTATTCATGGAAAAGCCTGTTAAAGTCATTTCAGGAAAGAGTATCATATCTACCTTTTCATCAGCTGCTTGTTTTATGAATTGTATTGCGGTTTCTTTGCTTTGGGGTTTATCTTCCCAAGCAATATCTAATTGGGCTAGTGCTAATTTCATATTATCAACCCCTTTTATATTCATTTTATATCTACTCATATTATATAATAATATTGATATGAAACCAATATTATTTAAGAGAATCTAATGGCCAGTGGACTTTATTGTACATTATATGGATATTAATAATTAAATTTAAATCATATTCAAAAATTTAATATAATACATAAAAAATAAGGAGTTCATAACTAATGTTTTTTTGCGTGGGTTCTAAAACATACCAGTATATTACTGAACTAACAATAAATTTGACTTGATTTATTGTACAATAAGGAGTTAAATGAATTGCTAGAACTAAAAAATCAGTAATTTGAAAAATAAAACGTTTTATATAGAAAATTAACAAAAAATTATCACACATTTTGTCGAAACTTGATATAATAAATATATAGTTTATATAATTTTTTTGTTGTAGATAAAGAAATTAGTTATAAACAACATTTCTGTTGACTACAGCAAATCAATGGAATTATAAAAAAAGAAGATAATTTGAAAGCTTTGGAAGAATTGGACAAGCCAAAATAATCTAAGTGTTAAAGTACTAATAGACTTGGCATATATATTGACTATATTTTAAAATAAATAAATAAAAAACAGGAGGATATTATGGATAAATTTTTAAACGGTACAATTAGTTTGCTTATTTTAGTGTTACTATCACCATTATTTTTGATTGTGGGAATAATGATAAAGTTAACTTCAAAAGGACCGGTATTTTTCGATCAGATGAGAATAGGTAGAAATAATGAATTGTTTAAATTCTATAAATTTAGGACAATGAAAATTGGAACTCCTGATGTATCAACTGATAAACTTGATAATTCAAAAGGTTATGTAACTTTAATTGGAAAATTCTTAAGGAAATCTAGTCTAGACGAACTTCCACAATTAATTAATATACTTAAAGGGGATATGACTTTTGTAGGACCAAGACCTGCTTTATACAATCAATATGAACTTAAGGAAATGAGAACAAAAGCAAAAGTTCATGCATTATTACCAGGAGTTACTGGATGGGCTCAAATTAATGGACGAGATAATAATGATGATTTTAAAAAAACAGTGCATGACGTTTATTATTTAAATAATAAATCATTGGCACTTGATGTGAAAATATTATATAGAACGGTATTTAAAGTTATAAAAGCAGAGGGAGTAAATGATAATGAACTGAAAAGCATAAATGATAATGAAATTAAAATGCGTAGGTCTAAAGATTATCCAGCATAAATTAAGGGAAAGCTAAAATAAGTGATATGTGTTCGGATATAAATCCATTAAAATGATTAGCATATATGGATTCTTTTGTGGATGTTTTATAAATAGAACAGCAGAATCATATTATATTTTATTTGAATAATATAGAGGGAGTAATGATATATGAAAAAGGTATTAGTTACAGGTGCCAATGGATATATTGGGCGCCATATTGTAAAAACGTTGCTAGATTGTGGGTTTAACGTGGATGCTTGTGATTTTAGATTTGACGGAGTAGATGAGAGGGCTAATAAAATATATACACCTATATTTAATGGAGAAGAGGATATATATGATAAACTAGGAAAACCAGATATATGTATTCATATGGCATGGAGAAACGGATTTGTTCATAATTCAGGAACTCATATTGAAGATTTATATAATCATTATACATTTCTAAGTAATATGATTAGTGGAGGTCTTACGCATTTATCAGTGATGGGTACAATGCATGAGGTTGGATATTGGGAAGGACCTATTGATGAAAATTCACCCACTAATCCTTCTTCATTATATGGTATAGCTAAGAATTGTTTAAGGCAGGCTATAGAACTGCGTGCGAAAGACGACAAAATGATTTTTCAATGGTTAAGAGCATACTATATAACTGGTGATGATTTAAAAAGTAACTCAATATTTTCTAAAATAACTAAAATGGAAATGGAAGGTAAAGATAAATTCCCATTTACTACTGGCAAAAATAAATATGATTTTATAAGTGTGGAAGAGTTATCGGAGCAAATAGTTGCTGCATCTACACAAACAGAAATTAGGGGTATAATTAATTGTTGCTCGGGAAACCCAATTTCACTTGCAGAAAAAGTTGAAGAATTTATTAAAAAAAAGAATTTTAAGATAAAATTACAATATGGTGCATTTCCTGATAGAGAATACGATTCCTTAGCTGTATGGGGAGACAATAATAAAATAAAGAAAATACTTGAACTGACTCCTAAAAAATTGGGAGTTTAGTTCATGCATACAGCACGTAGGAAATTTATGAATATTATTTTAGTAAAGTAATAATCCTATTATATGAAATTATAAATTGATAGAGGAGACAAGAAAAGATGAGTAAAGTTTTAATAACTGGAGGAGCCGGGTTTATAGGAAATTCTGTAGTTGATAACTTATACAAAAAAGGGAAGCATGAGATAGTTGTTCTTGATAATTTTTCGGAGCAAATTCATGGAAGTAATTATGAAGAATCATATCTTTATAAAAATATAAAAGATAAATCGCGCATCATACAAGGTGATGTTAGAAATAGTTTGGATGTAGAGAAGGCGCTTATTGGTGTGGATTATATAATACATCTTGCTGCGGAAACAGGAACAGGTCAATCTATGTATGAAATTAATAGATATACGGATGTTAATATCAAAGGCACAGCAAATTTACTAGAAGTTATATTGAAAAATAAGTTGCCTATCAAGAAAATAATTCTTTCTTCATCACGATCTGTATATGGAGAGGGTATGTATTTTTGTGAAGAGCATGGAATTGTTGTTCCTAAATCAAGGGATATAGATGATATGAAGAGTGGGGATTTTGAAGTGAAATGCCCTATATGTGGTGGAAAAGTTGAATTAAGAAATACAACAGAAGAATGCCCATTAACACCCATCTCTTTTTATGCATATACAAAGTTTGCACAGGAAAAAATGCTTGAGGTAATGTGCCCCACAATGGATTTACCATATACTATATTTAGATATCAAAATGTATACGGTGCAGGACAATCTCTTGACAACCCATATACTGGGATACTTTCTATATTTTCTAAGCTACTACTTAAAAATCAGAACTTGAATATTTTTGAGGATGGCAAAGAAAGTAGGGACTTTGTTCATGTTAGTGATGTTGCAGCTATTACTTGTAACGCACTTGAAAACGTTGCTACGGACTATAAGCATATCAATGTAGGAACTGGGGAAAAAATTTCAGTGATGCAATTAGCAAAAACATTTAAAAAATTATATGCATCAGATTCAGAAATAAATATTTCAGGAGATTTTAGAAAAGGCGATATTAGGCATAATATTGCAGATACAAATAGAGCTAAAGACTTATGTGAATTTAAACCTAAATATACATTTGAAAAAGGTATGGAAGAGTTTACAACATGGGTAAAGCTACAAAACAAAGAAAAAGGTTTAGAAAAATCAGATGGTCTTTTTGAACAATCTATAGATGAAATGAAAGAAACTGGAATGCTGATTCAAGGCAGGAGGTAAACGGATATGAGTAATAAGAAGGTTTTATATATTGGTACTCCAATATTTAATTATCATAAGAGCATTGTTTCAGAATTTAAACAGCAGGGTTACTGCGTTGACTATTATAATGACAGACCAAGTGAAAGATCTATTGTTAAGGGAATTATTAAAATTAAAAAGAGTTTGATGAATTTCATAATTCAAAGGTATTTTGATAAGATTTTGTCTGAAACAAAGGAAAATAGCTATGATTTAGTATTTATTGTAAACTGTAAAGTGTTTACTCCATTAATGATAAGGCAATTGAGGGATAGTCAAAAATCAGCTAGATTCGTTTTATATATGTGGGATTCTTTGAATTTGTATCCAAACAGCAAAGAATTGATACCAATTTTTGATAAGGCATATTCTTTCGATTTAGATGATTGCAATGAAATAGGAAAACTGGCTTTTATGCCGCTATTTTACTGTAAGGAATATGAAGAATTAGGTAAGGAAGAGGTTTCTGAAAGAGAATACGACATTGTAAGTGTTTGTACATCTCACCCTAATCGTTATAAAACAATGCACGAGTTGTTTCCAAAATTAGAAGCAAAGGGTATTCGAATATTTTCGTATATGTTTTTGAATAAGCTACAGTATTTATACAATAAGGTGTCTGAACCTGAATTCAAAGATGCAAAGAGAAATGAATTTAAATTTAAACCTCTATCTGAACAAGAAAATCTAGCAGTTCTTAGAAAATCAAACACTGTATTTGATATGCAACATAACATGCAAAGTGGTTTGACAATGAGAACTATTGAGACTCTTGGTGCTAAAAGAAAGATGGTTACTACCAATACAAATATTGTGAAATATGATTTTTATAATAAAAATAATATATTTGTAATGAACGAGAATAATTTAGATGAAATAGAAGAATTTATTAATAATAAATATGTACCTATTAGTGAGGATATTTATAAAAAATATAGTTTGCATAACTGGGTAGAAACAATTATAAATGAAAGAAATAATAATTATTTTATATAGGTTACCAATATATAAATATAATAAATAGGATGTGTTAAGGTTGGGAATTAGAATAGGAATAGATGGACTATATATTATCCCAGGAGAAATAGCAGGAACTGGAAGTTACCTTATGAATTTGATAAAAGGTTTACAATGTGTGGATAATGAAAATGAGTATTTCATATTTGCAACTAAATCTAATTATAAATGTTTTAATATTGATAAAGAGAATTTTAAAATAGTTATATGTGATTTTGATAACACAATAAGATTTAATAGGGTGCTATATACAAGTACAAAGTTACCAAAGGTTATTAAAAATAATAAGATAGATGTAATGTTTTTCCCAACCTATGTGAGATGTATACAAAATATTAAGGGAATAAAAATAATATCTAATGTACATGACATCCAATACAAACATTTTAAAGAGAATTTTTCTTTTTCTAAGAGGGTATTGTTTTCTTTTACATACCCGCTAAGCTTTAAGAAAAGTGATAAAAATATTTGCATATCAAACTTTGTTAAACAAGATATAATAGAAAATTTTAAAAATATTAATCCGAGTGACTTAGAGGTAATATATAATCCAATAGATTTTGAAAAATTTGAAACCAAGGATAATGTTATTTTTGATGATTTTGCTAATAAGTTAGGATTAGTTAAGAAAAATTATATACTATCAGTTGCATCATTATTGCCCCATAAAAATATTCCAACACTTATAAATGCATTTAGTATTTATAAAAAAAGAAGCGGAAATGTTAACATTAAATTAGTACTTGTAGGAATGAGAGACAAGGCGACTAATGATTTAGTCAAATTAATAGCAGCTAACAAAATAGAAGATAGTGTAGTTATTCCTGGTTTTGTATCGGACGATGAACTTAGTTTACTATATAATAATGCTAAAGTATTTGTGAGTCCATCTCTATTTGAAGGGTTTGGAATGCCACCAGTTGAAGCAATGTATAGGAATATACCAGTTATAACTACAAGATGTACTTCCCTGCCAGAGGTAACTATGGGTCAGGTTATTTATTATAATAACCCTACTGATGCAGATGATTTGTCAAAAGTAATTGAACAAACTATAGTCAAGGGTTTTGTTTATAAAAGTGGCATTAACGAAAAGTTGATTGAAAAATATTCTGTAGAAAATGCAGCAAATCATTATAAGAAATTGTTTGAAAAAACTTTTGCAGAGAAATAAAACAATAACAAAAGAGTAAAACAATAATAAAAGAGTAGAGGAGGGGAATTGTATGCTGTGTGCACTAATTATGGCAGGAGGTAAGGGTACTAGATTCTGGCCTCTTTCAACTGATGAAAAGCCCAAACAGTTTGTAAAACTTTTAGGTGAGAAAACAATGATACAGATGACTATTAATAGAATTAAGGATATAATTCCTGAGGAAAGAATTTTTGTAGTAACGGCGTTAGATTATGTGGACTTAGTAAAGCAGCAGTTACCTGAATTGCCAGCTAGAAATATTATAGTTGAGCCAGTAGGTAAAAATACTGCGCCATGTATAGCACTTTCAGCTTTTTATATAGAAAAGTTTTACAAAGATTCTACCATGGTGGTATTACCTTCAGATCATCTTATTATAAATGAGGAAAAGTTTAGACAAACTATAAAGAATGCTTATGACTTTATACAAGATAATGAAGAGGCAGTAGTAACCCTTGGAATGAAACCTAATAGACCAGAAACAGGATATGGATATATAAAGGCAGTTAAAAATGGACAACATAAAATTGGCAATGAAGTTATTTGTAAAGTTGATGGGTTTGTAGAAAAACCTGATTTAGAGAAGGCTAGAACTTATGTAGAAGATGGAAATTATCTTTGGAATGGTGGTATGTTTATTTGGAAAGCTAAAACTATTCTGAGTTTAACAAAAAGATACTTGAAAAACACTTATGAAATATTGAAAGAAATTGCTATATCTTTAAAGGAAGACTATGAATATAAATTAACTGAAAATTACTGTAAGATATCGTCTGTATCAGTGGATTATGCCATTATGGAAAATGCTAAAGAAATATATGTAATCCCTTGTGATTTTGGATGGGATGATATTGGTAGTTGGAATGCAATAGAAAGATATAGAAAAAAAGATGAGCATAATAATGTGTTTTTAGGAAATGTAAAAAACATAGAAGGATATAATAATCTTATTTTAGCTATGGATAAACCAATAATAACCGTAGGGCTAGATGATATATTTGCAGTTGAAACAGATGATTTTATATTACTTTGTAAAAAAAGTGATTTAGATAATATAAGTGAATTAAGAGATAAGGTAGATATATTATGAAGGAGTAAAACACTCAAATGCATAAATGTGTATTTGAGCATTTTTTTATAAAACCAACACAAGGAGGAAACAATGGGGAAAATTGATTATCTCGATTCATGCAAAGGAATAGCCATACTAGGAGTATTTCTTGTCCATAGTACAATGCTTTTTTCTTTGTTTAAGATTACATCACTGCCCTTTTCTATTGAACAATTACTATATACTGGCCGGTTGGGTGTTGCAATTTTTTTTATAATTAGTGGATATACTGTATTTAGAAGTCTTATGAATAAAACTGCTCAAAAAAATTTCTTTTTAAAATATGTAGCGAGAAAATTTTTTAGATTAGCAGTACCCTTTTATTGTGTGTTATTAGTTGCATATATTTTAAGTCTTATAGTAATGAAAAATGAACTTAACATAACATCTAGTAATATGCTTATGCACTTTACTTTTTTATATGGATTAGACAAAGATATTTACAATAATATTTTAGGGGTAGAGTGGTTCCTTTTCGATACTTTCATATTTTCATTTTTAATCTTAATTCCGTATAAGTTTAAAAAACATTTAACATCTAAAAATACATTGGCATTATTCGTTGCTACTTTACTCATTTCTTTCCTGTTTAGTTTAGGAATACAGTTTCTAAAAGGTAAAGGTGCTATTGATACAACAACTTTTTCATGGCTATATTTTTCACCTATTAATTGGCTTTTTACTTTTTCGGCTGGAATATTCATGTTCTATTTTTTTCAGGATATAAATATTTCTAAAATAAGATTCATAAACAAATATTCTAAAATATTAGTGATTTTCGTTGTGGGTTCTATTATATTAATTTCATATTTAAATTTACATTTTGAGAATATTTTAGTTAGTTTACTATTTATAGTTTTAATTTTCACACTTCATTCAGTTTGGTTTATTAATAAAAAAATGAGTTCACTGTTTAAAATATTTGATAATAAACTCTTTAGCAATCTTGGTAAAATTAGTTATTCATTTTATTTAGTCCACTACCTAGTATTAAGATATCTAAAAGAATACGTTCCTACGGATATATTTACGAGTGTACCATGGATTAATTACTTTTTATTAGTTTTGATATCATTTGCATTAAGTTTGGCGGTGGCATATATTTTATATTTATTTATAGAACGGAAGCCAACATTATTAGAGAAATTTCTCATTAAAAAATTGAGTGCATGCTAAGTAAGTTTGATCTTTTGTAGATAAAATAAAGGGATGAAATTCGTTTTCAAATTTATGATATACTAAGTTAATTAGATGATATAACTTTTAGCAAAAAAAAGTAGTTTAATGAAGCATTAAATAAAGAGTTGGAAGATTTAACTAAGGGGCTGTGTATGGTTATGAAAAATGGATATGGGTTTGGTGAAATATTTAAGAATGCTATATCACTTGTTTATACTAAAATATTTTATAAGGGAGCACGATTAATACGCACTCCAATATTTATAAGAGGCAAAAAGCTTTTACAGTATGGTGAAGGCTTTACTACGGGATATAGTTGTCGTTTAGAAATGTTTGATACAGGAAAAGGTGGAGCAAAAAAACTTATAATAGGTAAAAATTGCAAGATTGGCGATAACGTTCACATTTCAGCAGGTGAAAGTGTCACTATAGGAGATAACTGCCTTATGGCATCCAAGATATTTATTAGTGATAGTAATCATGGAGATTATTCAGGTAATGTGCAGCATTCATCACCAGATATTGAGCCAGATAAGAGACCACTTAATACTAAATCTGTATCAATAGGTAATAATGTATGGATAGGAGAAAATGTTTGCATATTATTAGGAGTTAATATTGGTGATGGTTGTATTATTGGAGCGAATTCAGTGGTTAATAAAGATATTCCTAGTAACTGCATAGCTGTTGGAATGCCAGCTAGGGTTATTAAAAAATATAATTGTGTTGCAAAACAATGGATGAAAATTTAATTAAATTGTGATTTTATATAAAAATTTCTAAGGAGGCAAATTATGAAAGGTATTATTTTAGCTGGTGGTTCCGGCACGAGGCTATATCCAGTAACCAAAGCAGTATCAAAGCAAATACTACCAATATACGATAAGCCAATGATATATTATCCATTATCAGTATTAATGCTTGCAGGTATAAAAGAAATATTAATTATTTCAACGCCAAGAGATATAGTTACTTTTGAAGAGCTATTAGGTGATGGAAGTGATATAGGACTTAAATTGCAATATACTGTTCAAGAAGAGCCAAGAGGACTTGCAGATGCTTTTATTATAGGCGAAGAGTTTATAGGCAGTGATAAAGTAGCATTAGTTTTAGGCGATAACATTTTTTATGGTTATGGATTTAGTGAAAGATTAAAAAGAGCAGTGGACAGAGAAGCAGGATCTACTATTTTTGGATATCATGTAAGTAGTCCAACGGAGTTTGGTGTTGTTGAATTTGATGGTAATAATAACGTATTATCCATAGAGGAAAAACCAATGAATCCAAAATCAAACTATGCAGTGCCTGGATTATATTTCTATGATAATGATGTAGTGGAGATTGCTAAAAACATTAAACCATCCAATAGAGGAGAAATAGAAATAACAGCAGTTAATAATGAATACTTAAGGCGTGGTAATTTAAAAGTTGAACTTTTTGGAAGAGGCATGGCTTGGCTTGACACAGGAACTCACAGAGGACTACTAGACGCAGCTAACTTTGTTGAAGCAATTCAAACCAGGCAAGGATTATATGTAGCGTGCATAGAAGAAATAGCTTTTAGAAATGGATTTATAAATAAAGAGCAACTTTTAAAATTAGCAAAACCACTAATGAAAATAGAATATGGTAAATATTTAATACGGATTGCTGACGATTATGATAAAGCTAAATTAGAAGCTAAAGCAAAAATAGAATCTAAAGCAAAAGTAGAAGCTGAGCTACAATAGATAGAGGAGGAGTTATTGGTGTTTAATTTTATAGAAACTAAGATAAAAGATCTATATATAATAAAGCCAAAAGTTTTCGGTGACAATAGAGGTTATTTTATGGAGACCTACAATAAGAATGATTTCTTTGAAGCAGGACTTACTATGGAATTTGTTCAAGATAATGAATCAAAGTCTAACAGTGGAGTACTTAGAGGACTTCATTTTCAAACTAAACATACTCAAGGTAAATTAGTTAGAGTTACGCAGGGGAAAGTATTTGATGTAGCTGTAGATTTAAGGAAGGGTTCATCCACCTTTGGACAATGGGAAGGAGTAATTCTTACCGAGGAAAATAAAAAACAATTTTATGTACCAGAAGGCTTTGCTCATGGATTTTTAGTCATGTCAGATGTTGCTGTGTTTAACTATAAATGTACAGACTTCTATGCTCCTGAGTATGATAGTGGTATATTGTGGAATGATGAAGATATAGCTATAGAGTGGCCACTAGAAGGTATAGAAGAGATTCTATTATCAGATAAGGATAAGTTGCAAAAGAAACTAAAAGACTTAGAAATATCATTCGAATATAAGGGGTGCAATTAATTATGAAGACTTATTTAGTAACAGGTGGAGCTGGATTTATAGGTGCAAATTTCGTACATTATATGTTAAATAAATATTCAGATATAAAGATTATAAATTTAGATAAATTGACTTATGCAGGGAATTTAGAAAATTTAAAAGATATAGAAAATAATAAAAACTATTCTTTTGCTGCCGGAGATATATGTGACAAAGGATTTGTAGAAAAGATATTTGCAGATAATGATATTGATTATGTTGTGAATTTCGCAGCAGAATCACATGTAGATAGAAGCATAAAAGAGCCAGAGATATTTGTTAAAACAAACATCTTAGGTACAGTAAATATTTTAAATGTAGCAAAGAATGCATGGGAAATTAACGGTGTATTTAAAGAAGGCAAGAAATTTATGCAAGTATCAACGGACGAAGTATATGGATCACTTGGCACCACAGGGTTCTTTCTTGAAACTACACCACTGGATCCACATAGTCCATACTCTTCAAGTAAAACAGGCGCAGATTTAATGGTTAAAGCTTATTTTGATACATATAAAATGCCTGTAAATACAACTAGGTGCTCAAATAATTATGGTCCATACCAATTTCCAGAAAAATTAATACCATTACTAATAAATAACTGTTTGAATCATAAAGAGCTACCAGTTTACGGCGATGGAATGAATATAAGAGATTGGTTATACGTTGAAGATCACTGTAAGGCTATAGATATGGTTATAAATGGTGGTACAGTGGGAGAAGTTTATAATATAGGTGGACACAACGAGAGAACTAATATGCAAATAGTTAAAACTGTTATAAATTATTTAAATGAAAATGTAGATAGTGAGATAACAGAAAAACTAATAACTTATGTTGAAGATAGAAAAGGTCATGACATGAGATATGGAATAGATCCAGCTAAGATAAAAAAAGAGTTAGGATGGCAACCTGAAACTACATTTGAAGTAGGAATAAAAAAGACAATAAAATGGAATTTAGATAATAAACAGTGGATGAATAATATTACATCAGGGGAATACCAGAATTATTATAACAATATGTATGAAAAATAATTTATGTGATAAAATAAAAGCGAGCAAAGGAGAATTATAGAATGGGAGATACCCTATCATTTCATAAACGTTTTTGGGTTACGGAACTTATCTGCACAATACTAATTGCTACTACGATATTGTTTAAAATCCAGGGATTATCACTATATTTGGCCTTATCAGAAGTAATTGCCATAGGATTTTTTCTTAATAGGTTTATTTATCATGGAATATATAAGCGTGATTATAAATTTACTCAATTATCCAATAGAGTATTTTGGATATTGTTTTCATTTGGAGTGTATTTTCTTGTGCTCTTTAGCATACGGTTTATGCTACATTTACCCTTTATGGACTCAATATGGCCAATAAGAGGGTTAGTACTTGGCTCATGTGTTTTCTTTATAATAGATGAATTTAAACCAAAAGTAAACCAACTATTGGGTGGAATAATATTTCTATATACAGTATTAAATATACGGGAATTGATTGATTGCTTAAGATCATCTAGTATTCGTGATTTGCTGTTTTTAGGTAACATTAATATATATTTATATGTTTGTATTATGCTAATCACTTTTTCAATATGGGCAATAAAAGAAAGTGTGTATAAAAGATTGCCGTCATGGATAACACCAATTGCGTATGTTAATGTTGGCATGAGCTTGGTTTTTGCATTTCTTTCTGGAGGTAGACTGGGTTGGGTGGTTATGGGAGCAGTAATTGTAGCATCCTTTCTGTTAATATTTGGAGGGAAATGGAACTCGTGGAAGCGAATTTTGACATTCATGATATCATGTAGTGTGGTTATCGTAATTGCTGCATCTGTAAATTTCATGCAAGCCCGTCCTAGCTTATAC
This sequence comes from Clostridium bowmanii, assembly GCF_018861315.1. Lineage (GTDB taxonomy): Bacteria > Bacillota > Clostridia > Clostridiales > Clostridiaceae > Clostridium_AD > Clostridium_AD bowmanii. The sequence goes on along the minus strand of NZ_JAHLDL010000003.1, from coordinate 36,892 downwards.
AGATCATTTTCTGTTATTGTGACTAGAATTCCGGGACTCGTCAAACCAGCGCCAGAGACCGAAGAAGCTAAGGTTTCTACTGCTGATACTAGTGATAAAATACGAGAAATATTTTGGGCCAAGGCATGGACTTTAATAAAAGAGAATCCTGTTTTAGGAGCTGGTACATTTGCTGTAGCATACAAGCAAGCAATTCCATCAGAATATATAACTGCAGCCCAGTCAGCAGAGATAGCGAAAATGCAACGTCCTGCCCATAACTTCATACTGGAAACGTGGATGGGTTGGGGAATAGTAGGATTAATATTATACGTAGCCGGTTTATTTTCAACTTGTTATTACATATTAAAAAGATTAGTAAATATACCAAAGCCACTGAGGATTTGTTGCGTTATTCCTATTGTTGCAACTGCATTCTTAAGTTTGTTACAATCATTTATACTTTTAAGTTTCCAAGCGACCTATATTATGTGGTTTTGCCTAGGGTTTGCATCAGTGGCAGATTACTACTATAAGCGAGGAGAAATTAAAAACATTTAAATTAAGGAGATAATAACTTTGAAAAAGAGAATATTGCTAACATCTCAAACTGAAGATAACATAAAAGCCTTACATAATTATTATGAAAAAAATATAAAACAAGATAGACCCGATATTGTACTAGAATATAAAAGTTTTTATAAGTATAAAAATAATAAAATTCTACATTATATAATAAGAGCGGGTCAAATGGTGAAAAATTATTCTGCGGTTGTTTCAGATTATCCCAATAGTGTTTTCAAGAAAACTCAAAATGGCATTTATATGAGCCATGGTTATGGAACTAAAAAGACTCCAGGAAATAATGAAGTCCATAATAAAAAAATGATGAATCTCTATAAAGGAATTAGAAACAGAATAAAAAATGTTGTAACCTTGTCGGAAAGAGACAGCACATACTTTTTAAGATCAACAGAACTTGACAAGGACCCTCTTCCAAATTATATGCCACTGGGACTACCAAGAAATGATATGTTGTTTGATAAAAAGCATATTAGTGAATGTAGAAATAAATTTGACTTGAAATATGATACTAAAGGGAAAAAAATTCTACTATTTTGCCCAACTTGGAGAGGGTATGAAATAGAAAAGGATTTTCCAATTTCAAAAGAGGACTGGATAGTGTTTGATAAGTTTATGGGAGAGAATAACTGGAAAATGATTTACCGTCCTCACTACTTAGAGAGACTCCTTGATGACAAAATTTTTGAAAATATGAAAAACATTTTGACAATGGATTTTGATGAAGAGATGTCTACTCAAAGCATACTGGCGGTATCTGATATGCTGCTTACTGATTATAGTTCCATATATGTAGATTACTTAGTATTAAATAGGCCAATTTGTTTTTTACCATATGACGTAGTGCAGTATGATAAAGTGCGAGGGCTTGCTATTGATTTTACTAACTACTTAGATACACCTGGTCCTAAGTTAAAGTGCGTTGATGATTTAATAAATTACATAAAAGATACGGCGGATACTGACCAATACATAGCAATTAGAGAAGCTGCTCAAAAGAACTTCTATCATTACTTGGATGGGGATAGTTGCAAAAGAGTGTGGAACTTAATATTAAATCTTGTAGATAAAAAAATAGGAGGTACATATTAATGAATATAGCTATAATACTTGCTGGTGGAAAAGGTTCTAGAATGGGAATGGTTGATGAGCCTAAGCAATTTATTGATATATATGGCAAACCAATAGTTGTACACACAATAGAGGCATTTGATATACATGAGCAAATAGATGCAATAGCAGTTGTGTGCCTTAAAGAATGGCATGAAGACATAAAGATATGGACTAGAAAGTATGAACTTAATAAAGTTAAATGGATAGTGGATGGTGGAGAAACAAGGCAAGAATCCGTTTTTAATGGCCTAAAGGCAATTGAGGAAGATGTGAGTCCTGAAGATATCGTAGTTATTCACGATTCTGCAAGACCTCTAATATCTCATAGGATAATAGTTAATAATATTGAAGGGGCTAAGAAATATGGCGCCGTAGATACTGTTATTAAAGCCTCTGATACTATAATTAAAAGTACAGATGATGAGACTATATCCTCTATTCCTGTGAGAAAAGAATTATATATAGGTCAAACACCTCAGAGCTTTGTATATTCAACTATATATGATGCCCATAAAACTGCGGAAGCGTCAAAACTTCAAGACTCAACAGACGATTGCAGATTAGTATTAAATTGTGGAAAAAAAGTTCATTTAGTAGATGGAGATAAACTCAATTTTAAGATTACAACAATGGAAGATTTACTTCTACTAAAATCAATAGTTAAAATGAGCAAATTGGAGAGAATATAATGCTTACTCGAGGATTCAAAATCGTCCAATCCAAAAGATTTGAAATCTATATAGAAGATTTAGAAGTGACACTAGGGCATGCAGTGGTTAAGATTGAAACCGCCGCTATTTGTAAGGCTGATTTAAGGTATTATCTTGGAAGCCGCGACGAGAGAACACTTAACCTTAAATATCCTATAAATCTTATTCATGAGGCCATAGGTACTATAGTTAAAGACCCTACTAATTCTTTTAAAGAGGGAGATAAAGTTGCTTTAGTTCCTAACATAATGATTGATAAGGATAAACAAGATGAGTTTGATATTGCATTATCTAAAAATCCAAGACTAGGTGAAAACTATTCCCCTAAAGCATTGTTTGCATCCAGTAGCTATAATGGATTTTCAAAGGATTATCTTGCATACCCAGCTCGTAACCTTGTAAAAATAGAAGAGGGTATTAACACTAGTATCTCGGTGTTTTCAGAACTTATATCTGTAGCAAGTGCAGCAATTCGTAGAGTAATATTAAACGAAAATGACGTTATAGGCATCTGGGGCGATGGTATCCTTGGATATGTATTATGCTCAGTGCTTAAACAGGTACATAAGGGGCCTATTATAGTTGTAGGACATAGCAAAGAGAAGCTAGATAAATATGAGGGGGTACAAACTTACCTTTCAAATGATCCGATTATTAAGAAATGTAAAATTAATGTTGCCTTTGAATGTATAGGGGGTACAGCGTCTGAGAGTGGTATTGAAGGGATTTTAAGCAGTGTGCTTCCAGGAGCTAAAGTAGTCCTTGCAGGAGTAGCTGAGAATCCTATAAAGATAAACACACGTAAGATATTAGAAAAAGGGTTGGCACTTTATGGAGTTACAAGAAGTAATGTAGAAGATTTTAAGTTTGCAGCAGAGTTACTTAAAAAATCAGATTTTAGCGCTGATATATCAAAGCTATTTTTAGACGTAACACCTATCTATGATATTAAAGATTTTTATAGAGTGTTTGAAGTAGAAGCAGAAAGTAGGGCCCTTGGAAAACATATTATGAGATTCGATTTTTAATGAATAGTTAATATTAAATGAAATTAAATTAAATTAAGTGAAATTGAGGAAAATAAATGAATATAAAAAAATCACTAAGAGTAATATTAGTAGAATGTTTTGGGATTTTAATTGGAATACTTAGTGGACTAGTTATACCAAAGGTTTTTGATATACAATCCTATGCTTATTTAAAAACATTTACCCTATATACATCATATGCAGGAATGCTCCATTTTGGATTCTCAGATGGAATGTACTTAATATTGGGTGGTAGAAATATAGAGGATATAAACAAGGAAAAAGTAAAAGGTTATTTCTATGTTATGCTAAAGATAGTAATTGCGGCAGTAGCTATTTTATTTATTATTTCAATGTTTTTTATAAAGGATATAGTGTTTAGGTATTTTGTATTCTACATACTACCCTTTCAGGTTGTGTTATTTATTTCACTGCTATACAGGGCCACAGGTGAATTTAACAAATATGTAGTATTACGAGTAGTGCAAAATGTAATAAATTTAGCATCTATCCTTGCAGTTATCTTTATTGTAAGATCACCAATTTTATATATGCAGATTCAAGTTGTTGGAAATTTGCTTTTAGCAATAGTTACTGGAGCCTTAATTATGCTTTCAGCAAAAAAAGCAGAAAAAACAAAGCGTTCAGAAATAAAATCAATAACAAGTATGGGTTTTACTATAATGATAGCCAACACTGTAAGTCTTCTATTTATTACTTTGGATAGGTGGTTTATTAAAATAAAATTTACTGTTAATGAGTTCGCGTATTATTCTTTTGCGGTATCAATGCTAAGCCTATTTTTAGTCTTAGTAAATTCAGTGACAGTTTTATTTTATCCTTATTTGGCAAAAAATAAGGGAGATGAAAAAGTTGTCTCAAAGGTGAAAAAATATATCATATTAATATGCAGTTTTGCACCTGCTGGTTATTTTGTCTTGGAGTTTATTGTGAATAATTTCCTAGATCAATATATACCATCCTTAGAAGTATTGGGAATATTAATAATAGGAATACCCTTCATTACATTAACAAATGTTTTATATGCCAATCTTTATAAAGTTGGTATGAGAGGCAAGGAATATCTAATTGTCGCCTCTAAAATGGTAGTATTGGCATTTCTATTAAATGTATTTGCATCATACGTATTAAAAAAATTCAATTTAGTTGCATATGCTACGGATATTACATTGTTTGTATGGTATGTATATTCATCAAAAGACTTTAAGGGACTTGAAATACACAAAAATGAGATAATTCATTTTATAGTATATCTATTTTGCTATGAAATTATTAGAGTAATTCCCATACCATCACTAATTAAAGCATTTATGTTTATATTAAGTATTATGATTTCAGAATACGTTTTATTTAATGCAGATGTAAAAGAGAGCTTTTTAATGATAAAGAATAGAAAAAAAGCAAATAAGACTAAAGAGTAATTTTAAAAGACATATAAATTAAAGATAATTAAACTATTTTGTATTTGGAGAGAGGTGGGAAAGTGAATTTTTTTCGAAAATTTTCATTTTTATTAATATGTGTCTATATTATATTGTTACCTTTAATTCCACAAGAGGTTGTGTTTAAGGGAGTAACAGTTACTGATTTTATTTTGGCATTAATAATTTTTCTGTATGTTATAAATTTATTAGTTTCTAAAAGTGGTAGAGGAAGTTTTAAAGAGGGCATCATTGATTTTTTTACTGATAAATTGAGTATCTTTATTGCAGTACTGCTTGGTATAATGCTTTTATCTACTTTATATGCAACAGATAAAGGATTAGCATTAAGTGAAAGTGCAAGGTTTATAACTTATATATTTTTGTATTTTATTATAAAATACGAGTTCAATAACAAAAAACATATAAATACACTACTAAAATGTTATATATTTATTTCCACTGTTTTATGCTGTATAGGAATTGTGCAGTATTTTACTGGGTTTGCATTGAATAAAACGTTTATAAGAACATATAATGCTGGAGTAATTAGAAGGATAACATCAACATTCTCTAATCCAAATGCTTTTGGAGCTTATTTAATACTAATAATTTTCCCAGTGATTATGTTAAGTATTTATGAAAAGAATAAGAATAAAAAAATATTATACATATTACTTTCAATGTTGATGTTTGTTAATGTGGTAATGACGTTTTCTAGGAATGCAATATTAGGTCTTGGATTAGGATTATTAGTACTTACACTAATTTATAGCATTAAGTGGATTTTCGCACTAGGTGGTTTTGCTATTTTGATTTCCTTCATACCCTCTGTCTCTCAAAGGATTAAAGGTACAGTTGATTTACATCAAAATGAATTAAGAATTAAGCTTTGGAAAACAGCACTATATATGATAAGGGATCATCCAATTGTAGGTGTTGGCAATGGGAACTTTGTTACTAGATATAATGAGTATGTAAGCAAGTATAGTGAATTGAAATATTATGAATATAAGAGCTACCCAAACCATAATTCATATTTAAAATTACAAAGTGAGCTAGGAATACTAGGAATAGTTTCTTTCCTTGGAATCATAACAATGACGTTATTTAGAATTAAGAAATTGTATAGTACAACTAGAGATAAGTTTTATATACCATTTTATACTGGTGTAATGGCAAGTTTCATTGTTTTCTTTTTTATGAATTTATCAGATAATTTATTCTTTGTGCCTAAAGTAACAACTTATTTTTGGTTAATACTAGCAACTGCAGAAGCAATACGTTACAAGTCTCACAAGTCACATGAGCAATAAGCCACTTTCATAAAAAATCAGGAGCTTTTAGCTTCTGATTTTATTTAGCTATTGTTAAAAACTTATTGGAATAATAAACCACTATAAGTTATAATAATAGAATAGAGGGTTTATTATTAAATCTCAATTGTCCACTATAGATTGTTAACACAAAAGGGTGGTGTCTATATGTTAAATGATTTGAAAAAACTTATATCTAATGTTATAGATGACGATATTACTGCTTTGGCAGCTCAGCTTACTTATTATTTATTGCTATCTTTTTTTCCTTTTTTATTGCTACTACTTAGCATTTTAGGTTATAGTGATCTAAAAAGTACAGATGTGCTGGTATATCTAAGCAAAGTAGTGCCCAAAGGTGCTTTCGATTTAATTTACGATACAGTTATAACTGTGTTTGATAAAACAAGTGGAAATTTGGTTTCATTAAGTATAGTAGGTGTAATTTGGACTGGGTCCAGTGGTTTCAGAGCCATAATAAAAGGATTAAATAAAGCTTACGATGAGAAAGAAACAAGGCCTTACTTTCAAACTCTAATTATATCCATATTATTCATGCTAGGACTTGTGCTGGTTATTATAGGTGCAGTAGCCTTGGTAGTATTTGGGCAAATGATAGGTGGAATAATTGTAAGTCGATTGCATGTTTCTAGTAAGTTCCTATTAAATTGGGATATCATAAGATACGTAGTAACTCTAATTGGAATGGTATTCATATTTGCATCATTGTATCATTTTACTCCATGTAGAAGACTTACATGGAGAGAAGTAATGCCTGGAGCTACCTTTAGTACTTTAGGTTGGTTATTATCTTCTTTAGCATTTGCGTATTATGTGAATAATTTCAATAACTACTCTAGTGTGTATGGCGGTATTGGAGCAGTGATAGTGCTTATGTTGTGGCTTTATATTACTTCCATAATCATATTACTAGGGGGAGAGCTTAATGCTATGTTAGCATTTGAGAGGGAAGGCAAACAAAAACCGAAATGTAAGAAGTATTAAGTATAGAATTTCTCCTACGTGCTTTGCAACAGAGCTTTAAACTGGAAATTCCATTAACAAATTCTAATCTTTTGCTTATGTAAAATCCTCTAACACTCACACTCGCCGTCCTGGCAGGCTTACGAGGATTTTACATCAGCAAAAGGAGAATTTGTAAATGGAATTTCAATAGTTTCTGTGCCTCTATTGCAAGTCACTTCGGAGGCATTAATACTTGATGTGGAGCAGTAGGGGGAGCGAAATATATCTAAACAGGAAAGTTAATAATATATAAATATGAGAGTCATTACGGAGAAGGTGCATATAATTGTGCATATTATGTGGCATGGTAGAAAAATATAATGCAAAAAAGTCAGAGGGTAGAACCTTCTGGCTTTTTTTATGTGGCATTATAGAATGGGCATTATGCACTATATCCAATTTTATTTACAAACATTTAATATAATTAAACCAATTAGACTTGAAAGCAAAAAAAATGGTGAGGATTGGAAATATATTGTCGCAAAAATACAAATTAATATGAAATTAACCAAACTTAATAAAAAATTAACACATATTTTGTAGAATTATGGTATACTCAACACTATAATAAAAGAATGTCTTGTTTAACATATTTTTAAATTAGATGCATAAATAAAACAGAAAGATTGAGTTTATTACTTTGAAAATAAGAAAAATGTAATAATAAATCATATTCTGTAATTTAACTCAAAAAACATAGCATTTTATATAACACTGTGATGGTGTATATATTTTTAAAAAATGTTTTTACATAAAATAGAAATTTTAAATAATAATTTTAAAAATGTAAAATTAATCACTTTAATGTACGTTTCAATGTTTACAAATTAACTAAAGAAACGAATTTTATAATTGCATATTATAAAACAAGGAGGGAGTATAAATGCAAGAAACAAAGAGAGATTTAGAAGTTACACAGGTAGAGTTTGGAGAAAAGATTGAGAAAAACTTAGGATATTTTATAGTTAAGAGAATAATTGATATGATAGGTGCACTATGCGGGATTTTATTAACAAGCCCGGTTATGATTGTGGTGGCTATATGGATTAAGTTAGATTCAAAAGGACCTGTTTTTTTTGCTCAAAGTAGAGTGGGACAAGATGGTAGAAGGTTTCTAATGTATAAATTTAGATCTATGTGTCCAGACGCAGAAGGGCTTCTTAAAAAACTTGAGGATGATAATGAAATGTCAGGGCCTATGTTTAAGATAAAAGAAGATCCAAGAATAACTAAAATAGGAAAGTTTATAAGAAAGACAAGTATAGATGAGTTACCACAGCTTATTAATATATTAAAGGGTGAAATGTCATTAGTAGGACCAAGGCCAAGTTTACCTAAAGAAGTGGCAGAGTTTACTTCCTTTCAAAAACAAAGATTAGTTGCTAAACCGGGTCTCACTTGTTATTGGCAGGTTGGGGGTAGAAGTGATGTTAGTTTTGAAGAATGGATGGAAATGGACGTTGCTTATTTATTAGAGAGAAATACATTGGTAGATATAGTACTTATTTTTAAAACAGTGGGAGTGCTGTTTGGGGATGAGAAAGCTAGCTAAAATAATTGGGAATTAATTTAACAAATTAGTAAGGGGAGGAAATACATATGTTATGTGCGTTAATAATGGCCGGTGGAAAAGGAAGTAGATTTTGGCCTTTGTCCACGGAAGAAAAACCTAAACAGTTTCTGAAGCTTACAGGTGAAGATACTATGATTCAAATGAGTGTGAAGAGATTAGAAAATCTTATTCCCATAGAAAGAATATTTATAGTAACAGGCACTAGGTATGTGGATTTAGTTAAGGAGCAGTTACCTACTTTGCCACATAGAAATATTATTATGGAACCCGTAGGAAAGAATACAGCACCTTGTATTGCTCTTTCGGCTTTCCACATTAACAAGATATATGAGGATGCTACTATAGCGGTGCTTCCATCAGATCATCTTATACAAGATGAGGAGAATTTCCTTGAAGTATTAAATTCAGCTGATGAATTTGTGAGTGAAAATAGTGAAGCCATAGTGACTATTGGTATGAAACCAGATAGGCCAGAAGTAGGTTATGGCTACATAAATTATAGTCATATGAATTGCACAATAAATGGATGCGAAATTAGATATGTGAAAAAGTTTGTAGAGAAACCCGATTTACAAAGGGCTGAGGAGTATTTAAAAGATGGAAGATATCTTTGGAATGGCGGTATGTTTATTTGGAAGGCGGCCAACATTTTGAGACTTACTAGGCAGCATTTGGCAAACACTTTTGATGTGCTAAGTAAAATAGCAGCAACTAGTGAAGAAGATTATAGTAGGGTGCTGGAAGAGAAATATAATGATGTAGACAATATATCAGTGGATTTTGGAATTATGGAAAAAGTAGAAGATATATATGTTATTCCATCAGATTTTGGTTGGGATGATGTGGGAAGTTGGGAGTCCGTAGAAAGATATAGGGAGAAAGATAGCGACAACAATGTTTGTATGGGTAATGTACGAAACTTTGATTGTAGCAATAACATTATTATTAGTAATGGTAAACCTATAGTTATCGCAGGGCTTGCCGATATATTTGTTGTTGAAAATGAGGATATGATATTTGTTGGAAATAAAGATGAGATAGACAATATAAAAGAACTTAAAAGTAGAATTACTTAAAATCGAAATTTTAAAAATATGAAAATAAATTAAAAATACAATAGGTTATTTTGAAGAGGAGAATTTTATATGAAAAGAGCACTAATAACAGGTATAACAGGACAAGATGGATCTTATTTAACAGAATTATTATTAGAAAAAGGTTATGAGGTACACGGCATAATTAGGCGTGCTAGTTCTTTTAATACAAAACGAATAGATCATTTGTTTGAGGATCCAAAGATAGGGAATGTAACATTATTTCTTCATCACGGAGATTTAACAGATTCAAGTAATTTAAATAGAATAATAGAAAAAGTTAGACCGGATGAAATATATAATTTGGGAGCTCAAAGTCACGTTCAGGTATCCTTTGAGGTGCCAGAGTATACTGCAGAAACGGATGGTATAGGAACACTCAGAATTTTGGATGCTATAAAAGAAAGCGGACTAAAATGTAAATTTTATCAGGCTTCTACTTCAGAACTTTTCGGTGGACTGCCAGGTACTGCACCACAAAGTGAGAAAACACCTTTTTATCCAAAGAGTCCTTATGGAGTAGCAAAGTTATACTCTTATTGGATGACTGTAAACTATAGAGAAGCTTATGATTTATTTGCTTGTAATGGAATATTATTTAATCATGAATCTCCTAGACGTGGAGAAACCTTTGTTACTAGAAAAGTAACAAGAGCAGTGGCGAATATTGTGGCCGGGAAACAAGAAAGACTATCTCTTGGTAATATGGATGCAAAAAGAGATTGGGGCTTTGCAGGAGACTATGTAGAGGCTATGTGGTTACTACTTCAACAAGATAAACCACAAGATGTTGTTATAGCTACTAATGAAACTCACACTGTTCGTGAATTTGTAGAATTATCATTTAAAGAAATTGGCATAGATATAGAGTGGGAAGGTACAGGAGTAGATGAAAAAGGTCGCGACAAAAGGACTGGAGAGATATTAGTCGATATAAATCCTAAATACTTCAGACTAGCTGAGGTTGAATTACTTTGGGGAGACTGCACTAAGGCTGAAACAGAACTTAATTGGGAGAGAAAAGTTAGTTTTAAAGATTTAGTTAAGATGATGGTAGATTCTGATATGAAACAACTTGCTGGAATTAGTTCAGATGAATATATGGCGAGGGTAGAAGCTGCAGTTAGCCTATAATATATTTTAAAATATGTGTGGAAGAAGTGTTGTTATGAATAAGAATAGTAAAATTTATGTAGCTGGAAGTCACGGACTAGTAGGCTCAGCTATAGTTAGAAACTTAAAAGCAAAAGGATATACAAATATCTTAGAAAAAAACCATAGAGAGTTAGATTTAATGGATCAATTAGCGGTTAGAAGTTTTTTCGAAGCTGAAAAACCAGCTTATGTGGTTTTAGCTGCGGCGAAAGTTGGTGGAATCGGAGCTAATAAAGCTTATCCAGCTGATTTTATATATGAAAATATGGAAATACAAAATAATGTTATCAAGGCAGCACATGACTTCAAGGTTACTAAGCTTTTGTTTTTAGGAAGCTCTTGTATATATCCAAAAATGTGTCCTCAACCAATTAAAGAGGAATATTTACTTTCAGGATATCTTGAACCAACAAATGAAGGCTATGCTATAGCTAAAATTTCAGGACTTAAGATGTGCCAGTTTTTCAAAAGAGAATATGGCGATAATTTTATAAGCTGTATGCCAACTAATCTTTATGGACCTAATGATAATTATGATTTGAATAATTCTCATGTTATGCCTGCACTTATTAGAAAGTTTCATGAGGCTGTGGTTAATAATGAACCATCAGTTGAAGTATGGGGATCAGGTAAACCACTTCGAGAGTTTTTATATGTAGATGATATGGCTGATGCTTGTGTGTTCCTTCTAGAAAATTACGATGGTGAAGAGCATGTAAATGTGGGTACCGGAAAAGAACTTACTATAGGTCAATTGGCAGAGATGGTTAAAAAAGTTGTTGGGTTTAAAGGTGAGTTAAAGTTTAATACTGAAAAGCCAGATGGCACTATGAGAAAATTACTAGATGTAAGCAAGCTTGAAGCTACAGGCTGGAAGTATAAAGTTGAGCTAGAAGATGGAGTTAAGATGGCCTACAAGTGGTTCCAGGAAAATTATAAAAATTAAGAGAAAGTCATATGTTTTAAGAAAATTATGCAAGTTAAAATAAAATTATATATGTTACAAGAAAATTATGTAGGTTAGGAGAAAAAATGCTTAAATTTAAAAGTAATTACTTTAAAGTGTTTATGAAATTTAATAAGGTTCAATATGGAGAACATTTAAATTTGATTGGATTGCCTGTTATTTTTAAGCAGAAAAAAGCAGAGCTAACCATAGGAAATGATTGCCTTATAAAAAGTGATTTTCTATCTAATTTAGTTGGATTATATCAAAGAACAATAATTGTGGCTAGAGAAGAAGGAAAGATACACATCGGAAGCAATGTGGGAATTTCCGGGGCTACAATTTATTCTAAGGTATCTATAGAAATAGGAAATTATACTAATATAGGTGGAAATGTTAAAATATTAGACCATGATTTTCACCCTATTGATGCAGAGGCTAGAAAAATGAATAACATGGCTATGGTAGGTAAAAAACCTATTATCATTGGTGAAAATGTTTTTGTAGGCTGCAATTCAATTATACTAAAAGGAACTGAAATTGGTGATAACTCGGTGGTTGGGGCTGGAAGCGTAGTAAGTGGTAAATTTCCAGCGAATGTTGTTATTGCAGGTAATCCTGCTAGAATTATTAAAAGATTAGAGAGTAATCAAGAGTCAAACATGTTTTAAAAAGGAGCAAATTATACTATGAAAAGAAAACTATTGGTATATGCACATTATTTTTATCCGGATGTAGCATCTACTGGGCAAATATTAACAGAATTGTGTGAAGGCCTTCAGGAAGAGTTTGATATAACCGTAATTTGTGTTGTACCTAGCTATGATGGTAAGGTGGAAAGCAGATATAAAAGAAAAAGAATACATAGAGAAGATTACAAGGGTATGCATCTTTTAAGGGTGAGGGTACCTGAGTTCCAAAAGAAAAATAAAATCAGTAGAGTGAAAAATATCTTAGCGTATTTTTTCAATGCAATTATTGCTACTTTTAGTGCAGGAAAACAAGATGTGGTTTTTAGTATATCTCAACCACCAATTTTAGGTGGAGTTCTAGGAGTCATAGGTAAGAAGCTAAAAAGAGCTAAATATATATATAACATTCAAGATTTTAATCCAGAGCAAACAGAGGCGGTAGGTTATTCTAAAAGCAGATTCATATTGAATTTTGCAAGGGGCCTCGATAAATACAGTTGTAAAAAAGCTGATACTGTTGTGATAGTGGGAAGAGATATGAAGAGAACACTAGAAACTAGATTTCAGGGACAGGATGTTCCTAGCAATATTGTGATAAACAACTGGATAGATGAAAAACAGATATATCCACTGCCAGCTGAAAATCCTCAGATTGTGTCTTTTAAAGAGCAATATGAATTAAATGATAAGTTTGTATTTATGTGTTCAGGTAATATTGGCCTTTATTATGATTTAGAAAATATTATTAAAGTTATTGGTGAGTTTAAACATGAAGAGGATGTTGTTTTTGCCTTTGTTGGTGACGGTATTATGAAACAGACACTAGTTGATTATGTGCAGGAAAACGGCTTAGATAATGTTAAGTTCATACCATATCAGGATAAGGAAGATTTAATTTATTCGCTTAATGCAGCAGATGCACATTTAGTTACTAATGCGAAGGGTATAAAAGGAATTTCTGTACCTAGTAAGATTTATGGAGTAATGGCATCAGGTAAATCAGTTTTAGGAGTCTTAGAAGAAGGATCAGAAGCAAGACTTTTAATTGAAAATAGTAATTGTGGAAAATGTGTATGCCCAGGTGATTATGCAAGCATTAAATCTACAATAGCTGAAATCATTAAAAACAAGGCAAGTTTTAAGAAAATGGGTGCACAGGGTAGAAAAACTATAGAAGATAAACTTAAAAAAGATACTTCAATTGATAGATATGCAGAGATGCTGAATCTTAAATAGCACATGTTTAGTAATATATAATTGCTAAGCACTATCTAGATAGTAAACAATAGATAAATATTAATCAATAGAAAAAATTAAAAAATAAATAACTAATGTTAAATAATAAATAGTAGGTGATCATTATTAAAAAGAAAATATGTTTTATAGCACAGTTTCCACCTCCAATACATGGATTATCTAAGGCTGTGGATACCTTATATAATTCAGAACTTGCAGAAAAATATGAATTTAGCAATGTGGATATTACAAATAATAAACGCATAATTTCGAATATTTTTAAGATTATTAAAGATAATGCTGATTTATATTATTTAACTATTTCTCAGACTACAGGGGGAAATATAAGAGATTTGATAATTATTAAGCTTTTACTTATGAAGAGGAAAAAGATATTAGTTCATTTACATGGTGGCTATTATAGAACTATGGTGGATAAGGATTGTAAGGGTATTATTAAGAAAATTAACTTAAAGCTTTTCAGCAAACTTAGTGGAGCTATAGTGCTTGGGAATTCTCTTAAACATATGTTTAAAGGTATTGTGGCAAAGGATAAAATAAAGGTTGTAGAAAATTGTGTTGATGAACAGTACTTAATCAGTGTGGATAAATTTGATTTAAAAATGAAGAATTTAGATAATAAAGAAAAGCTAGATATAGTTTATTTGAGTAATTTTATTGAGAGTAAAGGGTACAAAGACATGTTACAAGTAGCCAAGATATGCAAGGATAATAATGTGGAAAGATTTAATTTTGTTTTTGCAGGCAAGTTTTATAATGAGGAAGATAAAAAGCGGTTTACTGAATACGTAAATACAAATAGTCTACAAGATATTATTGATTATAGAGGTATAGTTCAAGGGGATGAAAAGTTAGATATGTTACAGCAAGGTGATATATTTATGCTTTTAACTAGATATCCCAAAGAAGGTCAGCCTATATCAATAATAGAGGGCATGGCAAATGGAATGTCTATTATAACCACAGATTATGCTGGTATACCAGACTTAATAGAGCAAAAGGAAAATGGTTATTTTGTTGATTATGAAAACCATGAGGACATATACAAATTATTATTGTCTATTGAGGAAAATAGGGATGAGCAGAAAAGAGTAATTTTAAATAATAGAAAAAAAGTTTTAAATATGTTTACGCAGAAAAAGTATATAAATAAAATGGATAGTGTGTTTCATGAAGTATTGGATTGTTAAAGCCGATTTAATATCTATTATACCTCTTTTATTAAGATCACAAGTCCTAGATTAAAGTTAATTTATTAAAATGAGAAAAGGTATGTGAAGGAGCGGTATTAATGGAGTTATTATTTAAATTAGCAGTATTTTTTATCCCATTCGACAATCTATTTTTTGCACCATCTAGAGGGTGGGCAACTATTTCTCCAATATTATTTGCATTCTATGCAATAACTAATATTAAAGAATTAACGCAAAGTATTAAGGCAAATTCAAAGTATGTTTTTTTGATTGTTATAATAGCAATCTATTCCTCTACATTATACCTATTTTACAAACCTGATATGGCCAATACAATTGATGGTATAGTCACTATATCATTTGGAGTTTTACTTTATTTGGCACTACATATTAGATATGTAATTAAAGAAAAAGATATAAAAAAAGATGTTAAGATTCTAATTTTTGCATATAGTTTGTCTTTTTTATATGGGCTAGTAAAGTTTGCAGCCTTAAAGGGTGGAGTAGGGTTTGTATTATCTGCATTTGAACTTCTAGAAAAAAGATATTACAGTAGACTTGCATTTTCCTTTACTGAACCATCGTTTATTTCCTTACATATAGCTGGTGTAATGTACTTAGTATGTATATCAATTAAAGATAAATTGCTGAAAAAGAAGTTAATTATATTAATCTCATTGTTTTGTGCACTAACATTAATCTCTGGAGATAGTGCTAGATTTTTAGTGGATTTTGCAATTATTCTTGCACTTGTAGTTGCAAAATTTCTAGTCCAGAAAAAGATAAAGTTCTCTAAAAAAATGATAGTTTTTATTTTGATTATTTTTATATCTGGTGGCCTAGCACTTCAAATACAAGGGAATACCAGGGTTACTAAGATGTTAAACGGAGATACCTATACTGATATGATATATAGTGATCCGTCACTAGCGGCCAGGTATTTTAGAATAAATAGTTCTATAAAGGGCTATGAGAATGAGCCCATGAAAGCACTATTCGGTGCAGGACTTGGGAACTCTTATTATTTTCTGCAATATGGGTTTATTGATGCCTTAGAGGAATATGATAATCCTTACACAAGTGAGGTTGCGGTCCTGAGTAATTCAAAGGAAAATCAGTTATTTTGCATGCCTATAAGGCTAATAAGTGAGATAGGGGTATTATGGTTTATAGCTATTATGTTACTTATATTTTCGAAGGTAATCAAAAACAAGGAAAATATTTTTGATTTGCTAATTATATTGTATTTATATGTACAATTTGATAGTTATGCTTTTTACACATTCCCACTTTATTTATTTATAATAGATTACAAGGCGCGAAAAAGGCGATTAGCAGAGAAAGATCAAAGCAATACAAGTAATGGAGGTCCATATGGAGAATTTATCGGAAATTAAGGTCAGCATAATAATACCTGTCTATAATGTAGAGGATTATATTGAAAAATGTCTATCTAGTGCTGTGGGTCAAACACTTATAGGGATTGAAATCATCGTTGTTAATGATGGGTCCACAGATGAGAGCATGAAAATAGTAGATATTTTTGAAAATAGACATTCAAATATTCGCGTTATAAATCAGGAAAATGGAGGACTTAGCTTCGCAAGAAACAGCGGAATAACAATTGCTAGAGGTAAATATATTGCTTTTATTGATAGTGATGATTATATAGATGAAACAATGATAAAAACCATGTATAACAGTGCAGAAGATGGAAAACTGGATCTCGTAGCATGTAATTTAACAAAGGTGGATGATACCGGAAAAGTAATTGGTGAAGAGAAGAATGCTATAGATTGTAATTGTACTTATGATAAAGTTGAGGGTACACGTGAATACTTGTTAAATAATATTCCCTCTTATGCCTGGAATAAGCTATATCGTAGAACCTTATTCATTGATAATAAAATTAGCTATCCGGTGGGACGTCTTTATGAAGATATTGGAACAACCTTTGAACTGTTATTTAATGCACATAGAATAGGCTTTATAAATGAATCTCTCTATTTCTATGTTCAACGGGAGGGTGCTATAACTAAAGTGCCTACTTACAAGGCTGGTGGAGATATAATAAATACAGTTGACGAAATTAAAAGTACTTTAAGTAAAAGTGAAATTTATTACAAATATGATGAGGCTTTTAAAGTATTTAGCTTGAAATATTTATTTTTAGCTAATGTGTTATTTTATAAAAGATATTCTATAACAAAAGATAAGAATGAGCTTGAGTGTTTTAAGAATTTAAGCCGTGTTCGGATAGAAGATTTAAATCACGATTCCATTATGCAAGGTAAGTGGTTTAGCTTGAGAGATAAGATAAATTATATGCTTATGAAAACAGGAACTATATATTTAGCAATCACAATAAAGGAAACTCTACTTAAAGTTGAAAGAAAGCTTTGGAGCCTTAGGGGGAAGAGTAAATGAAATTAAGTATTATTATTCCCACATATAATGTAGAAAAACATATAAGAACCACCATTAATTCACTAATTGTTCAATCAGAAAAAAAGTTTGAAATAATTATAGTGGATGATGGCTCCACAGATAATACAATAGAAATCGTATCTTCTATAATAAGAGAAAGTAAGCTGAGTAATTGCGAATTAATAACAAAAGTAAATGGTGGCGTAAGCTCAGCTAGAAATGTTGGAATCCGAAAAGCCAGTGGTAAATACATAATGTTTTTAGATGGAGACGACTATGTAGCTAAGAATTTGGTGCAGTGTATATATGAAAAAATTGCTTATAGTGATAGGGATATCATATGTTTTGGATGCGACATAGTGGATGAAAATAAGGCCATTATAAAAAATTACTTTGATATATTTGAAAAAGGTCAGGGCGAGATGACAGGAATTGACGCATTAAATAATATAATTAACCACAAGAATATGTGGATTTATACAGGCAGTGCAGTTTATAGAAATGAGTTTTTAACTCAGCGGGGTATAAATTATACGCAGGGTTGTGTAAATGGAGAAGATCAAGAATTTACAATTAAAGCACTAGCGTGGGCAAAAGACATAATTTTTATTGATAGTGTGCTTTGTTATTATGTACAGAGAGAAACATCAATATCTAATAGTTATAATATAAAACGCTTTGATACAATAGCTGCCCTAACAAGAACTTACAAGTATCTTGAAAATATAGGTAGTGCTGAACTGACCACAATAGCTAAAAAAATAAAGAACCAGCATATTGTGGACAACTATATATATAATTTTGACTGCTGCTTAGATTATATATATAAAACCTGCGAACTGAGTAAAGAGAGTTTTAAAAACTTATATGCAGAGATTGAGGGCGCTTATCCCTTGTCTAGTAAGGAAGTAATTTCTAGTATGAGAAATTATAAGGGAAAGAACATTAAAATATTATTTAAGGTTAAAATGTTTTTAAACTCACCCGCATTGTACATTTGGATATTTAGTTTGAAGAACAAAATAAAAGTAATGAGAAGAGGTAATATATGAATATATATGTGTACAATTGTCCTAATACGTATAATTATGGATCTATGATGATGGGGGAAAATTTCATAAGCTCCTTTAATAAAATAACAGGTGATAAAAATAAATATTACGTGGAAACTGATGATTCAATAAATGTAGAAAGATTAAAAGAGGCTACAGGAATTGGTGAAATTTATGCGGTGGAGCAGAACTGCCTTTTCAAACCTGAAACCACAAAAAAAGATTATATTCTTGGTTATCTAAGATTAAAAAAGATAATTTCGGATTTTATTAATACTATAGATTTAGTGGTTATTTTAGGTGGGGATGACTTTACTGAAGATTACGGCTGGAAAAGACCTATTGTTAATGGAATAAAATTTAATATGTTAAAAAGAGAAGGGCTTAAAGTTGTAATGCTTGGTCAAACTATGGGACCTTATAAGTCGTTTAGAAAGCCAGTAATGAAATATCTTTTAAGTAAAATAGATAAAATATATCCAAGAGATCCAATTACATATAATTATTTACAGGGAATGGGACTTTCAAACATAGATATTACAGATGATTTAGCACTACTCACTCTTTCAAAGCAAGAAAAAAAGGAAAGAACTAAGCAGTACATAACTTATTGTCCTAGCGAACTAATATATAGATTTTCAAAGGAAGGCAATAGGCAAGATTGGATAGATTTTAATTTATTTATGATAGATAAGCTTATGAGTGATTATCCTACAAAAAAAGTAGTGCTACTTCCTCATGTTACTAGACCAGAAGCTGTAGACGATAGTATTATTGCAAATGAGCTTTATGCACTAGTCAAAGATAAATATGGAGATAGAATTATTGTAGAAAAAAACGAGATGTATCCATACCAGGTAAGAAACTATATACAACAATCGCTATTTACTATTTCAAGTAGAATGCATCCCGTGGTTTCTTCTATACAATGTGAAATACCAGCTATAGCACTATCTTATAGTTCTAAGTATTGGGGTATTATTGGGGAAAGATATGGCCTCGGGGAATATATAATAGATGTTAGAGATTTAACTTATGATGAAATGAGAACAAAATTTACTGAGCTTCTAGGTAATATTGATTTAGAATACGAGGTAATACAGGAAAAAATGCACCATAAAAATATATTAGCAAATGAAACTATTAACAAAACACTCCTAGAAATAGCAAGAGCTAGTTTTTAGAATTATAAATAATAGCCCATAAATAATAAATAGAAAGTAATTTTTAATAAAAATAAAAATAAAGATGTTAAATTTATTAGAAAAATTGAGGTAGATAGATTTGGTAAATAATCAACGAAGAGCAGGAATAGTTTTATCCTATATATCAATGTTTCTTAGTATAGCAATAGGTCTTATATACGTACCAATGCTATTACATTTTTTAGGCAAAGAGCAGTATGGTCTATACCAGCTAATGGGATCTCTCATTGCTTATATGGCAGTTATGGACTTTGGCCTAGCTAATACCATAACAAGATATTATTCAAGGTATCTTGCCTTAAAAGATGAAGAAAATCAATCTAATGTTTTAGCTATATCATCTATTATATATGGTGTCATAACAGTGATTGTATTAATCGCAGGTGTTATTATATATTTTAAGTTAGGTGATATATTTAAAAACTCCTTAACAGTAGAGGAGCTTGCAAAAGCCAAACAAATATATATTATACAAATGGTAAATATAGTTATAACAATTCCATCAAATATATTTACCGCAGTTATAAATTCTCATGAAAGGTTTATATTTATTAGAGGACTTTCAATCCTTCAAACCGTACTTCAGCCTTTTGTTGTAATTGCAGTTATGTATTATAAAGCAGATGTAATTGGCCTTGTTATAGTAATATCAGTATTTAATATTGGGACAATCCTTGTTAAAATTTACTATGCAATGTTTAAGATAAGGGCTAAAATTAAATTATATTGCTGGAATAAAGTTCTTGTAAAAGAAATGACCGTATTTTCATTCTTTATTTTCTTGAATATGGTTATAGATCAGATTTATTTTAAAACAGATCAGATAATTCTAGGAATAGTTGCTGGAACCTCAGTTGTAGCGGTATATTCTATAGCATCACAATTAGATCAGTATTACATAAACTTTTCATCCTCTGTTAATAGTGTATTCTTGCCAAGGATAGCGGCTATTACGGCTATTACAGATGATATGACTGAGATAAATGGCATGTTTAATAAAGTAGGTAGAATACAGTATGCAATTATGGCCATGCTACTTTCAGGATTTATAATGTATGGAAAAAGTTTTATAGTGTTTTGGGCGGGTCCAGATTTTAGTAATGCTTATTATATGTCCTTAATAGTTATGATTCCACTACTCGTACCCTTAATTCAAAGTATGGGAATTGTAATTATACAAGCGAAAAACAAGCATGCCTTTCGTTCCAAAATGTATTTTGGTATTGCATTATTAAATATTGCACTATCAATACCTCTAGCAAAACGGTACGGAGGAATTGGATGTGCTATTGGTACAGCTATAGGACTTATTATTGGTAACTGGTTTGTGATAAACATTTATTATCATAAGGTAATCGGAATTGATATTATAGATTTTGGAAAAGAAATCTTATCAATGACACCTCCAGTAGCAATAGTTATGGGGATTGGAATAATGATAAACCATTTTATACCCACATCAAACCTTGTAATACTTGGTATAAAAATGATTGCTTACGTAGGTGCTTACTCCACACTAATGTGGTTTATGGGTCTTAACACTTATGAGAAAGACATATTTGCTGGTATGTTTAATAAAATTAACAAGAGAAGGAAACGCATATGATTAATATTATTGATAAAAAAAAATGCTCAGGCTGCAAGGCCTGTTATAATATATGTCCCAGAAGCTGCATTGAAATGATCGTGGATAGTGAAGGATTTTGGTATCCTAAAGTTAATGAATCAAGCTGCGTGGACTGTGGATTATGTGAAACAGTTTGTCCTGAAATTAATATATATTCTAAGAAGCGTGCCTATGAGATTCCTACTTGCTATGCCGCCTGGAACAAGGATGAAAATAGTCGTAAAAATAGTTCCTCAGGTGGAGTATTTACAAGTATAGCCCAGTGGATAATATCAAATGGGGGAGTAGTATTTGGCGCAGGCTACGATGAAACCCTGAAGGTTATTCATAGTGAGGTTCATACCAATGAAGAGCTAGCAGCATTAAGAGGCTCAAAATATGTGCAAAGTGACATCAATGATACCTATAACAGCGCAAAAAAATACCTGGAGGCTGGAAAAAAAGTATTGTTTACAGGAACCCCTTGTCAAATAGCAGGGTTATATAATTTTATTAGTAAGGATTATGCGCAGTTGTATACTTGTGATATAGTTTGTCATGGAGTACCATCGCCCCTGGTATTTAAAAAATATAAAAATAATATGGAAAAATTACATGATTCAAAAATCAAGTCCATAAATTTTAGAAATAAAAAACAAGGTTGGAAAAGCTACTGTGTGGCTATAGAATTTCAAAATGATAGGAAGTACAGTAAAACCTTTGTAAATGATGTATACATGAAGGGATTCCTAAGAAATTATTATTTAAGACCTTCTTGCTATAGTTGTTCTTATGCAAAAATTAATAGGGCAAGCGATGTAACCCTAGGAGACTTTTGGGGTATAGCCAGCAAATACCCAGAGCTTGATGATGATTGTGGAACGTCACTTTTATTAATCAATAGTGACAAAGGGAAAACTATGTTAGATGCTTGCATAGGCAGTATTGTCTTTAAAGAATGCGATTTAGATCATGCTATAAAAGGAAATCCTTCTATTATAAGTTCTGTAAAAGTGCCGAGGGGAAGAGAAAAGTTTTTTAAAGACTTAAATAGTAGTGATTTTGATTTTGTTATTAAAAGATATATGAGCTCGCCAACTTGGATGCAGAGAAAAATTATATTTAGCAAAAGAGTATTCAGATTTATCAAAAGAAAAATGGGGTGTGAATTATAGATGAAAAAATAGTGAAAACCGAAACCAAGGACAACTATTTTGAGGCTATAAGAGGTATTTGTATAATACTTGTTGTGCTGATTCACATTCAAAATGGCAGTGCTTATAAAGAATTAGTGGCATACCCCTTCAATCGTAGTTTTTGGTTGATATTAAGGCAATTTATCAATTTTCCTGTGGCTGTGTTTGTATTTCTAACAGCATATTTTACCAATATTACAAAAGTAAATGACAAGCCAAAAGTCTATTTTACAAGTAGAGGTAAACGTCTATTAATTCCTTTTCTGGTTTGGTCCATATTTTACTCTGCTATAACTATAGCCAAAGTAGGCCTTAAGGGGAGTATTTTGAAAGTCCTCATTAAAATAATGGTAGGACAAGCAGCAGCTCCACTTTATTATATTGTGGTGCTTATGCAATTAGTATTAATTACACCAATACTAATAAAATGTGTAAGTAATAAATACTTGAATTTAATGACCTTTTGTATTACACCAATTTATTTAGTTATGGTATACGTTTATACTTACCTTACAAAACAACAACTGCCACTTTATGGCACGATTTTTCCTGCATGGCTTATATTTTATTACTTAGGCTTGTATATAAAAATAAATGGATTTGCATCTCCTAAAAAAGAGAAGGCATCATCTCATGCCATACTTTTAGTTTTAGGAGCCTTAGTATTAAGCTTGATTGAAGGCTACATTCTGCTTCACTCAGAAATGACCATGGCATTTGCCAGTAGTCAAATTAAAGCTTCCTCATTTATATATGCCCTATCAATAATAAATCTAATTTTAGTGTTAAAAGCTAAAGATGTTAAAATTAAAGAAGGTTTTATAAAAAAAGATGGCATTATAACAAAAATCGGAAATTACTCCTATGGAATTTTCTATGTACACCTGTTCTGGCTTGTAATCATTGAAAAACTAACAGAACACATACCATATATTCATAGCATATTACCGATTTATGAACTAATTCAAATATCAATAACCTTAGCACTAAGTATTTTAACCATAATAGCAACAAGAAAAATTATTGGAAAAAAACAAGCCAGCAAATATTTTGGTTTTTAATAAAATTTAAACTATAAAAAAATAGGAGATGTTTTGAATGAAAGTTAAAAAAGCTATTATACCAGCGGCAGGACTAGGAACCAGATTTTTACCTGCTACAAAGGCATTACCTAAGGAAATGTTACCTATAGTTGATAAACCAACTATGCAATATATTATAGAGGAAGCAGTGGCTTCAGGAATAGAAGAAATATTGATTATTACAGGAAGAAACAAAAAATCTATTGAAGATCATTTTGATAAATCAGTAGAACTAGAGCTAGAACTAGAAAATAAACATAAGGATGGTCTACTTGAGCAAGTTAGAGACATATCTAATATGGTTAATATACATTTTATAAGACAAAAGGAGCCAAAAGGACTTGGACATGCTATAAATTGTGCAAGAGCATTTGTAGGCAATGAGCCCTTTGCTGTTATGCTAGGTGATGATATAGTGGATGCTAAAACACCTTGCTTAAAACAACTTATGGACTGCTTTGAAGAAAAGGGAAAGACAATCTTAGGAGTTCAAGAAGTAGCAAAGGCAAATGTAGATAAATATGGAATAGTTGATGGAGTTCAAATTAGTGATAGAGTATACACTGTAAATAACTTAGTGGAAAAACCACAAGTAGATGTGGCGCCATCAAACATAGCTATACTTGGTAGGTATATAATAACACCTGAGATATTTGATATATTAGATAATACAGCACCTGGTAAAGGCGGAGAAATTCAACTTACGGATGCACTAAAGACTTTAATTTCAAAGCAAGAAATGTATGCTTATGTATTTGAGGGAAGAAGATATGACGTAGGGGATAAATTAGGATTTCTTGAAGCTACAGTAGAGTTTGCCTTAAAGAGAGATGAATTAAAAGTTCCTTTTATGGAATATCTCCAAACACTAAAAAACAACAGTACCTTTAGTGAACTGTATAAAGAAGTAGCTATAAGTAATGCAAAATAAGGATTATGAGTTTACTAAAACCCATACTCAAATAGCTAAAGGCATTGCAATAACCCTAATGATGATTCATCACCTATTTCGTTTTCCAGACAGAATACAGGAGGTTTCCTATATTTCCATAGTATCATTTGGAAACACCAGCCTTGAATACTTATTAGGGGACGTTGGTAACATATGTATAGCCATGTATCTATTTTTAAGTGGGTATGGGTTATACATGTCCACTCAGAAAAAAGACAATTTTACATTGAAGGATTCAGCTAAAAAGGCCATAAAATTCTTGACCAACTATTGGGTGGTTTTTGTAATATTTGTACCAATAGGCCTAATATGGTTTAGGGATAGTACAAGATATCACTTTAACATAGCTGGGCTTTTAGCTAATTTTTTTACACTGAGTTCTTCTTATAATAGTGAATGGTGGTTCGTTCGCTTGTACATAGAATTATTACTACTCTTTCCAATAATAAAAAGAATATTGAAAAGAGGCATTAAATCTTCCTTAGCGATAATTTTAAGTTGTTATATTATAGCTATTATTATGGAAGTAATACCTGTAATACTACCAGGATTATCAATGCTTAAAAAGAATTTATTATATTTGGATATAAGAAATATCCTATTTTGGCAAATGAGCTTCTGCAGCGGATTTATAATTGCAAAGCTGAACTTGTTTTCACGTATAAATAAGAGCATATCAATAAGGAAGCTGGACAAGAAAGTATATTTTATTATCATAATACTCTCTATTATGGGAATTAGAATTGGAGCCACATATTTGTTGCAATTTATTGGAAAGGGCAATGCCACCTATGTGGACTTTATTTTAGCTCCTCCCTTCCTCTTAATTTGTACAAACTTTATTAGTAATAGCAAAAGTAAAAGTATATTTTCTACTTTGGGAAGGCATTCCACAAACATGTGGTTGACTCATACTTTTTTCTGCTATTATTACTTTCAAAACCTAGTATTTTTTCCAAAGATATCTATACTAATTGTAATGTGGCTAGCACTATTAAGTCTTATGGCATCTATATTTATCAATTGTGTAATCAAAGTGGGAACAAAGTTCAAACAGAAAGGTTTATTAGAATAGTGGAAAGAGAGGTGTTAGGTTAAAATGCAAATAGGTTATTGTATAATTTGTCATAGAAACACAAACATTTTAAGAACTACTATTGAAATATTACACCAGGGTAATAACAATATATATTTACATGTGGATAAAAAAGCAAATATTGAGGATTTTAATGAGTATAAAAATAGTGTTATCTTTATTGAAGATAGAGTAGATGTAACTTGGGCTAGTTTTTCTCAAATAGAATGTATGATCAAATTACTAGAGCGAGCATCAATAATGAAAGATGATTATATATGTTTATTGTCTGGAGATTGTTTACCATTGAAAAATTCAGAGGAGATTAAAGACTTCTTCACAAAAAATAAGGGCAATGAATTTGTAGGAATACAAAAGGAACCTGATCTAATTGAACTAGAAAATAATATTAAGTATGAACATAGCAAACTGTCTTTTGTGAGAAAAAAGAATGTTCTTCAGTCCATAATGTTTAAAATACAAAACAATACCACATCATCTAAAATAAACAAAGGCTATAAATTATTGCCTCAGTTATATAAAGGCGCCAACTGGTTTTGTATAAGCGGAGACTTATGTAATTATATACTTCAGTATTTACAAGATAATGACTGGTATAAGAAAGCCTTTGAAAACTCCTTCTGCGCGGATGAAGTATTTTTCCAAACTATAATAATGAACTCTATATATAGAGATAAAATATATAAACTGGATGCTGATTATGATGATAATCATATGGAGCTTCGCTATATTGACTGGAATAGTGGCCCAGAGTATCCTAAAATGCTAACACAGCAGGATTTCGTAAACATTAAGGATAGTGAAAATAGTGATTGTATCTTCGCTAGAAAGTTTAGTGAAAATATTGATATAGATAGTTATAAGATTGCTTTCAACATAAAATAGTATTTAACATAAAATAATATTTAACATAAAATAATATTTATATGGTAAAAAGATTTTTAGTAGGTGTAAGATGAAGAAAATTAAATTCTATAAAAGAACTGTATTACGTACAATCTTTTTATTATCAATAGCATTTGTATTAATTAATGTAGTTTCATATATTAATCATGGATTTAGCTTTGTAGATTTACATATTACCCATAGTGTAATTAACGTAAAAACTTATGGGGCTAAACTTGATGGTAAACATTTTGATGATAAAGCTTTAATAAATGCTATTGGTTCAATAGAAGACGGTACAGTTTATATTCCAAAGGGCACACTTTTAATTCCTGACGGTGTAACTATTACTGTGCCTAAGGGTATAAATATTACAGGTGAAGATTTTAATAAAACTAGAATTAAACAAATTAATGGTTATCCTTCAAATAAAATATTCAATCCAATGGGAAACCAAAGGATTCGAGATATAACTATAGATTCTAAGCTTGGTATAAAACCAAGTGGAGGTAATATAGACATATATAGATGTAAGTTTATAAATGGTACTCAAGCAATTCAAGTAGCTGATACAGTTAATAACTTAAAGATTCGTAATTGCGTGTTCCAGGATAATTTGGGTTATTCTATTCTGTTTAATAAAAATCCTTCTTATGATTGTTTAATTTCAAATTGTGTGTTTGATGGTACGAAAAGTGATTTTATAGAAATAAATGCCCCCTGCATGGGAATTAAAATAGAGAACTGTAGTTTTAAAGATAATAAATGTACAGGTCAATGGGCAGGATTTGGCATTGGGGTTGCTGTAAGAGCTAAGGAAATCATTATAAATAATTGCAGCTTTTACAATATTAATGGACAGGGTATACATGTAGAAGATAAATCTCAGGTTAGTATTTCAAAATGTAATTTTAGAAATTGTGGAAGTGTAGAATACAAGGGGTCACCAAAGTCAGATATAGCAGTATTATCTGGAGCAAAGATTGAAATCTCAAAATCTACTCACTACGAGCCACAACGTAAATATAGTGAAATACCTGTGTTTTGTACTGGAGCAGTGGCTAAGGCTTCAGAAGGGACTTATTATAAACGTTCAGCTAGTTATGGTCTTAGTTCTCCAAAAGGCAAAGAGTAAGGATATGAAAATAATAAACAGTTGGATATAGATAAGAAATTCAGATGAAGAGATAGAATTTGCGCAGAGCAAATACTATCTCTTTAATTTTTGAAAATAAAATAGAATTATGTTTTATAATGTGGTATTGTGAAAAATATAAATTTAGTGATATACTGAGTTAAATAACAAAATACATTTAGATGTATAAAAAAGGGGAATAATATGAAAGCAATAGGAAAATGGAAAAAACCAATATTGATACTAAGTGATGCAGTTTTAATAAACTTAGCATATATATTAGCTTTTTATTTTAGATATAATTATAGGGATTTTAGGTTTTATTCAAGGGATTTCAAGGAGATAGCAATAATTGTAACAGTTATCTATATAGCTTGTTTTTATCTCTTTAAGCTTTATGAAAGCCTTTGGAGCTATGCTAGTATAGATGAATTTATGCTAGCTATTGGCGCGTGTCTTACTGGTAATTTAGCTACTATAGCCTTTATTAGAATTACTGGCCATGGCTTTGCTTATGGAGTAAGCATAATAGCTTGTGCCTTTTCTATTATTTTTATATTGGGTCTGCGAATGTCCTTTAGAGTTTACGATAGGTTTGAGAGTATTGTAAATTGTAAAGCTGGCAAAAACGATCAAAAAAGAGTAATGATAATTGGAGCTGGTGCAGCTGCAGCTATGGTTATAAAAGAAATGAAAAGTAGTAACATGAGCACATATAAACCTGTAGCTGTAATTGATGATGAAGATTACAAAAAAGGAAAAAATATTATGGGGGTAAAGGTTTTTGGTAATAGGAAAGACATACCTACTATAGCAAAGCAGCAAGCAATAGAAACTATACTTATAGCTATTCCAACCATTGAAGATGAAGATAAAAAACAAATTATAGAAATATGTAAAAAAACAAATTGTAAAATAGAAATCATTCCAGGTATGTATGAAATAATAAACGGCAAAGTATCCTTAAGTCAAATTAGAAAAGTGGATATTGAAGATTTACTTGGACGTAAAGCAGTGCAACTGGATATGAAGGGCATAGCAGGTTATATTCAAAATAAAACTGTAATAGTAACTGGAGGCGGAGGATCCATTGGATCTGAATTGTGCCGTCAAATTATAAAATTCGAACCTAAACAATTAATTATTTTCGATATATATGAAAATAATGCCTATGACCTACAAATGGAACTTCAATATAAATATCCAAAATTAGATTTAAAAGTACTTATAGGGTCTGTTAGAGATATTAAACGGTTAGAGCATGTATTTAAAAAGTATTCACCAAATGTAGTTTTCCATGCAGCAGCACATAAGCATGTACCGCTGATGGAAGTGAGTCCTATGGAAGCAATAAAAAACAATGTGTTTGGAACCTTTAATGTGGCAGAGTGTGCTCATAAGTACAAGGTAGAAAGATTTGTTATGATATCTACGGATAAAGCAGTAAACCCAACCAGTGTAATGGGTGCTACTAAGAGAATGTGTGAAATGATTATACAATCCATGGATAAAATAAGTGAAACACACTTTGTAGCAGTGAGATTTGGTAATGTGCTAGGAAGCAATGGGTCCGTTATACCACTATTTAATAAGCAAATAGCTCATGGGGGTCCAGTTACACTTACTAATAAATATATAACTAGATTTTTCATGACAATACCAGAAGCTGCGCAATTAGTGCTTCAATCTGGCGCATATGCACAAGGTGGAGAAATATTCGTGCTAGATATGGGAAGCCCGGTTAAGATATACGATTTAGCATGGGATTTAATAAAGCTTTCAGGGTTTGAGCCTAATAAAGACATTAAAATAGAAATCACGGGGCTTAGACCAGGTGAGAAGCTTTATGAAGAGCTGCTGATGAGTGAAGAAGGACTTACTAATACTAAACATGAGAAAATATTTGTGGGGAGACCTACATTTACTGACTTAGGGGTTTTGAAGGCTAGAATGGAAGAACTTAAGGTTATTATTGATAGGGATGATGTTGAAGGGGTAATTGAGAAAATCGGAGAAATAGTTCCTACCTATGTTAGAACATTAGATGAAAGCGCAGTTACCACTGTAGCGGAGTAATTATTAGTTAGTAAAAAATTGCAGAATAAATTATTTTTAGAAACATATCGTAAGGTACGGAATCGGAATGGCGAAAGCCAAGGAGAGAAGCTGCTAAATTATATTTAATATAATTTGGTAGTTTTTTTTAGAATATTAAGCAAAACATAAATATTTTATATTTATAAAAGGGATTATCCTGTTATTGTAGAATTTTAATTATAGAAGATATAGAAAAAATCTAGGCGGACGTCTAGACTCTAAAACAAAAGGGGGAGACAATCATGAAAAAAAATAAAATTATTCTACCATGTTATCTATCTTTCCTTTTATTGTTCTTGATAACATCAGAAGTATCTGCTCAAGTAGCAACTAAAAGATTAGGTGGTAAAAACAGATATCAAACAGCTGTTGCAATTTCAAATGAGGGTTGGAAGCAATCCAACTATGCTGTGATAGCAACAGGTCAAAATTTCCCGGATGCTATTGTAGTATCTCCATTGGCCATGAAATACAATGCACCGATACTACTTACAGAAAAAAATACTCTGAATGAAGATACTAAAAAAGAATTACTTCGTTTAGGTACACAAAGTGTGTTTATTGTTGGTGGACAAGGAGTTATAACAGCTACTGTGGAATCTCAACTAAAATCTCTGAATATTAAGGTTACACGGCTTGCAGGAAAGGACAGATATGAAACAGCAGTTAAAGTGGCAGAAATGATGGGTAATATTAATAAAGTAATTCTTGCAATAGGAGAAAACTTTCCTGATGCTTTATCAGTAGCACCTGCTGCAGCCAAATTGGGTATACCTATACTGCTTATACAACCTAAAAAGATACCTGAAAGTACTACTAAATATCTTAAAAGCAAACCTATTATAAAGGCTTATATAGTAGGAGATGAGACTATAGCATCTGGAGATATAGTAAAGCCATTTAATTTTGCATATGGAAATATTTACGGTACAGATCGTTATAAAACTAATCAAGATGCTATTCTCACCTATGAGGATATCCTTAATTCAAATACATTCTATGTAGCTACTGGTGATAATTATGCAGATGCTTTGACATGCAGTGTATTAGCAGCAAAAAATAATTCACCAATTTTATATCTAGACAAACAAGATTGGAGGTCTGCCCACTTTATTTATTATGAATTTAAAATGCGTATGGAATTACAAAATATAATGAACAGAGCTTTTACAACACCTATTATTTTAGGTGGAGATGGAGTTATAAGTGCTAAATCAGAATACCTGATGAATAATTATAAAAAAATTGCTGACAAGGCATATGAATTAAAAAGTTTACTCCCTAGAAATAATTTGGGAGGGAAACCTAATATAAATCAAATAGTTATTGATGGTGAATGGGTATATTATAATAAAACCACCGTTTATGCATATAGTGATGAGATTATAACTTTTTGGGGTGAAAATGCTATATACAAGATGAAATTAGATGGTTCGGAAAATACCAGAGTGTTCTTTATTGGAGGAGACGTAAATAATTACACCTATGACTATATATCGAGGCATTATAAAGATTTCCCTATAGACATTAATATCACCATTAAAAAAATTGAAAATAATTGGATATACTATAATCTTTCTAATGATAGTAAAAGTTATAAAATAAAAACAGATGGCAAGGAAAAGCAAAAAATTAAATAGCAAATAGAAATTGTCCACTACGTTCAGGAAAGTTATAGTTTTTGGTATCAAAATTGAGCAGAAAATTACAAACCGTGGTAGTATGGAATTTGCGGATATAATGGCAGGATTATGGGGATTTGCAGTATTTTTTGTTGCTTATCTTATAATTTATGGTTTAATTTCATTTATCAAAAAAGGTATAAAAAAGATACATGTAAAAAACATAGAACAATAGAACAAGTGTAAGAAAGAATAGATAACAGAAAGGAGATATGTATCATATGAATATATTAGTAACAGGAGGAGCCGGATATATAGGCTCACATACTTGTGTGGCATTGCTTGAAGCAGGTTATACAGTTATTATTGCAGATAATCTTTGCAACAGTAAGGTTGAAACTATAGATAAAATAAAAAAAATATCAAATAAAGATGTCACTTTCTATGAGATAGATGTAACTGATGAGAAAGCTTTAGATACCATTTTCTCTAAGCATTCAATTGATGGAGTTATTCATTTTGCTGGTCTTAAAGCAGTTGGAGAGTCTGTAGAAAAGCCTTTAGAATACTATTATAATAACTTAGTTTCAACTATGGTATTGGTGAAGGTATGCAGAAAGTATGGTGTCAAAAAGATTGTATTTAGCTCGTCAGCTACTGTGTATGGTGATAACAAGAGTCCTTTTGTAGAGACAATGATGTTATTGCCTACAACTAACCCATATGGAGAAACTAAAGCTATGATAGAGAGAATTCTCACAGATGTAGTAAAAGTAAATCCAGATTGGTCTGTGGCATTACTTAGATATTTTAATCCAGTTGGAGCTCATGTGTGCGGATTAATTGGTGAAGCACCTAATGGTATACCTAACAATTTGATGCCTTATATCACTAAGGTAGCAAAGGGAGAGCTTAAAAAATTACGTATTTTTGGAGATGATTATCCAACATTGGATGGCACAGGAGTTAGAGATTATATTCATGTAATGGATTTAGCAGAAGGTCATGTAGCAGCACTTAATAACCTCACTAATGGTGTACATATTTATAACCTAGGTAGTGGGCAAGGTACTTCAGTTCTACAGTTAGTGAAGGCCTTTGAAGAGGCAAATGGCATTAAAGTACCCTATGAAATAGTAGATAGGAGACCAGGTGACATCGCCACATGTTATGCTGATACTACCAAAGCATCCATTGAGCTTCACTGGACATCTAAACGAGATGTGGTAGAGATGTGCAGGGATGCTTGGCGGTTTGAGAAGGGGTATAAAGAATAGAAAAGATATCTGTTGAGCTGAGAAATTGGCTTGATGGGTATTTTTTTATTTTTTGTTTAGATAGGGTTTATTAAATCCTTATTACTTATTTTTTTCTGATTATAAGTCCTTAACGTAAATCTATATATTTATAAAAGTTCCGCACAAAACTTTACTGCATCAGATGAAGACATTTTTGCTGTAGGACAAGCTATATCCAACATCAAAACTTATCCATTGTTCGGACTTGACAGAGAAGATCAGTATAGTTTAGTTACTGAATAGGTTTTAGCTCAAGATTTAAAGCTGTTACTAAAAAAATTAAAGGAGGAAAAGTGATATGCATAAATTAGTTATGAGATTTTTAACTGCTACAGAAGGTAAATATTTTACTTTAACTGTAGATGACATTAAGGCTGATGGCGATGGGGTTCCAACTGTAACAGATGCTGAAACAAATGCTTTAATGAATTTATTAATTGCAAAGAACATTTTTGCATCAGCAAATGGTAGCTTAATTGGCAAGAAAGATGCTAAGATAATTACTACTAATACTAGTACAGTTGACGTAGCTTAGAAAAGAATAGAAAAAATAGATTTTAGATTAAATCACAGCTGAATTTAAAATTAATCGCTAAGGAAAAATAAAAAAGATAGAATATTCATAGTAAACTACGAATATTCTATCTTTTTTATTTTAACTTTCTATCAAATAAACAAATGTCATATGTCCTATTACAATGGAAACTGGTTGTGGTGATGTTAAACCTTTTGGAACACCACCATCAAAAAAAAACAATGCGTTATTTGTTGGGTCATTTCCATGAAGGGCCTCATATGCTGCTTTTACGGCACTTTCTGTTGCAGGCTTTTTAATGTTACCATTTAGTACTGGGGTAAATTCAAAATTACCATTAGTTTTTTGATTAATAACAGAGCTTATTGAATTTGGGAAAAGGTTGTGCTTAACCCTGTTTATAACCACTTCCCCTACAGCAACTTGAGCATCATAAGGCTCTCCCTGTGCTTCAGCAGTTATTAATCTAGATAGCATGTCTAAATCACTTGCAGTATATTTTATTGAACTTTTTTCCGTTTGTGCAGTGGAAGTATTTGTTACACCAACTTTGAGAACTTGTCCCGGCAAAATAGTATCACTTAAATTGTTATTTGCTTTCCTTAGATTATCTAATGATACTCCCTGTGATTTCGCTATCATAGATAAGCAATCACCACTTTTTACAGTATAAGTTTTAGGTGTTAATGTATCTGCAAATACACTTTGCGATATTACTAGTGAGATACCCACTGTTAGTATTACATATTTAGTAACAGGTGGATCTGGATTTAATGGAAAGGAGATATGAATTATGAAGATATTAATAACAGGAGCTAATGGCCAATTAGGTAGAGAACTTACAAAACAATACAAACAAAAGAAATATAGTGAACTAATACTTACAGATATATTGGATTTAGATATAACAAATGTTATTGGAGTAAATAGTTTTGTGAATGAAAATAAGCCAGATGTAATTATAAACTGCGCAGCACTTACAGCAGTAGATAATCGTGAGTCACAAATAGATATGGCTTATAAGATAAATACAATAGGGCCTAAAAACTTAGCATCAGCTGCAAATCAAATTGGTGCAGAAATTGTACAAGTATCAACGGACTATGTTTTTGATGGTAATATAAATAAATCACTAACAGAGTTTGATCCAGTAAATCCACAAACCATTTATGGAAAAACCAAATTACAAGGAGAAATATTAGTTAAAAGTAACAATCCTAAGCATTATATAGTTAGAACCGCATGGCTTTACGGTGATGGAAATAATTTTGTAAAGACTATGATAAATTTAAGTGAAACTAATACAACATTAAAAGTAGTTAATGACCAAAAGGGAACACCTACAAGCACAGTTGATTTAGCTAGAGTTATAATAAAGCTTATATAAGATAAGAATTATGGAGTTTTCCATTGTACCTGTAAAGGGGAATGCACATGGTATGAATTCACTAAAGAAATATTTAGACTTAAACGTATTGATACAGAAGTTTTTCCTTGCACAACAGATGAATTTAAAAGATCCGCAAAAAGGCCAGAATATTCAGTTCTTAGAAATTATATGTTGGAACTAACAACTGGAGATATAACTAGAACTTGGCAGGAAGCAATTGAGGAATATCTAGATTCTTATTAAAAAGGTGTGCAAATTTCTATGTTCTTCTTAAGATTTATTGTTACCAAGAAGAAAAGCTATCGAAAGTATATTCAACGGGTTTGATTTTGGGTTGCAAAACAATTAAATAACAGTATAAATATTAGATTAAATAGCTTATTAATTAGCATATAATTAATACGCTATTTTTCGTTGGTATGACTATAATTATTATAAATTAAATGGTATAATATTATATGTAATAGCATACGTAATAGCATACAAAAATATTAATTCATAAACCAGTGAAGTTGTTATTTACATTGCTAATATTTGTATTTATTTTACATTAGGAGGCTATTTTATGTCTAATATTGAATTCATTAAACCTAAAACTTTAGTTAAAGTTAATCCTGGTTGGGAAATATCTGAAAATACAAAGGCTATAGTAAAATATTATGCTGAATATACAGATTATACCGAAAGCGAAGTTATTGATAAATTTCTTAATAATCTTCTTAAAGACCAAGGATTTATAAATTGGGCAAATAAAAAACGCAATAATAAAAGACTTAATGCACTTTTAAAAGCAAATAGTGATACTGGAAATATCACATCCGAGGACAAATCAGTTGAGTAAGTTAAAGACTTTGGCGGAATCCTCTGATGATTCAATAATTAAAGTGGAATGTCCGATAACTGATGAAGAAGTTGAATCAAGGGCTATAAATTATCCTCTTTTATCTCCTGTAAAATTTGCCAAATTATATAGAGATTTAGTTTTTCGACCAGTGAAAATAATCCTAAATAACATGGATTATCTTATTCAAGTTAATTACTGTGATAATCCATCTTGTCAATGGTTCGGGGAAGTTCAAGAAAGGTTTATACAAGCTCCCAACAAACCGTATAAATACAAGTTAGGAGGTAATGAAACTTCAAAATATATTCATTGCAATACTCCTGTAATAAACGTGAGAGATGGAATTGTAATCAATAAACACTCAGTATGTTATTCTAATTGGGCATTAGCAGAAGAAATTAAGAGGTTAAAGATAATTAATACCGTAAAAGATATTGAGCCAATTTACCAATTTCATTATGATGATTGTTTAAATAATATATCAACCCCTTATACAATTCCTAAAAATTTTTACCACAAAGGTAGAAGCACAAGCAAATCAGATAAATGGCAGTGTAAAAAGTGTAAGAAGAACACAAATACACTACCTGCAAGAGAAATATCCACAAACTATCATCAACAAAGAAATGAGGTTTTACCACTATTCTTTAAAATGCTAATAAGAAAAGTTCCTGTAAAAAGAACCTGTGAAATATTAGAAATAAATCCGACTACATACTATGGTAAACTTGAATGGGTATACAAACGTTGCTTAGAATTCCTTGAAAGACATGAAACCAAGCCTTTAAAAACCAAGACATTCGACAGAATGTGGATTAATACTGATAATATGGTTTATTATTTAAATAATATTAGAAAAAAAGGTAAAGGCGGAGACGATTATGAGGATGTTGAAGAACAGATTTTTAAAACTCATATAACAATTAGTGGAGATACTCATTCTCAATATATATTTAGAGCAGATATTAATTATAATTTCAATGTTAATATAGAGGATATAGAAGAAGACACCTTAAAATATAAAGAAGACCATTTATACGAGTATCAGGGTAAAAATGGAGCTTATAGATTCCCTTACTATCCACAGCCTCCAACTTTATTTGATGATGAAACTTACGAGGAATATGAAACATCCTTACATGTATTTGAAAGAAGGAAGAAATATATTGAAGGGGTACATCTAAACTCAACATATACGACTATGGCTCATTTTTGGCTTATAAAACAGAGTTTAAAGGTCAATAAATGGAGATTTGTCACTGATGAAGACAATTGTAAGTGGTAAACTAAAACCATGAGATTTAGGAAAATAAGAACCCTGAATAATTTCCAAATAACCACAAAAACAAACACCTTTTCTGTAC